>MIBJ01000083.1 GCA_001829495.1 Spirochaetes bacterium RBG_16_49_21 | reverse complement strand
AAACTCTTGACCACATATCTTCATGCAGTCATTCTATTCCCTATCCTCCCCAGTGTCCAGTAAAAAATTGTGGGACACGATCAGCCGGGGGGTTGGGGGGCATGAGAGAATGAGATGTGGGTAATGATTAGCTTACGAAGGGGGGAAGATAAGAGCGGTCCCCTTCGTGGAGGGAGGATATCCAGCGCAGAGCCGTTTTGGAGGGAATTCCTTACCAGACGCTGATATCCAGTATCATTCATAAATACAATACCTGAAAGCTGCAAGAAAAAAAGATATAGCGCGACCCGGTTCAGCCGCTCACGAACTCGGACATGTAATCACGTCATACCGGGATCGGCGTCATCCGGTAAATGCGTGAATGCCGGGAGGCCTGTTTCAAATCGCCGCTCCGCAGGGCCATGCGGACCTCGTCGAGTTTATCGGCGTCCTCGAGCGAAAGATAGGGAGACCATCCCTCCGCGGTGTCGATCAGCTCAACGTCGACTTCAGCCACATACTCGCCTTCATGGATATATTTCACTAAATGACGTTTATTCATTTTTTCCTCCTCATGAAATCATCGTGCCATAGATACGGGTCAGGCCGATACGCGGTTATCAGAACCGCAGGTGTCGATCTTCCTCTGGGGATCCCCCAGAGGACATGTAAGGGATTACCCTCTCCATCCTTCTGCAACACCAGCACGCACGGTCCTTTTGGAAAATCAGGATAATCCTCTATCACGTATGCGTCTGGAGCACTGGTAAGTATATCTCTGACGAAAATGTTGTCAACTATGATCTCATCATACCCGTGCGCCGAAATACGTATTTCCCTCCGGTTGATTAATTGAACGATACGATTAAATATCTCGCTCATATTGACTAGTGATATTGAATCATTTCAATTATACATTGAACGCCAGCTTATGTCAATATTTATTAAAGCAATGCAACATAAAGCCTTACTCATGACTCTTTTCAGTCGTTTCACAAAATCTGTCGACTCGCGATCTCCCCATCCCCTTGATGAGCATCTGACTTCTACCCGCAAATGTGGGTAGAAATTAACCCCTTTGCAAGGTGGGAGGCGCAGAGGCTGAAAAATATTTTATATTTGACTCAGCTTTGAAAATTTACTACATTAGGCATACAATGTAGTATGAAAACATATTCCTGGGATACGAAAAAAAATGAAACCCTGAAAAAGCTTCGCGGTATTTCATTTGAGGAAATTGTATATTATCTGAGCGCCGGTCATCTTATGGATGTGATCGACAATAACAAGTATCCGGATCAGTCAATCTTTGTTATTGAGATGAACAAGTATATATATCTTGTGCCGTTTAAGGAAACTGAGAATCAAATTACGTTAATTACTATTTTCAAAAGTAGAAAAGCGACAAAAAAATACCTGAAATCTAGGAAGTAAATCATGCAGAAACGGGAAAAATTAGATAAATACGAAAAAGAGCTTCTCGAATCTTTCGAGGCCGGGGAATGGCATTCGAGAGGTACTATTAAAGACGAAACGAAACGGTATCAGCTCTATGCAAAAGCGCAGCTTAAAAAAGACAGGAGAATCAATATCCGCATATCCGCAAAAGATCTTGCCGATATTCAGCGCAGAGCCGTTTTAGAGGGAATTCCTTACCAGACGTTGATATCCAGTATCATTCATAAATACAATGCCGGAAGGTTGGCGGAAAAAAAGATGTAGCCCGAAGGCGAGGATGCCATCCTCGCCTTCAGATCGCCGCTCCGCAGGGCTATGCGGACCTCATCGAGCTTTTCGGCATCATCCAGCGAAAGATAGGGAGCCCATCCCTCCGCAGTGTCGATCAGCTCAACGTCGACTTCAGCCACATACTCGCCTTCATGGATATATTTCACAAAATGACGTTTGTTCATTTCTATATTTCGCTCATATTGATTGATATTAAATCCTTCTCCCGTTTTATGTACGACTCACAAAAAATTAAGACGCCTGTAAATGATCTAAAGTATGAATTTTTTCCAGGTCTTTGCCGATTTTATTCTTTTCTTCTTCTAAATCATAATCATTTTGCAAACCGAGCCAAAATTCAGGTGAATTCCCAAAAAATTTACTGAAACGAAGAGCAGTATCGGCTGAAATTCTGCGATTCTTTTTTAATATTTCTGATATCCGGGTCTGCGGGATATTTGTTTCTTTTGATAAACGGTATGCTGTTATATGCATAGGTTCTAAAAATTCATCTTTTAAAATGTCGCCCGGATGTATATTGGCTAAACGTTTCATAATAATTTGCCCCTTAATATTCATTATTAATGATAATCTTCTATTTCAACATTATAAGCATGACCTTCAATCCAATCAAAGCAGATACGCCATTGATCATTTATCCTGATACTAAGTTGACCCTTTCTCTTTCCTTTTAAAGTTTCAAGTCTGTTTCCTGGAGGTATTCTTAAGTCCTGTAAATCAATTGAATTGTTCAAGATTCTTAATTTCATTCGGGCTTTTTGTTGAATTTCAAAAGGTAATCTCTTCGAAATTTCACCATGCCAGATTTTTTCTGTTTCTTTAGAATGAAAAGATTTGATCATTAAACAATAATGACGATATACATTAGTAACGTCAAGCAGAATTAAAGATAAAATTAATCCATCACAGCGCCCTCCCCATCACCCTATTCAGCCGCTTCACGAACTCGGTCGGGCTTGCGAGCTCCACCCCCTCGATGAGCAGGGCCTGCTCGAACAGGAGCCAGCTTATATCCTCCACGGTCTTCGGGTCCTCGGCTCCGCCGAGCTTCCTGATGATCTCGTGCTCCGGGTTTATCTCCAAGATCGGCTTGAAGTCCGGGATGTTCTTCTGGCCCATGGCCTTGAGTATATGCTGCATCTGCACCGTTGGGTCGTTCTCGTCGGCCACGATGCAGGAGGGCGAGTCAGACAGGCGCGCGCTCGCCCGCACGTCCTTCACCCGCTCGCCCAGGGCGTCTTTGATCTTTTTGACGAGCGGCTCGATCTCCTTCTCCCTCTTCTTGTCCTCCTCGGTCTTGAGGCTCTCGGCAGCGTCGCTCCGGTTCACGGATTTGAGCTTGGTGTCCTTGTACTGGGACGCCGCCGCGATCACGATCTCGTCGATCTCGTCGTCCATGATGAGGACCTCGATCTCCCGGTTCCGGTACATCTCGAGAAGCGGCGAGTTCCGCAGATTCTCCTCCTTCGCGCCGGTTATGTAGTAAATAGCGTCCTGGTCCGGGAGCATGCGGCCTTTATATTCCGCCAATGCCGTGTATCCCTCCACCTTGCTCGATTTGAACATCACCAGGTCGAGAAGCTTGTCCCGGTTCTCAAAGTCCTGGTACAGGCCCTCCTTGACCGGTATGCCGAGCTCTTTGTAGAAGGCGTTGTACTTGTCGCGGTCGTCCTTCTGCAGCTTTGAGAGCTCGTCCAGTATCCGCTTCACGGACGACGATCTGATCTTTGTCAGGACCGGGTTCTGCTGCAATATCTCCCTGCTCACGTTAAGGGGCAGGTCCTCGGAGTCGATCACGCCCCGCACGAACCGGAGGTACACCGGCATGAGCTCCTTGTCGTCGTCGGTTATAAAGACCCGCTTCACGTACAGCTTCACGCCCGGCTTGTAGTCGGCCCGAAACAGGTCAAAGGGCGCCCGTTGGGGAATGAAGAAGAGGGTGGTGTAGTCGATCTTACCCTCCGCATGCGTGTGGATCCGCATGAGCGGCTCGTCCATGTCGTGCGCTATCGACTTATAGAATTCGTTGTAGTCGTTGTCCGTAAGCTCCTGCTTCGGACGCTTCCACAGGGCGGAGGCGCTGTTTATCTGCTCGACCTTCTGCTCCTTCACCTCCTGCTTTTTGTCCCCCTCGCCCTCGAACCGGGTCCCCTCGTAATGGAGGTATATCGGAAACGGAACATGATTGGAGTATTTTTTTACGATCGATTCTATCCGCCACCGGTCCGCGTACTCCTTCCCCTCCTTGTTCAAATAGAGAATCACGCTGGTGCCGTACGAATCGCGCTCGGCCTCCTCGATATCGAACTCGCCCTTGCCGTCGCTCGTCCACCGGTGCGCCTTGTCCTCTCCCGCCTTTCTGCTCGTAACCTCAACCCTCTCCGCCACCATAAAAGAAGAGTAAAATCCGACCCCGAACTGGCCGATAAGGTTGGAATCCTTGCGCGCGTCCCCGGTAAGCTGCTGCACGAACCCCTGTGTGCCCGACTGCGCTATGGTGCCCAGGTTTTCCTCGAGCTCCTTTTCCGACATGCCGATCCCGCCGTCCGCTATGGTGAGGGTCTTTCCCTTTTTGTCGTCGTAATATACGTCGATGCGGGGATCAAAATCGATGCTCTTGTAATTCTCGTCCGTCAGGGTGAGATACTTGAGCCGGTCCAGCGCGTCTGAGGCGTTGGATATGAGCTCCCGCAAAAAGATCTCCTTGTGGGAATAGAGCGAATGGATTATGAGATGGAGAAGCTGGTTGACCTCTGTCTGGAACTGGTGTTTCGCCATAGTGGCCTCCTCTGATAGTATACAATAAAATCTGAAGAATTTTCATAATTTTTTGTTACAAAAAAGTGAATTGATTTAATTCCTGCCGTCGCCTATAGTGTGTATGATACCGTAAAGAGTGATCATGGAAGCAAGAAAATTTTTATCTTTATTGATATTTATTTGTGCGGGAATCGCCTTGATCTCCGAATGTCGTCCGCCGGGCGGTCCTGACAAAATACACCGGCTCGATAGTTATCGGTTTGATAAAAATTCTTCATTCATATCGCGCGTGAGTATGCCGCCTCCCCTTGTCCTTGATTACTTGAAAAAACTCGACAGCCGGAGCGATTATGAGCCGTATCTTCCGGGGAAAAGGGAAAAGCACGCCATGGAAAAGGGATTCGCGCTCCTGCCCGAGCTTAACAGGGAAGTGCTCGAGAAACGGCTTATCGGAGTCTATTTTATCAAAAATTTCACCGGGAACGGCCTGTGCGAATGGGTCATGGACCGGGACGGCAGGGTATTTGTTTTTCTGGTATTTAATCCCTCCTCCCTTAAAAAAACAATCTCCGGCCTGCTCACTGAAAAAGAAAAAACCTGCTTTATCAACGACGATTCTTCCATCAGGATAGACGTCGATTGCGGGACAAAATACCCGGGGTTTTATTACATACTCCTGCATGAGTCGACCCATGCGGTTGATTATGTCTTGAACATCACCCCCTATGTTGATGAATCCTATAGAAGATACGCGAAAAAAGAAAAATCTGAAACTGAGTTTACCGAAGACTACTGGCGGGGATACAGCGCTTCAAAAGCGCATTTTATATTTTCAAACCGCGTGTCGTTCTATCATATCGGCAAGCCTGACTTGAAAATCTCGGAGGCGGTTGCGGTGTACGAAGATTTGGCCCGCTCCCCCTTCGTCTCGCTGTATGGAAGCATGTCCTGGGCCGAAGACCTTGCGGAGATGGTGGCGTTTTATCATATCACGAGCATATTGAAGGAGCCGTTCGGCGTATATGTATTCCGGAAAAAGGAAAAAATATTTGCAATTTATCCGATGGCCGGCCCGTCTGTAATCAAAAGATTCCCCTTGCTGAAAAAATTTTATCGCCCAGAGGAGCTATGATCTCGATTGATTTCGAATGCGGCCGGTGCCACCGGTTTGAAGGATACTTTAAGGATTACCAGGCGTTCAAAGCCCAGCTTGAGGGAAAGCTCATAGCATGCCCCCTGTGCGAATCCACGGAGGTGACGAGAAAATACACCGGCTGCTCGATACAGGCAAAATCATCGGACCCCGCAAAGATCGAAAAACAGAATCCCAATCTCTTTGACACGATCAAGGCCTTTAATCGATTCGTGAGAGACCATTTTGAAAATGTGGGCCGAGATTTTACGGACATGGCCCGCGCAATCCACTGCGGCCTTGATGAGGAGCGAAATATTTACGGCGAGGCGTCTTCGGAGGAGGTGAAGGATCTGCTTGAAGATGGAATCAGCGTCATGCCGCTCATCGATGTGGAGGATATGATGAATTAGGCCTTCCGATATCCCAGTCCGCTTGCCGTCGCCAGCACGATATAGATGAGCGGAACCGCTATATTTAAATAATATCCGGCGGTTATCTCATACGGGGCCTTGCTTATCTCATGAGCGATCTGTAGATAGACGACGCCCGCACAATACATAAGGTTCAAAGCGATCCGGACCAGCATGGACGCGAATCCCGGAAGATAAACGGTCGCCAGCATGATTAAAACGATGCCGATCAGATAGTGCGCGACCGGATTATTGATGAAAAAATATTGCTCGAATATATAATACCGGGCCACCGGCAGTATAACCGCCGCAAAGGCAAGGAGCGTATTGATCACGATCCCCTTTTCGAAGATATTAATATTCAGAAATTTCTCAAACACGATAACCAGTAACCTCTTGACCGCGTTCAGAGCCCAGGCAAAAAGATCCAACAATAGATTTAAGAGCTGTTTCATGTCCGTTCCTTAAATGTAAGTATTCATCTATTTAATTATCTCTCGCAAAGACGCTAAGAACCCTTCCTCTGACCTCACCCGCGCTCCGCGCACCCTCTCCTGTTTAAGCTTGGAAGAAAGGAGAGGGTTTCCGCTAAACTAGCTTCCCCTCGCTACCTCCCCCTCTCCAATGTGGAGAGGGGGCCGGGGGGTGAGGTCGTCTTTGCGAGAATTTTTTAAATAGCTGGATGGTTACCCTTAAATATAAATTTGATCGCCTCGGTAAAACCCGAGGGCCCGACCTCTTTCGTCTCATAAACGTTCGGCAACCCCGTGCGGATATGGCTGCCCTCCCGCCTTTTTACGACAACCGGCAGGTCGACCGCCTCGAGCATCGGCAGGTCGTTTTCGCTGTCGCCGATCCCGATCATCTTCACCGCATCGCCGCACTTTTTCCGGTAATATTCAATAACTTTTTTTACCGCCCCTCCCTTGTCCGCATCAATCGACAAAAAATGAAAAAATCTTCCCCCTTTCGTTACCGTATAACCGGCGGGTTGTAAATGCCGGTTCAGGTCTTCCAGCTCGGCTCCGCCGATCTTCCTTCCGGAGGGAAGAATAAAGGGAAGCGAAAATCTTCTCTGCCGAACCAGGCGGGCGCGCTCCGGCGAGAGGCCGGTGGATTGTACTATCCGGTCTATGTCCATATCGGTTACGAGTTCCACATCCTCGCCCAGCGCCTCTACGAGCAGGGGAAGCCGCTCCTTTAATTCGGAAACGTCCCTGCCCGACCGCTCGACAAAATCGTTTTCCCCGGACCAGACAATTCCCCCGCCGTTTTCAAATATATACGGGGTCGATAATGCCAGCTCGTGATGAAGGATGCTCATCTCGGGAAGTGTTTTGCTCGAGACCAGGATAAGCGGAATCCCCTTCTCGTGCAATATCGAGATTCCTTCAAGCGCCGCATCATACCGGTAGGTGTCATGATCCAGCAGGGTGCCGTCAACGTCGGTAAAAACAAGATGCATCATGGCGCGTCCTTCTTGATCAGGAGGAACTCGACCCTTCGATTGCGCCGACGAAGCTCGTCGCTGTCGTTCGGATACAGGGGTACCGTCTCTCCCATGCCCACATACGTGAGCCGGTCCGTGGGTATCCCGCTGCCCACCAGATAATCGTTCACCGCCCGGGCCCTCCGCTCGGACAGCTCCAGGTTGTAGTCCTCTTTGCCGACATCATCGGTATGCCCTTCAATGACGACGTCGTATGGCACATACTTTTTGAGGATTTCGCACACCCGGTCGAGAACGGCTTTGCCCCGGGGCTTTATCTCGTCGCTGCCGAAGGGGAACTCGATGTTGCTGATGCGGATCTTCAATCCCCTCTCCGTCACCATGACGAGGACATCCACCTCAATCCGGTCGGTATCTGATTTTCCCTCGTTGCCTGCCAGGTCCACAGCCTCAAGAACGGCCAGATAATCCGCTGCTGATTCAACGACGTCCAGATTCTTACCTGCCCCGTCCCACAGGATCTCTTTCGGAACCTCTCCGCTGCCGGAAAAGGTCTTGAATGCCTCGCCGGCGGTGGAATAAATGGTTACACTCCAGCGCGCTATGCCGGCCGCATCCTCGGCGGAGAGCCTGATCCTTAAAAAATCGTTTTCGCCGTCGCCGTCCGGCGAAAACAGCCGGGGCGAGTGGGACACGGAAAGCTTCGGCGGCGTGCTGTCGATGATAAGCGTCTTTTCAAACGATTCGGGCGCGTTGCCGCTCCTGAAACCGGCGGCAAACTTCACAAAATAAACGCCGTCGCCCAATTTTTCACCGCGCTCGTCCCGGCAGTCATACGAGATCAGTTTCGGAAAGGCGCTCTTCCCGGCTATCTCCCTGACGACGTTCCTTTTTGAATTCAGTATTGTAACCTTCCACTCCTCCAGCCCCTGGGAATTGGACAGATACGGGAAGAGATTGAGAGGCGTATCCTTCATAAATGAAAAATATCCGGATGACAGGGTGATATCGGCTATCTCGTATTTTCTGGTAAGGGTGATCCCCTTTATCCCGGCTGCCGCTCTGTTCCCCGCCTCATCGGTGCAGGTGATGAAATAGTCATACACGCCCTCCGGCGCCTCATTGCCGCCGTCGTCCCTCCCGTCCCAGATGACCTTCCCGGGAACAGCCCTCCCGTCCCACCGGTAGCTTTTAACGACCTTGGCCGGGGAATCCATAAACCCCGCGCTCCACACGTCGCCGGGGGCGGTTTTTACTTTTTGGATTATTGCGAAAAAGTCCTTTTTATTGTCGCCGTTCGGCGAAAAAAGATTGTCGCTTGCCTCGAGAGCGACCTCGGGGGCGGAGGTGTCGATGACGATCGTCCCGGTTTTTATCTCGGAGATGTTATCCCGCGCATCCCACGCGTGAAAGGAATAGGTATATTTACCGTCAGGAAGGCGCTCGCCCTTCGAATCCGTACCGTCCCATATCACCTTTTCCGGAACCACCATCGATTCCTTCTTCTGGACGAGTCTCCTGAAAAAGGTTGTAAAATCAAGGGTTTTAATCATGTCCCTTTCGGTTATCGAATAATCCTTGACGATCCTGCCCGAGGCGTCGAGAATCTGAAGCCTCCAGCCCTTTATTCTGCTCCGGTCCCTCACGTTCAGGTGAAGCAGGGCGTAATCTTTTATGCCGTCATAATTCGGGGATACATGCCTGCTTTCCACGGCGACCCCGGTTTCCGGGGGTTCCCGGTCCAGGGTTCCGTATTCGCCCGTCAATCCCAGATAATGGACGTACTTCATGCGGGGATAAAAATTGACGGCATAGTTGAGCGATCCCTTGAAGTTTTCAGTGTCGAGCTTGAGCCCTAATCCGGCGGTGAACGCCCCGTCGTTATACGCATGCGGTATAATGAATCCGCCCCGCAGACACAGGATGTTGAAAAGCTCGGACTCAAGCCCGATCTTAACCGGGTATTCCTTGTAATTCAGGACCGTTGCGTCATTGAAAAAGGCGATAGTGAAGTTCCTGATGCTGAAAAAGGTGAAGCTATATCCGAGGCTTAGGGCATTAAAATCCGCATAATCGCTGCGCCTTCCGAAGGGATAGCCGAAATTCACCGAAAGACCCAACCTCGGGTTGAACAGGCCGAAACCGTATCCGCTCCCGGTGCTTTTAAACTTATAGATGAACCCGAAATTGCCTCCGGCGTAGTGCGCCCCTCCGTTTGCGGGGCTCGTGAAAAAGGAGAGTGAAAATCCGAGCAGCAGCTCGGGTATCAGGTCCTTTCCCATTCCTACAGTAATGCCGTATCCGCTGCGAAAATCCTGGCTGCCCGGCATATACAGATACCGTACGGACGCGCCGAAAACCCCATATGAGGTCGGCATGGCGAAAGCCAAATTTCCATTATAGAATTTTGTGGGAAGCGGGAGCGTTCCGTACTGTAGACTTCCGCCCGCTCTCTCAAGATCGCCGATCGAAGCCGGATTCAGGTAAAACAGGTCCGCGCCGGATAACGAAACGCCGGTCCCCGCCCTGCCGAGCGCTCCTGCCGAATCACCGAACAGGTATATCTTTTTTGCGCTGTTGCCGGCCCCGGCGGCCTGGGTGGAGGTGACTGACACGGCAAGGAATAACAAAAGTAACCTCTTCATCCACGCTCTACTTTTTCCACGCGTACAGCACTACGCTCTTGGGAAAAAAATAATTAAAAAAAGATTCCACCCTTCTCATCAGTCTTGAATAGAGGCCTAAATGCAGAAATTCATGGTATGCGGCAGTCAGGGGGTGTTCCGCTGTATGCAGCCCTACGACGCTTCGGATCAGCCACCAAATGGTATGAAATGCGTGCTTGAATCCGACGCCATACAGCACCAGACCGTTGCGCGCCATCATAGCCGCGAGCTCTTGGGGAAAATATTTCCGTATGTGCCCCCCGGGGGAGGTAAAATACTCGTGGGTCAATATATCGTAAAGCGCTTCGCTGAAAATGGTCGGCACGGTAATGGCTATCCTGCCGTTTTTTTTGAGCACCCGCACGAGCTCCCTGCATGCCCTATCATCGTCGCGGACATGCTCCATGACCTCGGAGCATATGATGAGATCAAAGGATTCGTCCTTGTAGGGGGGATTGAGCGCGTCGCCGGAATGAACCAGGTATCGGTCGTCCCGGACGTGAAGCTCCTTTTTCATCATTGCCAGGGAATACCGGGTCTTTCGGAGGCTTTCCATGTCCCGGTCCATGCTGTACACCACGGCCCCCCGGGATAAAAGCTCCAGGGAATGGCGGCCGAATCCGCACCCCGCATCAAGAACGATATCGCCGGTCTTGACTGCAAGCCGGTCAAAATCGACCGTAAGCATTAATTACCTCTCTATACATGTTGACGAGCTCCCGCGCCGCGCTCTCCCAGGTGAAAATCTCCAGAACCCTCTGCCTGGCCGCTTTGCCCATTGTGCTCCGGATATCCGGATGATCCAGCAGAAAGTCGATGCCTTGAGCTATGGCCGGGGCGTCACGCGGCGGCACGAGATAGCCGGTCTTCATATGCTCGCCCACCACCTCCGGAAGCGCCCCGGCGGTGGTCGTGATCACCGGTAATTCACATGCCATGGCCTCGGCAGCCGGGAACCCGAATCCCTCGTACAGGGAGGGCAGCACCGCGATCTCGGTCTGGGAATAGAGCCGTATGAGCCGGTCGATCGGGATTTTGCCGGTGAAGGTCACTCTTCCGTTCAGTCCCAGCTTGTCGATAAGGCGCGGCACCGAGCTCCTGTTGGGAGCGCCGCCGTCGACGATGGTGAGCGTAACGGGGTGCCTCGTAAGCGACATGGCCTTGAGAAGATAGATGATCCCCTTCTTGCGATCCTCCACGTTGCCGACGAAGATGATGCTGTTTTTCTTCTTTTTTACGCCCTTTACCGGGTAAAAAATAGTCGAATCCATGCCGTTGTAGATCACGCTTATGTTATCCTGGTCGACCCCGAACGCCTTGTTGATCTCGAACGCTGCGTTATGCGAAACCGTAATGATCCGGTACATCCGGTTGGACACGATTTTCTGCATCAGGAGCGGATAGTAGAGAATCCGCTTCATTTTAAGATTAAACGTGGATGGGTGCTCGAACCAGGTCGAACGGTCGATGGTAAGGGGGTGATGGATCGTGGAGACGAACGGGACCCCCAGCCGCTGGATGAGAAGGAAGCCGTATCCAAGGCACTGGTTGTCATGGATTATATCAAACCGGTGTGTTTTGAGCAGCTCTTTCAGCTTCAAAAAGGCCCGTATTGAGAAGGTCTCGATCTCGGGGAATATCCCGAACTTCGCCGCAATGAACTCGTATAAATTCAACGGCTGGAGGGTGGCAAAGGGCTTGTGGGGCTTGATGAAATTTGTGCCCTTGTTAAAATAGTTGTGATTGCTGATTCTATGAATAATGACGCCGTTCTCTTCGAATGGGTACGGCGGGCCGGCCACTACATGCACCTCATGTCCGAGCTTGACGAGCTCCTTTGCGATGTACATAACGTAGATTCCCTGGCCCCCGCAGTACGGATTGCCCCTGTAGCTTAAAAGACAGATTTTCATTGGAGCCCTCCCCTATCGTGAATTAATTACTCAACTTAGGCGAATTTTAGTAATACCTCTTGCACCCTCCCCCTTGATGGGGGAGGGTTGGGGTGGGGGTGATTTTGCATGCCAAAGTTCACCCTCCCCTCACCCCTCCCATCAAGGGAGGGGGATTACTTTAATTAAAAATTCTCTTAAGTTAAGTGAATTACGTCTTTATAAACCTCGAGCGTATTCTTCGCAGCCGTCTCCCAGGAGAAATTCTCAACAGCCCGTTTCCTGCCGTTCTTCCCCAGCCGAAGACCCTTGTCCCGGTCATTCAGCACCTTCAGAATGGCGTCGCGCAACTGGCGCGCGTCGCCCGGGTCGACCAGAATCCCGCACGAGCCGTCCACAACCTCGGGCAAAGCGCCCGCCCTCGTCGCCACGACCGGCGTTTCGCAGGCCATGGCCTCGGCCGCGGGCAGGCCGAACCCTTCGTACAGGGAGGACATGACCAGAATCGCCTTTCTGCTGTAAAGGCCCGCCAGTTCCTTCTGATCAACCCTGCCGGTGAAGGAGACCCTTTTCTGAACGCCGAATTGACGCGCAAGGCGAGCGGCGTTTTCCTTTTTCGGCGGGCCTTCATCAACGATCGTCAGCGCGATGTCATCGGGGAGTCCGGCAAGCGCCTCCATGAGAAAACGTATCCCCTTCTTTTGGTCCTCGGTGTTGCCGACGAACAGGATCGACCTCTCCTCCCGCTCCTCTCCCGTATTTCGGAACTGCTCGACATCCATGCCGTTGTAGACAACGGATATCTTCTCCCTGTTCACGCCGAACGCGCGGTTCAGCTCATTGATCCCTTCTCGGGAAGAGGTTATAATCCTGTCGAGCCTTTTTATGACAAACCGCTGCATCACGAGGGGATAAAAGAGTATCGTGGTCAGCTTGTCCCATAAGGTTTCGTTGATCATTAAATCCGCGTCCCTGTCCCTGGTCAGGGGATGATGAATCGTCGATATAACCGGAATCCCGTATTTCTTCATGAGGAGCAGTCCCCAACCGAGTGAATTCACGTCATGGATAATGTCATACCGCTTGATCTTGAGGATTTTTTTTAAAATAAAAAAAGACCTCATGCTGAACGTCTCCATTTCGGAAAAAAAATGGAATCGGGTAAACAGGTAATCAATAAAGTTCCAAACTGAAAAAATCCGTAGCAAGCGGCCCGGCCCGAAATCCCTTGTTCTGACCGCCCAAATATTAAGATTCTCGATTTTATAAACCGTCGCCCATTCATCGAGCGGATCAGGGTACGGGGGGCCCACCAGCACATCCACATCCACGCCCAGCCTTGCCAGTTCCCTGCTCAAATAAAATAAGTAAATCCCCTGACCGCCGCAAAAGGGACCGCCACGATAGCACAACAGTAAAACCTTCATGGAAATTAGAATCTATTTTTTTTCTTCCGGAAGCGTAGATCTCGTTGTGATGATCGCAATCCCCACCCAGAATATTGCGCCCAATATCACCAGGGATATCGCGGCAGCGGGGATCGCCAGCGCCCAGAAGTTCTTGATAGAGATTCCATACAGCAAAAGAGCTCCCAGGCACAAGGTAAACAAACATAAAAAGAAGGCCTTGATCTTTGAATAATCCTTTTTGTCAGCAATGTCGGGCATGGGGGGCACCACCTTAATCGTAAGAATTGTCCAGCCGATCCAGAATCCGGTCCCAATCACCATTACCGAAACCAGAGAGAGGGGAAGAGCAACAGCATAGAAAGTGAAATTATTTATTTTATTCAGATCGGTTCCGCTGTATTCTATATTTTCAGCGGTAAGCAAATAGAGCGAATAGGTTACTAAACCCGCCAGTATCAAGGTCGACAGCACGGCGAGATAACCGAAAATTCTGGGCCTTGGCATACGTATACCTTAAACAATCAAGATTGTATAATGTCAGATTCTTTCTTATGGGCAGGAATGTCAACATATTAATCGAGGGTCGTGTAACGAGTGACGTGTGACGAGTTACTCGAAACACGACACACGTTACCCAAATTCATCGCCTGATAAAAATTTTCTTGATGATCTCAAAATCCCGCGTATTATACGCAACCAGGTAATCGGGAAACGTGTAGTTATTCTCAACAACGAGCCGGAAATCAATATCGTGGCCGCTTACATATTTCAGATTCCCCCGCGCTTGCAAAATAATCGGAATCGCGCCCGCCCAATCCCAGAGATTTGATTTTCCGATAAAAGCGACGCTCCTGTTTCTGGCATTGTCGATGGTCAGACACGCGTGAAGGGCCGTTGATCCGAGATTTCTTACCTTTCCGGGGAAATCAATGAAAAATTTATTATGTAGCTCCGAGGCATGAAAGATATTCGATTCAGTATCAATATGAATATCTCTGTCGACGAGCTTGATTTCATCATTCAGATACGCATACCGGTCATCATTGCAAAAATACAAGTTCAGTCCGGGTGAATACACGAACCCGTACACGGGATGATATCCCTTAAAAACTCCGATAGAGATGCACCATAGCGGAAGATACATGCTGAACATGGCGCTCCCGTCGATAGGATCAATGATAATGGAAATCGTGTCATCATCAATGGCGTTTGTTGCGCCGGAAAATCCCTCTTCAAAAATAAAATTGAAATTATCATATCGCTTTTTTAACTGCACGATTAAAAATTCCTGTACGGCCAGATCCGCCTGCGTCACAATCGAGGAGTCCCTCTTTCTTCGAACCTCAATGACGCTGTTCTGGATTTTTATGGCCCGATTTCCGGCTTCGGTTAGAAGGGATTTGAAAAAGGCAAAATCACTGGCTTGAAAAAGATTGATCATGATTCATTGTGCCTGAAATTGTTATTATTGATGTAGTTTAATAACTCGATTTAGACAAATTCTGGTAACAACTCTTCCCCCCTCCCCCTTGATGGGGGAGGGTTGGGGTGGGGGTGAATTTTGTATGCCCCTCATTCACCCTCCCCTCACCCCTCCCATCAAGGGAGGGGAAATACTTTCATTAAAAGTCGCCTAACTCGAGCAAATGTGCAAGCTAAAAATAGAATTACAAATTAAACCTCCTCGCGCTGCTCACGAAAACATCCTCCAGGCTGGGCATGACCGCATTGATCCGATACGGATGAAATCCGCTTTCCCTGAAAAAAGAATCTATCCTTTTTCTTATCCGTGATCCGCCCTCGCACAGAATGTGGATATCGCTCCCGAAGATCGCGGCCTCGATGACAAAATCCAGGCCCCTGATTTTTTTAAATGCCCCGATAAAATCCTTAGTCGCTATGCTGTAGACGCGGTACGGGAAGTCTTTTTTCAGCGCATCCGGCGAATCGAGAGCTATGATCTCTCCCGAAATAATGAGCGCGATCCGGTTGCAGTGCTCCGCCTCGTCCATGTAGTGGGTAGTGACGAATATCGTCCTCCCTTCCTCGGAAAAGCGGTAAATAATCTCCCAGAAATTCCTTCTCATCAGAGGGTCGACGCCGGAGGTGGGCTCGTCGAGAAAAAGTATCGGCGGATCATGGAGTATGGCCGCGCCCAGGGCGAGGCGCTGCTTGATACCGGCGGGAAGGTTCCGTACCAGGTCATCCCTCCGCTTCTCGATTCCCGCCAGGGCCGCCACCTTTTTAATCCCGTCCCTTATCGTTCTACCCTCAAGGCCGTATATGCTGCCGAAAAACTCAAGGTTTTCCCTGATCGTAAGATCCTCATACAGACTGAAGCGCTGCGACATGTATCCGATGACGTTTTTGATCTCGTTCTGTTGAGTGATGATGTCGTATCCCGACACCCTTCCCTCGCCGGAGGTGGGCATCATTATGCCGCAAAGGATTTTGATGGTGGTGCTTTTGCCCGCTCCGTTCGGGCCCAAAAAGCCGAATATCTCCCCCTTTCCGACCGAGAAGCTTATCTTGTCGACCGCGGTGAAATCGCCGAATTTTTTGGTAAGATCTTTTACCTCAACGATCGGGTCCATTACTCCATCCTCCTGCTCAGTCGCCGCGAGCTCAGGTAGAGTAAAAAAATTCCGATGATAAGGAGAAGGACAAGCTCCTTCCAGAGAATCGCAATTCCCACACCCTTCAGGAATACGCCTCTGATAATGACGATAAAATACATGAGGGGATTCAAATAGGTGATCACCTGTATGGTCTCGGGCATGGCGTAGATCGGAAAAACGAACCCTGAAAACAGCATCGCGGGAATAAAAAATAGAAAAAAAGAAAGCATCGCCTGCTGCTGGGTTCGGGAAATGGTCGAGATGAAAATTCCGACCGAAAGGGTTGAGAGGATATAGAGCAGCCCGGACAGGAACAGGAAAAGAATGTTGCCCTTGAATGGGACATTAAACCAGAATATCGAAACCATGGTCACGATGAACATGTCGATGAAGCCCACGATCGCGAAGGGAACGGTTTTCCCCATGATGAACTCCATGGGCCTGACGGGGGAAACGATGATCTGCTCCATGGTTCCGGTCTCCCGCTCCTTCACGATTGACATGGAGGTGAGCATGATGGTGATCAGAGATACGATAAAGCCGATCATTCCCGGAAGAAAGAAATTCCTACTCAGCAGGTCGGGATTGAAAAACGTGCGCTCCACGACGCGCACACCGGAGCTTATTGTAAAGCCGGCGGTACTCGCGCCCGAGGCTGAAGCAGCGGCGGAGCGCAAGAGAACCGCGGCCCGTATCCGGTTGAAATAGTGTTCCAGAAAAAAGTCCTGCACGATCCCGTTTACGTACGCGGATATCACCGCCGCCCTGTTGGAATCGGTCCCGTCAACGATTACCTGCAGTTCCGATACCCGTCCCGATTTTACCTTTTTCGAAAGGCCGTTTTCTATATGCAGAAACACCTCCGCCTCGCCTTTATCCATGAGGGGCCCGAGTTCATTGGGCGAATGCAGGTAGGAGACAAGGTAAAAGTATCCGGACCCGGTGAATTTATCGATAACCTTCCTGCTCATGGCCGTTTTATCCTCGTCCATAACCGCCATTCGGATATCCTTCACATCGGTGTTGACCGCGTATCCGAACATCAGTATCATTAGAAGAGGCGTGCCAAACAATACAAATCTTATCCGGGGATCCCGGAGGGCTTGGACTAATTCCTTTTTCACCATGCTGATGATTACTTTTCTTCTGATTAAGCCTTTCATACAAAATCCTTCACTCTCAATTATTCAAAACTTCCATCCACCTCTTTCAATCAAGCCTCTCGGCCCCTAAAGTCCTCTGACCTCATCCCCCCCCTTCCCCCCTTCTCCTCAATAAGAGAAGGGGGGTGAGGTCTCACTTACCTGGCAACACCACCTTAAATTTCCTCACGCTCAAAGCCAGGACGACAAGACAAAAAATCGTAAGAAATATGATCTGAGTCCAGAGAAGCGAATATCCTACCCCTTTCAGGGCGATCGCCTTAAGAACCGTTATTAAATATTTCGCCGGCACGATGTAGGTGATCCCCTGGATGACGAACGGCATGCTCCGTATCGGAAAGATAAAGTTCGAAAGAATGAATGACGGCAGATACGTGGCCACGATCGCGATCTGCACCGAGAGCACCTGCACGCGCGTAGCAGCGGAGATTAAGATCCCGAGGCTTGAGGTGCCGACCAGGAACAGGAGCGATATGAGGCAGAGCTCTGCGAAATTCCCCTTGAAGGGAACGCCGAAGGCGAAATAACCGATGCTCAAGCCCACCACCACGTCGAAGATGCCGATAAAGAGATAGGGAACGAGCTTTCCCAGCACTACCTCAAACCCCCGTACCGGCGTGGTTATGAGCGTCTCCATCGTTCCCCGCTCCCATTCGCGGGAGATAGTAAGGGAGGTTATCAGCGCGGAAATAATGGCCAGGATGAGGACGATGAGCCCCGGAATAATGAAGTTCTTGCTCTCGAGCTCCGGATTGTACCATATCCTGCTCCTCACATCCACCGGAAAGGCTATATCCGATACTCCTCTCTTTCTCAATTCCCTGCTCAGCAAGGCACTGTTGAACTCATACGTGATCGCCTTCACATACCCGGTCGCGATCGTGGCCGAGGTCGAATCGGAGCCGTCCACCAGTACCTGGACGTCGGCGGGTTTCCCGGATCTGAAGCTCTTTTCAAAATCCGGCGGTATGACAAGGGCCATGACGATTTTCCCTGAATCGATCAGGTAATCGATATCGCTGTACCGCTTGATGTACTCTTCAATTCTCAGGTATTCGGTATGGGCGAATTTTTCGACATAGCTTCTGGCAAAAGCGCCTTTATCCTGGTCGTACACGCCGATGCTGATATTCTTCACGTCGACGTTGAGCGCGTATCCGAAAAGCAGGACGAGCATAGACGGCACAAACAGGGAGAGGATGAGACTCCGCGTGTCCCTCCGTATCTGTATCCATTCCTTGTCCGCGATGACCATTATCCGCATCAATGACTCCCTGATATTCATCGCGCCTCCTCCCGGGACACGATTTCGATAAAGCTGTCCTCAAGCCGCGGCGCCGCTTCTTCGATCGACACTATGTCGACCCGATGTCTCCCCAGCAGATGCTCGATCCGCTTCCGTGATTTATCGACGGAATCGGTAAAGAGCCTCAGGGAATTCCCGGTGCGTATTATATGCATATCCGTAATCGTTCTCAGTACGGCTTCGGCTTTTTTTGAATCAGCCACGACCACGCTCAGCATTTTCTTTTTAATTTCATTTTTAATTAGCGCCGGGCTTCCGAGCCTGATGAATCTTCCCCGGTACATCAGGGCTATCCGGTTGCTCCGCTCCGCTTCGTCAAGGTAAGCGGTCGTGACGATGATGGTGACCTCCCGGCTGAGCAGCTCATACAGGATATCCCAGAATTCCCGCCGCGACACCGGATCAACACCGTTCGTCGGCTCATCCAGGAGCAGAACCTGCGGCGTGTGGACCAGGCAGCAGGCCAGGCCCAGCTTCTGTTTCATGCCTCCGGAAAGCTGCCCCGCAAGCCGGTCCTTAAAGGGGCCGAGCCTGCTGAAGCCGTACAGGCCGACCAGCTGCCTCTTGATTTCATTTTTTTTCAGACTGAAGAGCCTGCCGAAAAAATAGATGTTCTCCTCGACCGTGAGGTCCTCGTACAGGCCGAAGCGCTGGGGCATGTATGCCAAAAGCGGCTTGATCCGATACGGATCCTTGTGAACGTCCAGGCCGTTGAGAGAAACGCTTCCTTTGTCGGGAATCAAGATCGAGGATAACATTCGCAGAAGCGTGCTCTTGCCTGCGCCGTCAGGGCCGACGATACCGAATATCTCGCCCTTGTTGACGGTGAAGCCGAGCGAATCCACGGCCAGAACCTCGCCGAAGCGCTTGGTAAGATCGGCCGCCGCGATCACGGCTTTCCTCCGGTTATAATATAAGCATCTGCGGGCATTCCCGGTTTGAGCTCCTGTTTGGGGTTCGGTACCGCTATCTTGACCGCGAACATGAGCTTCACCCGCTCGTCCCTGGTCTGGATCGTCTTCGGGGTGAACTCGGCCTTGTCCGATATTGTCACGACCCTGCCAACGAATTCCTTATTCGGATGCGCATCCACGGTGACGAAAGCTTTTTGTCCGAGCTTGACCCTGCCGATCTGAATCTCGCTTACGTAGATTTTTATCCAGATGTCCGTTATATCCGCAATGGTGAGAACCGGGGTCCCCGGAAACGCGATTTCTCCGATCTCGAGATTTTTTTCCAGTACCACGCCGCTGATCGGGGATGCAAGAACCGCATTCTCGATGGTGGCATTGATCTGCTCGTAACCGGACAAAGCCACCCGGTATGCGGTTACGACATTGTCATAATCCTTTTTGGATACGGACCCGGTTTTGTATAAGTCCCTGATCCTTTCGAGGTTCGTCCGGGCGTTATTGAGATTCGCGATCACCGAAAGACGCTGCGCGTCCAGCTCTTCATACGCGAGCTTTACCAGAATCTCGCCCTGCTTTACCTCCTGGCCCTCGTCCTTCGCAATGCTCGTGATCCTGCCGGCAAGCTTCGAGCTTATGTCTATTTCGGTCACCTCCAGGGTGCCGGAGCCTTCGATCCTTGTTTTGTCCTCGCCCCAGTACCGGAATACCTCGAAATAGAGAACCGATGAAACGAGAACCGCAACCACCACTGCCGCGGGGATTAATTTTTTCTTATTCATGACCCTTTCCTCCAAGAATGACGCCTTCATCTTCCACACCGATCTCTTTCCGCAGTTTTGCGAGCGATTGATAGTAGGTGTTTATGGCGTTGATATATCCGGTCCTCGCCTGAATGAGCTGCACCTGCGCCGCAAGCAGGTCGGAGTTTTTTATAACGCCGGCCCGGAAGCTCTCCCGCGCTATGCGCAGGCCCTCGAGCGCCTTCTGCACGTTCTCCTTGTGGGAGTAGATCGTTTGATATGAGGTCAGCAGATTGGAATACGATGATTTTATGGAGATGGTGAGAAGCCTCTTGACCTTGTTGAGCTCCTCTTCAGCCTCTTCAGCCATGATCTTCGCCTCCCTCTCCTGTGCTCGCGTTGAATCAACGGGGATAAGCGAGCCCCACCGGTAGGTCGCCGCGATCCGAACCTGCCAGTTCGGCTGCCACGCTCCGTTGCCGGCTATGCGGGACAGGTCCATATATCCGGGTCCGGCCGGGGTCGGGATAAAAACCTCGGACACATTGGGCAGACCCTTATTGTAACCATAGTATCCTCCGACCGAGAACGTGGGCCACAGGTAATAGGAGCTGTTTATGTTCGCCCGGTGGCCCTGGATCTCCTTCTTCATCTTAAGCTGCAGAACCTCGGGCCTGTTCTTTAAAGCGATGCCGCCGACCCTTGCCAAAAACGCGTCAACGTCATTTTCCGCGATCCGGTAATTCTCCTTTTCAATAATGCTTCCGTCCGCTGTATAGACCTGATTGTCAAGCCCGAGCTGGTAGTTCAGCATGTCCAGGGCGAGGCGGTGCTGGTTCTCCGCCTCCAGAAGAAGCGGCTCCTGGCTTTTGAGCTGCACCTGGGCCTGGAGCAGATCGTAACGCGGCACGCTTCCGGTTTTGTACATATTTTCAACGTCTTTTAGATTTTCTTTCAGAAGCTTGATGGTATCCTTTCTGAGGGATATCATCTCCCCGGCAAGAATAAGATTGAAATAGCTCTCTATGACGTTATATTCAATCTCGCTTACTACCCGCTTCACCTCCTCGGTTGAAACGACGTATCCCTTACGCGACATCTGCAGGGTGTTATAGAACATTCCCGGGTTCAGGCCGAACCTGACCTGGACGATCTTGATGTCATACTGGCCGTCAGTGAGGCTCAGGAATCCGGAATCCGCGCCCTGGCGGACCATGGCCGCCTCGGACTCGATGACCGGATACAGCATTCCCCAGGCCTCGTTGACCTTTTCCGCGTCCGCCTTCTGCTTGTGCCGGGCGATCTTGTAATCAAAATTGTTCTTCCGCGCCAGGCTGATCGCCTCTGCCAGGCCGATCTTCTTGAGCTCCTGCTTTGCGATGAGGCCGCCGGGATGCAAAATAAAAGCTGCGGCGACCGCAATAGCGGAGAGTTCGGGTATTCGGCTTAAGACTTTCATGCTTCCTCCTTATTGCGCGAGTATGCCGGTTTTTAAAATGGTGAGCAGATTTTCCCTGAACTTGTCAAAAAAATCTCCCGGGAACAGCACCTTGCCGATATCCGTGTCAGCCAGGGTGATCCTGACCGCGTTGGAAAAAACAATCGATCCCATAATCTGTAAAAAGGTGATCTGCGGTATCACGTTCCCGAACATCCCGCGCTTTATTCCGGCCGCGAATATATCCTGTACAATGTTCAGCATGGGGAGTATCACCTTGGGAACCATGAGCTTCTTAAAGTACTTGCCGCCGCTTGATATCTCCCGCAGCATCATCTTTACGAAATCCTGATCCAGGTCCTTAATAAAGCCTATAAATTCGCTAATTATGGTCTCCAGCTGTTCATGCGGGTCTTTATCTTTAGGTATCTTATTCATGACCCTTTGAACTATCATATTGTACATCGTCGACAAAATGAACTCATACAGGGATTCCTTGCTCTTAAAGTGATAATAGATCATTGCCTTATTGACCCCGGCCTTCCGGGCGATCCGGTCGATCCTGCCCCCCTCAAATCCATACAGCGCGAATTCCTTAAGCGCGGCCTTTTTTATCTTCTCTTCGGTTGTGATTGCGTTTATCATACGCCCGCCATAAATTTTATATATTAACTAACTATTTAGTTAATATATAAAATTATTATTAAAACGTCAACTTTTTTATAAAAAGGAAGCCTCTCGGCCCCCTAAATCCTGCCGGACAGGATGTCCCAATGGCGAGCTTTATTACCCACATTTCACACTCTCATGCCCCCCAACCCCCGGAGGGGGGCTTACGTTCACTTGCAAGCCGCTTCAATATGGCTTTCCATCCCTCCAAAGGAAATATTGATATATATTTATTAGCCACAATTCTCATTTGACAGAAACTTTTAAGTCCCCCTCCGGGGGATTTAGGGGGCCGAGGAGCTTGATTTAAAGATGTGGGTAATGATTAGACGGGGGGTTGGGGGGGCGAGGAGTTTGATGATTTAAGAATGTGAATTATGATTAGCATCGAGAGTGGGGGATAATAAATTCGCCTAACTCAAGTACTTGTTGTGTATAAAACTGGCGCTATAGGGGTCAAATGTGACACTGTTTAAGTGCTTATCATGCATTTTATCGGAGACTTCTTTTAATGTTTGTTGAATATCTCGTATGTTGTTATTGGGCATACTCGAATTTTGTGAATTTATAATTCCAACCTGAATGTCATTTAACCGTCCTTTTAAAAATTTTTGAAAAATATTGTTAAAAATCTCCAATAGATCGGATCTAGCTTCATCATCGAGAAGCAACATTTTTTGACCCAAGGCTCTCAGCTCTTCGGATGTTATTGAATCAAATTGACTTTCACGGTCACTGAAAAATTCCCCGATATTGATATTAAAAACCTTGCAGATCTTATATATAGCCTCCAGCGGCGGAAAGGCGGAGTTTTCCCAGAATGATATATTCGGCCTTGATACGCCGATTTTTAAAGCCAGTTCAGCCTGATTCAGACCGGCAATTTTTCGTAATTGTTTAATTTTTTCACCATACATACGGCAATAATATAAAATATGGCTGGGAAAACAATAAAAATTTTTATTAAATGTTTAAAATTTTAGATTTTATCTTGACAAATGTTAATAAATTTAACAAAAATAATTATTAATGTTTATTTTATTAACATAAAGGGGGTATTTCATGGCTTTAAATCCTATAATTGATTCCAGGGACGTGAGATTCGTGCTTTTTGAAATGCTCGAGCTTGAAAAATTCGCCAAGAGCTATCCAAAATACGCCGATTTTGACCGGGAAGCATTTGAAAGCACCCTTGAACTTGCGGAAAAGATCGCCGTCGAGAGGGTATATCCGACCTATAAAGAGAGCGATAAAGAAGGCTGTACGTATATACCAAGCACAAGAGAAGTCAGGATACCGAAATGCTACCATCCAGCGCTGGACGCGTACTATGAAGCGGGCTTTTTCGGCATGACCGAGGACCCGGAGATCGGCGGCATGGGAATGCCCCGATGTATGGTCACCGCAGCGGGTGAAATTATCGGTTCCGGCAACAGCAATATTACCATGTATCCCGGCCTTTCACTCGGAGCCATGGAATTGATTCACGCCTTCGGTACGCGAGAACAGAAGGATTTATACATGCCCAAGATGATGAGCGGCGAGTGGGGAGGAACCATGTGTATCACCGAGCCTGATGCAGGATCGGACGCAGGCGCCATGAAATCCAAGGCTATTCGCCAGGCGGACGGAACGTATAAAATTGTCGGCCAGAAAATATTCATCTCATGCGGCGAAAATGATTATTTTAAGAACATAATCCACGCGGTCCTGGCGCGGATCGAAGGCGATCCTCAGGGAACCAAAGGCCTGACGCTTTTCATTGTTCCTAAAATCCGCGTGAATCCCGACGGAACGCCGGGCAAGCCCAATGATGTAACCTGTGCCGGTATTGAGCACAAGATGGGGATCAAGGGATCGTCCACGTGCACCCTCTCTTTCGGAGACAACGGAGATTGTATCGGCTACCTTGTGGGAGATGAACGGAAGGGAATTAAGAACATGTTTCAGATGATGAACGCCGCCCGCATCGGCACCGCCATGCAGAGCCAGTGCATTTCCAGCATGGCATACATGCACGCGGTCGCATACGCAAAGAACAGGATTCAGGGCGTTCATGTGTCTCAG
Organism: Spirochaetes bacterium RBG_16_49_21; assembly: GCA_001829495.1. Lineage (GTDB taxonomy): Bacteria > Spirochaetota > UBA4802 > UBA4802 > UBA5550 > RBG-16-49-21. The sequence goes on along the minus strand of MIBJ01000083.1, from coordinate 2,827 downwards.
ATGCTTAATCCCGAAGCCACGGGCGTTACCATCAGCCAGCACCCGGACGTGAAGAGGATGCTCTTGTTCATGAAGTCCCATGTCGAAGGGATGAGGATAATCGCATACTATCTCTCCCATGCGTTAAACGTATCGGAGGTCGCCGAGGGTGCGGACGCCAAGGAGGCCCGGGCGATAGCCGAGATCATGATACCGATATGCAAGGCCGGCATCACCGATAAAGGAGTGGAGATTTCATCTGAATCGATGCAGGTGCACGGCGGATACGGATACTGCCAGGAGTATCCGGTTGAGCAGATGATGAGGGATTCAAGAATCTTTCCCATCTATGAAGGCACTAATTGCATCCAGTCCAATGATTTAATAATGAGAAAAATACTCATGAACCCCGAGCAGTACAACTATTCAATCTTAAAAAAGCGGGTACAGGAGGTCGTTAGCAAAGCGAAGGGGATTGTGGACGACAAATATGTTGCCCTGGCCGAGCGCGGCGTTCAAAAGCTCGATAAGGTCATCGATATGATGAAGAAGCAAATGGCCGAGGGACAGTTCCTGCACCTGTTCATGAACGCCGTTCCGCTCCAGCAGGCGATGTTCATGCTCTGCATGGCATGGGCCCACCTCTGGTCCCTCAGCATTACCCGGCCGAAGATGCAGAAACTCGTCGGCGATAAGAAGGGCGAAGCCCATGAAAAATTTCTGAAAGATGATTTTGAAGCGGCATACTACTCGGGTAAAGTCCTTTCTTCAGAATTCTATCTCGGCATGGAGTTCCCGAAATATTTCGGAAAGATCGAGGCCTTACTGTTCGGCGAGACTGCGGTAATCAAGGCATCGGATCCGATATTCACGGGAGTTCCGGAGCAATAACACCGATCAGTAGTGTTGATTATGTATTGACGCGACGTAATAACCCGTGACATACAGGCTTACCTGAAAGATATATATGGAGTAGATGTTTAGCCCGAGTTCATATCCACGGTAATCCGACTTTTCGGCTCGTCCGATGTGGGCAGCCTGGTACTGCAATACCTGAATGCCATTAGGCAGGATTGTAAATAGCTTGACTAAGAGCTGTCTAAAAGGTATACCTTTGCCGCAAAGGCGCCTATTAGAAGATTGATAAGGAACAGGTGGATATTTATGACGACGTTTGCGGCGGAGCCTTCAAAAATTTCAGACAGCTATGATGCTATAATCATCGGCTGCGGCATAGCCGGGTCGGCCCTCGGCGCAATCTTATCGAACAGGGAACATAAGAAGGTCCTGATCCTGGAAAAATCGCCGCAGATAGGAGGCCGCGCCATATCTTTCCGCGGCGAAGCTGTTACAGACGCTGAAGAATTCCGTAAAATCCTTGCGCTATCCGCTAACGTCTGGGTTAGCGAGAGGAGCGAGCCGGATTTATCCACAATGATTAAAAAGAAAATGCTTAATGGATATGTAATCGAAGCCGGCGGTAGGGGTTCCTGGTACACCAACCGGGGACGGGTGAGCCAGGCCCTGGCACTGTTTAACAAGGCCTCGATTTTTTATTCCAATACAGGCTTTGTGTGGTATGACCGCGATTGGAAGCCTTACATCGTAGGCAGGAGGGAGAAGTATGGTTGGATGAGCGATGAGGATTACGCAGAGATGGTAAAGGTCCACAAGCGCAAGTTCCAGGTACGCACGATAGCAGAAGCTGAAAAACTCAACCATGTGACCTTGAAAGATTGGGTGGAAGGGATAACTAAAAACGAGCTGGCGCAGGAATTTCACTATGCCATGGGGACTTTCCAGACCATTATCAATGACCCGGCCCTAAACTCTGTGGGGGAGAACTTGAAGGTATTCCTGCAAGTCATGGAAACCGGGGTGCATATTACCAACGGTTCCTGGGCCTTCGCCGGGGCGCCCGGACACCGTTTTATTGCAGAGGGTTTTGCTGCTGCGGTGAGAGACGCTGAAGGTGAGATAGTCACCAATGCATGGGTCAAGGAGGTTATCATTCAGTATGGGAAGGCGAACGGCGTTGTCGCTGAAATCGACGGTAAAGCCACGGAAATAAGATCGCCGGTGGTAGTCTGCACTGCCCCGCCAAAGGCATTGCTGGAAATTGTGCCGGAGGATATACTGCCGGCGGATTTTGTCAGATTAACAAAAAAAATTATACATACTTCTATGGTCGCCGGCCAGTTCGGGATGAGCAAGCCATTGAGTTCTTTCTGTGAACTCAGAGTGGATCCCAGGTCTTTCTACCATACCTCCCTGTTGATTCCGGAGAGCGAAGGGCTGTTCAGAGGCAATGTCCCGCTCGACATAGTGGCCCTGTCAGAAATTGCGCCCACAACCGCCCCTGAGGGCAAGCACCTGGCGGGCATGGCCAGCAGCATCCTGGCCGATGAAGCGCATGATGCAAAAAAAGCGAATATCGTGATCGATAGGATGCTAAAGTTCGCAGATTCAGCCTTCAAGGGTTGGCGGAAGTCGCTTGATTGGATGCTATTTACTATCGGAGATACCTGCATATTGTGGAGACATCCGGAAGATGAATGGGTAGACGTGAAATGCCCTGCTGTTGAGGGGCTCTATTTTGCCGGTGACACCTATGGGAAGCGAACCAATGAGGGAGGAGTGGAGGGCGCCGCGCACTCCGCTTTTATCTGCGCGAGCGCTATAACCGGCAAAGATTATCTGCAGCTCCTGCCGCCGGTCTTTCGCTGATTCTTGCCCAAAAAATTCTTGAATTGATTTTGCCGATCTGATATACTTCATACCCATGATCTCCAAAATTACCGGTACGATAGACGAATTGAAGCCCACTGAGGTCGTTCTCGACGTTCAC
>MIBJ01000082.1:24182-69878 GCA_001829495.1 Spirochaetes bacterium RBG_16_49_21 | reverse complement strand
TAGTAAATACGGCAAAAAGTCAAGACAAAGAAATTGTATTTCAGCAATAATATTCAGGTTAGTAAAAAAAATTTCCTGGAGGCGGATAAACCGTCTCCAGGAAAAACAATGGATATGGAGGGTTTAAAACGGAATGACGTAATGGAGAGCCAATTTCTGTTATATTTCTTACCTCCGGAATATCAGACATTCATCTTCTGGACGCGTCTTCTCCAGAAATTTATTCCCAGAACCGCCAGGAACATGACGATCAGGGTACCGACGACAACACCGGTATTGACGTGCGTTGAAATCTTCATAAGATATGCTGCAAGTACTGTTCCCGCAGGTACCTTGAATACGAAATCCATTTCCGGATGGAGATACCACTCCGTGTATTCCCCACCGTGGGATTCATACCATTTCCTGAATTCAGGGTACGCCTGGAACATACTCGTACTTTCATACGGCCATGCCCAATCGGCAGGCACGAGCACCGCCCAGGGAAAATTATCACTGTCCAGGGTCCTGCCTTTAAACTTGGTCTTCACAAAGGACAGGTGCACCTGATTTTTGTCATTGCCGTTGCATTTGATATACGGATCATAGGGCATTGCATCCATCTGGTCCCTGGCCACCGGAGGATCAAGAGCGATTTCCAGCTGGTGCTCCGGACCGAGGACGTACGTGTCTTTTTTACCGGTATTGGTTTTCCCGTTTAGATCCTGTTTCGGATTAAATATGAGCTGGTAGTCTTTGCCGAGAACGCTGATCCATAGTTGATTCTTGTATCCCGCGCCTGCTGCAAGAAGCCGGGAGGTGACGGTTATCTTGCTGATCATGTTGTTGTTGTCTATGAATTCCTTAACTTTAAGCCGTACGACCATATCGTTGAAGTCTGCATCGCCCTTTTGGGGCCACAGATCTTCAAAGGCTATCGTGTACTCCCCGGTTGTGGAGCCTATTAAATAGGGATCATCGGAAAATTCATCCGCATCGTCCGGAACGCCGTCCTTATCCCTGTCCGGTTTCACTTTTTTTTCAGCCCTCAGTTCCAGGAAGATGGTTCTGTTTACCTGAGCCAGTTTCTGAATCTCCTCAATCTCCACAACTTTGGTTATGCAGTTGGGATGCTCAATTGTCAACGATACTGTTTCAAGCGCGTTGCTCAGGGAAGCCTTGAATGCAACAGTCCCATTATCAGCGGATATTGAATTTGTTATATCTCCTTGATCTGAATTGACTCTTACAACCGCCTGCCCTAGGGGATTATTCGCCTCATCATACAGTTGAAGATCAAAAGACACCTCATGGATCGTCTGGTATTTAAATTCATCCGAGTCTTTTTGATCATTATTCTGATCTTGAGCCAGGCTGCCTCCGCTTCCGGTTGTCTCCTCTTGAGATTCACTTTCGCTGCCGCCGCCCCATAGGAATTTTTTGCCCTTGTTTTCGTCACATGATGCCATGCCGACAGCAAAGATGATAAGGAAACCGATAACTATCTTTTTCATACATCCTCCTTACATAGTATAAATTGTACTTATTCTCATCTAAATCAGCTTATTGCTGTATTGATTATACTATAAGGCATTCAAAAAGTCAAATAAAAAAACCCGTCTGGGCGGGTTTTTATAAAAATTTCAGCCGCTTTATTTTTATATACATAAAAAATAAATTATCTATTTTAACATTAAAATAAACAAAATTAATATTGACTCATCATAAAATCATCTCTATATCAAGTAAATACGATATTTATGCGCGAAAAACAGTCATATTGATATTTATAAGATCTTTTCCTTTATAGTGGAGTCTAATGCATAAGGAAGTTAACAATATCTCTCAATCTCAGCAGGAAGACTACCAGTTGATCAAAAATTTTCTTGCAGATGATATGCATGCATTTGATCGACTCGTAACTAAATACAAGGATATTGTATTTAATCTCTGTTTTCGGATACTCGGTGATTTTGATGATGCCGACGACTGCTCCCAGGAGACATTCATAAAGGTGTATAACAATTTAAAAAAATTCAGATTCCAGTCGAGTTTCTTGACATGGCTTTACCGGATCGCCGTAAACACATGCAGGAATAGGATGTCCTCTCTGTACAACCGGATGAATAAAACGTTCATACGGATCGGCATCTCGCCGGATTTCGGCGGCGATCCTCCGGATATCCGCGATTCTTCTTATGATCCCGGCGCTCTTTTTGAAAAGAATGAGCAGATAAAAAACATCCATGCAGCGATAGAATTGCTTCCGGAAAATCTCAAGATACTCGTGATACTCAGGGATTTCGAGGGTAAATCATATGACGATATATCTACTATAACCGGAATAAACCTGGGCACGATCAAGTCCCGGCTCGCCCGGGCGCGTCAACGATTGCGGGAAAACCTGCGAGGAGATCGGTGAATGAAATGCAAACAGGTTAAAATCCTATTAGCCGATTATCTTGATAATCAGCTATCCGCCAAGGATAGGGCCCTGGTAAAAGAACATTGTAAACACTGCTCAAACTGCGGGGAAGAGCTGGTGTTTCTCAAAACATATAAAAAAGAAATCGCCTCCTTCCCCATGGTTCAGGCGCCCGCTGATTTTCTCGCACGGCTCCGGAAACGAATCGAAAAGCCGGCGGTTGGAAGAACGCTTATAAGAGTATTGTTCTATCCTTTAAGGATAAAGCTCCCTCTTGAGGCCGCAGGCGTATGCGCCCTGGCGTTGATCATGGTTCTTATCTTTAATCCTTTCAAGCCGGAAACCTTCGAATACAAAAGCAGGGAGCCGTTTTCCGATGTCGCCCAAATGCATGATAAGTATGCCGATTCACGCGGCGTTACGGAACATAGATCGGGCACCAACATGCCGCCAATGGCGGCAAAAGAACCCCGAACAAAGCTGAAAGACGGTTCAATCCGCTCGCCGGAAGGCAAAGTCGCGGCAGAAGACGCCGATATGCTTTCCGGACGGAAAAAAGCCGCCACGAAGGAGCGTGACCGGAAAGCTGATGACACTCCGGCTCAAACCGGTGCAATAACGCTTTATCTTGCGCGAAACGCCGCTCCTGAATCAGAAACGCAATCACGGGAGTCAATGGCGGACGATGAGCAGGCCGGACAAGTCGCCTCCAAGGAGTACGATAAAGCAGCCCAGCCGATGCGTGAAGAAATGAAGGGCCGGGGAGAAAAAGCCTATATTCACGGCCATGAGCCGGCGGTAACGATAATTGAAGACATAACCTATTCACTTGAAGGAAGGATCGTCAGAAAGGTCTATGATGAGAAAACAAAATTCTACCGGCTCATCATCATCGAGCTGCCTCGAAAAAATTACACGGCATTCATTGAAACGTTAGCGAAAACCTGGACCATCCGGAAACAGGAGCCGGAAAAGCTCCCGGAAAAGCCTGAAAGGATGCGGGTTATGTTAAACATCGGACCATAGCTCACTTTTCCGTCAGCTGATCCAGTATGAGGCCGTAAAAGCTGCTCCCGCCGGACTGGTAATACCACCCGAGATGATTGAGGCAGTTGGAGCAGATGACATGATTCCAGGTATAACCGGGAAACCAAGTATATTCGGCAGTGGGCTTTCCGATACTGAAACATCCCTGCGCATTCAAAAAACAGCCGATGCGGAAGACGATCCCCCGGGGATTCATGAAGGTATGTGAATGAGCTCCGTGAACCGCGATCCCGTAATCTTCGGAGGTTATTTCATTTAAACAGAACTTGCACAGGAGCTTTCTCTTCTCCTTCTTGATTTTATCATCGGCCTCCTCTCTTTGTATGACTTCATCCATTATACCGGCGTCAGATTGCTGCAACATACTCAAAGGGAATGCTTCAGAGGGATTCCTTACTGCCTTTTCCGTTGGTTCGATAATCATGAAAATAATATATCAATTCCGGTTTTACATGTCAATATGGCAGCCATTGCGGTATATTGAACGCTCCATGAGCTGCGTTCTCCATGAGAGGGGTAATGTACTAATTAAGCGTAAATATTCTGTCATTGCGAGCGAAGCGAAGCAATCTGCGTTTTATTCCATAAAGTCGTTATTTACAAGTATTTTCTGTGTCATAATGCATTATATAAAGCATTGGCAGATTGCTTCGTCGCTGCGCTTCTCGCAATGACAAATTTTACGTTGAGTTAGTACACACCCTATGAAGCGGCAACAGTAATTAAGGAACTATCTTGACAAACATCCAATTAATTTTAAATGATGATCTTAAAAAGGCTCAGACCATGAAACTACAAAATGTCCCGGTGAACCGTATTATCGCCTTGTGCGTGCTCGCCTCGGCATTCACGTATGCCCTGTTTTATTTCAACTATTTTGAAACTCCCACGGGAGACTATATCGGCAATATACGAGGGCCGGTGCTTGAATACATGAAAGGCGGCTTCCCGGGCCATAACTTCAAATTTCTGCCGCTGTATCCCCTGCTCCTCTCCCTGCTCGCCAGATTGAACCCGATAAAAGCGTTTGATCAGATATATCTGACCGCCATGATGCTGAACATCGTGCTGTTCGCGCCGTATTTAATTCTCGTTTTTCAGATATACCGGCGGTTCCTGGGAGAAAAAATGGCGCGGCTGGCCCTGGTTTTCCTCGGTGCGAATATCTACACCGTGTACACCGCGGTGAACTCCGAGCTTGAGATGCTCCTCTCTCTGCTTATCGTAGTGTCGCTGTATCTGACGCTCAGGGATTCAAGGATTTCCTATGCCGCAGCTTTTTTGTCCGCGGTCACGAAATGGGATTCGGTATTCATAATCCCCGCGGTCATGTTTCGGGATTTCTTCTACCGCAGGCGGAAGGCCCTTGCCATAGCGCTCGGGTGCGCAGCGACAGCGGGAATCGCCGGATGGCTGATCCTCAGCATGATGAACACCCGGGGCCATCCGTATATCAGCGAGATTGCCCACCGGGGGCCGAACATCTACCGGTTCATCATCGACTGTTTTCTGGTGAGCTCCGGCTTCATCCCATGGATGGCGATGCAGGGTTATTTTGCCGACAGCCTTCCGCTCAAGGCGACCCTGCTCGGACTTACCGTCATCCCGGGCATGCTCGTTGTAACCGGGATCGTGTGGGGAATGATCCTCATCATCAAAAAGGAAAAGAGAGAATTCGCGCCGATACTTGTTTTTTTCACCGGTTTTATCCTCATACACCTGATATATCAGAACACCAAGGACCGGTATGTCCTGCCGGTACTATGGATATTGAACCTGTTCCTGATCCACGGATGCGCGTTCGGACTGTTCCCCTGGCTTAAAAAGATATCCGACAAATTGCCGTACAAGGCGAACATATCGATAACATATATCTTCCTCACCGCTGCAATAAGCTTCTTTTTCCTGAGCATCGGTGCGATCGCGGTCGAAACCACCCCCGTCCATCTCCTGTTTGCGCTCCTGTTTACCGCCCTGATTGCCGCTGTAATCCTGTATGGGTTGCCGGCAAACAATACGCTCACGGGAACCGTCGTGATTCTGTTATGCGGCGTACTCATCAACCTCCTCGTTTTTTACGGCGTGCATACCATGGATCACCACAGCCTCTCGCGCGTGGAGTTTAAAAAAGTCGCGCTCTGGTACAAGGAGCACGCCCGTCCAACAGACAAAATGCTCATAGCTGAAACCAATGTCCCCCAATATTACGCGGGATTCGGTGAGGATAAATTCGTCATCTCTTATTTAATAAAAGGGAATACCCTGGGAGAGCTTGTGCCGGAACTGGCGGAGAGAAAGATAACCTACGTTTTTGTCGACGATTTCTATATCCGGCGGCTCAAGTACAAGGATCCGAACGCGATCGACAGAAGAGCCTGGATATTCAAGGAGATCCGGGAAAAGGGTGAAGATTACGGCCATTTCCGGTTGATTAAAACATTTCACACCAGGGGAGGAATAACAAGCTATTTGTATAAATTCTTTCCCTGACCGGCTGATTCCCGGGTAGTGTCCAAAATAATGCTTGTAAGAATTTATTGTATTGACAATATTTAGCACAGGAGATTGATGCGATAATATGAAATTTACTGAATTGAATCTGCACCCCTGCGTTATGCGGGGGATAGAAGATGCGGGTTTCACCGAGTGCACCCCGGTACAGGAGGCCACTCTGCAAAAAACCCTTGCCGGTACCGACGCCCACGTGCAATCGCAGACCGGTACCGGAAAAACCGCGGCGTTTCTCATCACCATCTTTAACCGCTTCCTGACCGGCTCTTACCGTCATAAAAAAGCGCTGATCCTCACGCCCACGAGGGAGCTTGCCGTACAGGTTGAAAAGGACGCCGAACTTCTCGGAAAACACTGCGGGCTCAAAAACGGATGCTTTTACGGCGGGGTTGGATACGCCACCCAGGACAGTCAGCTGTCTGATGATCCCAACCTGTACATCGGCACGCCCGGCCGCCTCATCGACTACCAGAAGTCGGGAAAAATCGATTTCATGAAATTCGAAATAGTGGTAATCGACGAGGCGGACCGTATGTTCGACATGGGATTCATCCCGGACATCCGCTACATGCTCAGGCGGATGCCCCCACCCTCGCGGCGGCTCACCATGCTCTTCAGCGCCACCCTGTCGCAACGCGTAAAGCATCTTGCATGGGAATACATGAATGAGCCGGTAGAAATCGAGATAAACCCGGAACATCTGACCGTTGATCTCATCACACAGGAAGTATATCATGTCGGCAAAGACGAAAAATTCAACCTGCTTCTCGGAATACTCAGAGCGGAAAAGCCGAAAAGCGCCTTGATATTCACCAATATGAAGAGGACGGCGGAGCGGGTCTCGCGAAGGCTCTCCGCGAACGGCGTCCGTAACGATTACATATCCGGCGACCTGCCGCAGAGCAAGCGGCTTAAAATCATAGACGCCATAAAGTCCGGCCAGACCGAGATACTGGTGGCCACCGATGTGGCCGGCAGGGGATTGCACATCGAAGAGCTCGATATGGTGATCAATTACGATCTGCCGGAGGATGCTCAAAATTACGTTCACCGCATCGGCAGAACCGCGCGCGCGGGCAAAGCGGGCAAGGCGATATCCCTGGCCTGCGAGGAAGACGTGTACTGCCTGGAGCCTATTGAAAAGCTCATTGCAATGAAAATCCAGATACAATGGGCTGACGAGAGCCTGATCGCCAAGAGCGCCGCGGGCGCCCCCCTGCGCGAGCCAAGCCGCCGGGGAAGAGAGGCACGGCAAAGGGATACGCGGAGACAAAGAGACACGAGGGATACCCGAAGAAAAAAATTTTCAAAAAATGAGCGGGGGCATGCAGCCGCCGGACCGCCGCGCCGTGAACAACAGGAGCGCATGCAGGCGGGCGCTCCGGCCCGTCCTGATCCGGGAGCTGACGCACGGGGACCTCGGAAAAGAAAGCAAAAAAGAAGAAGAGATAAAGCCAGGCCCGAAAACGCGCCGCGGCAGATACGCACAACAGCCGCCGCAGGCGCCAGAGGGCCCAAGCTCCGAAAAGACGCCACGCCTGAAGAGAGGCTCGAATATTACCGCGTGAAATACGGTGAAAATTTTGAAAAGGTGGGGCCCACCGATCTCTCGCCTAAAAGCACCAAGCCGCGCACCCTGGCGGGAAGCATAAAAGGCTTGTTCGTGAAATTGACGCGCCGGCCGAAATAAATTTACCCGAAATGATCCGCCGGCGACAACCGGTAGCCGTTAATGAACGAAAGGCAGTCCATGATTTTCCTGTTTGCCGGCTGGATGGATATAATCTCCAGAAACCCTTTTCCGGTTCCGGCAAGGAGCCTCTTCCGATGATAGCGTATGATCGCGCCGGGCTCCACCCTGTCCGGTAAATCCCCGGCAGCCAGCGCCGCCCTCCATATCCTGATGTTCTCCCCCCGAAAGAAGGAAAATGCGACCGGCTTTGGATTAAGCCCGCGCACGAGATTGTGAATCTCCAGTGATGTTTTTCCCCAGTCTATCATTGCGACATTCCGATCGATCTTTCGACAGTAGGTAGCCTGCGATTCGTCTTGTCGGATGGGCCGGGGATTTCCCGAAGCAAGGCTCGTAACTGCCCGGTTCAAAAGATCAGGCCCTCTCGAATAAACGATCTCCCAGAGATCGGCGGCGGTCTGGTTTATGTCGAGGGAAATCACCTCCTGCTCGATTATATCTCCTGAGTCCAGCTTCTCATTGATAAGCTGGACGGTTATGCCCGTTTCCCGCTCCCCGTTTATCAGCGCCCACGGGACCGGAGCAGCCCCCCGATATTTGGGCAAAAGCGATGGATGAAGATTGACGGTTTTCAGCGGAGGAAGGTCGAATACCGCACGCGGAATCAACTTCCCGTACGCGACAATCACGAAAATATCGGCATTAAATTTCCGGATTGCCTCAGAAAACTGCGGATCCTTGAGGCTCCGCGGCTGCAGCACCGGAATCCGAAGCCGGAGCGCCTCCTCCTTGGCGGGAGGAAACCTGAGCTTCAGGTTTCTTCCCGATTCCTTATCCTCGGCAGTGACTACGAAAGAGATTTCATGCTTCGCATGCAGTTCAGCCAGGCATCGCGCCGCAAGCTCAGGGGTGCCGAAAAAGCCTATCTTCATGAACGCCTGTTGAGCTTCTTTATTTTTTTCAATTCCGGCCTCAGCTCATTCCGCTCGAAATCCTCAAGGCGATCGATAAAAAGGACTCCGTTCAGATGATCGACCTCATGCTGTATCACGCGGGCGAGCAGTCCGTCCGCCTCGAGCTCAACCTCCGTGCCGTCCCGGTTTACGCCTGAAACGAGAATCTCAACGGGCCGGACGATCTCCCTGCTGATGCCGGGTATCGAAAGGCATCCCTCTTCATAAGGCTCCTTCTTGTCGGAAAACTCCTTGATCACCGGATTGGCGAGCTCCAGGGACACCTCCCCCCGCTCCGCCAGGTCCAGAATGAGTATCCGCCGGGACTCGTCGATCTGAGGAGCGGCGAAGCCGATCCCCTTGGCGCGGTACATCACATTGTACATTATATCGATGAGCCGTATGACCTCGCCGTCGATGTTCGCCACATCCTCGGCGACTTTTCTCAGCGTGTCATGGCCGTAATAAATCAATTCATGCGTCAGGGTCAGATTTTTTGATTCTTTCAATTTCATCCTCGACTTTAATATTAATATACATAATTATTATCGCTCCTTGTGAAAAAATATTTCAATATATAAAATAATATGGGGCCCGCTCTTCTCCCTCATACCGGTAAAAATTGAATTGACATACGTTGATCATTCTATTTCATGTACCGTGCATATTTAAGGGGCTGTAGCTCAGTTTGGTTAGAGTACCTGCCTGTCACGCAGGGAGTCGCGGGTTCGAGTCCCGTCAGCCCCGCTTTGATATTCCCGGTTACAGCCGATTATAGGCGATTACGGGCAATTATTGGAACTACCGGAAAACCGGCGTTTCTCAAAATCACTTAAATGTCAGATAAAAGTAAGATGAATCTGACAGGGAGGTTGTGAGATGGCCGGTTTTTCTTTATATGTCAGAAAGCGTAAGAAGGGGAAACCCATCTATTACGCACAATTCAGAACTACTACAGGATCATGGAGCACCGCAAAAAGTACTGGCTGCACTACGCGCCGGGCCGCGGAACAATTCTGTGAAGCCTACCTTAGAAAGAAAGCATATTTTCTTCCCGGAACCACGGTTACCTTTCTGGAATTCTCAAAAAATTTTTTCTCATGGGAGGGAGACTGGGCCACCGACAAACGAATGAACGGAAAACGAATAAGCCGCCGTCACTGCATAGAACGAAACGAAATTTTAAGGAATCATGTTCTGCTGGTTTTCGGCCCTTACAATCTCACCGATATTGACCGCGCTCAGATCAAGCGATTCAAGCTCGAATTGTACCGGAATAGCTACAGCGGATCGTTGATAAATAAATGCCTTTATATTCTACGGGCCATACTTACAGCGGCCGAGGAACGGGAACTTATTAAAGCCGTGCCTACCATCGAACGCGCCGCGGAGAATCCACGTCCGAAAGGAATATTGTCCATTGATGAAGTAAACCGGTTATTCTCCGCCCCCTGGGGGGACTTCCGGGGATATGTCGGGAATCTGCTAGCCGCATCTACCGGTCTACGGATCGGAGAATTGCAAGGACTTGTTATAGAAGACCTGCATCTTGATGATGGGTATATCATTGTCCGCAGATCATGGGATAGGTGCACCGGGATGCTGAATGAAACCACCAAAACCGGCCGGTCCCGAACAATCCTTATCCCCGAGAGGGTACGACAGGAGATACAGCGTCTTATATCGATTCACCCGAACCCCGAGCCGGGATCATTCCTGTTTTTTGGAGAAAAGAAACCCGAGGAGAAGCCGGCAGAGCAGGAATATTTTACCAGGACGCTCTACCGTGCCCTTGCAACGATCAGCATTGATGAGGCCCGGCGTAAGGAAAGGAATATAACATTCCATTCATGGCGCCACTGGCTGAACAGCCTGCTTATAAACGCAAAAATACCTTTGCAAAAAATACAGAGCATAACCGGCCACCGGACAGATCGGATGAGCGAACACTACTACCACCTGGATGATATGGCCGATATCCGGCAGATACAGGAGCGTCTTTTCCCCCTTCCGGCCACCAGCGAAGAGCAGGAGCGCCAGGGAGGGATCCACTAGGAGACATAATTTGATTGACTTTTTAATGTCCAGGCATTGTATAAATGCAAACTGCGGGATAGGCTGACGGGCCGAAAAGGGGCAATCCTGAGCCCCCTTCCCGTGGATTTTAAAATCAGGAATCGCACTACAGGAGGTGTGAAAGATGGATGAGGTATTAAAAAAAACGTATGATTATGTAGCGGAGCTTTGCTATAATATTCAGCATTTACAAGAAAAAAACGAAGATATTTATCATGTTATTAAAAAATATAGAGAAGAAAAAGAGAAAGAATGGATTGAACCTTATATAAATAATTTTCGTGAAATTCTTTTTTCTCAGAAAGCCCCTCTTCCATTAGCGATTGAACAGATTAAAGTCAAAATAATAAAAATGAAATGTTTAGAATCTATATACAGCGGATTTAGCCAAGGTAAAATTGAAAATTTAATTACAATAATAGATACTTTTTGCGATTTTCAAGATGAAATATGGAAGCCGCTTACCACTGCTTTATCATGGACAAGCGACCGATACATACTTGAGAAACTCATTGATTTATTAGGAAAAAAAGATTTCCAATTGATAAATCGTGAAAAATTATTTCCACTTCAAAAAGGGCAAGCATATCGAGACATGGTATCTCTTATTATGTGTTTATATGAAAAGGATCTGATTTCTTCACCATTAAAGAATGATGGTGAATTTAATTATAAAAGAATATATGATACTTTCACACTTGAGAAATTAAATTCGGATAGTGTGCAAGGGGCCGTTTTCAATGTTGTGCATAATAAACGAGGGCGGAGCAATCACCGAAAAAAAATAGATTACTTCGCTGGACTTTTAGAGAAAATATAAAACTCACCTCCCAAAATCAACGTATACTTGTACGTTCCCATTATACTCGACAAAAAAACAATAGTCAACGATCATCTTAGCCATTGAAACTAAAACTTCAATGGAGGCATATAATCATGTTGAATCAACAAAGCCAGCTCTGGACTGAGAAGCAAGTCCGCGAGTACGCTCAGATAAAATCTCGTAATAAAATTTATAACGCCATCGCCGAAGGTCTGCCCGTCATCCGGACCGGGCGCCTTGTCCGTTTTAGACCTGAATCTGTTGTTGCGTTCTTTGAAGGAAAAGAGCAGAGCGAGGCGGCGAATTAACGATGACCGCCGGTGATTTTTCAAATCTTGCCGCATGGCTGGCGAAACAGATCGCAGGTATCAAATTCGGAGAGGCATCGATACGAGTTGTTATTCATGATGGTCGAACGCGTGTTGAAAAATGCGTAATCGTCAAAGAGCAGCCTGAGAGCGGCGAGTGATGAAACTAAAAAATGAAACGCCGGCGTGAACCGGCGGGCAATAATAATATTATGGAGTTCCAAATGCAACATAATACCATCCGTCTAAAACGTCAAGTAAAATTCCGACGCCGAATTTACTCACACCCATCCGTCGGAGTCGTCGACCTTGACGCTTTGCAACGTATGATGAGTAAAAACGGGAAAATTATGGATCCCGCGAGTTGGCTGGAAGAAGTCGCTTGGTTTCGATTTTATCGATATGGCGATGCGCGGCAAATTGATAAATTGTGCGGAATGGGGGCGGTGCAATGAACGAAATCACCCCCTCCACTATTCTCCGATTAACTGAAATCCATAGCCAGATACTAGGCGCAGTCAAAACGACCCTGTACCTCGCAATAGAGGCAGGGCAGATATTGACCGGCGCAAAAGACAGCCTATCTCATGGCGAATTCATTCCCTGGGTAAAGAAAAACTGTCCATTCAGCGAGCGCACGGCTCGGCGATACATGACGTGCTATGAACGGCGCGAGGAACTCAAAACGGCCACAGTGTCCGATTTGACAGAGGCCTACCGATTACTTGAAGCGCCCAAGAAATCTGAAAAATATAGGGAATTATTTTCAATCATGCGTCAATGTCAATTCATGGGCTTCTCTGATGCGCCCGCCTTAATTGATATTCTTGAAAAGATGCAGACCGGCGAAAGCATGGACATGAGCCGGGAGCAAAATTCAAAACTGATAAAATTTTTACGAATGCTTGATTTTGGAAAAGAATTCTGGCTCGGTGATTGTCTAGTTTATGGGCAGGCCCACGGATTCACGGGGGGCGCGTCATGAATCCGCTTTTAAATCCAGTGGTAATTGATCAACTTCGCGCGGAAATTTTCGGCGATATTGCAAATATTCAATCTGTCATTGATCGCGATAAACCGCCTATTAAATATCCCCTTACGGACCTCGGCAACGTGGAACGATTCATACAACTTTTTCCCGATGAAGTCTGTTATATACCTCAGGAAAATGATTTTTCCGCCTATGATGATAAGAAATGGACGCGCGACCTTCAAGGCAAGCGCACCCATGAACTCGTGGATAAAACCGTGCGCTCGATATACGGCGAGGCTGAAAACGTCCCAGATGAACACACCCGGAAGCAAATTGCAAAACACGCGCTCAGATCCGAGGCCAAAAACCGGCGCGATGCTATTGTCAATGATCTTAAACATCGGCTTGTCAAATCAATAGACGAGTTTGACCGCGACCCCTGGCTGTTTAATGTCCAAAACGGGACGATCGACCTTAAAACCGGGAAACTGCAGCAACATAATCGCGCTGACTGTTTAATGAAAATATCACCAGTAACCTACTACCCAGAGGCAAAATGTCCGCTATGGACTGAGACACTGAATCTGTTTTTCCGCAATTCCAAGCCCATAATTGAATACATTCAAAAACTTTTCGGATATACATTGTGCGGCATCAAGAACGAGCGCCTCGTCGTTTTCTTATATGGTCGCGGTCGAAATGGGAAAACCACTCTTACGAGTACCATTTTAAAAATCTTTGGCGATTATGGGCAGGCGGCTGACATTTCAACTTTTATCGAAAACAAATGGGGCGGCCGGCAGGCAGGATCGGCAAGCGAGGACCTGGCACGGCTCAGGGGCACCAGATATGTCAGGGCTACGGAAATCGGGACAAAGGACAAATTGAATGAAAAGCTCATTAAGGATATTTCGGGCGGCGATATTATAACAGCTCGTTTTCTGTTTAGCCGAAGCTTTGATTTTCAATCCTGCTTTACTTTATGGTTTTTTGGCAATGAAAAAATAAAAGTCGAGGGGCAAGATGTCGGAATAAAAGACCGCATTAAATTTATTCCCCTGACGTTTGAAATCCCTAAAGACCAGGAAGATCCCTCAATGCGCGATCGCCTTTTTAGTGAGGAGGCCCCTGGCATTCTGAACTGGCTGGTCGAAGGGTGCCTGAAATGGCAAGGTGAAGGGCTCATGGAACCGGCTGAAATCAGTCAGGCTACAATAGAATTTTTTGAGGAGCAGGACCTTGTGGGGCTATTCCTGCGTGATTGTTGCAATATTGAGGAAACGAATTCGGCCAAATATAAAAACCTGTATCATGCATTCATTGAATATTCAGACACCTCAATTTCAAGATATCAATTTTCAAAAACATTAGAGGATAAAGGCCATAAGATTATAACCGCAAGCCGTAATCAACGCTATGTTATGGGCCTTTCATTGAAGCTTACTAACGTCAAGGATAGGGATGAGAATAAAAATACAACAATGTTCGGTTAACCAGTTAACCAGTTTAACCACTTTCCATGAAAGTCCCTACGTGAGGCAGATATGAAGGGAAGTTTATGGAAAGTCGTTAAAGTCGTTAACCCGTTAACACTTATGGGAGGTTATCTATGAAAGAATCAATCTTTTTACGATGCCGGGCCAACAAATGTAATGCTCGAATAGAGCAATCTGTCCCTGAGGGAATCAGCGTTGATATCATACTACAGTCATGCGGTTGGCATCGATTGCCTAACGGCGCAGGCTACCTATGCCCTATTCATAATGTAGATAATAACGTAACGACTATTAGCCATGACAACGAAGATATGCACGAAATAATGCGGCGCCATGCACATGAAGCAAAGAGATCAGGACATAGGCATGGGCTGTGGTGATGAGGACAGACATTGTATTTATATTTACACGGTACTGCGACAACTATGACGTTTTTAACGCGCTAAAGTCGCGAAGCACTCGTTTTCCCTGGTGAGGTTTAAAAAAAATTGGCCAAATATCGTTATAGTGAGGTTTTTTAATGAAAAACAAGGAAATTAAATTAAATATCACTCAATTTTCCGAGGCTTTGGGCATTCCCCGCTCGACTTTATACCGTCATATTAAAGATGCGTCGATCATCCGGGACGAAAACGGTATGATTTCCCTTTCCCGGTCGGAGAATCGGCGTTTTTTAAAAGAAAACGGAATTGATATTAAACGATTATCAATACCAGCCCCTCGTCCTGCCGGACGTCGCCCCGCAAGCGCACCGGCACCGGCTCCGAAGGTGACTGATGAATCACGTGCGGAACTACAGCGTCGGCATCTCTTGGCTAAAATCGCAAAACTTGACCTTGAGCAGGAAATTAAACGAGGAAACCTTCTTAATGTTCAAAACGTCAAGGATTCAGTTTTCTTTTATTTGGATCGAGTCTTTTCTAACCTGGAAAGGCTTTCTAACACCCACCTGGACGACATCGGCGATAAGATAATCACAAACGGCGGGCTCTCGGCGGAGATACGGCACGAATGGGTCAATTTGGTTTTGAGGGAAATTGACACCGCAAAACAGGAAACGATTACACGGCTTAACGAATTAGCAAAGGGCAGCAATAACAGCACGCAAATCTTCCCGACGTCGGGAAGATAATAAATAATTCAGGAGAATAAAACAATGAGACAGTCGATTAAAAATTTGTGTAAGGAAGCCCGGGCCTGTCAAGGATACGACAACGAGATTCTGTTCCGTCTTGATGACAATATCAGTCGTCTAGGGCCTTTCGGCGTGGGCGAAATTTCAATGAACAGGGCAAAGTATTTTCGCGCCAGAATGGAGGCCGATGCTGCAAATTCAAGAGGCGATAGTGATGCCTACTCGCGGTTTCTCGCGGAAGTCGGAGCATCTGACAAAGCGTACCGCGAGAATATTGAGGAACTGGAAGCCTTACAAAAGGAACGCGAAAGAATGAAGGTTTTCCATGACGAAATCGGAAAGCCGAAACCTATCACCTGCCCACTAACTGGGGACGTTTGTGGAGGTGTTCGATAATGGAAAATATGAGTACAAAACAATTACGCGCCCGATGCGCGACCTTGTTCGATAAGATTGCCGGTGACGACCATCAATTTAGGTTAGGGATGAATACCTTAAATCTGGCCAGAGCAAGACGTGCCCAAAACACAGATTGGGAAATTCGGATTATAGCAGAACGTCGAGACCTTGCGGCACTCCAAGCCAGATATCAAGAAAACGTTGAAGAATATCGGAAGTTGCGCGCGGTGCTCGACAAGCATGATAACCCCGATGCAGTCGGTTTTACCGGCCCGATCGACGAGCCCGCGGAGGTCGCCCATGAACAGTCATAAAAGATTAGCCGACGCAAAGGCGAAACTTGACGGCCTTCTGACGATCGCCAATTCCGGCTATGCCGGCTCGTTTTCTCGTTATCGTCAGCAAATCGCCGATGCAAAAGAGGAACTCTTTAAGGCGCGGGTTGCGATGCTTGATTCACAGATAGCGGAATTCACGCGAATAAAGGCAGGCATAATCAGGGAACGCGAGAAAGAAATGGAGGTTTATAATGCAGTCACTAACTGAAAAACGCCGGCAGCTCGAAGCGGAAATCGCCGTGGTGCGGGCGCAGATAGCCAAAGCCCGGGAACTCGGACAGGACATTGACGCCTTGACCCTTCAATTAGCGATTCTGAGGAGTGACCTCGTAATATGCAGGGGCTGCTTTATGCCGCCCTCTTGGAATAGAACACACAATATTTATTGTTAATCCAAAGGAGGAAACAAAATCATGATGTCAGAACGATTAAAAAAATTTTTATCACATAAAGACCCAACTGAGGCAATGCAAATTATAAGGGAAAAATTTCCTCATCATTTGAATGAATACCTTGGTCAAGGCGTTCTCGGAATGTCTGCAATGGCCCTGCCGCCATCCATGTCCCGGTCACTGGAAAGCCAGCCGCCACAGGACGGAGTTATCACCGATGAGGCCTCTTATCAAGCAGAATTGCGACGTTCTAAAATGCTGGATGGAATGGCGGCCGCGGAGATCCCCGGCGTCGATACTCACGGCAAGGATGATGGCTGCCCGATCGACGGAATAATCACCGACGAGGCCTCCTATCGGGCAGAGCTCGCGCGATCGCGAAGGCTGGAAGGGCTTGCGTAACTTAAAATGGTTTCCATCCCATATCCTTAATTCTCCCCCTGGGCCCGTTTCCAGCTTCGCGGCGGGACGGTTCCGGGGATTTTTTTAATTGAATTTATAGAATTGAGGAATATCTTCTTAAGATCAAAATATAAAGGAGGTTGAAAATGTTAGGTTCAAAACTGCTTAAAAAATTATACGATTTTGCGAAAGCATCAGGTGAATTCTCCGAAAGCGAGTTAAGGAATATTCATGATGCAATTATTATGCGAGAATTCACTGAACATCAGGTTGAGGATCAAGAATTTTTGGAATTTACCGAAGAATTCAAGCTATCACATAATTATGCGATGTCCAAAATTGTATATATCAATGATTGTGAAAAAGCATGGAAGGAAAGAAATAGTAAAAAATGACTTCTGACTTTCAAATCCTATCCGGCGCTTTTGCGGAGCGACCGACGAAGCGCCGGAACATTTCAATTGTAGAATATGCGGAAAAGACGATCATCCCGACCGGAAAATATCGGGGCGTTCAATTCAAGCATAACCGGGCGCCGTATCTTATCGAACCGCTGCGCTTAATGTCGCCGGAATCACCAATTCAAGAAGTGCGGCTCATGTTCCCGGCTCAGAGTGGCAAGTCTACCGTCGGCGAGCTCTGCACCATGTTTTATATTGAGGAGTACCCGTCCGAAATTTTATTTGTTACATCAAATGAAACGGCCGCCATTAAGTGGATGCACCGTCGTATTGAACCCCGCGCAACGGCTGCCGGTATTGTTTTTAGATCACAGGGCAGCGAATCGAAATTAACCCGGAGGACCGGCGACACCAATTATTCAAAGGAATTTTCGGGCGGCAATATTGATGTAGCTTCCGCCCTTTCGGTGGCTCAACTCACATCGGAATCGAAAAGAATTATAATAGCGGACGAAGTGGATCGCTATAAATTACTTCTCGACAGCGAGCAAGGACTCACCTGGGACGTCATGTATGCGCGTTCTCAAGCGTGGGGAGATCAAAAAAAGATTCTCGCCATTTCCACGCCAACGATCGCGACCATTTCCATTATAGCCGCCCTTTACGAGGAAGGGGATCAACGGCTTTATCATGTACCATGTTCGCATTGTGGAACGATGCAGCTCCTCGATTTTTCGGCTGGCCGCGGTCATGGCCTGCACTGGGAATACAAAAACGGAAAAATTTACAAGAAATCCATATCCTTGATATGCGAGTCACCCACGTGCCAAAAAGAGATAAAGGAGTCGTCTAAAAATAAAATGCTTAACGGAGGCGAATGGCGCGCTTCTGCTTTGCCGATAAAAGAGGGGGTCGCTTCTTTCCATATCAACGGCTTGTATTCACCTTTCTTATCATGGTATGACATGGCCCTGGCTTATGAAGAAGCCAAAACAGACCCATTGAAAAAACAAACCTTCAATAATCTCAAAATGGGTCGTCCGCATCGTATGTCGGGCAGCCAGCCCAAGGTCAGCAAAATCATCGAGAACCGCGGCAATTATAAGTCCGGCGCCCTTCCTGACGGTGTGCTCTATCTGACTGCCGGTGTTGACGTTCAGGAAGGCTCGGAGACCAATGAGGACAGGGCGCGTTTAGAAATGACTGTACTCGGCATCGGAAAAATGAATAAAACATGGGTGATTGAGCACCGCATTTTCAAAGGCCCGGTTATGGATCCTTATTCCGGGGCATGGATCGCACAAAATCAATATCTCTTGGATCTGATCGCAAAGGGCGGGTATCGCCGTTCTGATGGCTTCGGCATGGTGCCTCAAATCTATTTTATCGATTCAGGCTCCGGCAAGGTAACGGACGTCGTTTATCAGTATTGCAGTGAGGGCGTCCGAATGTATCCATCGAAGGGATTCTCTCAATTAAAAAAGCGCAAGAAAGAGGCGCCGGACGAAATGACCGGTCGAGTCATTCGATACAGGCCCGTAAGAATCGGCAACGCCGTCCTATACGAGGTGAATGTTAATTATTACAAGGATAGTATTTATAGACGCCTTGCAATACCGCGCCAAGAAATCGAACCACAGCGCGGGGGATTTATAGAATTTCCTTATGACCTGCCGGAATCATATTTCGACCAGCTTGTCGCAGAGGAGCGCCGCATTGATGGCACATTCCATAATCCCGGCGGTCGTCGCAATGAAGCACTAGATTGTTTTGCGCTATGTTTGGCCTCCTCTGATGTTTGGCTGTGGTCTGAACTGTTAAATTGCAGGGCAACTTTGAAGGCTCAAGGTTATTCAGCAACTGAATTACAGACAGTCGATTTAATGTATATTCTTGATAATATCGAGCGGGCGACGCGCAGGAAAATATCGGCATAATAAAATTATTATGCGGGGTTGCTCCTCCGGCCCCTGGGCACTTCGCGGCGCTCAGGGGCATTTTTTCGCAATTTCGGGGCGTGTCTTTCCACGTCCGGGCCTCGCAACTCTTTACCTGGGGGCAACCGTGCAGAGTTAGGGGCGCATTATGTCACATTGGAGGGGAAAGGCGAGGTTTAATAATCCGGTTCATCCGGCTTGATGCTGTTTTTAACACCGTGATTTATTAGAAATTGAATATATCGCTGTTTGCTGTTTATCCTATTTTCGGCCAAGAACTTTTCTAAAGCCTGATATTCGTCGGGTAAAAGTTTAACCGTCAAACTGAATGGTTTTTCACGTTTTGCCATATCAATTGATTTTTTTCTCATTTTTCCACCTGTCAATTTTTTTAGCATTTCCGTAATAATTTATTGACATTATTTCCGTAAATACGTATTTATAATATACGTGCAAATACGTATTAAGTCAACTCAAAAATTCAAGGGGGTAGTTTATGGTCCCAGTCTATGACGAGGAACGCGAAATTGTTGGAGAGGTTGGATATAGTGACAACCTCGACTATTGGGACGGCCGTAATATGACATGCGGCTCTACCGGGCGGCATAAGGGTCTGACACAGCTTTCGGACGGCCGCTATGTTCTCATTCACGGTACACAATGGGAGGGTGAACGGGACACAGCCGAGATTATAAGCCCGGAGCAGGCTGTTCAGGAGATCATCCAGAGCGGTGATACGGGGCTTTTCGATGAGTTTCCGGGGCTTCAAAAAGTCCGGGACAGAGTTATCTTGAAAGAGAAACGGATAAAAGCGGAGCAGGCGCTTGAGGGGGCAAAATGAACTTGCTTATATCGAAAGACAAAGATGGCGGATGCGCATATCTCACAACGGACAGCCCTGCATCTCATTATGGTGCGCCGGTATTGCAAATTTCAGCCGATGACATTGACGGTGATTTTGGGCCTAGTGATTTTATTGACGATGGCAACGGGCATATTTTTTCAGGTGCTCAAATCGTCGCCGGGTGGGTATCACAACCAGATCGTACGCCAGAAGAAATATCAGCGGCGAGAAAATTTTTGCAGCAATGGCCAGAAGGGCCGCAGATTTAACTTTCCCAGCCCCTCGCGCTCCCCTCGTCTGTCGGGGGTGAGGGGCGAATCATGGACACAAAAAAAATTAAAAAACTGTTGCCCGAGCTTGAGGCGGCCCGGCTGGACGGCGATATTATCAAGGTCACTGATCTACAGCGGGCGATCATGCGGGCTCTCAATGAAGATCAATAACCATATCCGGGGCCAGCTTAAGAAGGCGCTGCGCCAGGCTTGTCAGGAATTTATTTGGAGATACGACGCCGGAGAAAATCCATATCTGGAATTTTTACGGATCAGAAATCTCGTCCGCAAGCTTGACGGCCGATGGCGATATCAGGCTTCGGTACATAAAGACGATTTAGGGTAATACCCACAGGTGTGGGGAGGGATCGAATTTTATCGTCTGGGGTACTGAAATCGGCGACGTAATACCCACAGGTGTGGGGAGGGATCGCACGGGCACGATGGAACGAAAACAAGGGGGTGGTACGGCAACTGCTTTATGAAGAAACAATTCTTGTTTTTCTGGTGGAAGTGATGCCACTTCACGATGATGTGCATATCCCAAATCTTCGTTACGTAACGAAGATTTGACCGTAACACCCACGGATGCGGGGACCGCCCTTTACAACTTCCCGCGCTGGAATATGTAATAAGTCACTATTCCCACGCCTGCGCGAATTGTGACCGTTCGACTATTCTATCTTGACTTTTAGTTAAGATAGTCACTATTCCCACGCCTGCGCGAATTGTGACATATCGAACCTTCCCACGGTGGAAGTATCGATCATAGTCACTATTCCCACGCGCGCACGAATTGTGACTTTTCTAAAGGTGGCAATTGTTCCACTTTTAGAGATGTCACTATTCCCACGCGCGCACGAGTTGCAACTGCCTATTCGTAACCCCTGGAGGGGCCAGGCTTTCCCCGGTGCTTTCCGCTAACCGGGCCCCATGTTCCCTGATATGTCCGGGCTCTGTAAAACCCCGTACAGGGGCAATGGTGCAGGGATTTCCGCCCTTACCGATCGCTTTCCGCAAAAAATTCCAGCTTTAAATTTTCAGCGAGGCACTGGACCGCCTGGGCAAATATCAAAGTATCATAAAATTCAATTCGCAGTTTATTCTTTTCGATCGTCGCCATTCGCGGCGGCATCACGTTTTCATCCGGGGAGCGGGGACCGGGTTTTCGCCTGGGTATATCGGGGAGAATCATGGCTGGATTATGTCACATAAAACTTCCGGGCGTCAAGTGGATTTTTCCCCTACCCTCGCAGGTTGCGACCCCTCTGTTTTCGTGTCAGATAAAAGTAAGATAAACTGAAATTTTATTATTGTCCGTTATTGTTCGTCAATGTTTTTTACTTGACTTTCTTCCTTATTAGCAGCACAACAACGAACAATGAGAAACACCGATAAACGGTAATAAAACTTTTCTTTCTGGCCTGTCACGCAGGGAGTCGCGGGTTCGAGTCCCGTCAGCCCCGCTTAACCGGACAAGTCCGAACCCGAAGGGTTGCTGCAACATCATATAAAAACCTTCTGCCTCATTCCAGCCGGCATGACGCCGTTTTCCGAAATTCCCGGTGCGCCTGCTTCGCCTGGGGCATAGCCGCTTCATCGATGGCGCCCCGGCGCCGCACGGGTGGATATCGCGCCGGTCGGCTTACAAGCCGACCGAGTGATTAATCCTCATCCTCTCCGCAGGAAAGATAGGAAAGTATGTATAAATCATAACAATTATCTTCACATGCCGTTGTAGCACATGAAAAGTGGCACAGGGCATAGAACTCATTCGCGTCACTTCTGCACTCTTTAGCGGTTTCTTTCACTTCACATGCGGCTATAAACATAGCGACGAGAACTAAAATTATAAGCGCGATTTTTTTCATTAAAATCCTCCGATATTAAATTATAAAATGGCGAGAACATCGATAATATAAACCAACACGGAATTAGGTGACAATGTCAATAATCTTTAACTTTTCACTCAACCTTGCTCGTAGGTTATTAAATATCTTAAGGCGGCAGCTTAAAAATATCAACACCGATTTTGCTTTCTAAAAGGAGCCTCTCTTGAGTGCGCTAAAGGGATATGCCCCGATTAATTACTTGACGAAAAATTCCAGTTATACGATTTTATCGTGATTATTATTGAATGAATAGACGATTCAGCGGACTCATCCTGACGTTCCCAGAGAGCCCCGTTGCCGATACCTCAAGAATACCAGAGAAACGTGAATTTTTTTAACATTTTAAGCAGAAAAATTACCGAAATTATTATATGAATCTATTTTTACTCAGGGGTTAGCGCATGGAACTAATAATGATAATCGGCATGGTCTGGGGAATTACCACCCTTATCCTGGGCATCCTTTTTGCCAAGGGTAGTCTCCTCCTCTTCTATGACCTCCCCTCAGTCATGATCACCGTCGGCGGAAGCATCGGAGCCCTTATGGTCGGATATCCCCTGAGAAAGCTTCTGAAAATCCCCACCTTTTTCAGAGTCGCGCTCTTCCCTACAAAATATAACCTGAGCGAGTTGATCGTGACGATCGTGTCATTCTCGGAGAAAGCCCGGCGCGAAGGACTGCTTGCCCTGGAAGACGACCTCGAGGACCTGGACGATCCCTTCATGAGAAAAGGGTTGCAGCTCGTCGTGGACGGCACGGATCCGGAGCTGGTAAAGAACATAATGGAAAACGAGGTCGATCAGATGGTGAACCGTCACGACGACAACAAGCGCATCTTCGACGACTGGGCCACGTTAGCGCCCGCATTCGGCATGATCGGTACCCTCATGGGGCTCGTTATGATGCTCGTGAACCTGAGCGACCGCTCCTCAATCGGCCCGTATCTTGCCGTGGCCATTATAACCACCTTTTACGGCGCGGTCATGTGCTATCTTATATTTCAGCCCCTCGCTTCCCGTCTCGACGTTATGACCAACGACGAGGTGCTCATGAAGGCCATTATTCTCATGGGCGTACTCTCTATACAATCCGGCGATAATCCCCGCATCGTAAAGGATAAGCTGGTCACCTTCCTGCCCCCTGAGATGAGGGAGGAGATCACCGAAGAGGTTGAAGGCAGTTAATGGCCGGAAAAAGAAAAAAATCCCAGATCAAGGGATCACCCCCCTGGCTCGCGACCATGGGCGATATGAACATGCTCCTCCTCTGTTTTTTTATCGTGCTCATGGGTGATGAGACCACGGTGAGAGGATTTGAGTTTTTGTATGTTTTATCTTCCTTTAAAGGCAATGTCGGCATCATGTCCGGGGGCAAGTCCATTTCCGCCGGCAACCTCATGGACCTGGGCCACAACATCATGGCCCTGCCGAGCAGCGAGAAGCAGCGCTCAATGTCGCGGATGCTGAAGCGGGCCACCGAAGCCTTCAAGCCGGAGATCCAGACCAAATTTGTCCGGGTAATGGAGGATGAGCGGGGGCTCGTGATAACCTTGAGCGGGGACGCCTTCTTCGATCCCGGATCCGCCCGGATACGCAATGAGGTGAAGCAGGTGCTTACGAAGGTCGGCAGGATCATAGGCAAGCTGGATAATTTCGTGCGGATTGAAGGATACACGGACAATGCCCCGGTGACCCCCGGCAAGGCGGCCGAGAGGTACCGGAGCAACTGGGAGCTCTCATCAACGCGCTCCCTGAACGTCCTTCATTTTTTGACGGACGAGGAAGACGTGAACCCCCGGCAGCTCTCGGCAGTGGCTTTTGGCCAGTACCGGCCGATTGATACCAACGATACGCCGGAAGGAAGGGCGTACAACCGGAGGGTTGATATCGTCATCCTGAAGGAACGGTTCCTCCAGCCGTCGGCGGACAAGAGGATTCCCCGTCCGCTGCCTGACGAGGAATGGAGATAATAAAATCTCTTGAATCCATTTTTCATATCAATACTATTAGGCATTGTGGAAGGGATTACTGAATTCTTACCCGTATCGTCAACAGGCCATTTGATCATTCTAAATCAATTTGTGGATTTTACCGGCTCATTTGCGTATATGTTTGATATTGTTATCCAAATGGGCGCCATTCTTTCGGTTGTCGTGTATTTTTGGCGTCGATTATATCCTTTCGGCAAAAGTAACGGGAATAATACCGGAATAATGAAATTATGGGCAAAGACAATTATCGGCGTAACTCCGGCAATAATTATGGGCGCTATTTTCGGAAAATATATCAAACAATATCTTTTCAATTCAATAGTCGTATCAATTGCCTTGATTGTCGGCGGCATCCTGTTAATCTATCTTGAAAAACGAAAAAAAAATAATACCATACATGAAATATCCTCATTAACCTACAGAAATGCATTATTTATCGGTATTATTCAATGCATTGCAATGATTCCGGGAACATCAAGATCCGCCGCTACGATTATCGGGGCCATGTTTTTAGGGGCTTCCCGTGTTGTTGCCGCCGAGTTTTCGTTTTTTCTCGCAATACCGACAATGCTTGCAGCCTCGGCGTATGCATTATTAAAAGCGGAAACGGGCCTGACAACAGATGAAATCTTAGTGCTCGGCACCGGTTTTATCGTATCGTTCTTGGTCGCCTGGCTGGTTATCGCCGTATTTATGAAATTCATCGGCAGAAAAAATTTTATACCATTCGGCTATTACCGGATCATACTGGGCATTATTGTCGGCGCGCATCAATTATTTGCTCTTGCGCATTGATAGCTCCGACATGATCCTCTGGATGTTCTCCCTGCACTGGCTTTTAAACTCATTTATTATTCCCGATGGCGGGAGCTTGGCAAGATCCGATTCAAGATCCTCATACACCGACAGGGCCTTGTCGAGGTTATTCATCTCATAATAAAATCTTCCCAGCGTAAACCGGGCGATGTAGCTGCTCTTATTGCGCGACACCACGCCTTCGATGATCGACAGCGCCTTTTCCTTCTCGTTCTTATGATAAAAGAGAAGAATCGCAAGGGCGTTCTGCGCGTCATAGTAATTAGACTGCATCTCGATCGCTTTGTGGTAATAGAATTCGGCCTTGTCTATGTCATCCCGGCTCTCCCGCTCGCTTCCGCGATTAGCGTGGGCGAGTCCGATCGAATAAAAAACGCCGGGTGTATTCTTCCCGTATTTGATCCCCTTATCGTAATTCTGTACGGCCGAATCCCATAGCCTTTTCTCAAGATATATCGTACCGAGCTGGGTGTACTGGTCCGCGAGGCGGGCGAGCGTCCGGACATCCTTGATCTTCTCCTTTTCAAGGTCTTCGATCTTGTCCCTGATTCCCTCGATTCTTTTATCCGCGTTTTCCTGAAAGTTCCGCAAGAAGCCGAAATTAAAAAATTTCGACAATACGAAAATAGTTGCTATTGCCGTAGCAATAATAAAAAATACCTTCAAATTTTTCACGATCGATCCTGCCTGCCATTAAAATTGCTTATTCGAGTTACTTATAACTATAGGACAATTTAGATCATAAGTCAATTATTTTGTGGTTAAGATTGATTATTCTCTGATGGCGCCAATGGAGTGGCTTGCAAGTGAACGTAAGCCCCCCTCCGGGGGGTTGGGGGGCATGAGAGTGGATCATCCGAATCAAAAATAATTGCCAAAATCATATATTCAATATAAATTCGCCTAACTCAAGTTATTATTCATTTTTCCCCCGTCGAAGGCGGCGGGGGAAAAATCATTGATTATTGAATTTTACTGCAAACTTATAATGATTAGGAGTGAGACAAGAAAATGGCCAACAAACTATTGATAAAAGTCAGGGAATTCTCCAGGAGCTCGGCTATCATCTTCGTTGTTCTGTTCGGCTGCGTGAGCCTCTTCGCGGACATGACCTATGAAGGGGCCCGGAGCATCCTGGGGCCGTATTTAAAGCTCCTGGGCGGAAGCGCGGCTTTGGTCGGGTTTGTGGCCGGATTCGGCGAGCTCATCGGATATACCTTCAGAATCGTTTCCGGATACCTGGCTGATAAAACAAAACGGTATTGGCTCCTCACGTTTGTCGGATACGCCATCAACCTCCTTGCCGTGCCTCTGCTGGCCCTGGCCGGCAACTGGCTCCTGGCGTCCGTGCTTATCGTCACCGAGCGTTTCGGGAAGTCGATCAGGACGCCTGCGCGGGACGCGATGCTCTCCTACGCCCGCACGAAGGTCGGAAGCGGCTGGACCTATGGGCTGCATGAGGCCATGGACCAGATCGGCGCCGTGCTGGGCCCCCTGATCGTCGCCGCTGTCCTGTTTTTTAAGAACGGCGATTTCCGGTTGGGATTCGTCGTGCTCCTGGTGCCGGCTCTCATATCCCTGACGCTCGTGATCGTGGGACAGATGCTGTATCCGAATCCAAGCGAGCTCGAGGTCAATAAGCTCGAGATGGAAACCAAAGACCTGGGAAGGGATTACTGGATCTACATGGCGGCAGTGGGGTGTGTGGCGCTCGGATTCGCGGATTTTCCCCTGATCGCATACCATTTCCAGACGAAATCCATGTTTTCGGAATCCATGATCCCCCTGCTCTACGCAGCAGCCATGGCGATCGACGCGGTATCCGCCCTTTTCTTCGGCTGGCTCTACGACCGGGTCGGCGTGAAAAGCCTTATTTATGCCACCGTTATCTCAGCCTGCTTCGCGCCCCTGGTTTTTCTGGGCGGGGTCGCGGCAGCATGGGCCGGTGTGCTCGTGTGGGGGATCGGCATGGGCTGGCAGGAATCGATCATGCGCTCCGTGGTATCAGACCTGGCCCCCGGCAACCGGCGCGCTTCCGCCTTCGGCATCTTCAACGCCGGATACGGCATTCTCTGGTTTGCCGGCTCATGGGCCCTCGGATCTCTGTACGATCTGTCCCTGGCGGGGAGCCCGCCCCTGATTGCGCTGTCCGCGCTGTCCGTGGCGGTACAGCTTATCGCCATCCCCCTGTTTGCATATCTCGGGAAGAAAAAAGCTGCGTAGATCTATTGCTCATCGTCTTCCGGTGTTTCATCATAGATTATCGGGATCGCCTTCTCCGACCGGAGATCTTCTATTTTATTGAGCGGCTTCTCAAGCTTTCTTCTTCGCGTGGTGGTCAGCGCGTCATACTCATTCTGAACCGCGTCAATCTTCGTGCCAAGGGAGTCGAACTTGCTTATAAAGAGATGCCACTGCTTCTTGAACGATCCGAAAAGGCTTAAGATTTCATTTGAGGTCTGTTCGAGCGAAAAATTGTCAACCGCCTGGCGGATCACCGCCAGAACCGCGAACAGCGTAATGGGCGAACAGAGGATCACCTTGTTCCGGAGAGCCTCGTCCAATACCGTGCGGTCCTGTTCGTGTATGAAGGCGTAGATCTGATCGTTGGGTATGAAAAGAAGGACATAGTCAACCGTGTTCTCCTCCGGGTTGATATAGTCGCGGGTGGTCACCTCCCTGATCTTGTTCTTGACGTCCCGCAAAAAGTCGTCCCTGAACTTCGCACGGTCCCGCTCCGCCTCGGCGTCCAGATGCCGCAGATAATTGTCGAGCGGGAACTTCACGTCCATGTTGAGCTTCAATTCCCGCGGCATGAAGAAGGTGAAGTCCGGCCGTGTGCCGGCTTCAAGGGTCTTCTGCTTCGAATAGTTTATATTCTCGATGAATCCGGCGAGGTGCAGCACGTCCTCGGCCATCCGCTCCCCCCACTGCCCGCGCACCTTGGTGCTCGACAGCGCCTGGCGGAGCGAATCGGTGGTCTCGCGGAGGCTTGCGGTCTGATCATTGATCTGTCTGAGGCTGCTCGATAGCTCGCCGAACTTCTTCACGCGGTCGGTCTCCAGATCCTTCATGAGCCGGCCGACTTTATCGAGCTCCTGCTGCATCTTGCCGAGCTGCTGGTCGATGAGCCCCTTCTTTGAATCAAACTCCCTGCAGGAGACCTCACGCTCGGTCTCGAGCTTTGTCTTGGCCAATTTTAAAAACTCCTCGCTCGAGCGGGACAGCGCGTCCATGGTCAGTTCCCTGAAGGTCGATTTTACGTTCTCCACCACCGTCTCAACGTTCGATCTCCTCGCCTCCTCTGTTTTGAGGTACAGCTCCTCCGCAAGCCTCTCCGCAGACTTGGTGTTGAACACGCGGAGTATATATGCGATCGCCAGCCCGACGAGGATGCCGCCGAAGAATATTGAAAGAATGATCAGGATTTGCATATAACCTCTAAAAATCATGCTTGAGCTTCATCAGGAGGCCGGGATTGTTGTCGATGAACTGACGGATGTCTTCGCTCTTCATCGCATATACCGATACCAACTTCTCATGCGAAAAGGTGTAGTCCGCGGGCTCGTTCAGATGCAGCTTCTGAATAGAGCCGATGATATCCCCCCTTTTCAGCACCGCGATCCGCTTCCCGTCCCGGGAGACTTCAACCTCGCCGTCCCTCAGGATGTAGATATACTGCATCGTGTCCCCCTCCCGCATGATGTGACCCGGCTCATTCATCTCCATGGGCACGAAGATCGATTCAAGCCAGGTCTTCTGCGACGAGGTGCAGTACTGGAAAAACTTGCTTGTTGACAGGAGGTTCCACGTCTCGCTGTTCCTGATCCGGGCGAGCCGGTTCAGGGTCTTCTCAAACTCCGTTCCCACGATGAAATTCAGGAACTTGTCCCTGGTTATGGTGTAGACGATCAGATCGGTTTCAGCGGCAACATCGGCGACCCTGTTCTGCTCGGTGACGAGGGCGACCTCGCCGAAATAATCGTAGGTCCCGTATATCTTCTTCTGCTCGAGTCCCCCGCTTTCGACCGAGACATTGCCCGAATAGATGATGTAAAACTTATCTCCCGGCGTCCCCTTTTTGATGATCACCTCCCCTTTTCGGTACCGCTCCTCTTCCACGATATCCAGGAACTCCTGGGCTTTTGAAATCGGCAGGGTTTCAAAGAAATCGAGATTCTTCAACACGCCCATGATCTGGTAAGCGGCCTCAAACCGGGGATGCTCGGTCTTGAAATAGAGGGTGTTCTCAATTCCGAACGTGGCGAGAGTCAGATCGGTTTTTACGGGAAAGTCCTTCTTGGCTATATGATATACGACGGTCTTCTTTTTAATCTTTTTCGGAAGGGAGTCGAGAAATGTAATGGGCGTATGGAGGGGCGGTATACCTGACTCATGGTAGATGACCTTCGAGTCCCAGGGAAAGCTGCGAAGCTCGCTGTACCGCTCTTTTGAGATGACGCCGGAATCGAGCAGCTCCTGGTGCAGCTTCGGGAGGTTGTTGTGGTCCGAGGAATATACGTATGACTGGTCCTGGAATTCCATCCTGAAGCCCATCGTGGGTATTGAATGCAGCGTGTAGAACATATCGAACCTTCCGCCGTGGATGAAGGTGGGCTTCCCGATCTTGATCGGATGAAAATCAAAGAGCTGCATGAGGTAGGATATCGGCATGTTGCTCAAGGCCGAATACTTGCGCAAGAAGCTCATCATGACCGTTTCGGTGGTATAGATGGTGACCCGCTGCTCTTCGAGTATCTTCTGGAAGGTGCCGGCGTCATGGTCGGCGTGGCAGTGGGTGAGAATTATGCTGTCGGTGAGCTTCGGGTTCACGTTGGAATCAAGGAGCCATTCGGTGGAGTTGACCGGCGGATCGACCATAATGCCGCAGTGGTTCAGCCAGATGATGAAGCCGGAGGTGTTATCATCAGGGTCAAAGCCGTGGCTTGGCCCCAGGCAGGTGACGCCGAAAAGCGGCGGCCGGTACGGCTCGGGGAGCCTTTCGCCGACGAGATAGGTCGGCTTGTACTGCACGCGGCCGGGCACCGTGGCTATGAGGGCATCGCCCTCCCGGACCAGGAAGCAGTTGTCTTCACAGAGATCAATGGCGATTCCCTCCATAGAGAACCGGTTACGGTCAAAAACCTCGAACGATACCAGATCCGAGAACTGCAGATTTCTCCTGAAAAAATCCATCTCCTTTTTGATATGGGGGATAAAGGCGGCGCTTATCGCCGGATCATAATCATTCGAAATGTCAAATTCTACGGGTCCGAACAGGGCCTCCTGTAAAACTTTTTTTATCTGCGGGAGCTGGTCCTCTTGACAGATAATATGGGTCCTCTTCTGTTTTATAAAAAAATTATAATAGATGGGGAATTCGATTTCCGCTATGCTGATCCCCTTGAACCAGTTAAAGAGCTCGTTCGTAAGCACAAAAACCCGGGGAACGCCCTTGGGCATGCGCATGGTGTCCTTGATCGTCTCCGGCGGCGATCCGAATTGGACGTACCCGATCGAGGTATTGACAAGATACCCGCCGCGGGGGAGCACTGTGTAGTTTTCATTCGTTTTATTATTTCCCATACCAACCAGCTTTCAGAGTCGTATATAAATTACTCGACTTAGGCGAATTTTGTTAATACCTCTTTCTCTCTCCCCTCAATGCTAAGTTCTACCCACATCTCAGCCCATCGGCTCGACATACTCACCAAGGAGACATCGCCTAACTTTAATTAAATTAAATAAAGATTCAGCAGGACGATAATAAATCAACTATTTTTTATCTGCCTAAGCATCTCATCGGCGGTGTGAACCGGCCGGGAGCATTGATTCCCGGTGCATACATAAGCGGTTGCCCTGCCGTTGAAATGGCTCATCGTTTTCACAAATGGAGCTGCGCTGATGATGATGTCGTCCTGCGCGCCTGAATATTTTACTATGACCGCGCACCGGTTCAGGTAAGGGCGAAGCCCGCGTATCATATTTTTAAGAACAGTATCTGACGCGTCGCCGCACAGCACCACCTCATACGACCTGCTCCAGGCATACTGAAGCCCTGCGAGGAACATGGAATGGCCGTGTGGATGCTGCCGGATGCTGTCCGATGCACACCGGAGGATCTTTTGAGCCCGATCCTCCCAAGCGGGTCTGCCGGTCATCCTCCCGAGGCGCAGAAGGTTGTAAAAGGATATGGAATTTCCTGACGGGAGAGCGCCGTCATAGTATTCCAGCATGTTGGCAATAAGCTCCTCGCCGTCAAGCGGGGAAAAAAAGAGAGAACCGGCTTTATCGGAAAAATTAAGAAGCAGGGATTCAGTCAGCCGTGCCGACAGTTCAAGGTACTCCGGCTTAAACGTGGCCTCATACAGCTCGATAAGGCCCCAGATGAAAAACGCATAGTCGTCCAGATTTCCCGGGATCGATGCCTCGCCGTCGCGCCACCTATGGAGGAGCCGGTCGTCCTTCGTAAGCATATGTTCCGTGATGAACGCCGCCGCCCGCTCCGCTGCCCGGACATACCGGCCGTCATCGAGCGCCGACGCACCTTTCGCCAGGGCAGCGATCATAAGCCCGTTCCAGT
Organism: Spirochaetes bacterium RBG_16_49_21; assembly: GCA_001829495.1. Taxonomy (GTDB): domain Bacteria; phylum Spirochaetota; class UBA4802; order UBA4802; family UBA5550; genus RBG-16-49-21. The sequence continues at coordinate 38,193 of MIBJ01000082.1, read as the reverse complement.
CGACGAGCACCTTGTCGTCCTTCAGCGGCCTTACCCGCTTTTCCCGCACCTCAAGGAGCCTCCTTCGGACAAACTCAAACCGCTGCGCGTCGTCCGGCATGGCAGTGAGATGGAGTATATTCTCGCCGGTCTTTTCCCTCGATGACTCACCGATGAAATTCCCCTCCCGGGCGCAATTAAAAATTTCCCATGCAAAATCCGCATCAGCCGCACCCAGCGCATCTCCGATCTCATCCATGGTCCAGAGATAATACCTCCCCTCTTTCCCTTCGCTGTCGGCGTCCTCAGCAGAATAAAACCCGCCGGCGGGAGAAGTCATCTCCCGGAGAACGTAATCGAACGACTCTCCCGCCACCCGGGAGTAAAAGGGGTCGCCGCTCGCATGGTACGCCTCGATGTAGGCCATGGAGAGCATGGCCTGGTCATAGAGCATTTTCTCGAAATGAGGCGCGAGCCACTTCTCATCGGTCGAATAGCGGTGGAAGCCGAATCCCAGCTGGTCGTAGATCCCTCCCCGCCGTATTTGCCGGAGGCTTTCCAGGGTCATCTCCCGCGCCTTTTCCGCGCCGCTTTCCTCTCCGTAGCGGAGCAGGAAGATGAAATTATGGGCGGTAGGAAATTTCGGCGCGCCGCCGAATCCGCCGTAAACAGGATCATACATATCGGTAAACAGGACATAGGCTGCGGTTAAAACCTCCGCTCCGACGTTTTCCCCCTGCTGGCAGGAATTGATCTCCCGGAGCACGGTCGCGGTGCTCTCCGCCGAGGCGTTTATTTGGCCGCGGTGGCCCCTCCATAAAACGAAGATCTTATCGAGCAGTTCAATGAGCCCCATCTTCCCGAACCTGTTTTCCCTCGGTATATAGGTGGCCGCGAAAAAAGGTTTTTTCTCCGGCGTCATGATGACGGTCAGCGGCCAGCCGCCGCTTCCGGTCATCATATGGCACGCGGTCATGTACACCTTGTCGATATCCGGCCGCTCTTCGCGATCCACCTTGACGGAGACAAAATTCTCATTGAGAAGACGCGCTACCGCGCCGTTCTCGAAGGATTCCTCCTCCATCACATGACACCAGTGGCAGGCCGAATAACCGATAGATAGAAAAATCGGCTTGTCTTCCCTGCCGGCCTTTTCAAAGGCCTCATTGGACCAGGGGTACCAATCGACGGGATTCGTCGAATGCCGGATGAGATACGGGCTCTTCTGTCCCGCAAGATGATTGACCGGTTCCATACGTTTCACTTTTTTAAAGTTCCCGTTTGTGCTGAATTTGACAATAATACCGCTATTTTTCCAATGAGTCAATTTTATATTAGACTTATTGCCAAACTGCAATACTATTTACCTCCGGGGCGACTAAAAAATGCTCTCGCAAAGACGACCTCACCCCCCGGCCCCCTCTCCTCAAGGAGAGGGGGAGATATCCTTTTTGCGAAGCCCTCTCCGAGTCGGAGAGGGCGGGGTGAGGTCAGAGAGGTATCATGTTACGGTTTCTGGACTACTTCTTTCTGACATTCCATACGCTGTTCACCCTGTTCAACATGACCGGATGGTTATGGAAAAAAACAAGGAAGATACATCTGGCCGCCATGACGCTCACCGCTTTCTCATGGTTTATTCTCGGCATCAAATACGGGTGGGGATATTGCTTCTGTACGGACTGGCATTGGCAGGTCCGCGAGGCGCTGGGCAGGCCCATCCAGTCCGATACATACATCCAGTTCCTCATATTCGACATAACCGGGATCAATCTGCCGCCGCTACTGGTCGATACGGCAACCGTGGCCGTGTTTGCCGTTTGCCTGGTGCTGAGTATTGCCCTGAACATTAAGGATCTTATGGCATGGCGGGCAACGAGGGAATGAAACCCGCAATGGATCTCAGCTATTATTTATTCCCCGCGCAGGGAATGCATCGAGGATCGATCCGCCTCTTGAATCGGCGGTAATCCTCCGCCGTCTTCTTCACATAATTCCTGACATTGGTTTTCGTCACGAGCACCCCGAAACCGGACAGCGGGTACGCGTTGTCCTGATACATATTTTCCACCATCATGCCGCCGACCTTTTTACGGTAATGGATGGGATCAATATAATTAATGTTGTTTTCGGTTACGGAATTGGCGCCGCTGAAATCCCAATAATCGGTGAATAGGGCCAGCCGCATCCTGACCTGATTCATAAATGCTATATCCTCGCACAGGTACATGTTCAGGTTGTCGGGATTTATGAAAAAGGTCAAATTGATATTATTTTTGCCGCAGAGTTGAATGATCTCACCGATCTCCGCCAATGTTTGTTCAAGGCGATTGGCGCAGGCAGTGGAAAACGGCTGTTTGAATTTTTTCTCATGCTTCCGCGGATCAAGAGCAAGGAGTTTTTCCCTTTTGATAAAATGATACCCCCCCGTGCCGGTCAAATCGTAGGCCGCTTCTTTCCCGTCAAACCTGATCTCCTTGAACATGATTGAATCAGGCTCAAGGGTAAGATAGGTATAATAAAAATCTATTCTTTCCCGCAGGGTTTCGGGATACATTATATTGCGGACCTGATTTTCAATGGGCATCGCCGTAAAGGTATAATAGTCCAGCCCGATGATAATATTTTTGATTCTCACTTTTCTTTTTAAGAATAACTTCAAGATATACAGATGGTCCGGCACAACGCCTGCGATATAGGTCATATTGTAAATTCTATCCCCGGTCGCCCTGTTTATCATCTCTACCGGTATCTGGCTCACCCGCGATGATCCGAACAGGTACGAGTCGTATTTTTCCGGATTGTTAAGAATATAATCGGTTTTCACGTACCGCTCATTGGGACATATGAACATATGGTCATAATCCTTCCTCAATACCATGTAAGGATCGACGATGATATTATATCCCACCAGCGGAACCGTTGAGATAACCGCCAGCAGGCAAAGTTTGAGAACGAGCCTTTTCACCATAGCCGCCTAAAACCGAAAATATATAAACTGCTGAGTGCCGCGGTATCCAAAAAGGAGGATACTTGAACAGAGGAAAAAATAGAGCGCCCAGCGAAGCCATACCGGCTTTTGTTTTAAGAGCTCCCGTATGCTTCCGCGCCTTTCCTGAATGGAGTGAATGACCAGAAGAACGATAGCAACCAGGATCATCATGATAAACTGAAAGGCGTCAAAGTTGAGCATAAGCTGGCTGAAATTCGTCCCCGCGAAGTGCGTTAAAATATACCACGCATCGGAAACGCTCCCGGACCTGAAAAAAACCGCACCGAAGAGAAAAAGGTGGACGGTTATTAATATCATCATGAGCCTTTTCAAGGCATCGATGAAGCGCTCGTACAGACCCTGTTTCAGCCGTATGGCACCGAGAACAAACGCACCGGCTGAGCACGCAAAGGCTGTTATTGCGGTCGCCGGAGGGGAAACAAAACCGGCCGGACCGGCCCATACGGCAAAGGCCGCAAGAATGAGGCAAATGAGAAAATAGGCCGCAGCCGGGATCCCGGCGATCGCCGCGAATACCTTCTCGCGGACAAAGTCTCTCAATTTCTGGGTCATGCGGCTGGTGATCAAAAAGAGGCCGTTCATCGCTCCCCAGATCACAAAGGTCCACTGCGCGCCGTGCCAGAGGCCTGACAGAGAAAAGACCACCATCATATTGAAATAAAACCGTCCTTTCGGCACGCGGTTACCCCCGAGAGGTATGTACAGATAATCCCTGAACCACGATATGAGGGATATGTGCCACCGCCGCCATAGCTCACCCAGGGTTTGAGCGAAGTAGGGACGCCGGAAATTGGGTATCAGCTTGTACCCCAGCACCTGGGCGGTTCCGATCGCTATATCGGTGTATCCTGAAAAATCACAATACACCTGGATGATAAAAAAATATGAAGCGAGCAATAGAGGCAGACCGGCAAAAGCCTGAGGATTGCCGTATACCTGGCTCACGTACATGCTCAACCGGTCCGCAATCACGAGCTTCTGGAACGCTCCCCATGCTATCAGCTTAAGGCCGTCGGCAATCCGCTGATAATCGAATTCCATCTCCTTGTAAAACTGGGGAAGCAGGGTCGTGGAGCGCTCGATGGGGCCTGCCAGGAGCACCGGGAAAAAACTGACATATAACGCAAACACGCCAAGGTTGCGCTCCGGCTTTCTGGTGCCCCGGTATACATCAATAGTATAACCCAGGGCCTGAAAGGTGTAGAACGATATCCCTATCGGGAGCAGAAGCTGAAGCGCCGGCACATCATAGCCCAGGCCGAAAAAAGTCAAAACCTCCCGTAAAGTGCTGTTGAAAAAATTAAAATATTTGAACACGAACAGGATCCCCAGGTTTATAAGCAGGCTCGCACCGACTAAAAGCTTTTTCATGTTTTGGGGCTTATCGTGCATCAGCAGGGCCGATAGGTACACGACCAGCGTCGTGATCAGGATAAGGACCGCGTATTTCGGATCCCAGCACAGGTAATAAAAATAGCTCACGGCAAGGAGAAAGAACCAGCGGTATCGGTGCGGCAGGCTGAAGAATGACGCCGCAACGACGATAAAAAAGATTATGAACTTATATGAATTAAAAACCATGAATAAAAATTATCACGCATGTTAAAATCCCCCAGCCGCCTGAGGCGGTTGGGGGATTTTCCAGCATGGCGTCACTTTGAAGATTCTACAAATTTTCTGAATAATTGCAATATACCCCAATATGTCAAGCATTAAAAGCCGGCATCAGGCTTGGTTTGCTTGTATACGGGAATATTCTTTAAAGTTTTATACGAACCGGGCTCAGATCCGGGAACGATCTGTCTGGTTACGATGATCAACCGATTAAGATATTCATTGAAACGCACGAGCACCTCCTCGCCCCTTCCCTTGTTACCGGTAATAAACCCGGACAGTGCGCCTCCCCCCATCTCCCTTCTGTTCACCTCAGGCTTGAGAATTCTGACGACATCCCCGTAAAAGAGGCCCAATGGATGCCTCTGCGGATATTTGCCGTTCACGATCATGAGCACCTCGGTATGCGGCTCACCATCCACATTGATGCTCCTGAACTCCCACGATATCGATATTGAAGAATGGGAATCAGGCCTGATCCGTGCTGAAGGTGTACAGGTCCATAATGCCGGTAGAGCTGCGATTAATAATAGTACATAGAAACATCGGGTCTTATTCAGGTTGCACGTATCAGTTATGAATACGCGCAGGCAGTTGAGCCTTCTTGAGAATGAGCCGGTTAACATGATATTAAGCTTGTGCCGTTCAGAAGAATGTCAATAATAAAATATGCCGGGAAAAAATGAATAAAAAGTATTGACGTATGCCCTATATTTTAATTCAGTTGCCATCATAAATATCAGAGTTGTTGTGAAATTCAACGATCAATAATTGTTAATGATGTGGAAATCCATCTTCGGAACGGATAAAAATATCGAATAATGAAACCGCTTGATAAATTTATTTCTGATGAAATACCCCAATATTATTATTATATTTTTGGATTTATAACAGCCTTTTTCATTCTATTTTATGTCCACTATTCATTTACCGCCTGGTTTATTCAGGATGATATTGGCTTTTTGTATACATTTTATAAAAATTTAGCGTGGGAAAATTTTTTTTCTTTCAACACCCTATATAGGTTTCTCTCGATAAATTTATACTGGCATTATTTATACAAATTTTTCGGGAACACGGCAACGCTCTATTTTATCACCAATCTCCTGATACTGTGCGCGAACACGATTATTCTTTTCTTTTTCATACGAGGTTTATGCAAAGATACGGCAATCGCCGTAGTTGCGGGCATCATCTATTTCATCATGCCGCCGACTATAAAAAATATTACCTGGATATGCAACAACCAGCATCTCTTTTCGCATTTTTTTGCTTTTCTTTTTTTGCATATATATTTCAACAAAGGCGTCATAGATGATCTGAATATTAAAAAAGGAGTGATCCTGACGATCCTCCTTGGCTGCACCCTTATAAGCAATTTTTTAGCTGCTTTTATCATTCCCTCCCTTATAATCTACCACATTCTTTATTTTAAGGAAATTAAATTAAAAAAAATAAATATCCTCTTTCTGATCTTTTGGGTTTTTTTATTCACCGCATTTGTCATAGCATCAAAATATCTGGTCGGGATGCTCCGGTCTCCTGAATATGGAATCGATTTATCGTTAGCTACCTTTATTAAAACCCTTCAGTCTTATTCGTATCATATCTATAAAAATCTGCCTATTCTCATTATTAGCATAATTCTTATTTTTGCGATAGGAATAATCAAAAAAGATAAACTCATTATATTCTTCATTTCCTCTTCCCTATGCTTCTATATGCCGTACGCCTTTGCCGTATTTCAGAGAAACGCGAATTATCTTGCCATCAGTTATCTTTTCTACTGCACCGGCATCATTTTAATTTTAAAAAAGCATATCCGTATGCCGATTCTGATTCTGCTGTTTGTGTTATATAATTTTATCAATACCCATCATATGGTCAGGGAATTTTCTGAAAACCCCGCAGGAGACAGGGTCAGAACGTTTATAACTCAGATGAAAGACGAGTATTACAAAAAAGAACTGTATAAGTACGAAAAAATTTATTTTAAAACAGATGAACCTATAAATTATAAAACAGGAATTGCCGCCATAGATGAAAATAATACGCCTCTTTTTTGGAGGCGGTTGTCGAGTGGATATGCATTGAAGCTATTTCTCGATCATCAACTTGACTATCTGGCTGTTTATTATGGCGAAAAGGCTCCTGCGGACTTCCCGCTTTTTATTGTGAGCAAAGATCTTTTCAGACAGGAAGACATCGGCGTTAAAAGAGTGGTTATGCCGGAAAAGGGAGCCCGAAAGGAGTCCCGGTAATGAAGATTCAATATATCTATTTGATGCTCGCGGTCGTTTTCAATACATCGGCTAATCTTGTAATCAAGGGTTTCGCAGCAAAACAAAGCGAAACCATACTCGACCTGATAACCAATGTCCCGCTTTTTCTTGCTGCTGCTCTGTTCGGAATAAACTTTATTTATTATACAAAAGCGCTTAATTTCATAGATATATCTATAGCCTATCCTATTGTTGTGGGATTCAGCATAATACTTATCATATCCTTTTCAATACTCCTATTTAATGAGCGGCTTTCAATAACGCAATTGGGAGGAATGGGCCTGATTATCATAGGGATAATACTTGTATTTTCCCGTATATAACCGAAGCATCTTAATAAAAATATTACGAATCATAGCACCATGAAAAAAAAATTAATTGTCATACCGGCGCATAACGAAGAACAGAGCATCTACGAGGTTGTGACCCGCTCGCTGAAATACGGGGACGTGTCCGTAACCGACGACGGCAGCAGGGATAAGACCCCGCATATTTTAAAAAAAATACGGCAGGAATGTGAAAAGGGAAAGCATAAAAACTCTCTGCAGGTGATCACCCATAAGATCGCCACGCATATACCAGGGGGGATACAGGACGGGCTGCGGTGGGGAATTAAAAATAAATATGATTTTATTATAACCATGGATGCCGGCCTTTCGCACAATCCCGATGAATTGCCGAATTTCATATCATACAACAGCTTCGTTGATGTGGTAATCGGTTCGCGTCCGTGTAAGAATGTCCGGCACGTACCCCTGTACCGAAAAATAATAAGCAAAGCAGCAGCCTTTATTGTTAATTATGCCCTTACCTCTTCATATTTCAATTTACGGGGACCGGGCATCAAAGATTGCACGAGCGGTTACCGGCGTTATAGCAGGAGAGCAGCGGAATTAGTCGCTCAAACAGAGTTAAAATCAAAGTCCTTCGATTTCCACATGGAGGCATTAGCATTATGCGTACGATCAGGAATGAAGGTGGCTGAAATACCTATCTCATATATCTTTTCCAATTCATCCTTCAACATTAAAGTTTTTATTCAGGCAATAAAATTCGGATCTCATCTTCTCAGTACAAAAAGGAATCAAAGTAAAAAATCCTGCGTGGCGACACTTTCATCTGCCAGCCCAGATCGATGAATTATGCGACTTCACCATCAATCGAAGGATAAAACCCGTAACTTTGACAAATTTTAATTGACTAATTCTTGTAACTAATCAGATGATTAAAATGTGCGCATATTACGACATTATTGCAATTTCGCCCGTCGGAGGCGGCGGGCGAAATCTATTTAACGTTTATTAATATCCAGCCGCATTTTAAATAGGTTAAATCGCAAGGCCAATATTTTTCGGGAGTACAAACAAATGCCAAGAAAGCTTCTTATCCCGGTTGTAACCTTTTTATTGATTTTTTCATGCATAAAAAATTCAGCCGGTCTTAAAAAATCCGATATCCCGCCGCTGGTCAACCAATTTCTCGCCATGCATGTCCAGTACCACACGCTGGACAATGAGCTGGCCGGAAGGATATTCGACAACTTCATCATGTCGCTTGATTACGGCAAATACTATTTCTACAAGAAAGACATCCGGGAATTCAACAAATACCGGGACAAAACCGATGATTACATCCAGAACGGGCAGTTTTCCTTTATCGACGACATATTCTCGGTCTACAAAAAAAGGTCCAAGGAAACCAACCGGATCGTAAGGGATCTTATCAACGGCGCATTCGATTTCAAGGTTGACGAGAAAATCATCGTCGACCGGGACAAGGTCGATTACGCCGGAACTCAGGAAGAGATGCGCGAGCGATGGAGAAAAAATATCAAGCTTCAGCTCCTCAACTATCTCACTTCGGACCAGAGCCTGGAAGAGGCCAAAAAAAAGCTTCTTAAAAAATACGAGCTTTTACAAAAACGGATCGACGAAATCGACGAGGATAAGCTTCTCGACCGCTTCATGAACGCCTTTTCAATGGCGCTCGATCCTCATTCGAACTACCTCACCCACGACGAGGAGGAGGATTTTAACATCTCCATGAAGCTCAAGCTCGAGGGGATCGGCGTGCGCCTCAAATCAGAAGACGGCTTCGTCATCGTTGAATCTATCATCGCCGGCGGAGCAGCCGACAAGCTCCCTGAAAAAATCAGGCTCAAGCCGGGTGACAAGATCATCGCAGTCGCACAGGCCGGCGGGGAGCCGGTCGACGTGGTCGACATGGACCTCCGCGACGTGGTGAAAAAAATCCGCGGGTCCAAGGGAACCGAGGTGCGGCTCACCATACTGAGGGGAACCGGCGAGGGAAACAAGACGGCGCGGATGATCATCCCGATCATGCGGGAGGAAATCAGCCTCAAGGACAGCGCAGCGGAGTCTGAAATCTTTCTCATCACCAACGACAGAAATAAAAAGACAGGGTACGTCAAACTCCCGTCGTTTTACTACGACAAGGAGCGGGGCAAGAGCTCGTCCGGAGACTTAAAGGCGATTCTGACCAAACTGAAATCGGAAAACGTGAGCGCAGTCGTCCTCGATCTGCGGGGCAATCCGGGCGGGCTTCTGAACGAAGCAATCGACATAGCCGGATTTTTTATCGACAGCGGCCCGGTGCTGCAAATAGTTGACGGAAGGAATCCGCCAAACGTTATTTATGATAACAGCGAGTCGATCGTCTATAAAGGCCCCCTCGTGGTACTGGTGGATAAATTCAGCGCCAGCGCATCCGAGATTCTCGCCGGAGCCATAAAGGACTACCGCCGGGGGCTCATCATAGGCCCGGACAACACCTTCGGCAAGGGAACCGTGCAGTCATACAATGAACTCCCCTTTAAAAAGGGAGCGGTGAAGATAACCATATCCCTCTTCTATCAGCCGGGCGGGACCTCGAATCAGCTCAACGGCATTGATCCGGACATCAAGGTCCCTGACCTTACCACGATATTCGACATCGGAGAGAGCAAAAGCCGTTATCCCTTAAAATGGAAGAAGATCGAGAGCGCTCAATTCAAGCCTTTCGGCATGGTCAACCCGGCAATGGTGGCCCGGTTGAAAGCCGTCTCCGTATCAAGAATCAATACCAGCGACAAGTACCGGAAGCTTATCGAGAAGATCAAAAAATACCAGGAACAGATAAACAGCAAGACCATCAGTCTGAAGGAAGAGTCATCCATTGAAAAACAGAAGCAGAAAGAGCTTGAGAAGACCTTCAACAAGGAAGGGAGAAAAAAGCTGATCGACCTGGACAACGACCTGTTTCTCCGGGAGGCGTTCAATATAACCGGCGATTACATAAATATGCTGGGCCGGTAGGGGCGGGGTCACCCCGTGAGGCGCGGTTGGCAACCGCGCCTTCATAATGTCGCAACATAATCCCGGACCTTTTCAACCGCATCGGCCGTCGACACCACCAGGGGATCGACGCCGGAGCGCATGAGCCTGATCCGCAACGCCTCGATATCCCTCTTCTTCGCACCGCAGCAGAGATCCTCCAGGAATATGACAAGCTCGACCCCCTCCCCTTTTATCATTTTATAAAAAAGCTCCACCCGTTCCTCAGCCGGCCGGACGGACGGGCAGCCGGGCCGGTATGAGAACGAGTCCAGTATCTCCGGGATCAGGTTGTCCGATTCATGGTCATAGGACATCTCAAACTGCCTCCTGCCGGAGCAGAAATCATCCTCTACGATAAGACAGCCTGCTTCTTCTATCTCATCCAGGATCGAAGCGTCATTGATAAAGCTCGCATACGCGAGGGCCGGGATCATCCCGCCCGAGCAGCCGCTTGCTGCGTCATTGAGCCTGTCGAGGATCGGAGCCAAGTAACCGATAACTATCGAAGGCGGTAAAACGGCGGCCGCCTCGAACACAACGGCCAGGTCTCTGCACGAAAGCAGGTCCGGCTTGCCGCGCCGGACGGACGCAATGCCCCGCACGAGCCTGCGCACGGCATTGTATTCCCGCACGGCAGCCCTGAGGGTATCCACATCTGATTCCCGGAAGCCGGTTCCGCCGAATAATTGCAAAAGCTCATCCAGAGCCGCCTCCATAAGTCTGTATGACTGGGCACCCCAACCCTGAGGGGCTTTAAATTCATGCACCGGGATCGGGAGCACGGGAATGGCGCCTTTTCCCGCGCACCCCTGCGGCACGACCAGACAATCATATAATTCTTCAATCTTCTCAATCATTGATAAACCTTCGCACGCGCACCGGCCGTGCGCAAAAAAAGGAAGCCTCAAGGGTAACAGCCCGGCGCAAGCGGCGATCTCATTCGGAAGCATGCCGCACGTAATAGCGGCTATACGTAAGCCGGAACGCTCTCGAAAGCCCTTTATTATAACATCGAACTGATAAAGCATCTCCCGGAGCGGGTCGATCAGGTATGTTAATTTTGATTCTTTCATAAAAAAGATTTGTCAATGTTCTCATTATTAATTAATCTTGCATTTTGCAATCATAAATTAGAGACTTGTTGCGAAACTACCGTTTCGCGCTTGGGAAAGCCCCTGCAGGGGCTTTTAAGGGGCTACGCCTGAGCGAACACGAAGTTCGCCTGCCGGCATGAAACAGGATGTTTCAACAAAGCCGGCCTTAACCCCGTTAAAAAATTTAATTTCGCAACAAATCTATTTTTGCGCACCTTAGGCGAATTGGAGTGAGTCATGCCTGCTGTGAAAACGAAAAGGAAGAATCCCCGGCGCCCGTACATCTCCGTCGTGCTGCCGGTCTACAACGAGGAAGACAATATCCGGCCCCAGTATGAAGTGATCATCAAAGCCCTGGATCCGCTCAACGTCAGCTACGAGGTTATCTTCATTGACGACGGCAGCATAGATTCATCACCCGACATTCTTCGTGATATTGCGAATAAAGACAGAAACATCAAGCTCGTCATCTTCCGGCGCAATTTCGGGCAGACTGCCGCCATGTCGGCCGGGATCGATTACGCCTCGGGAGAGATCATCCTGTTCATGGACTCGGATCTTCAGAACGATCCCAACGACATCGGCATGCTTTTGAAAAAAATGGCGGAGGGATACGATGTGGTAAGCGGATGGCGGAAGAAACGAATGGATAAGCTCCTGTCCCGCAAACTTCCGTCATGGGTCGCGAATTGGCTCATCGCAAAGGTCACCGGCGTGAAGCTCCACGACCTCGGCTGTTCCCTTAAAGCTTACCGCAGCAGTTTACTGAAGCAGGTAAACCTGTACGGCGAAATGCACCGCTTCATCCCGGTGCATGCCTCGTGGCTGGGAGCGAAGATCACCGAGGTCCCGGTGGGACACCATCCGAGAAAGTTCGGAAAATCGAAGGTCGGCATCATACGCACATTCAAGGTGCTCCTGGACCTCGTTACCGTAACCTTCCTGGGAAAGTATTCCACCAAGCCGATCTACGTGTTCGGCGGAACCGGCTTTCTGCTCTTCTTTCTGAGCATTTTTAGCGGGATCACGGTCCTTCTCATGAAGATAACGCTCAACCAGTCAATGACCAGAAATCCCCTCCTCCTGCTCACGGTGATGTTCATTGTGCTCTCGGTGCTTTTTATCCAGATCGGGATACTCGCCGAGATTCTCATCCGTATATACCATGAATCCCAGGGGAAGCCGCCGTACAGCGTGCTTGAAACAATTAATATCAGGCGCATGCGCTGAGGCCGATCTGCTCATCCCTTAATTTTTTTTATTGATCCTTCTGTCCAGATCCTGGGCGCGCTGGAGATACAGGCCGTAAAAATAAGGCTTTTGAGAAGCGAAGGCCGTCGCCTGGTCCAGGATGAGCTCTTCCGCGTAGTCGATCTGATATTTCCACGTCTCATAATCGAAGGTGACCGAGCGCGCGAAATAGAGCGGCTTCAGGGCTTCAACGATATCCCTTTTCACCGTGGGCGATCCGGTGTCGAAGGTGAACAGAATCTGGTACACTGCCTGGGTCCATAACACCGTATCCATTTTGTAATGATCCTGGTCGATCATCCGCCAGAAACTACTGTATATGTAACGGCTCAGATATTTCTTCAAAAGATTCTTGCGCGATAAAAATTCGCCGCGCAGCTTATCCTTCATGTCGCGCAGGTCCACGGACAGCTCCTGCGGCGCCGACAAGCTCTTCAGGCCGAAAAGGGGCTTCGGCTTCGGGTTCTCGTGCAGCAGGCCGATCCAGTCCGCCTTGTGCTTCAGCAGGCCCTGAAAAAAGGTGGTAACCACCTGGGTGAACATGGGGCCGAGCTTCGGCGCGCTCGCGTTATGTATCTTGGAGCCCAGGCCGACCTCGCACATCCTGAATTTGCCGAGAATCGCGTTGAGGGTCATGAAGATGTCGACCCCGTAAAGCCTGGCAGTGGGGAGCCACTTCTGGTCGAGCCAGTGAAGCATGACGCGGGGAGAAAAGGCGAACTCGCCTCCTATAGGCTGGCGTACGTTCTCGCCCATGACCCCGTACAGCAGGGGATAGCAGATATGATTGGTGATGGTGCCGTCGAACTGATGCCGGGAATAGCGCGGAAGCGCAAACTCATATCCCTTGAAGATCGGCTCCGCCATATACCTGATCCACTCGGGCGTTATCGACCTTAAATCCGCGTCCACGAGCACGACCACCTTCAGGGAAGAAAGCCTGCTTTTGCAGAATCTGAAGAGATTCAGCAGATTGTTGCCCTTCCCCTTCACTCCCGGCGGTGTCGTTAGGTATTTCTTCGGAGTAACCGTGTCTGTCGAAAGAAAGGCTCCCCGGGTATCGTCGCCGCTGTTATTGTCCGCATTGACGATGAGCGCCTTCATATGGGGGAAAAAACGCTTGATGCCGAGGTCCACCTGCCTGGTCACAAACCCGATGGTCTTCGCCTCCATGTAGGACGGAATGCCGACAATGATCTCCACGCCGCTGTACTGATTCTGTTTCATATCTCCTCCGGATTTGGCCATAACATCTCATCAATTATATCAACCTACATACAAATAAATCAATGATTTTGATAAAAAATATATCATCTAAATAAACACGAATTATTTTTCAGATAAAACTGATACATCCACGTTTTTTAAGACCCCCCATCCCTCTGCTAATCATTACCCACATTTTCAAATCAAGCTTCTCGGCCCCCCAACCCCCCGGAGGGG
>MIBJ01000082.1:0-24173 GCA_001829495.1 Spirochaetes bacterium RBG_16_49_21 | reverse complement strand
CCCAGCCTCTCTCCAAATTGGAGAGGTGAGCTTAAAACTATAAACTTTATTCACCCCCCCTTCTCTTATTAAGGAGAAGGGGGGAAGGGGGGGATGAGGTCAGCCCCCCTCCGGGGGGTTGGGGGGCATGAGAGAGGGACATGTAAGTAATGGATTATCTAAATAGTATTGACATCCGACAGCATGCCTCCGCTATGATATAAGGATGCCGGCCTGCATTTAATTAATAAGGAGGCATTATTGCACGAGCTGTCCATAATGAACAATATCCTCGATATCGTTCTGGAGCATGCGAACAAGAACAACGCTCAAAAAGTCGTAAGGATCAATTTAAAAATCGGCGATCTCTCCGATATAATTCCGGAATGGGCCCAGACCTATTTCGACATGCTGAGCAAGGATACCATAGCGGACGGCGCGACGCTTGCCATTGAGAAGGTACCGGTCACGGTGAAATGCAGGTCGTGCGGCAATCTGAATACGTTCACGAACAAGGACTGGAGCTTCGCCTGCGCCAAATGCCAGTCCACCGATATCGAGGTTATTGAGGGTAGGGAATTTTTCATAACGAGCATCGAGATTACATGAAGAAGAATGATCTGGACAACAGGCTGGCCCGCCGGCTCAAGAGCCTTCGCCTCGAACGGGAAATCAGGGTCATGGAGGTGTGCGGGACACATACGACTGAATTCTTCAGAACCGGCGTGAAGGATCTTTTCCCGGAAGGGCTCTCCCTTATAGACGGCCCCGGCTGTCCGGTTTGCGTAACCCCGAATGAATACCTGGACCGGGCGATAGAGATAGGAAGGCGCCATGACGTCATCATAACCACCTTCGGCGACATGATGAAGGTGCCTTCATCCTACAGCTCGCTCGCACGGGAAAAGGCGGACGGGATGGATATCCGCGTGGTCTACTCGCCCCTGAACGCGCTCGATCTTGCGGCGTCAATACCTGACCGGCAGGTCATATTCCTGTCCGTCGGCTTTGAAACCACGGCGCCGACTGAGGCGGTGGCGGTTATCGAAGCGAAGATGCGCGCTATCGGGAATTTCTCCATCCTGCCGGGAAACAAATTTACCCCGCCCGCGGTCAAGGCCTTGCTTGACGCCGGCGAGGTCAAGATCGACGGATTCATCCTGCCGGGGCACGTGAGCGCCATCATCGGCGCAGGAGCCTGGCGGTTCATATCCGGCCGGTACTCCAAGCCCTGCGTCGTTGCCGGGTTCGAACCGCACGACCTGATGATGGGGATGCTTACACTGGTAGACATTATCCGCGCTAATAAAAATGAGGTTGTTAACCAGTACCGTCGCGTGGTCAAAGAAGAGGGCAACCGGAAGGCTATGGAGCTCATGGACAAGGTTTTCAAGACATCCGATTCCCTTTGGCGGGGGATCGGCGTCATACCGGGGAGTGGAATGGATGTCAGGGATGAATATGCCGATTTCGACTCGCTCAGGAAGTTCCCGGTAACACCTCCTCCGCCGAGGGAAGCGAAGGGGTGCAGGTGCGGCGAGCTCCTGAGGGGCCTCATCATTCCACCCGAATGCAGCCTGTACGCCAGGTCCTGCACGCCCGAGGACCCGGTCGGCCCCTGCATGGTCTCCATGGAAGGCCCATGCGCGGCGTATTTCAAATACTGGAGCGGGTAATGGCGAATACAATAATGCCGGGCCACGGGAGCGGCGGCAGGCTGATGAACGAATTGATCGAATCGGTCATAAGAAGACGTCTGGGCATCGACAGCGTGCAGCTCGACGACGCGGCCGTGCTGACCGTGGGAAACGCATCCATCGCCTTCACCACCGACACCTTCACCATAACGCCGGTCTTTTTTCCCGGCGGCGATATCGGCAAGCTGGCGGTAAACGGAACGGTGAACGACCTGGCGGTAATGGGTGCGCGGCCTCTTGTCATCTCCTGCTCATTGATCCTGGAAGAAGGGCTTGAGTTCTCCCTGTTGGAAAAAATACTCGATTCAATGAAATCAGAGGCCGACAGGGCAGGCGTCAAAATCGTGACCGGCGACACCAAGGTAGTCCCGAACGGAAAGGCGGACAAGATCTTTATCAATACCTCCGGCATCGGAATAATCGAGAAAGGCCTGTTGCGCCGGCCCTTGTCTCCGGGTGACGCGATCATCATCAGCGGCACTATCGGCGATCACGGCATGGCGGTGATGGCTGCGCGGAACAGCCTCTCGTTTTCCTCCGGGCTCGAATCCGATTGCGCCCATCTCAATCATATGATACAAAAGGCGGCCGCGGCGTTCCCGGACGGCATCAAGTTCATACGCGATCCGACCAGGGGCGGCGTCGCCTCCGTGCTCAACGAAATCGTGAAGGGACAGGGCCACAGCGCGAAGATATACGAGGACGCGCTCCCCATTCGGGAAGAGGTCCGGGGCGTGTGCGGCATCCTCGGCATTGACCCTCTGTACGCCGCCAACGAGGGAAAGGCTCTGCTCATCGCAGAGCGGAAGGACGCCCCGGGGATAGTCGAAGTCCTGAAAAGCACGCCGGAAGGGAAAAACGCCGCCATTATCGGAGAGATAAATACCGAGTTCCCCGGCAAGGCGTTTATTGAGACTCCCATCGGCGGCAGAAGAATTCTGCCCCTTTTGACCGACGAGCAGCTGCCCCGGATATGCTAGCAGGAGCACTAGTATTATCAGTAACAAATAGCACCTGCACTATTACTTACTAACGAGGTGTTTACATAATGTGTCTTGCTATACCGATGAAAATCACGAAAATCAACGACGGCCGCGCGGTAGCGGAGGCGCGGGGCGTTGAAACAGTCGTGAATTTCTCTCTGTATCCGGACGTGAAAGAGGGCGACACGGTGATCGTGCACGCGGGCTTTATCATTGAAAAGCTCGATGAGGAGGCTGCGCGGGAGACCGAAAAGATCTGGGACGAATACCTGAAAATGCTCGGTGACGAAGAAATCTCGTAATTCATCCGAAGATACTCTGAATATCAATTCTGCATGAGGCGTCGGTACAATGCTAACGGTAGAGATATGTACAAGTGAGGATGAAACGAAAAGCGCCGGATCATGAATAATAAAAAAGTCCTTATCATCGGCGGAGTTGCGGCAGGAGCGAGCTGCGCCGCGCGCCTCAGGAGGCTCGAGGAGAATACTGAAATCATCATATTCGAGCGCGGAGAGCATATCTCCTTTGCGAATTGCGGCCTGCCCTATTATATCGGCGACGTTATACAAAAGAGGGAGTCGCTGCTCCTGAATACGGCTTTATCCATGAAATCCCGCTTTAATATCGACGTGCGCATCAGAAATGAAGTTAAAAGAATATTGACCGGGGAAAAATGCGTAGAGGTCTACGATGAAGCCGCCGGTGAAACATATCGGGAATATTATGACATCCTGGTTCTCAGTCCGGGAGCAAATCCTGCCGACCCGGGGATACCCGGGTCGGACATGGCGAATGTCTTTAGATTGAGAACTATTCCCGATGCTGATATCATCAAGCTCTATATCAAAAAAAACAAGCCGGATCATGGCGCCGTCATCGGCGGCGGGTTTATCGGTCTGGAAATGGCTGAAACTCTTTATCAATGGGGTGTGAAGGTGCATCTGATAGAAGCCACCCCCCAGTTGATGCGTTCCCTTGACCCGGAGATGGCGGAGTTTATACATCAGCATATCAGGGAAAAACAGATAGACCTGCGGCTTAACGAAACGGTGACTGCCCTTCAG
Source organism: Spirochaetes bacterium RBG_16_49_21 (assembly GCA_001829495.1). Taxonomy (GTDB): domain Bacteria; phylum Spirochaetota; class UBA4802; order UBA4802; family UBA5550; genus RBG-16-49-21. The sequence continues at coordinate 20,447 of MIBJ01000082.1, read as the reverse complement.
GGAAACGGAAGAGTGAAACGCCTAATTCTCGGAAGCGGGAAGGATATCCCGGCCGATCTGATTGTGTTGGGAATCGGTGTAAAGCCTGAATCATTGCTTGCTCGTGAAGCAGGCCTTGCCATCGGCGCCGGCGGCGGAATTATTGTAGATGAATATCTTCGCACGTCCGACCCCTCGATTTACGCCGCCGGAGACGCCGTACAGGTGAAGGACTTCATCACCGATGAGGACACCCTGTTGCCATTGGCAGGCCCGGCGAACAGACAGGGATGGATAATCGCCAACAACATTGCCGGCCGGCCGGTCGCGTATAAGGGGGTGCAATCCACTTCAATCGTCAGTATAATGGGCATGAATGCAGCCAGTACCGGGAAAAATGAAAAGAGCCTGAAAAGTCTGGGCATATCCTATCGCGCATGCCACGTGCATCCCTATTCGCACGCCAGATATTACCCGGGAGCTGAACAGATGTGCATTAAAATTCTCTTCAGACCGGAGGATGGAAAGCTCCTGGGCGCGCAGATAATAGGCGGCGAGGGCGTAGATAAGCGCATCGATGTCATGGCCACGGCCCTGCACGCCGGCATGACCGTGTTCGACCTTCAAGAGCTGGAACTGGCATATGCCCCGCCTTTCTCGTCGGCCAAAGACCCGGTAAACATGGCCGGCTACGCTGCAGCCAACATCATACAAAAAAATGTTGATGTTGCTTATTGGGATGAGGTGACGGACGCCGTATCCGGCGGAGCCTTTCTTATTGATGCGAGGTCGAGGGCTGAAGCGGCAGACGGCATGGCCCCGGGCGCATATAATATACCCGTGGATGAGATACGCAGCCGTCTTACGGAGATACCCGCAGACCGGGAGATTCTTGTTTATTGCCATGCAGGAGTGCGCAGCTACGTTGCATCCCGCATTCTGCGCCAGAAGGGTTACCGGGTGAAAAACATCAGCGGCGGCTTCCGGCTTTATAAAACAATGAATTTATAAAAATAAATTTCTGTTCAATAAAAAATTTTAAAATCATCATTAAACGCGAAAACCAGAGATGCGAATACCAATCGTGGTAACATTATTGCATCTGCAGGGCCTTTTTTATGGCCCGTACCATTTGGTCGGGAGAAATCGGCTTTTGAAACACGCCGCTGAATCCGAGCTTGTTAACTTCAATGTTCATCGCGGTTGCCGCGCCGATGCTGCTCAGGAGATACACGGGGAGCTTCTTGTGCTTCTTCTTGATCTCATGGGCAATCTTTGAGCCGGCGTCAACCTGCTCCATCATCATGTCGCAGAGCACCAGGTCCGGCTTGACGCTCTCCACGGCATTAAGCCCCTCTTTCCCGTCGCTTGCCGTATATGCCTCGAAGCCGTTGGCCGTCAGGATCGCCGTTATCGAATCGGTAATATCCGAATCGTCATCGATTACTAATATTTTTTTCTTATCTGCCATCAGAATTCTCCTTTATTATCTTAATCTATAATATCAACAATATATCTTTAGGCTTGTTGCGAAACTCCTGTTTCGCGCTCGCAGGGGACCCCTGCGGGGGGCCGCATTCGTTAACTCATGTATCTTCTTCTTTAAAAACCGGTGCGCCTCTTCAAGATTTTTTTCCGCCGCCGGCGTAAGATTCGCCCCGAACTCCCACCCGTATCCGCGGATCGCCAGCAGATAAGCCCTGGTACTCTTCCCGTACATATCCCGGCACAGGGCAAGAACCGAGCTCGGCGAAACCGCATGAGTGGTGAAGGTTGTCTCATTCGACGGCTCAAGCTCCGTGTATGAGAAAGGCTCTACGCCCGTGCTGGATGCGTCCACGAAGATGACCGTATCGCACTGCGACACCGCCAGCGCGTCCTCCACCTGGAGCTGATAGTTACTGTCGGTCACAACACCGGGCGGGCGTTCCGAATCCACCCGCTCGGCACAGGCCGGCCCCAGGCCGTCGTCCTGACGGCCCGGATTTCCGTACCCGTATACTAAAACCCTGTTCCGGTTCAACCCTGCTTCCGCTTCACATCTATAATCTTACCATCAGGGCCGCACAGAGCCATCTCCAGCGGCATGCTCCCTATAGCGTGAGTCGCACAGGAGAGGCACGGATCATACGCCCGTATGGCAACCTCCACGCTGTTCATCATCCCCTCGGTGATCTCCGGCTTTCCGGTGAACTCGCTCTTCGCAACGTATGCAACCGCCTGGTTCATCGGCTCATTGTTGTTCGTGGTGGAAACGATCAGGTTCGCCATAATGACCTGGTCCTGATCGTTTATTTTATAATGATGGAACAGGGTTCCCCGCGGAGCCTCAATAAGGCCCACGCCTTCGCGCAGCTTCGCGCCTTTGGCCGTGAGCTTCGTGCCCTGCAGATCTTTATCGAGAAGAAGCTCCCGAATCATCTCCGCGGCGTGGAGCGTCTCGATGAGGCGCGCCCAGTGCATATGCATGGTACTGTTGTTCGGCTTGCCGCCCGTGTACGCCTTGTATGTCTCAAACTCCTTCTGGGCGAGCGGCGTGGGAATGAAATCGCAGGTGTTGAGCCGCGCCAGGGGCCCGACCGTGTACCAGCCGTTTTTCTTGCCCAGGGACTTGATGTAGGGAAACTTCATGTAGCTCCAGTTCCGCACCTCTTCGCCGATATGATTATAATAATCCTGGTAGTCGACGTCGTTCAGGATCTTTTTTCCTTCAGGGCTTACCGCCCTCAAGACCCCATGGTACAGGTCAAGGCCGCCGTCCTTGCGCACCAGGGAGAGGTGGTTGGACGGAAACACCGCAAAGTTATCGATCATGCTCCTGTTTTTAGAATGATAGCCTTTGAAGAAATCAAGCGCGGCCTGAGCCCATTGGATCATTTTGTCGATGTTAAGGGGATCGGCGCCCTTAAGGAATTCATCCCGCTCCTTGAGGCTCAGGTTCTTGTTGATGCCGCCCGGGATGGCGCCGGTGCCGTGGATCTTCTTCCCCGCGGTAGCGCGGATGATCTCCTGCCCGAATTTGCGCATCATCACGCCCTGGACCGCAAGATCCTTATGCTTCATGGCCACGCCGATGACGTTCCGGATCGCCGGGTCAGCATCGATGCCGAATAATAAGTCGGGCGAGGCGAGATGGAAGAAGTGGAGCGAATGCGACTGGAACATCTGCCCGTAGTGCATGAGCCGGCGCATCTTCTCCCCGGTTGGAGTCAGTCCCTCGCCGGTTCCCGCACCGACGATAACGTCAGTCGCCTTGGCGGCAGCCAGATGATGGCTCACCGGGCATATGCCGCAGAGCCGCTGCGTCAGCACCGGCATCTCCCAGTACGGCCTGCCCTGAACAAACCGCTCGAATCCGCGGAACTCGACAATGTGGAACCGCGACTGCGATACATTCCCGCTGTCGTCGAGAAGGATGGTTACCTTACCGTGTCCCTCGACGCGCGTTACCGGTTCTATTGTTATCTTTCTACCCATAGTTTTCTCCATTAATCATACTTAAAGACTTCGTACGGAAGCTCGAGCTTTTTCCCCGTAATGAGCGCCGACAGCGCCTCCCATATGAGCTCGGCCCGCGGCGGGCATCCGGGGAGGAAGTAATCTATCTTCACGATCTCATGACAGGGATAGACCTTGTCCGTGATCATCGGGAGCTCCTCGTCGTTGGGGATGATTTTATCGTCGACCGTAAGGCAATTGAGATAGGCCTCCTCAAGGCATTCCTTTACCGGAATGCCGTTCCGCAGGGAAGGGAGTCCGCCCATGATGGCGCATTCGCCCACGGATATGAGAATTTTGCAGTTCTTTCTGAAATTCATGAGATTTTCCACGTTCTCGCTGTTGCAGCAGCCTCCCTCGATAAAGCCGATGTCGCACTGCTTGGTGAACTTCTTGATATCGTCGATCGGCGATTTGTTAAACTCCACCAGGTCGATAAGCTGAAGTATTTTATCGTCAATGTCCAGCAGGGACATGTGGCATCCGAAACAACCGGCCATTGATACCGTGGCCACAACTGGTTTACCCATTACAAACCTCCACTTCTTATAATCATAATTCGGGCTTCGCCCACAGCCCAACCGGCGATGAAAATAATAATTACTTATGAACTTCGGTGCCGATGGGCGCCTTGTCGTACTTCCGCCTGCCGATGGGCAGCGCGAATCCCGTTTCCTTTTTCAAAATGGCTCCAACCGGGCACTGATCCATGGCCTTCTTCGCCAGCGCATCCGATATCTTCGCCTCAAGCTCGCGGTCAGCCACAATCGTGGACTTCCCCGACCTCTTCGTCATGGCGAAAACATGCCTGCCGTCCTTCGTGGTTATCCCCCGGATACACCTCCGGCACTGTACGCAGCGGTTGTTGTCGATCATGATCTTGGTGTAGGTCGCGTCGACCAGGCGCAGCGGGAACTGGTACGGGAAGCGCGGCACCATCATCCGGTACCGGTATCCCAGAGCCTGGAGATCGCAGTTGCCGCTCTTCTCGCAGGTGGGGCACAGGTGGTTCCCCTCCACGAAGAGCATCTCCACCATGGCCTTGCGCATATCCTCAAGCTCGGGGACATCACTCTCGATGATCATCCCCTCGGCTACCGGCGTGGTGCAGCCCGGCATGGTGCGCCCCCCGACCTTCACCATGCACATGCGGCATATCCCGGCCGGCTCCATGCCTTCATACCAGCAGAGTACCGGTATATAGACGCCGTTGTCCCGCGCCGCTTCGACTATTGTCTGGCCGGGTTTGGCGGTACATTCTTTTCCATCTATCTCAAATCTTATCTTGCTCGATTTCATGCTTTTGCTTTTGCTTTTGCTCTTGGCCTTGGCCTTAACATCATGTTTGGCTTTAGCTTTGGTTTTACTCTTGCTTGTGCTCATATTAGCGCCCCTCTGTATATGGTGTTCTTCCCGCAATTCGACAATATTCCTCCACCGCTTTGTCCTTATCAAACTCGGATACGAAACCGACCCCCTTCTGCAGCCGGGACTCGTACACGCTGCGAAAATTTTCAATGGTTGTTGCTATCGGGTTCGGCGACGTCTGGCCGAGGCCGCAGCGGCTCATGGTCTTGACTACCGCGCACCACTGCGCCAGCTCGGCGAGGTCCGATTCGGTGCCCTTTCGGGCCATGATCTTCTCCAGCCTCTCTCTTAAGATGACGTTGCCCGCCCTGCAGGGGGTGCACCAGCCGCATGATTCTTCTACGAAGAAATCCATAAAATTATGGACGATTGTAAGAAGGTCGCGGCCGGGAGCGATAACGATCATGGAGCCGCCGGTAGGGAGCTCTTCAAAGGATATCTTTTTCCCGAACTCGCCGGCCGGCACGCATTTTCCGGATGGACCGCCGACCTGCACGGCCATTGCATCAGAACCCCCGGCTTCATCCAGGAGGCTCTGTAAGGAGATGCCGAACTCCACTTCATAGATCCCCGGCTTCTGGCAATCGCCGGAGACCGACAGGAGCTTGGTGCCGTGGGATTGAAACGTGCCCATCTTCGCAAACTCCTCGCCGCCGAGGATCATCACCCGCGCTGCGGCGCACAGGGTTTCCACGTTATTGACCGACGTCGGCCCCCCCTGGTACCCGTACTGTGCGGGGAACGGCGGCCGGTTCCGGGGCTCGCCGCGCTTCCCTTCAGCAGACTCCAGCAGGGCGGTCTCCTCTCCGCAGATATAGGCCCCTGCTCCGAGTTTTATCTCTATATCAAAATTGAATTCCTTTTTTCCGGCGACATTCCTGCCCAGAAGATTCCCTTTTCTCATGGCATCGAGAACGCTCTGCAAATATTTCAATAAATACTCATACTCGGCCCTGAGATAGAGTATCCCCCGGTCCGCGCCGATCGCGTATCCGGCGACGGACATCCCCTCGAAAAGCATCCGGGGAAGCTCTGTCAGAATGACCCGATCCTTGAACGTGCCGGGCTCTCCCTCGTCGGCGTTGCACACCACAAAGGCCTTTTTCCCTTTGCTGTTGTTGCGGGTGAACTCCCACTTCATGCCGGTCGGAAATCCGGCGCCGCCCCTGCCCCGGAGATTCGACTTTTTTACCTCTTCAATAACATCAGCCGGCGTCATCCTGACCGCTTTTTTGACCGCGGAGCCCTGCTCAAAGGGCGCAAATATGACTGCGCCTTTTTTCCGGATGTTGTTTTTAACCATGGATCTGACGATCTCCGACCCATTCAGGCCGTCGCCGTACTCTTTCACCATCTCCGTAACATCCTTGCCGGACCTCATCTGCGAAACAATATCCTTCACCTTCTCGGGCGTGAGGCCGGTGAACACCACGCCGTTGATTATGGCCGCCGGCTCCTGGTCGTTCATCCCGATATCCGATGTGTCATGCAGGCCGATGATGCCGTCAGGGGTTGTCTGTCCGAACTTGCAGCCTGCTTCCTGTTCAAAGGCGCGGGCCACGGCCTCCCTTCCCTTCATAACCGCTACGGCGCTGTTATTGAGATACACGGCGTATTTCCCGACCGGCTTTTCCGAAAAGAAATGATAAAAAGAAACAATTCCATCCAGATCAGCTTTTGAGAGACCCATGCCGGCGGCAATTAGGGACTTGGCCTTATCCGGAACATGCCCGAGTTCGGCCTGTACATCCCGTATGATCTCGAGCATGCCGGTGGGGTCCTTGCCCTGTTTTTTTACAGCTTTTTGAACTACTTCTTCTATAGTACTCATAGTCCCTCTTTGAAAATTGAATTATCGGCAGGTTAATTCCTCAAATTATTCTATCAGAAAAGTATTATCAATAGATTTTCATTCAATAACACTTTTCAAGGAATCAACACCGAATTATTTGAGTTTTGACTATAATCTCAATTCAGAATAGAAGACAAATTAGGAGAATAGACTTTGGGGTTCAACATAAAATTGAAAAAATATATGTTTTTTTTCAAAATTAGCCGGTTGCTCTGACCCCACTCATTACCTCAGCAGTTCCTTTGCCACAGCTATCTGTCCCAATGCGATGCATCCGTCATTACACGGCACAAACCTATGAGTGTACACCGAAAACCCCGCCTCATGAAGACGGTCAATTATCCCGGCCAGGAGTATCCGGTTATGAAATACTCCTCCGCTTAACGCAACCTCATTTATGCGGGTCCGCTCCCTCAGGGAGCGGCACACGGCAGCCGTTGTTTGAATTATCGATTGATGAAAATCCGCAGCGATATCATCGATCTTCATTCCTCCGGTAATGAGAGAAACGATATGCTCGGTAAGCTCCACGGTGTTGATGATGATCTCGGAAGTGCCTGAAAAAGGAATCGTAAAAAGAGGAATCCTGCTCGTGCCCCTGAGGGCAGCCTCCTCAAGGAGCTGTGCCGCTTCCGCCTCCGTGCTAACGAAGGACGATATTCCCAGGATCGCCGCCACCCCGTCGAAGATCCTTCCGATGCTGCAGGTAAGCGCCGCGTTGATCTTTTTCTCGATAATCTCGATCACGTTCCCGGCGTCCGCGTCTCGGGCCATGACCGGATAATCCCTGCCGAAGGCCTGATACAACAGCGACAGACCGATCTTCCATACATCCGTGATGGCGCTCTCCCCGCCGGGAAGGAGAAAATTAGAGAAGTGCGCGGCGCGCTCAAATTCCCCACGCCCGGCTATGAGGAACTCGCTCCCCCACAGGCTCCCGTCAGTGCCGTAGCCGGTGCCGTCGAAAGCCACGCCGATAATCGGCGCATGCAGGTCATGCTCCTCCATCACCGATGCGATGTGAGCGTGGTGGTGCTGCACTTCCACTATCTGCGTGCCTTCTCCCGCCATCTCCCGCGCGTACTGCCGGGTGATATAGCCGGGATGCATATCCGCTACGATCACCTCCGGGCCGGCGTCGAAAATCTTTATGAAATGCTGCACGGTCTTCTTGAAAACATCAAGGGTGAGAGGGTCCTCCATGTCGCCCAGGTACTGGCTCATAATGATGAAGCCCTTCCGCGCGACGGCGAAACTGTTTTTGAGGTCTCCGCCCATGGCGAGGATGGATCGGGAGGATTCGCTCGAGAGAAGCGGCGCCGGCACGTATCCGCGCGAGCGGCGGATGAAATACGGCTTTTCATCCACCACATACAGTACGCTGTCGTCTCCCTGGCCGATGATCTCCCGATCGTACGTCACGAAATAGTCCGCGATCCTGCCGAGGCGTTCGAACACGGTTTCGTCGCGGTGCTCTATCGGCTCGTCTGATATATTGCCGCTCGTCATCACGAGCACCATATCCGGGTCAAGAGAAAAGAGGTGATGCTGAAAGGGCGTGTAGGAGAGCATAAAGCCAAAAAATGAAAGGCCCGGCGCCACATATCCGCTCACCTGCCTGCCTCTTCCGCGGATGAGCACGATCGGCCGCTCCTTTGACTCGAGAAGGCGACGCTCCGCCGGGGTAATATCGCAGAACCTCTCCATGATCCCGATCGACCCGGCCATTAGCGCGAAAGGCTTGAACGGCCGCCGTTTTCTTTTGCGCAGTTCAAGAACAGCGCCGTCGTTCAGGCCGTCGGCGGCAAGATGATACCCGCCGATCCCTTTTATGGCGATAATCCTTCCTCTGCGCAAAAGCTCAACAACGGCCTGCGCCGCATCGCCGTCCGGCACGGCGAGTTTTTTGTTGTTATCATACAGGGACATTTTCGGGCCGCACTCCGGGCATGCGTTAGGCTGCGAATGAAAGCGCCGGTCTGCCGGGTCTCTATACTCCGCTGTGCATGCCGCGCACATCGTGAACGGATTCATGGAAGTGTTCCGGCGATCATAGGGTATGTCCCGGACTATGCTGAAGCGCGGGCCGCACTGTATGCAGGTTATGAAAGGATACCGGTGGCGGCGGTTCCGGGTATCAAAGAATTCACTCAGGCACTGATCGCAGACTGCGACATCAGGGGAATAGAAGGCTGCTCTCTCTTTCGTGATCCTGCTCTCCTCGATCACGAAGCCGGCACCGGCAATAAGCGGTATTTCCTCCGATACTATGGACATAATCATGGCCAGGGGAGGAAAATTATCATGCAATTCCCGCATGAATTCCTCAAGATCTCCCTCCTCTCCTTCGGCGTGAATCACGACTCCCTCCGTGTCGTTGAGCACGCTGCCGCTGATGCCGTGCCGCTGCGCAGTCTGATGCACAAAGGGGCGGAATCCAACGCCCTGGACGATTCCCCTGACCCTGATTGCGATGGCCTTTTTCAATTCTGGAAACCTAGAGGTAATTATATCCGATAGCCGATCATTGCCGTGAGGTAGATGCTGCGGCGGTCGCCGGCCATTCTATCGAGTTTTAAGATTCCTGCTCCGACCCCTATCTCAATAACGACCTTGTTCATGATAAATCCGAACGCGAGCCTGCCGCTGAAATCAACCGGCGAGAGCCTCTTCTTCAGATTCGTGCTTGATCTGAACAGTATGATCCCGAAACCCGTTTCAGTCTGTAAGGGCAGGGCTATGTCGAATCCGACCCCGATATAGAGCTCGTCCATGAAATGATACCGGTACATAACCGGAAAATTCAGGTAATGCAGATCGACCACGCTCCGGGGTATGTACCGGTTGACCGGCGTGTAATATAATAAAAGCGGATCAGGCGGCAAGAGACCGGCCAAGGCTATCCCGGTCAGGGGTATATAGTTTATTTTAAGCACAGCCCTCCGCTGTTCATAAAAAATGCCGATACAAAGACCGTGGATCCTGTTTATATAGAACATCCCCTCCATGCCGCCGCGGAAACCGAATTGGAAAGCTCCATTGGGGAATCTGATCCTGTATAGGTCGCTGACCGTATTACGGGGCCCTCCCACCACACTATATCCGATTCCGCCGATGCTCAAACCAAGATGAAAAGAAAACGCACTCCTTTTTTTTCTCAGGGATGTGTATTCCCTCAGCTCTTTTTCGAGCTCCGTCTCTAACCGCTTGTCCTCCTTTTCCTCTATCCCCAAATCCCTGTTTTCTAAATGCAGGTCATTGCGGTCGTTTGCGTCCTTATTCTCCGCAACGATGTTATCTCTTATTTGAAGCGGGGCGTCCGCCCATTGTTTTTCGAAATCATGGTTCGATGCACGCTTTTCATAATGAGAATAGACAAAGCTAAGACCGCCGGCGGCGATAACCGCCAGTGCGGCACAGACGGCGATGATAAGCAGCTTCTTCATGCGCGGCACCCGTAGTGTGATACTGCCCACTTTTTAGTCATCGTACGGAGAAACGTCAATACTTTTTCCCGGTTCTCTGACCTCACCCGCGCTCCGCGCACCCTCTCCCATTAAACTCGGAAGAAAGGAGAGGGTTTCCGCTGGATTAGCCTCATCCGGCTCCCCCCTCTCCAATGTGGCTGACTTCTACCCACAAATGTGTAAGAAAGGGGAATAAGAAGATAGAAGAGATGATAGAGATACATTTTTAACGGAATATTGTTAAAATTGAAGAGGAAAAACAATCATTTAAGATTAAAAAATAAAATTATCTCTAATATCTCTTCAATTCCCCTATCCCCTGTTCTTACACAGGGAGATGTGGGTAGAAGTCAGCCAATGTGGAGAGGGTGGAGTGAGATCGACTCTGCGAGAAAATCTTTTCAGACAGCCCATCCCAGAAAAAACAAAAGAAGGCTTGAAAAAAATAATAGACAGTATTATTCTTATTAATAACAAGGGTAGAACCGCAACAAACCGGAAGGAGCGCGCAATGGAAATACAAATTCTTAAGGATATACTGGACTCAAATAAAAACGTAGCGGCAGAGGTGAAAGACCTTTTGCAGAAAAAAAAGATCTACATGATAGACATGATGAGCTCGCCGGGCGCGGGGAAGACCACCCTGAACGACCGGATCATCGGTATGCTGAAGAGCAGGTACCGGATCGCCGTCATAGAAGGGGACATCAAGACCACCAAAGATTCCGAGCGCCTTGCCAAGCATAACATTCCCATCTTCCAGATTGAAACCGACCGGTTCGGAGGCGACTGTCACCTTGAGAGCTCCTGGGTCAAAAGCTGTCTGGATCAGTTTGATCTGGACAACCTGGACCTCGTCATCGTGGAGAACGTCGGCAATCTCGTATGCCCTGCGGAATTCCAGCTCGGAGACGACGAACGGATCGTGGTGCTCTCAGTTGCGGAAGGGGAGGACAAGCCTGCGAAATACCCGCTCATTTTCAACACCTCCCATACCCTGGTGCTAAGTAAGATCGATCTCCTTCCCCACCTTGATTACAGCATGGATGAGTTTTTTGCAAACCTGAAAAAGGTGAATCCCACCATAGGAGTATATCAGGTGAGCGCGAAGACCGGAGACGGGGTGGAAGCGCTGGTGAAGCACATCAGTGCGAATATAGACAAGAAGAAATCATAACATGTTCTTCAACGGCTGATATTTTTTTTCCCTCAAATTGAATTTGCGACTTTGCCGCCGTCCCCTTTCATCAATAAAAGAAACGCGGAAGATATCGGATATCCGCGCCCCGTCTGAAAACCGGACGATGCCGTAATCGTACAGCTGAATCAGGTATGTACGGATGATACCGAAGGCCATTTTCTGGATATCAAGGTCCGAATGGTGCTGATGATCATAGCGTCCCAGGTTCACGTCCGCCATCTTATAATCGCCCCTGCAGAGCTCCATATTGATGCCGGTTTCAACACCATACCGCTGCCAGAACCCGACCGAATTGAAGAACTTGAGCGTGCCCGCTGCCTCTCCGGCAAGAGGATAATGGAATTCGGTAAGCCTTCCGAGACACGGGTGGTCTATCACGGATAACAGCGGCTGGACCAGAAATTTTTTGATCCTCCCCATCTCCCTCCAGAAGCTTGCCCTGGCGAAGTCATTTCCCGCCATAACCGCGCCGCTTAACGCCAGCACAAAGTGGGCGCCGAAATACTCCGGCAGCACATCGGCATCGAGGAAAACGATCACCGTATCCGAACCAACAGCAGTGCCTCTCTTTTCCCGGTTGAGATAATACAGGGCGCGCCTCATATCAGCGCCCTTCCCCTTTTCATTGCCCATGTCGGGAACCTTGTACGAATTGGATATGACGATCTCGACCTCCTCCCACGCCTCCCGCGCTTTCTTCTCGGTCTTATCCATGCGAATACCCGTGCGCCGGTGGGAAACGATAATCCCGTCCAAAAAGCCGGAAAGCTCGGCGCGCAGCAGTTTTATTTTGTCGTAGATCAGATCCGCTTCGCGTTCTCCATAGGAGGAGAATATGACGTATACCGCGCGGCCCTTTTTTTTCCGCAGCAGGGCTTTTTTGTTGAAATCCGTATGTTCGTATCGTCTGATATGCCTCATGATTGCTTCCAGTAACGACTCAGCTATTTGGTAATCTCTCGCAAAGACGCAAAAACGCGAAGAATTTATCATCTTTTGATGAATTAAATCATACATAAAAATAATAAAATATCTGCTTTGCGACTCTGCGGCTTTGCGAGAAATATCTAAGAGTTACGTTTTTCATGAAAATTTAATTCACCAGCTTTAAGTTCGATGAAGGCTCGCCGAGTCCCGGCGCAGATTCAAATTCAGGAACAAGACGCTTGACGATGTCCCGTATCTGGGCCGCGTTGTACCGGGCGATATCGGGAAGCTCTTGTTCCATAAACGACTCAATGATCCGGGGGTCTAAATCAGCGGTGTCGGAAAACATGAATATCTTGTCATTCTCGGTTTTTGTAAACCTCTCGTCAATGTAGAAAAGATCCTCGTGCATCTTCTCCCCCGGCCGAAGTCCCGTGAATTTTATGGTGATGTCATCATCCGACCGGTACCCGTATAATTCGATAATCCGCTGTGCGATCTCCGCGACCCGGTATTGTTTTCCCATGTCAAGCACATAGAGCTCGCCCCCGGCGGAATAGGCTGCCGCGTTGAGCACCAAAAGCGAAGCCTCGGGAATGCTCATAAAATATCGGGTGACCTCCGGATGGGTCACGGTCACCGGCCCTCCCCGCTCGATCTGCTCCATAAAGAGCGGGATCACCGATCCCCTGCTCCCGATGACGTTCCCGAACCTGACTATGGATGTCTTAAGGCCCTTCGTCCGGAAATAATATCCGGTGATAATCTCGGCGATCCGCTTCGTGGCTCCCATGATGCTCGTGGGGTTCACCGCCTTGTCGGTCGAAATAAACACAAATTCGCCGACCCCGTGCTCGTGCGAACAATCGAGAAGATTCTTCGTGCCTCCGACGTTGTTCTGCACGGCTTCGGCCTCGTTGAATTCCATGAGGGGAACATGCTTGTGGGCGGCCGCATGGAACACGATGTCCGGCCGGTGCCTCGAAAACGCCCCGGCGAGGAGCCTCTTATCCTTTACATCGATGATATGGTACGATATCTCCGGCATAGGTTCAAGAAACAACGCGTTTTCGTTCATGGTCTTGATAAGATTATACATGGAGTACTCGCCCCTGCCGACGGCGACCAGCTTTTTGATGTTGAACTTCAAGAGCTGGCGGCACATCTCCAGGCCGATGCTCCCTCCGGCGCCGGTGATAAGGATCGTTTTTCCCGAGTACCTCTGTTCGATCATGCCGGTGTCGACCATCACCTCTTCCCTGCCGATAAGGTCCGCCATGCTGATGTCGCGAAGCGAGATGGAGAGCGGCTTGCGCTCGTCCAGCTCCAGAAGCGGCGGCAGAATCTTGATCGGGATCGCCCGGTGAGTGCGCCGTATGATCGAAGCGATTCTGTTGATCTTGCCGGAGCTCACGGAAGGCATGGCGATGATGATCTCATTTACATTCAGATCGTCAATAAACCGGCCGGCGCCCCCGGTTGAGCAGTACACCATCTTTCCGTTCAGGATTTTTCCGAGCTTGCCGGAATCGTCGTCGGCGAATCCTGCGATAAGCCTATCCAGTCCCTTTTTCGCGTACTCGGACAGAATGGTTCTGCCCGCCTCGCCTGCTCCGATGATCAGGATCGTCTTACGGTCGGGCTCCGGATATTTTCGCCGCAGCAGGATTTCCCTCCCGTTTGCCTTCCTCCGCGAATGATAATCCCTGAGAAGAATCCGGTACAATACCGATTGAACCGCACATAGTAAAAATGTCATGGCAAGCACGACCGGGGAAAAATCCATGCCCCGGACAAGGATATAAACGATAAAGAGTGCGAACCCGGCTCCATTGGCGCGCATCAGCCGGTATACATCCGAGATGTTTGAGTAATTCCACATGATGCGGTATATCTGGAAGAAATAGAAGGCCGCGATATAAAAACCGATCAAGGGAAGGCTGTAGTGCCAGTCCGGGTAGTCAAGACCGGACCCCACGGCCTCACCGTAGCGCAGAACATGTGAAACCGCATAGGAAACAGCGACAATCGCGGCATCCAAAACCGGATATGCGATTTTCTTTCCGCGTATCGGATACACTATGATCACGTCATCCTCACTCCGGGATCGCCCTATTTCTTTCTTTTCCCTGCGATATCCAGAAGATTTTCAATTACGTAATCGGCCTCGCCATCGGTCATGCCAGGAAATATCGGCAGCGAAACGGTTCTCTTGAAAACCCAGGCGCAATTGTCGAGCCCGAGTCCGCTGTATCCCAGTCTTTTGTAATAGGAGAATTCATACAGGGGAATAAAATGAACGGAGAGATCCACCCCCCTGGCTCCCATCTCTTCGATAAGCTCGTCCCTTCCGATTGAAAGCATTTCGAGGTTGAGATCCACGGGATACAGGTGCCATGACGATATCCTGTCCGGCCTGATCCGATACGGAATAAATTCATCCCTGCCCCGGAAGGCGGCGGCATACCGGCCCGCGATCCTTTTTCTTTCTTCCCACAGGAGCTCCAGTTTCTTCAATTGCTGGGCGCCGATGGCTGCGGCGATGTCCGTCATATTGTACTTGAATCCTGCCTCGATCACATCATACTGCCAGAGGCGCGATGAATTGCGCCGGTCCCACGCATCGCGGCTGATTCCATGCAGGCGGAGAACGCGCATCCGCCGGGCCCAATCGTCATCGTCCGTGCATATCATGCCGCCCTCGCCGGTGGTTAGGGTCTTGGTTGCATAAAAGCTGAAACAGGTGATGTCGCCGATGGTTCCGATCTTCCGCTCCCGGTACCAGGCAGGCAGGGAATGAGCTGCGTCCTCGATGACACGCAGGCCGTGCTTCCGCGCTATGGAGAGAATCTCATCCAGATCGCAGGGCTGGCCGGCGTAATGAACCGGAATAATGGCCCTGGTCCTGCCGGTTATTTTCTCTTCGATTTTTGAAACGTCCATGCAATGAGTATCGCGCTCGATATCGACGAACACGGGACGCGCGTTCAAATAGCGCACCACCTCCGCGGTCGCGGCATGGGTCATTGCAGGGATGATCACCTCGTCGCCCTCGGCGCAACCGGCGGCGATCAGTGAAAGATGGAGGCCGGCCGTGGCTGAATTCACGGCTATAGCGTGCCGTGAGCCTATATAGTTTTTGAACTCCTCCTCAAATGCCGCCGTCCTGCTCCCGCTGGTGAGCCAGCCCGCTGCCAGACAATCGGTAACCGACTTGATCTCATCCTCATTGATGCAGGGTTTATGGAAAGGAATTTTCATACTAACTTATCGGCATATTCTTTGTACCAGCGGACAAATTCACCAATCCCCCGGTCAATGGGGGTGGCCGGAGCAAATCCCGTGGCCCGTGCAAGGCTTTCAACATCGGCATACGTGGCCACGACATCCCCCGGCTGCATGGCCATAAGATTCTTTCGGGCTTTTTTGCCGATGATCTTTTCAAGCAATTCGATAAAATCGAGAAGCTTCACCGGCGAGCCCTTCCCGATATTATAAATAACATACGGTGCCGGGGAAGTTCCCGGATCCGGCGACGCCCCGTTCCAATCCGGATTGGCCTTCGGCGGATTGTCGATCACCCGCACGATGCCGTCGATGATATCCCCGATATAGGTGAAATCGCGCTGCATGTCTCCCCGGTTATACACATCGATCTCCTTCCCTTCAATGATCGCCCGGGTAAAAAGAAAGGGGGCCATGTCCGGCCGCCCCCAGGGACCGTACACGGTAAAGAAGCGAAGCCCTGTTGCCGGGATCCGGTAGAGGTAGCTGTACGCATGCGCCATGAGCTCGTTGCTCTTCTTGGTCGCGCCGTAAAGGCTCACCGGATGATCGACGTTGTCGGAGGTGCGAAACGGCATCTTCTCGTTCAATCCGTATACCGAAGAGCTGCTGGCGAAAACGAGATGATTGGTACTGAAATTCCGGCACGCTTCAAGTATATTGATGAAGCCGACGATATTGGAATTGATATAGGCGTAAGGATTCTGAAGCGAATACCGCACCCCGGCCTGGGCTGCGAGATTGCACACCGCGCTGAAGCCTTCGCGGTCAAAGAGGCCGAACAGGGCATCGTGGTCC
This sequence comes from Spirochaetes bacterium RBG_16_49_21, assembly GCA_001829495.1. GTDB lineage: Bacteria > Spirochaetota > UBA4802 > UBA4802 > UBA5550 > RBG-16-49-21. Next base: position 4,072 of record MIBJ01000082.1, on the reverse strand, counting down.
ATGAGATCGAGCTTGATAAACCGGTATCGAGGGTGCTTCGCGCTCTGCACTATCCGGTTATACTGAATCTCCTCCTTCATAATACCGGACGCCGCGAGCCTGCCGTGCTTTAATCTCACGTCATAATAATCGCTTATATTGTCCAAACCGACGACATCGTCCCCTCTTGCCGCCAGGACCTCCGCCAGATGGAACCCGATAAAACCCGCTGTTCCGGTCACCAGAATTTTCACGATACGCATCCGCAACGAGACTTTTTCATGTATGGTATCCCGATTATATCCTCTTCGTTCCGCTATTACGGAATATAAATAGAAGATAAACTTTAGGTGTCAATAAAAAGAAACAAATTTTTAATTGCAATTTTGTAACCATCCAGCCTGATGTAAAATATAATTAAAAACGCATGACATGTTTTGTATATTTTTCAGATGTGCCCAGAAATCTGATTCATAAAGGCAATAAAAATAGAGGTTCACTATATGAAAACACTGGAACACTTGCTCGCTCCCCTCAAGGTCAGATCCATGGATATCCCGAACCGCATGGTTATGCCGCCCATGGGCACCGCTCTCGGCAATAACGACGGCACGGTAAGCGAAGCGAACCTGGCATATATGGATCGCCGTGCCGGGAGCGGCGCCGGCCTTATCATCACCGAGATCACCGAGGTGCATCCGGACGGGGTTGCTGCGCCCCGGTGCCTGGGCGTGTGGGACGACCGGTTCATACCGGGCTTACGCAAGCTTGCCGAGGTGGTCCATGCCCACGGAAGCAGGATCGCCCTGCAGCTCCACCATACCGGCCGCGAGAATTACATCCTCCTCAGAAAGAAAAGGGCGGTCGGACCTTCCGCGATCCCGAGCTATATCTTCGGTTTTCTCGGAGCGCCGCGCGAGATGACCCTGGAAGAGATTCAGGAAACCATAGCCTCTTTCGGCGCGGCTGCCGGCCGCGCCAGGGCAGCGGGATTCGACGCGGTGGAGCTCCACGGCGCGCACGGCTATCTCCTGATGCAGTTTCTCTCAGCCCATTCCAACAAGCGGAGCGACACATACGGGGGCGATTTCAGGTCACGCGCCCGGTTTATGATAGAGTGCCTCAGAGAGGTGCGCCAGCAGGTCGGCGATGATTTTCCGATATCCATCCGAATATCCGGCGAGGAATGCATCAAAGACGGATACACGATTGAGGACATGCAGACCATTGTCCCGCATCTCGTTAACGCGGGAGCGGATATCATAAACGTATCGTTCGGCACCCACGGCAACCCGGACATGAACATCGATACGCCGAACCCCAGCGCGCCGGTGGAGTATGAACAGGGATTCAAGGCACGGCTGGCGCGGAAAGTCAAGGAGGTGACCGATGTTCCGGTCATTACCGTGGGCCGTTTTACCGATCCCTATTTCATGGATGCGGTTATCGCCCGGGGGGATGCCGATCTGGTCGCAGCCGCCCGCCAGCATCTTGCGGACCCGGATTTCCTGAAAAACGCCATGGCTGGGCACCCCGAAGATACCTTCGAATGCCTGGCCTGCAACCAGGGGTGCATCGAGCGCCTTTCATTGGAGCAGAAGCCGATCCGGTGCGCCATCAACCCGCAAACCGGCCAGGAGCTTATGTATCCGGCAGGCCCGGCTTCAGTCAGCCGCACGGTGTGGGTTGTCGGCGGCGGTCCTGCCGGCCTGACCGCGGCGTACGAGGCTGCACGGCTCGGCCATACGGTCAGGCTCCTTGAGAAGGAAAAGGATACCGGCGGGCAGATACGGTACGCCGAACAGGCGCCGCATAAGGCGGTATATGGCAGATGGATCAGGACGCTTGACGCGCGGTGCAGGAAAAAAGGGGTGGATATCAGAACCGGCACGGAAGTCACGGAGGAAATGATTGAAAAGGGAAAACCCGATGCCGTTATCCTGGCCATCGGCGGTGAAAAGGGATACTGTCCCGCCGAGGGGATAAGGACATCGGTCGTATGCGATGCATGGCAGATACTGGGGAGCGAGGTTAAGCCGAAAGAGCATGCCCTGGTCATCGGCGGAGGACTGGTCGGCATGGAAACAGCGGACTTCCTTCGTGAGAAGGGAGTCAAGGACATAACCTTAGTGGAGATGCTCCCCACCTCCCCGGTACTTCCCCTGTCGGCGCACGGCTACATGCTGCATAAACGCCTTGAGGCCGCCGGCGTCAGGCTCATATTCAATTCAGCGGTTAAAAATATTCAGGAAGGCTCGGTCGTCATCAGCACGGACGGCACGGACCGGAAGCTTGAGCCGATTTTTCAGGTGATCGTAGCGGTAGGGATAACGCCGAGGAACGACCTCAAAGAGTTTTTCAAGCGTAAAGGGATCCGACATTTCATCGTCGGCGATGCAGACAAGCCCGGACGCATCATAGAGGCGACTGAACAGGGAGCCAAAGCCGCCTGGGAGATATGATTCTAAAATATATCAATAGGCCCCTCGATCTCACCCTCGATGAACTGACGCGCGTACGTGTCGGTTTTTGAATAAAAGCCCGATACATCGCCGGAATAGACGATCTTTCCCTTGTAGATCAAGGCTATGGAATCAGCCACCTTGTGCGCCGCCCGGTTGTCATGGGTGGCAAGGATGGAGGTCGTCTTGAGTGAATTCTTTATTTCCAGCATCAGGTCGGATATGGAATCGGAAAGGATAGGATCAAGCCCGGCAGTCGGATCGTCAAAAAATATTATATTCGGGTTGAAGCAGAGGGCCCGTGCCAGGCCCACCCTCTTCTGCATCCCGCCGGAGAGCTCGGAAATCAGCTTCTGTTCGTTCCCCTTAAGGCCCACCCGCGCGAGCGAGCCGACAACCATGTTCTCGATTGATCCCTCGTCGACTCTCATCCGCCTGAGACCGAAGGCCACATTATCGAACACGTTCATTGAATCAAACAGCCCGCCCTTCTGGAACACGTAGGCTATCCTTAAACGCTTCGCGGTTTCGGATGCGATGTCATACCGGTCTTTATACAGCTCCTGTATGTCAATGCCGTTTATTTCAATCGTGCCATTGTAATCGATCAATCCGGACAGCGCCTTCAATATCACGGACTTGCCTGAGCCGTTCTTCCCCATAAGCACGAGCAAGCCCCCTTCCGGGACGTAGAGATCGATCCCGTCAATTATCGTTTTTCCGTCAAATGAAATTCTGAGGTCCTTTACCCGTATCATTATCGGTACCGGTGATTATAGTATTCTTTCAAAGAATATAATATGTTCAGGTATGATACGTATCTCTCCTCAGGAATAATCCCCTTCTCCACCCGCTTCTTCACCGCGCACCCCGGCTCATGGTCATGCGTGCACGGCTGGAACCCGCACTGTTTGGCATGCCTGCTGAATTCCATGAAATACCCGCCCAGCTCGTGCGGCTTGATGTCAGGCAGGCCGAACTCGCGCAGGCCCGGCGTATCAATGATCCGTGTGTTGTTCTCCATCCGGAACATCTCAACATTGGTGGTGGCGTGCCGCCCCTTGCCGGTGCTCTCCGATATCTCTCTGGTCCTCAGATCAAAGCCGGGATAGAGCGCGTTTATGATACTCGATTTTCCGACGCCGGAATTCCCGACCAGTATAGAGAGTTTGTCGGCGAGGCGGCTTGCCAGGCCGGAGAGGCCCCCGCCGGTCTTTGCACTTATGGTGAAAATATCAAGATCGTAACCCTTATAATACGCGTAGATATCCTCCAGGTCGTTTTGCCCTGCCAGATCCAGCTTATTCATACACAGGAGCGTGGGTATGCTCTCTTTCCGGCCCCGCACCAGAAGCCGGTCGACAAAGCGCTGGTTGACGCGCGGCCGGCGGAACGACTGGATCACGATTATCTGATCAAGGTTGGATGCGATGATATCCTCCCTGGCGTCCTCCTTATATTTTCTGCCGAAGACGTTTTTCCGCTCGCACACCCCCTCAATCGCGCCGATGCGCCCGTTCTCCGGATTAAATTCGACGACGTCTCCGACCGCAACCGCCTCAGAATACCGCTCAAGCCCTGCGTCCTTGCGCATCCTGCCCCGCAGCACGCTGTTCAATCTCTGGCCGTTG
>MIBJ01000081.1 GCA_001829495.1 Spirochaetes bacterium RBG_16_49_21 | reverse complement strand
GGTGAAAAAAGCCGATGTCAGACAGTTCTAATCACCCTCCCCTAGCCCCTCCCGTCAAGGGAGGGGAATAAAAAATTCGCCTAACTCGTGTGATTAATTATAATACGATGAAAAAAGAAATTAAATATCCTGCACCGATCACCTTCAAATCCGTATTCGTAGACCATCCGGATATATCGCATACTATACGCTCCATCTTTATTGAACATAAGATCGAATGCCGGGTCACCCACCGCTTCAGCAAAAACAGCAAGTTCGTATCGTATACGATCAGCGCGGAATTCGCGTCGGAATCGGATCTGAATGATATCTGCGCCGGGATATCCGCGATTCAGGGATTTATTATGATGTTCTGATCACGCGTCAATGCTGCGACATGCCGGCGATCGCGCCGGTGCTCCAGGCAAACTGCAGGTTGTATCCACCGGTGTCTCCGTCAATATCGAGGAGCTCGCCGGTTATAAAGAGATTCTTGCGTATTCGTGATTCCATGGTGGCAGGGTCAACCTCGCCGACATCCACCCCGCCCGCTGCGACAACCGCCTCGTCGAAGCTGCGCGGCTTGCCCGGCTTAAGGCGAAGCTCTTTCATGGTCGCCGCGAGCTTGGCCTTCTCATTCCGGGAAAGGCCCTTGACCGGTTTGCGCGGATCGATCCCGGCGATGCCGCAGAGCACCTCGGGCAGGGGATGCTTCATGAAGCCGATGAGACTGAAAGAAGCGCTCTTTGAAAGGTCCTTCCAGAGGGTTTCAAGCTGATTCATGAGCCCGTCAACGGAATAACCGGGGAAAAAATCGATAATGATATCCGGAGTAATATTCTGAATAACCAGCCGGTTAACCTCGCGGGAAACATCCATGCTCGCCGGGCCGGATATGCCGTACCCGGTGAATAGAACCTCACCCTCTGAAGAGGCGAGCGTTTTATTGTCGGCCGCGACCTTTACCGCGCAATCCCATTTGACGCCCTGAAGCCGGTGCAGAATTTTAAGCGGTATGGAAAGAGGGAGTATCGCCGGGAACGGCTCATGAACGGTATGGCCCATCTGCTGCGCCAGCTCGTAACCGGTTCGCGAGCCTCCTACGGAAGGGAATGCGCAGCTCCCGGCGGATAATATTATGGAATCAAAATCATATTCCTCTCTTCCGGCCGTGATGAGCTTATACCTCCCTCTCTTTTCCATAAGCCGCTCGGCCTTCCGGTGGAGATTAATCTCGACATTCCGGGCAGCCAGCTCGTATTCGAAAATTTTCACAATTGACGAGGCCTGAAGCGACGCGGGAAAGAGCTTCCCATTGTTTTCCTCAACGAGCGGTATACCTATCGACTTAAAAAAATCAACCGTATCGTTCAAGCCGAACCGGGACAGAATCTGATGTACAAACCGGGGATCTTTGCCGTGGTATTTTTCCATCATGATCCGGCAATTGGCGATATTACACCTGCCGTTGCCGCTCACCAGAATTTTCCTGCCGATTTTCTTTTGTTTTTCAAACACCGCGACCCTGTTGTTTCCGCCCGCGGCAAAACAGGCAGCCATAAGACCGGATGCGCCGGCGCCGATAACCGCTATCCGCTTCAATGCACGCTAACCCTATTTCAATTTAATGTTAACGATTTTTTCAAGATTGTTTATTTCATATGCGTAGTTCTGGAGCCTGGGATCCTTATCCGCATTGACCCGCTCTTTCTGGAGAAGCCTTTTGATCGTGAGCAAATCCTCCCTTTCCTCGATCGCGCCGTCTTCAATCAGCTTCTGTATCAGCGCGTACTGATTATCGCGGAAACAGACCCTTGTATAAAACTCCACGCCGTAAACCACAAGGGTCTTTTCTATTGAATTTTTACCGGAATATTTTTTAAGGTCGCTGTACCGCATATGATCAGCTGCCTGTTTATCCCCGGATTTTTTCGCCTGCTTTAAACCCGCGCTCTTATTCTGCGCGGGTTTAATGTCGCGGGCCGTATCCAGGAAATAGCTGATCGGATCACTCTTCTCAATTTCAATCTTGAGCCTTCTCTCCTGCCAGTTTGTTCCATATTCCGTGATGTGCCTTTCAAGAACCGACTGGAAGCTCATTACATTAATCACGATATTCGCCGCTTTGCCCAGAGGCGTGTTATTATACTCATTGATTTTAGGTATAAATTCCCTTAAGATTTTTTCGAGTTGATGGCGTTTTGCAAATTCATGCGCATATTCCTTTATCAGCTCGTCAGAGTAAAATTCAAGAAGCGATTTGATGACATTGCCCTCGGTGACGATAAAGCCGTCGATCCTCCGTATTCGTTCTTTCCGGTCCGCCTCCACGATTTTAAATTGAAATAGTTTATGGGAGTCCACCAATATCTTGAACAGCTTGGGGATCGTAAAGGGAATTAATGTATATTTCCTGCCGATATGCTCGAAGAACTCGTCAGACTGAGGAATCGACATCGCGCTTCGCTGCGTATTCCTCTTGCGTATGTCGATGCTGATATTGTTGAGCAGTTCTTCTAATTCATTCATTAGAATATAGGCTTATAGTCAAACTGGTGGACTGCGCTTATATGCCGCAGGGTATGCGTTTTCTGTCTGAACAGAACAGAGCTCGTTTTCGCCCCTCCCGGAATATACTGCACCCCGGGAAGAAGCACGCCGTCGGTGACGCCGGTCAGGGAGACTATCACGTCCTCGCCCTGTATCAAGTCGCTGATAGTAAAGATTTTATCCGGCTCATCAATGCCCAGATCGCTGATTTGCGACCTCTCTCTGCTGCTCGCGTACACAAACCGCGCCTGCATATCCCCGTCCATTGACTTCAGCGCCGCCGCGGCAATAACCGCCTCCTTGGATCCTCCCACGCCCATCAAAATATCTATCGAGCTGTCGGGGAAGGCGGTGGACACCGCACCCGTGATATCGCCGTCCTGTATGAACTTGATCTTGGCTCCGGTCTTCCGTATATCCTGCACCAGCCGCTCGTTTATCTTTCTGTCAAGGACGCATACGGTCAGGTCTTCAATATATTTCCCTTTTGCCCGCGCCACCCTTTGTATGTTGATATGGACCGGCTGGTTGATATCAACCATGTTCTTGGCCTCTTTCCCCACCGCTATCTTCTCCATCTGAAGGGAGGGAGTCCTGAAAAATGAGCCCTTGTTCCCCACAGCGGCGGCTGAAACCGCATTATGCCCGCCCCGCGCGCAGGTCATCTTCCCATCCAGGGGCTTAACCGCAAGGTCCAGTTCCAATCCATTCTGATTCCCCACCATCACGCCGTCATGGAGCAGGCTGTCCGTGCTGTCCGCACCGATAACCACCTCTCCCCGTATATCCATGGCTGATAAGACCTTGTACATGGCATCAGTGGCGGAATGATAAGATATATCCTCATCCCCCTTGCCCATATACCGGCTTGCGTACAACGCCGCTGCCTCAGTGAGGCGAACCGCCTCAATGGTAAGATATCGGTCCATAACCCCCTCCCCCTGCATGATCTGATCCGGGGCTTTAGCGGAGTACCCCATTGCCCGATTTTAGTATAATGAATTGTCACGTCAAACTATAATAATCAAAAAATGCAAGTATTCAGTAAATTTAGGAATTTAAGCATTTCCCCATTACCTATACTGAATGGTTCAAAAAATTAAATTATTGACTGGATAAAATATATATAGTATTATGAGACATAAACCAATTAACATGGCAGATTTTGTCCAAGATAGTTTAGAATGGAGATATTCAAACCCTTATTATATGCACCTGGTTCAATAATTGATATATTATTGTCTCAATTGTACCGTTAGTAGGGGTGCGGGAACGCAGGGAGACCGCTTTGAAAAAAACAATCATGATAATCGGCGGGGGCCTTCTTCAATTACCGGTAATACTCCGAGCGAAAAAAATGGGCTATCAGGTTATTGTAACCGACTATAACCCCAACACGCTCGGCATGAAGGACGCGGATATCCCGATCATCATGAGCACCCGCGATATACCGGGATCCGTCAGGGTCGCCAAATCCCAAAACGAGATTACGCCGATAAGCGCCGTTTTGACCGTAGGGACCGACGCCTCAATGACGGTCGCCGCGGTAGCAAACGCGCTTAATCTTCCCGGGATTAAATATGAGGACGCCGAAGCCGCCACCAACAAAATAAAAATGAGAATGCGGTTTAAGGAGCACGGCGTTCCGTCTCCGAAATTTCTGCCGGTCTGGTCCCTCTCAGACGCAAAAAAAGCGGGAAAAATCCTGAAATTCCCGAATGTGATCAAGCCTTCGGACAATATGGGAGCGCGGGGGGTCATACGCGTCGATAACCTCAACCAGCTTCCCGACGCTTTCAAGTTCGCCAAAAACGCCTCTCCCAGCGGCGAGCTCATCATGGAAGAATTCATGGACGGGCCGGAGCTCTCAATCGACGCGATTATCCACAAGGATGAGATAACCATTACCGGAATCGCGGACAGGATAATCGAATATCCCCCCTACTTTATCGAAACCGGGCATACCATGCCGTCCAACATGCCGTGGGAGATACAGGATGCGGTCAGCGAAGTCATGAAACAGGGGATACGGGCGCTCGGCATCGACATCGGGGCGGCAAAGGGCGACATCAAGATTACGAAAAACGGCCCGATGATCGGCGAACTGGCGGCCCGGCTGTCCGGAGGATTCATGTCCGCCTACACCTACCCTCTCGCAACCGGCGTGGATCTCATGAAAGCCGCAATAGAAGTCGCGCTGGGACAGGAGCCGGGAAACCTTGAACCGGTAATCTGCATGTCCGCCGTGGAAAGGGCCATAATTCCGAAACCGGGCATTATCAGAAAAATCACCGGTCTTGAAGAAGCGCTGAAGATCCCCGGCATAAAGGAGATCTTTATAAACGTGAAGCCGGGCGACAAGGTGAGCTACCCCCGCTCGAACGTGGACAAAGCCGGCCATATAATCGCCGCGGGCAAAACCCTCGATCAGGTCGAGGCGAGCGTGGAGCAGTGCAAAAAAACGCTCAACTTCGAGATAATCGAGGAATCTGAAATTTCCATGGAAACGATTCTCCTCTCGGCCAAGGAGAAGTTCAAAAAAATCTGCTACGTGTGCAAAAACTGCGACGGCAAGGACTGCCCCACGGGCGTCCCCGGCATGGGGGGAATCGGAACCGGCGAATCCTTTCGGCGCAATATCGCTTCATTGAAGCAATATAAAATCAATACGCGGCTTATTCATAACGTAACCGAGCCGAATACGGAAACAAAATTCATGGACATCGGCCTGTCCCTGCCGGTAATGGCTGCGCCGATAACCGGAACGGTTACCAACATGGGCGGCGCCATAGACGAGCTGGATTACAACAGAGCGGTCATCAGCGGATGCCTCAAATCGGGGACCATAGCCTTCGTCGGCGACGGAGCCTCCCCGGAAAAATATAAGATCGGACTGCAGGCGATTACTGAATACAGCGGCAAGGGTATCCCGATTTTCAAACCCCGGAGCGACAACAGCGATATAATCAAGCGGATTACCGCAGCGGAGAAGGCGGGTGCGGTCGCTGTCGGCATGGATATCGACGCCGTCGTTTTTAAGACAATGACCATGAAGAATCAATCAGTGGGCCCGAAAAGCTTTGAACAGCTCAAAGAGCTGATCTCCTCAACCAAACTTCCCTTCATACTGAAGGGGATCATGAATGTCAGGGATGCGGTTGCGGCAATAGAAGCAGGCGCGTACGGCATCATCGTATCCAATCACGGCGGCAGGGTTCTTGATGAAATGATGGGCTCCATGGACGTTCTCGATGAGATCGCGAGGGAAGTAAGGGGTAACCTTGAAATAATGATCGACGGCGGATTCCGGGAAGGTGTGGATATATTAAAGGCTCTCGCCCTGGGTGCAAGCGCGGTCCTGATCGGCCGCCCGATCGCGATCGCGGCAGTCGGAATGGGCGCTGAGGGCGTATCCTTCTATTTAAACCATTTGAAAAAGGATCTGGAAAAGGCGATGATCCTTGTCGGCTGCAACAGCATCCAGGAAATTAGCCCGGACATTATCAAAAAGATCACATAGGAAATTAATATTTTCGAAAAAGCGCGACGAGCTTCCCGAGAATGGTAAGGTTCTCGACCACCATGGGCGCATACGCGGAATTTTCAGGTATCAACTGGACCTTATTCCCCGACATTTTAAATCTTTTTAATGTAGCTTCATCGCTCAGAAGAGCGGCGATTATATCGCCGTTGTTGGCCGTATTTTGTTTTTTTAAAATTGCAATATCACCGTCATGAATTCCGCCCTCAACCATGGAATCTCCCTTAACGTGGAGAGCGAAATATTCGCCGCTTCGGAACATGGATTTAGGAAAGCTCAGATGTGCTTCAATATTCTCCTCGGCAAGTATGGGAGTCCCCGCGGCGATTCCGCCGAGGAGCGGGATGTTGATCGCGTCCGTGGGGATATCGTGCTCTGAAGGCAGAACAAGAATAGCCCGGGATTTATTCTGCTCGGTGCGTATATATCCCTTCTTCTCTATTGCTTTAACATGGTCATAGGCGCCCTTGACCGTTATTTTAAACTTGTCGCCGATCTCTCTGACTGTAGGCGGAAATCCGGAAACTTTTATTTTTTCTTTTATGAAATTAAGTATCAGTTCTTGTTTATCGGTTAATTTTTTTACAGCATCTTTTTTAGTCATGTAATTTCCCCTCATAACAATATCGGTCTATACAAATAGATAGCATACATTAGTTTATACGTCAAGGAAAATTCTTTTTTCTTCTTGATATTTTTTTATAAAAAGAATTTAAAAAATAAAGATAAAGCTGTCTGGCCATGTGGTAGGCATGGAAAGCTACACGCATCCAGCGCACAGTCTTTTTGGTATATTTTGGGAGACTTTCAGAGAACCTGATCCGTAATCAAAAGCTATTAAATCAAAATATAAATCAAGAAATTAATAGATAAATATGAAAAATTTATGGATATCAGCCAGCATTATAAAACCCTCAATCTGAACAGCAACGCAACCGACGAAGAGATCACGGCCTGTTATAAAAAATTGGCGTTCAAATATCACCCTGACAGAAACCCGGGCAGGGTTGAATGGGCTACCGAGGCCATGACGAGGCTCAATCTGGCTTATACCGCAATCATGAGTCACCGGTTCACGGATGCATCGCGGTCGCCGGAGCCGGATATAGACGAACCGGTCGAAACAAGGGAAGAACAGCGGCCGGCGATGAATAAAAAGATCGTCGATCCGGAAATCCTTGCCAAGAAATTCATAAAATTGAGGGAATCGGCAAAGGATGCGCTCTATCGTTATTTCCAATACAGCCTCTACAGCATACCGATACGCGAAAAACCGTCTAATACGGCGATATTCAATAAGACTGCATATTCATTGCGGAAGTCTTACCACGCCATACGGCAGATGCTTCTTTATACCGATGACCCCGAGCTGGTTGAACACTTTACGGTTTTCACCGACATGTTATTCACCTTTTACCGCGCTTCGGAATGCCTTAACGTCATCGACTCCTACAGCGAACAATATGAGGTGGAGGCCTTCAGGCTGTACCGGGAGGGCGATGAATACCTGCACCAGTCCCATAAGGAGATATTTTACGACCGGCACAACCGCGGGTATTTCAAAAGCAGCATGGCCTATTCTCTCATACTTCAGGCTGAAAAAATATTTCAGGCGGTCATAAAGATTTTTCCTGATTCATCCTGGTCTGTTGAGACGCAGATCAAGCTTGAATATACGGAATCCCTGAAAAGATATGTTGAGCTTTTTTTCACGGATGACTCCGGGAAATGACGAAATTGGCCGGCCGGCGTATACATTTGAATGATAAATGTTCCGATAATATATACGACTTGTTGCTAAACTCAATAACATGAACAAAAAAAAATTCATAACCTTATTACTTATTGCTGTTGCTTCTAATCTTCTCGCTGAAGATTACCCGTATCAGTATTTCAGTAAAAAAGAAAAGGATAAATATGTCCCTTTTTCAGACTACATACCGCAGATACGGCTCCACTATCAGACGGTTCCGCATTATCTTGAAGATTATTATTTGCTATACGGTTTAAAGCAGTATTATAACGAAAATACCCTGAGAAAAAATATCGAGCGCCTCAAAACCGCGCTGCGATGTAAATTCCGCCACCCCTCCATGGCGCTGGTCAAAGTCGAAACCGAGAAAGAATATCTGAAATACCGGAACCTCATGTTCATGCATATCAATCTTCTCATCATGAGAGGCCATCTTTCAATAGCGTCCCGCTATGATAAGAGAAAGATATTTTTTTACAATACGGATTTCGCCAGGGACATCGGCGAAAGCCTTGCTCTTGCCGATCAGCATTACACTGAAGCCCTCCCCTATTGGGTGAGCGCCAGGGAATATGCAAACAAGGCGAGCGGTATCAAAATTATCACCGATCTGGGTTATATGGAAACCGAGCGTCATTCGATCATGACCGGCGATCTCGATTTCGGGAAGATAATAGACAATTACCGGAAAAATATTATTTCAAAAAAACAAAAACTGAACGAGCTTACGGCTGCGGGCGGCTTGTAGGGGCGGTCGCGACCGCCCCCTGCAGGCTAATCAAAACAGGAACGGTATGATCGCTTTCCGCTCTTTCGGATAAAGGGGAAATGTCTCCCGATACCATGTATGATGCTTCCGTGCGCGGGGAACAAGATTGGCCGCAGTCCATACGAGAAAAAAAAGTCCCGCCGCCGACCAGGTCATAACCGCCCATCCTGCCCAGGTCACTATCTCGCCGAAATAGTTGGGGCATGATATGAACCGGTACATGCCGCCGTACGGTATCTTATAACCGGGCCGGCCCCGATTCCACAGGCTTCGGAGAATGCTGTCTGCATGCTTGTTTATGATGAAGCCTGCCGCGAATATCATGGCTCCGATAATAAAGCGCGGGTCCGCAAGCCAGGCGTCGGTGTAGGAAGAGTCCGGCGAGAATCTGTACAGCCACCTCCCCTGGATATAGGTATTAACAGCGTTAAAGATCATGCTGAACGCCATGATGGAGAGCGGCACCGTTTCATCGCTCTTCAGCATAAAAGGAAAGATAAATGAGCGGTGAACATAATGTATCTGCCAGATGGCGAAAAAGACGATCAGGGTAAGGGTCAGCGTGCGGTCGGCGGTCAAAAAATAGAGTAAAAACAGGAGGGATGCCGGAGCCTCCATGATAACCCATGCAGGCTTGTTCGGAATGAGCGGCCCCCAGCCCGTGCGCGCGTGCCTCCCATACGGGGCGGGAATGAACAACAGCGAGACAAAGGTCAAAATCGCGAGGCCGAAAAACGTGTATACTATGATAAAATAAATTTGATATTCGGTCATCATCATTTCTCCCTCAATCTTTGTGCATCCCCCCTTCTGTAGGGAACGGTCGCGACCGTTCCCTACAGAAGGGAATATTAAACATTAAATAAATACCTTACAATATCCCCGTCTTGGATTATATAATCCCTGCCTTCCGATCTGAGCAGCCCGTGCTCTTTCACCGCTTTCTCCGATCCCAGCCGCACCAGGTCGTCGTAACCATACGTCTCTGCGCGGATGAAGCCGCGCTCAAAGTCAGTATGGATCTTGCCTGCTGCGCGGGCCGCGTTCGTGCCCTTGGAGAGCGTCCACGCCTGCAGCTCCGTGGCTGCCGTGTAATAGGTGATGAGGCCCAGAAGATCGTATGCGCTCCTGACAAGCCGCGTCAATCCCGAATCGGCGATCTCCATGACTCCGAGATACTCGCGCTTTTCTTCATCCGGGAGCTCGGATATCTCCTCCTCCAGCCTGCCGATGATGGATACGTGCCGTGCTCCGTGGGTTTGCGCATAATCGGCTATGGAATCGGCATACCGCCGGGACGGCAGGTTCTCGTCGGTATTGGCCAGGTATATGACCGGCTTGTCGGTTATGACGCCGAATTCTGCCAGCAGCCCATGCTCTTCCTCCGCGAGCGCAAGCGACCCGATCATATTTCCCTTATTCAGGTGATCGATAAGGCGGCGCACCGCTTCGGTTTTTGTCCCGGATTTCTTGTCCCCGCTCCGCGCCAGTTTCAGCTCCTTTTCGAGGCCCCGCTCCAGAATCTCGATGTCCGCAAGGATCAACTCGGTATTAATAATCTCAATGTCCCTGATCGGATCCGCATCTCCGGTAAGGTGTACCACATCATCGTTGGAGAAGCACCGCACCACGTGGACGAGCGCATCGACATTCCGTATGTGCCCGAGAAACTTATTGCCCAATCCCTCGCCCTTGGACGCTCCCTTGACCAGGCCGGCCACATCGATGAATTCGATACGCGTCGGGATAGGATCGTTTTTATGAAGAAGGCCGGCTATTGTTGACAGTCGCTCATCCGGAACCGGGACTATCCCCTTGTTCGGCTCGATGGTGCAGAAGGGATAATTCGCCATAGCCGCGCCCGCGCCGGACAGCGCGTTGAATATCGTTGACTTGCCCACATTGGGCAGGCCGATTATTCCGCATGTAAAGCCCATAATTTTATTTAACCATTGACATGTTACGACTTCTTAACATTTATGTCAAACAAAGTACGCATGATTTTTCAACGAGCCTGTTCATGGAAACCTGGCAGACAATCGCGCTCAACCTGATCTTCTACACCACGTGCGCCCAGATTATTATCAGCCTGATGCTCTTTTTAAAAGGCTTTTCCAAGCCGCTGTTGGCCAACTGCGCAGCTCTGCTCTGTATCGTGCTCCCGGATTATCTTCGTTTAAATGGAATCATAAACACCACCTATTTGTTTTTTATTAGCATGCTTGGATTGTGCTCATTCCCCATAACCTGCGTGCTCATGATACAACATCAGCATAATCAACAGCGCTGGATTACCGTCCTGCCGGTATACATCACCGCGTCCGTATCATTTTTTCTTCTCATGCTCACGCCTGATTATAACAGCCTGGTCTTGATTGTGCTTTACCTATTCACCTATATCTATATGCTCTACATGATACTGGCGGCAAAACGAGATTCTCAATCCGTTTTTCTCGCCCTGTTTATCTTCCTGAACCTTACGTATCTATCTGTCGCCCTGTACACCCTTGACGCTATTCACGTTAAGCTCTCAGCGGGATTGACGGGCATCATTGTACCTTTTGTACTCTGGCACCGGCTCAGGTTCAGGCTGACAAGCCTTATGGACCGGCTCAACGCGATCAACGACCTGAACAAAAAATTGAACCGTCAGATAGCCAGGCTGAAGCAGAGCAACGACACCTACCGGAAGATCATTCTCGAAAAGGACCTCGAGCTCAACCAGATGGCGCGGCATGCAAGCCTGGCCGAGCTGACCGCCGGGATCGCGCATGAGCTGGCCCAGCCCCTGACCGGGATCAAGGGAATGGCCCAGAATATGATAGACGACATCAACGCGGAGGAATTCGAAAACCTCCGGGCGGTGTCCGAGCTCCTCAAGATCTGCTCACTGGTGGACAAATCCTCATCAATAATCGATCATATCAGGAATTTTTCCAAAAAAAGAAACACTGCAATGAAGACGATCGATCTGAATAAAGTGATCCTTGATGCTATCGATCTGATACAGCATCAGCTCAAGAAAAACAGTATTGATCTGATCTTCGTGCTCGATGATAAAATACCGAAAATCCGTGGAGATAAAATCTCGCTTGAACAGCTGATCGTGAATATAATTTTAAATTCAAAGGACGCGATCCTGGAAAAAGATTTCATCTCGTCGGATGAAAACGGAGTGATACGGATAACCACGTTTGCCTCGAATGAGGCGGTATCGATGATCATTGAGGACAACGGAAGCGGCATATCCGAGGATATTATGCATAAGATATGGTCGCCTTTTTTCACCACCAAAAAAAGGGACCATGGCACGGGAATCGGTCTGTCGATATGCAGCAAGATACTCCGGGATCATAACGCTCGCGTCGATATTCAATCCGACGACCGGGGGACGCAATTTTTGATAAACTTCCCGGCGAATGCCCTCAGGGAAAGCGAGGTGCAAGCGTGATATCCATAACGATCATCGTTATATCATCGACCAGACTCTCACCGCGGCCTTTCCCGGCCCAGCGTTTAGCGGCGTCAATGACGCAATCTAAAAAATCATCGCCGCTCAGCCCGCTCTTTTCCGCTATCAGGTAATTAAACCGTTCATCCCCGAAAATTTCTCTCGCTGAATTCCTGGCTTCGATTATGCCGTCGGTGTACATTATGATCCGGTCGTTATTTTTTATATCCAGCTCGTTGACGGAATAGGTCGTGTCGGCAAATATACCGATCGGCTTGTCGTATATTTTATCCGAGATCAGCCGCTCTTCATCCCTCCGCCATATAAGAAGGGGACGATGACCGGCATTGGAATGATACAGCTTCATCGTATTCAGATCAATATACACGCAGCAGGCCGTTAAATACAGACCGTGGGGATATTTGCTCATGACTGAATTAATTTTGGTTAGAAGTTTTGAAGGATCGGTGAACTCGGTCTTATGATAGGTATAAACGACCTGGAGCATGGCCGATACCATGGCCGCCGGTATGCCGTGTCCGGCGACATCCGCGACTAATACCACGATTCTTTTGTCATCAAGCAGGTGGTAATCGTATAAATCACCACCCACCAGTTCCGATGGTTCGTAGCGCACCGCGAAGACAAGATTTTCAAGATGGGGGATATCGCTCGGCACTATGGTCTTTTGAATATCGGTGGCTATATCCATTTGAATTTTGAATATATTGAGCTCGTTTTGAATCCTTACGGACTCCTTCATTGAGATGAGGCTCTGCACGCGCGCAATCAATTCATCGCTGTTAACCGGCTTGGCAATGTAATCATTTGCTCCGGCGGAAAAACCGGTAACAATATCGCTTTTGGCATTCTTCGCGGTCAGCATGATGATGGGCAGCTCATGGATCGAATATCGCTCACGAATCTTCCTGCAAACATCATAGCCTGATATTCGAGGAAGCATGATATCCAGTAAAATGAGATCCGGTTCTTCACCGCTATCCAGAAGCAGTAAGGCATCAGCGCCGTTTTCCGCGGTCGTTACCTCATATCCTTCCAGGGCAAGATGATTGATTATAACCTGGAGATTCACCTGCTCGTCATCCACTACCAGGATCTTCTTAGGAGAAGCGGTGATTTTTTCGATGTTTTTCTGACTGGCAGCCCTAACCTCCGGGGCGATGAGATACGCTCCCTGTTTTGCTTCAATACCGGCTTCCGAAAGATCACTAATTACTTTCCTATCATAGCTCTTATCCAGGGTAAAGGTAAACTTCGATCCCTTCCCCGTCATCGATTCAACCCAGATAATACCGCCATGCAACTCAACCAGCTTTTTGGTGATTGAAAGACCCAGCCCGATCGAGCCGCGGCTCTTCGTAATGGAAGCATCGGCCTGCTCAAAAGATTCAAAGATCCGCTCCTGATTTTCCGGGGCTATTCCGATCCCCGTGTCGGAAACCGATATTGCTGTCTGATCCCGATTTCTCTCGTAATCCGCGGCGCTGATGGTTATACTCCCCTGATCGGTAAATTGAAGTGCATTGCTGATCAGGTTCAGCATGATCTGCTGGATCCTGTTTTTATCACAGCTGACAATTGTCGTTCGGGGAGGGATTTTATTATTGATGATGAGGGACTTTTTTTCAATTAACGGCCGTACTATTGATATCATCAATTGGGTCACATCATGCATATCCACAGCCTCACGATTAAGCTGTATGTCATGATGCTTCAATTTAGAAAAATCAAGTATATCATCCACCAGGCTGGCAAGGCGCTTCCCGCTGGAATATATAAGAGTAAGGTCATGACAGGTTTCATTGCTTAAGCTTCCCGTTGCGCCCCGCATGAGCGATTCGGAAAGCCCGATAATGCCGTACAGTGGCGTCCGCAGCTCATGCGATATATTCGCCAGGAATTCGTCTTTAAGAATGTCCAGATGGGTGAGGCGCTCGTTTGCCTGTTCCAACTCCTCAATCTTCTGATTTATAATCGTGAGCATATTGTTGAACGTTCCCGTCAATCTCCCGAGCTCGTCCCGCGAGCGTATCGGAATCCGGTATTGGAAATCCCCTCCTTCAATCCTCCGCGTCGCCGATATCAGCCCCTCAATAGGCTTTGATATAAAACGGCTGAAATAAAGGCCTACTAAGCCGACAACGACAATGGCTGCTATCATGACAATCAATATCAGCTTGTGCAATTTTTTTATAGGGGCGAGAATTATCGTCTCTGAAAAAATAAGCCTTGCTATGCACAACGGCGGTTTGCCGGGAAGCGATCCGACTGCCGTGAATTCATAACAAACATCATGAAGGCCCGGCAGATCTATTTTTCGGATTCTATCCTGATTTTTAAGCTTAAGGACCTCCGGGGGCGGTATTCTTTTACCGATATGCTGAAAATATTTTCCAGCCTGGCCGGCGTAATATTCCGCGAGGACAACGCCGTTATATTCCTTCTTTGATGAAAGAAGAATCGCGTCGGCGTATATCAAACCAAAATTCGCCAGCGTGTTAAAAACCCCCAGCATCTCCTTTATATCGATCTGAGTCGGCTTAATCTCGCCGCCGTTTGCCAGAATAATATTGAGGACCGTCCGGGTGAGAATGGTGCTGTAAATATTCCCTTGAAGGGTTGCGGCTGATATTTTTTCCTGTTCCTGCTTGTTGAGGATGAACACCGAAAGAGGCAGGGAAGCAAAAAGAATTATCAATATAAACATAAGAATAAGTTTATATTTTATTTTCATTAATATGCCTTATTATCGATGCCCTGTAGGGGCAGGTCGCGGCCGGCCCAGTCAAGATCGGGGGTGTTTACATTATTTCAATTCATCTTCATTGTTATAGATCTTCAATATAACATCAACAGTGGCCAGTTTTAATAACGCCAAAATTTCATCGTGGACGTGTAAGAGGCCGATCGTGCCCTGGTAGTTGTTCATTACTTTATAGGCGGTAACAATCAAGCCGATGCCTGAAGAATCCATATAATCCACATCCTTAAGATCCAGAATTATGCTCCGGGTATTGTTGTTGATCAGCTTGAATATTGCATTCTTTAACTCACTGACGTTAAAGTAATCAATATCGCCGTTCAACTTGAGAATCGTATGATCCCCCTGCTCGTTGATTTGAATATCCATGAATTAACCCTCAAGGACAGGTAATGGGAACTAACTCCGGTCAGTAATCATATATATTAAAGCAGTAATAAAAAAACAAGCAATTTTAGAAATAAAATTTACACCCACTGATAACCCATCAAATTCACGGGCCAGGAGTTTCCTCCGGGGGGATGAAAAAATGTTCCTTGGTGGTATTCTCCCCGACAAAGCCATTAAAAAGAACCTCAAGAATGACGGGAATTTCTTCCTTCAGATCATAATCCCTTCCGCAGCGGAACCATTTATGGACAACCCCGTCTATGAATCCGAGAACCCCGTAGAATACGGTATAAAAATTCGTTGTTTTGAGTCTTTTCTCCCTGTTCAGGGACACTATCCTTTCCTTAAGCATGGGCAGATGGGATATAAGGTAATCATAGAACATGATCCTGTCCTCCACCCTCCGGATCATCGCCTCGCTCTGGATGAGCCGGTACAATTCATGATTTTCAGATATGAATTCTATCCAGAATTCTATCCATCTCCGTATCTGCTGAAGTATATCGTTGTCCGTTGAATGGATGTTTGAGATGCTGTCGACGATAAGCTGGAATTTCTCCATTAAAAGTTGATTGATAAGGACTTCCTTGCTGCTGAAATATCGATATACGGTCCCCTTGCCCACCCCGGAATAATCTGCAATTTCATCAATCGTTGCATTGTGATAACCGTGTTCGGAAAAAACCTTCAGCGCAGCCTTGAATATCATTGAACGCTTTTCATCGCTGCTAAACCTTTTAGGTTGCTTGAACTCGTGAGAGGAATCGTCGCTGCTTAATATCTGTCCTAAATAATCGGTGGATAGAAACACCTTTTGTATTCCGAATCCGCACGATACATCGATGGCTGCCTTGAAAATCTTCATGGAGGCGCCGGACAATCCCTTTTCACGCAAGTAGTCTATAACCTCTTTGAGATAGGAGGAAAGCCAGTCTCCGGCGGTTGTCTCAAAATCATCTCCTTTTTCGCTCTTGATATTTGCAAGCGCCTCTATCACTGATTGCCGGAAAGCATCTTCATTAAAACTCCCGTCGGGTAGAAAATATTTTCCC
The DNA here is from genome assembly GCA_001829495.1 of Spirochaetes bacterium RBG_16_49_21. GTDB lineage: Bacteria > Spirochaetota > UBA4802 > UBA4802 > UBA5550 > RBG-16-49-21. Next base: position 10,964 of record MIBJ01000081.1, on the reverse strand, counting down.
ACTTCAGCATAGAGCCTGAGCCTCCTTCCACCCGACCGTTCGATAGGTTCTTCTCGATTAGTCATGGTCTTTCTCCAGAATACAAAAGTGGCCACACAACCTTATTATGATAAAACAATAAGCATTTTGTCACCTCTTTTTATCACCAAAATCAAATTAAAAAAAGAAGGCCCCTGTTGTAGGGGACGGTCGCGACCGTCCCCTACAACAGGGGCCTTCTATAATATGGTCAAGCCTCACGACTGATTAGTACTGGTCGGCTGAACACATTACTGCGCTTACACCTCCAGCCTATCAACCTCGTAATCTTCGAGGAGTCTTCAGTGGCCCGAAGGCCAGGGGAAATCTCATCTTGGAGTTGGCTTCCCGCTTAGATGCTTTCAGCGGTTATCCATTCCGGACATAGCTACCCAGCGGTGCCGTTGGCACGACAGCTGGTACACCAGAGGTCCGTCCATCCCGGTCCTCTCGTACTAGGGACAGATCTCCTCAAATTTCCAACGCCTGCAGAGGATAGGGACCGAACTGTCTCACGACGTTCTGAACCCAGCTCGCGTTCCGCTTTAATCGGCGAACAGCCGAACCCTTGGGACCTTCTCCAGCCCCAGGATGCGAAGAGCCGACATCGAGGTGCCAAACAGTGCCGTCGATATGAACTCTTGGGCACTATAAGCCTGTTATCCCCGGAGTACCTTTTATCCGTTGAGCGATGGCCCTTCCACACGGGACCACCGGATCACTAACCCCTACTTTCGTACCTGATCGACTTGTAAGTCTCACAGTCAAGCTCCCTTATGCGTTTGCACTCTGCGCACGATTTCCGGCCGTGCTGAGGGAACCTTTGGGCGCCTCCGTTACTCTTTAGGAGGCGACCGCCCCAGTCAAACTGCCCACCAGACAGTGTTCCAGCCCCAGCTAATGGGTGCCGGTTAGTAGCCCAATACAATAAGGGTGGTATTTCAAGGTTGACTCCGCCGAAACTAGCGTCCCGGCCTCATAGTCTCCCACCTATCCTACACATACTGCACCAAACTACAGTGTCAGGCTACAGTAAAGGTTCACGGGGTCTTTCCGTCCTTCTGCAGGTAGTCCGCATCTTCACGAACATTACAATTTCGCCGAGCCCCTCGTTGAGACAGTGATCAAGTCGTTACACCATTCGTGCAGGTCGGAACTTACCCGACAAGGAATTTCGCTACCTTAGGACCGTCATAGTTACGGCCGCCGTTTACCGGGGCTTCAATTCAGAGCTTCGGCCCCTCTTGAAGGCGAGGTTACGCAACCTCGCCTTCAAGAGGGGCCTAACCCCTCCTCTTAACCTTCCGGCACCGGGCAGGTGTCAGACCCTATACATCATCTTACGATTTAGCAGAGTCCTGTGTTTTTGGTAAACAGTCGCTTGACCCGTTTCTCTGCGGCCTCTTCATGCTTCACCCGCGGGGGTGTTACACTAATGAGGCGTCCCTTCTTCCGAAGTTACGGGACCATTTTGCCGAGTTCCTTAACGAGGGTTCTCACGAGCGCCTTAGGATTCTCTCCGCGCCTACCTGTGTCGGTTTATGGTACGGTCGCCTGGTTTCGCGTTTAGAGGTTTTTCTTGGTAGCTTAGATTTTGGACCTTCGCTTCCCTTTCGGGTCACTCCCCTACAGCCTCGGCTTAAAGGAGTCCGGATTTTCCTGGACTCCAAGCCTACGCATAAGAGCAGGGACAACCAACGCCCTGCGCCCATATCTTTCCACGTCACCCCCTCACGATAGCCTCCACCAGGTGGTGCAGGAATATGAACCTGCTTCCCATCGACTACGCCTTCCGGCCTCGCCTTAGGGGCCGACTAACTCTGAGTTGATTAACATTGCCCAGAAAACCTTAGGCTTTCGGCGAACGAGTTTTTCACTCGTTTTATCGCTACTCATGCCGGCATTCTCACTTCCATGCAGTCCAGCCGTCCTCACGGTCGGCCTTCAGCCCGCATAGAACGCTCCTCTACCACCCCTTACGGGATCCAAAGCTTCGGTGATATGCTTAGCCCCAATCATTTTTGGCGCGGAGTCACTCGACCAGTGAGCTGTTACGCACTCTTTGAATGATTGCTGCTTCTAAGCCAACATCCTGGCTGTCTAAGCAACTCCACCTCCTTTCTCACTTAGCATATACTTCGGGACCTTAGCTGTTGGTCTGGGCTGTTTCCCTTTTGACCACGGAGCTTAGCCCCCGTAGTCTGACTCCCGTGCTCTCAAGTTGCGGCATTCGAAGTTTAAATGGGGTTGGTAAGTTTGTAGACCCCCTAGCCCAGTCAGTGCCCTACCTCCGCAACAAAACGCACGAGGCTATCCCTAAAGATATTTCGAGGAGAACCAGCTATTGCCGAGTTTGTTTGGTCTTTCGCCCCTATCCACAGTTCATCGGAGCGTTTTTCAACACACAACCGTTCGGTCCTCCATACCGTTTTACCGGTACTTCAACCTGACCATGGATAGATCACTCGGTTTCGGGTCTACTCCATATAACTAATCGCCCTGTTCAGACTCGCTTTCGCTCCGGCTCCGTGATTACGATCACTTAACCTCGCTATATAGAGTAACTCGCCGGCTCATTCTACAAAAGGCACGCGGTCAGGCTTTTCCCGGCAAGCCGGGCCATAGCCCTTCCACACCTTGTAAGCATACGGTTTCAGGTTCTATTTCACTCCCCTCACGGGGTTCTTTTCACCTTTCCCTCACGGTACTTGTACACTATCGGTCACTGGTGAGTATTTAGCCTTACGAAGTGGTCTTCGTGAATTCCCACAGGATTTCTCGTGTCCCGCGGTACTCAGGAATGTGGACCAGGAAGGCCTTGATTTTTCGCTTACGGGGCTATCACCCTCTGTGGCTCTCTTTCCAGCGGATTCAACTAAATCAAGACTTTGTAACTTCCCGAACGCTCCAGGAAACGTTCCGCCCACACCCTATTACCCCGATCCTACAGCGCTCCTGGGCTGTAACGTAAAGACCGGTTTTGGCTGTTCCCGTTTCGCTCGCCGCTACTCAGGGAATCGCTTTTGCTTTCTCTTCCTCAGGGTACTGAGATGTTTCAATTCCCCTGGTTAGCCTCTGCAGCCTATGTATTCAGCTGCAGATACTATGGGTTCACCCATAGTCGGTTCTCCGATTCGGTAATCCCCGGGTCAAAGGATGCTTGCTCCTCACCGAGGCTTATCGCAGCTTGCCACGACCTTCATCGCCTACCAGTGCCAAGGCATCCACCGTACGCCCTTACTTGCTTGACCATATTATTTTAATATGCTGGTCACAGCATATTTTTCGGCACTCGTTTTTTCGTTCTCTCGACGAAATTGTTAAACCTGAATTCTTTTAAATTTGGCTTAACCGTTTTAAAAGATCCCTTTTTTAGCGTGGGGTTTAAACCCCACGCTATCTGGAGGTGAACGGATTCGAACCGATGACCTACTGCGTGCAAGGCAGTCGCTCTCCCAACTGAGCTACACCCCCTATTTAATCCCGTGGGCCTGAGTGGGATCGAACCACCGACCTTGCGATTATCAGTCGCACGCTCTAGCCAACTGAGCTACAGGCCCTAGTTGATTCTCCGTCCAGGCCTATAGGAAAAAATAGGTATTGATAGTTCTCTCAAAACTGGGCAGTATTACGTTACTCTGTCAATATATCTATCCTTTTAAAGGAGGTGATCCAGCCGCACCTTCCGATACGGCTACCTTGTTACGACTTCACCCCCCTCACCAGCTTCACCTTAGTAACCTTCTTCCCTTGCGGGTTGGATCAGCCACTTCGGGTGCTGCTAACTCGGGTGGTGTGACGGGCGGTGTGTACAAGGCCCGGGAACGTATTCACCGTAGCGTGCTGATCTACGATTACTAGCGATTCCAACTTCATGCAGTCGAGTTGCAGACTGCAATCCGAACTGAGACCGGTTTTTTGAGATTAGCTCCACCTCGCGGCATTGCAGCTCTTTGTACCGGCCATTGTAGCACGTGTGTAGCCCTGGACATAAGGGCCGTGATGATTTGACGTCATCCCCACCTTCCTCCGGTTTATCACCGGCAGTTCCCCTAGAGTGCCCAGCATTACCTGATAGCAACAAGGGGTAAGGGTTGCGCTCGTTGCGGGACTTAACCCAACATCTCACGACACGAGCTGACGACAACCATGCAGCACCTCTACACCTGCCCGAAGGAGGGTGTATCTCTACACCTGTCAGATGCAGTTCAAGCCCAGGTAAGGTTCTTCGCGTATCATCGAATTAAACCACATGCTCCACCGCTTGTGCGGGCCCCCGTCAATTTCTTTGAGTTTAAGCCTTGCGGCCGTACTCCCCAGGCGGTGTACTTAATGCGTTAGCGTCGGCACTAGTGATCAAGTCACTAACACCTAGTACACAACGTTTACGGCGTGGACTACCGGGGTATCTAATCCCGTTCGCTCCCCACGCTTTCGCGCTTCAGCGTCAGTTCTAGGCCAGAGAGCCGCCTTCGCCACTGGTGTTCTTCCCGATATCTACGCATTTCACCGCTACACCGGGAATTCCGCTCTCCTCTCCCGAACTCAAGAGAACCAGTTTTAGATGCAGTTCCTGGGTTGAGCCCAGGGATTTCACACCTAACTTAATCCCCCGCCTAGACGCCCTTTACGCCCAATAATTCCGAACAACGCTCGCCCCATACGTATTACCGCGGCTGCTGGCACGTAGTTAGCCGGGGCTTTAGGCAGGTACCGTCATCGTTCCGGGTATTATCCGGAACTTATTCTTCCCTGCTTACTGGACTTTACAACCCGAAGGCCTTCATCGTCCACGCGGCGTCGCTGCGTCAGGCTTGCGCCCATTGCGCAAGATTCTTAACTGCTGCCTCCCGTAGGAGTCTGGGCCGTATCTCAGTCCCAATGTGGCCGATCACCCTCTCAGGCCGGCTACCCATCGTTGCCTTGGTAGGCCGTTACCCTACCAACGAGCTAATGGGCCGCGGACTCATCTCCAGGCAGTAGGCCTTGCGGTCCCCACCTTTAATGGCTGCCACTTGTGTGGCTGCCATCTCATTCGGTATTAGCCGCCCTTTCGAGCGGTTATCCCAATCCTGGAGGCAGATTATCCACGTGTTACTCACCCGTTCGCCACTCTCCTCCCAATGCAAGCACCGGGATTCTCGTACGACTTGCATGTTTAAGACGCGCCGCCAGCGTTCGTTCTGAGCCAGAATCGAACTCTCCATGATAAAATTATCATAAAGATATTTTGTTTCAAACATAAAAGAAATCAACAGAGTATTTTAATAATACTACCCAGTTTTCAAAGAACTATCACAAGTGATAAAAAAATCCCCAAAATATTTTTCAACATTGGAGATTTTTCAACAATCAGTTCGCCCGGCATCCGGACGCTTAATTATTTCAAATCCTTGGTAACTGCTCTAAGTATCCCTTTTTTATCAAGGAACGTTTAAATTGGATTTGGAATATATCCTTGCAGAAATGAGATAGTAAATTTTTCTGCCTTATATTGTCAAGAATTTTTAGAAAAATTTTTTATTTTTATGCAATGAATAAATTTTAGGGGATTAACCCTAAAAAATTACCATTTTTTTCCCCTTTCTTCTTCATAACCAATGAGCATATAATATGCAGCTCTGTCAAAAAATAAAACAACGCGATCGCTCACTTCCATCGCCTGCTTGTAATCCGTCATTTCATTTTCCAATTGTTTTTTTAAAAACAGCCACATGTGACGTTTTAAAAGAACCAATGCCTGAAAAAACTGCGAGGCAGGAATGCCCTCATGGAGTCTGATTTTTCCCAGTTTCTGATAATATTCCTTCACTTCTTCTTTGGGCAGATCCTTTGCCACCCATTTTGACATCTCCCGATAAACCCGGCTCCCTATTTCATATACATCCTGCGGATCGAGCTTCCTATACGCGACCGTTTTCTTATTGCGGAGCACATCATTCATAAAATGTTCGATAATTTCCTGATGGTTCTCTTCAATAAGCCTAACAAACCTGTTTGTAGCAATGCTGTTAGTTATTCTATTCATTAATAGCCGCCTTATAATATAATTAATTTGGAGGATGAAATCAATATTAATTATTAGACTTGCTGCAAAATTAAATATTTTATAACGGGGTTAAGGGGCGCAGCCCCAAAGCCATTTCGGCAAGCTCAATGCGGCGCCCCGCAGGCGTTGCACTGAGCCTGTCGAAGTGGGCTTACCCGAGCGCGAGACTACAGTTTCGCAAAACAAGATCTATTCAGCAAATTTTATAATTTGAACATTTAATAAGATAATGTAAACATAATCTCTGGATTTATTCTGGATTAGTAGTGTCAGTAATCCATTGCAGATATGCCTGATTCCCATCGGCAATATTGAGCGACACAATTTCGGGCACTTCATACGGGTGAAACGCCATGATCCGGTCGCGTACGGCGGCATACAGCGATTCCCTGGTTTTTATTACGAGGAGCAATTCATTTTCCCGGCATACGGAACCCTTCCACGTGTATACAGACGTAATGCCGGGTATGATATTAACGCACGCAGCGCATTTACCATGGACAAGGTCCTCGGCGATCCGCTCCGCAACCTCATCGGACGGTACGGTACAGTAGATGATGATATAATCATCCACGATCTAATTTTTCCCCTGCTTGATGCCGGCTATAAAGATGCCGGCCAGCTCCACGCGGACCGTCTTGTGCACCGGCAGCTTTTCGAATACATCCTCATCGCATAAAAGATCCATTACCTGAGGGCCGATCTTTGCCTTTACGATAGGCACCTTTTTAATTTTATAAATTTTTGGTATCTGTTCGATGACGGATCGCGGTATGTTTGCCTTGGATATTTTATCTTTCTTTTTCTCAAGCACAAGAATAGAGGCAGGTACTTTATGCTGATTCACGAGCGTTTGTTGGTCATCCAGTTTTTTCTGCATCCTCTTTTTGAGAATTTTATAACCGACAAACAGTGCGGCGGCTACGAGTAAGATAATAAAAATCCCTATTATTCCCTGACCATATTGTTCCCAGAAGCTCACCGTAACTCCTCCCGACGTATCACCTTGAATTTTCAACAATTAGATAAAATGAACACATAAATATTTTCCGACAATACAACCGGTGTCAATAACTAATTGCCTGATGTTGAAAAAGTCCCGGGACTTCTTAATCGGGCAGCGGAGCGACGTCTACCGGTTGTATCGGCCTGCCCATAAATTGAGTTTGATAATGATCAATTCTTTCAATGTATTAAACGCATCTCTCAAAGGACGGACTCTGCTATCAGCAGAATTGTACCAGCTTACCGGAATTTCTTTAATCGAATATCCCAACAATTTAGCGATTGCTAATAGCTCCATATCAAACCCCCACCTATTGATCTTCATCCGGGAGAAGATTTCTTTTGCAGCATTATGCTGAAAAGCCTTGAACCCACATTGCGTATCTCTTATGCCGTCTATAAGAAAAAACTGGATCAGCGCGTTTCCTACCCTTCCCAATAGTATGCGATATGCGGGCTGTTTTATTTCTATGTTGCTGTCGGTTATGTATCTTGATCCAATTACAACCTCATTATTTTTCAGCAATGGAAATATTTTATCACATTCTTGAATAGGTGTGGAATTATCAGCATCGGTGAAAAGAACATATTTCCCCGTGCACTGCTCCACGCCTTGTTTTACCGCATAACCTTTTCCTCTATTCATTTCATAATGAATCATGGTCAAATTGTTTATTTCTTTTGAAAGTTTTTCCACGACAGCTTTTGTATTATCGCTGCTTCCGTCATTAACTACAATGATTTCCCTGGCGATGGATTGTTGCCGAAAATATTGATCAATAATCCTGAGGGTTTTCTCAATTCTTTTCTCCTCATTATAAGCCGGAATAATGATGGAAAAATCATATGAATAGTTCTGAAGATACAGGGGTTTTATAAATTTGTCCTTGAATGTCCAATATTTATTCCCTAAAAAGTTCCATAACATTACGATTGCAGAAGTCAAAAGTTTTGATGCCAGATACCAGATGGCCAATACATATACAAATAAAGCCATGCATATCTCGGTCAAAAAAAGGCCGATGATAGAGACAATGAAAAATTTTATAAATTGCTTCTTTATATTACTGCTTTTATTTTGGAACGTCCAATATTTATTGAGAACAAAATTGTTGATAACGGCAAGAACAAACGACATCGCCGTTGCGATCAACACCGGAATATGAATAAAATCAACAAATACATACAACGTTCCGACGTCAATTATTGTTCCGGTAATCCCAACAACACCATATTTGAAAAATACATAAAAATTCTTAATCAGGAGCTTCATTGGCTTAATAAATAACTTTAATATTTTCTACTATTATTTTCCTGTATTTGCCATCATAGATATATTTATCTTTCACCTTAACCTGTATAAATCTCATTATTAATTTTATAAGCCATTGGAGATTTGACGGGGAAGAACACCCTTTCCGGATCTATTTTTTCACCATTATATACGGCTGCAAAAGACCGGTAATTCTTTTTAATAAAATCCTTCACTTGGAGGATTTTTATCCCCGGATCAGCGGGAAGATATTCCGTTTGAGGGATAATAAAAAATAATGCAGCATATACTAAAAGAATAAGAACAAAAATATACTTCTTGCTTAAGACAATCATGTGCGCCACACCCCACGGCTTATATTATTTGTTTAATTCGAGTGTCTAACGAAACAACTGCCGTTTATTTTTCGGATTATTTTAAAGTACAGCATAGCATTGTCAAGAAAGTTTGAACATATCCACGATGACGTCCCGTAATTATACAACGCCCCAACTATCATGATTTTTTAAATTAATTGACACGGAAAAGATAATAATATACTCAGTAATCATTTAGCCCGATGTAAAATATAATTAAAAATACATGAGATAAGCCGTATGGGGGGCGCCGCAGGCGCTTCCACACGGCTTATCTCATAATTATAAACATGTTGATATGCTCATTTACAGATAAGAAATTACTGAAGTTAAATCATTATAAAACGCAGGTGATATTACCCCCATCACAAGCCAGAGGTTCTTAATGCAAAAAATTGTATGGACATATCTGGCTGCATCATTACTATCCTTCTTTCCCAGCGAATCTTTTGCAAGCTCCCTGCTCATGGGCCGGATATTCTCGGTTCATCCGTACGGCGCCTCGGATGCGGCCCGGAACCCGGCGCTCCTCGTGCGGCAAAAGCAGAACGATACAATCGGATTATTGCTCGACTACCAGACCTCCCTATCTATTAAAAATTATAGTCGGAGTTCAAACTCAGTGTCCCGCGTTACCATCGGCAGCTTCGATTCAGGGATTTCAAGATTTTCATACATCAACAATATGGACACATTCGCCCTGGGCTTTGATGTTTACGCGAACTATGAATATACGAAGGTGAGTCAGCAATCATATTTCCAAACAAACGGATTTGATACGCTCGGTAAAGGCCCGTCAACGAGAGCTTTGCTGGTGACCGCTTTCACTATTTCAGCCGGCATAGCCTTAGACGCTGATAACTCATTCGGAATTCAAATCAGCACGGTCTACTACAAAAACACGCAGTCCAGTAAAACCAGATCTCTTCAATTATCATTCTTCCCCGTCCTGTTTTCCAATTCCGAGAAAACAATCCAGGAACAGATCATTGCAACCCCCGGCATAGGCTACCTCGGGAAAATAGAGAATACGGAAATAGGGCTCATGCTTACGGTCGGAAGGCTGGCCTGGGAAAAAGACATCAAGGAAAAAGAAAATTATGTATTAAGCTCCTTCTTCTCACAGATCAATTTCAAAGCAAAAGGAGAGCTCCCTTTCTCATTTTTATACACCGCCGGTCCCGGGATAATAGCCGGCGCTTATACCAGGCCGGTTGAAATAATAGGAATCGGGCTTGAGCTTGAAATAACCTTCCCGGTCACCTATCAGAATCAATACCTGGTGCCTTTAAAAGATTCTTTCTTTTATATCAAAAGCAGCAGGCTGCAATTAGAAAATAAAATCTCAAGCAATCCGTTCGTTTCATTGCGGGGAGGGTTCGAATTTTTCGTTTTGCGAAATGCGGTTCTCTCCATTGGAGGAGGACTCGGCTATACCGACGCTCATGCCCGCACCCACGGTAAATGGTTATGGCAGCTGTTGACCGTGACTGAGATCAATCGGATCTATAACAGGGTTATGACAGTTTACGGTACTATGGGAGTTGACTTTCTGTTAGGCAAGCGCCACATCCTGACCGTAGGAACCTCACTGGCATATACTACCCAATCCAATGAAGAAGAGAGATTACAACAGCCGTCTCCTACCGCTAATCTGGAATTAAATCGAAACAGTATGAAAATTAAACCAATAACCATTGATCTGCTCATAATGATGTCTTTCGGATTCTAATAATGACTATTTAAAGCCAAAATTAGCTAAAATGAGAAAAACTTGACATAAATTTGCCGATAATAACAGATATATAACATCCGAGTTAATTCCTAAAAGTTATTTTAAAGCAAAAATATCAATCACCTGCTTCCTCCGCCGCCGGAGGCAGCGGAGGAAGCATATAAATATATATTTTTGCATAATAAAAAATAAAATTAATTTGACCTGATTTCCCCAATAGGTTATAATTAACGGTTTTTGTATCTGTTATACGATATCACCAAAAATTTGTAATTGTTCACATGTTTAATAAAACATAACATTGCGAAAATAATGATTAATAACTCCCCCGCCGCCTACGGCGGCGGGGGAGTTATGGTTACATTATCGCATTGAATGTTTAAATTATGAAATTTAATGAATAGTTGCAAAAATCTTTAGCAAATCATGAAGTTAAATCCGTTCAAAGAAACAAATCTCAACGATTTACAGAATAATTTACTGCAATTTCTGATGGACCACTTGAGCTCCAAACAAGCAAGGCTCAAA
>MIBJ01000080.1 GCA_001829495.1 Spirochaetes bacterium RBG_16_49_21 | reverse complement strand
AAAGTAATGGTCTCTTTTATAAAGGAAAAAATACCCGTGTCCAGTACGGCAGGTTATGGGTAAAGATCAGCTCTCCGATGGGGAGAGGGGGGCAGGGGGGTGAGGTCAAAAAGCCCCTCATACCCAAAGGCTTTGATTGGGAAAGCCTGATGAAGCTTGACGGAGATGAACTTGAGGCGCATTACCGCCACCTGCTGGAAGAGCTGGGTAAAGAAAAGGGGATGCTCGGCCTCATCTTCCGCAAGGCGCAGAACAATATCCAGTACCCGGCAAAGCTCCGCCGCCTCATTGCTGACCTCATCGGCCAGGAGGAGTGGTCGTCCATGTCCGCTGACGTGAAGGGAGACGCATACGAAGGCCTGCTTCAGAAAAACGCGGAGGACGTGAAGGGCGGCGCGGGCCAGTACTTTACACCGCGTTCTCTCATTGCCGCCCTGGTTGACGTAATGCGGCCCGAGCCAGGCATTACTTTATGCGACCCTGCCTGCGGAACCGGCGGTTTTCTTCTCGCTGCCCACGATTATATAGCAGCTCACTACGAGCTCGACAAGGAGCAGAAGCGTCGGCTTAAGAGCGGCACCATCTATGGAGCGGAACTGGTGGACGGCGTTGCGCGGCTCTGCTGCATGAACCTGGTGCTCCATGGCATCGGCGAGGAGGCCTCTGATGATGTGCCCATTCAGGTGCGGGACTCGCTGGCGGGCCATGGCGGCGTTTTTTATGACATGGTGCTCGCCAATCCTCCCTTTGGGAAAAAGAGCAGCGTCACCATAGTAAATGGCAATGGCCAGACGCAAAAAGAAAGCCTGACCATACACCGCGAGGACTTCTGGGCAACCACGAGCAACAAGCAGCTTAATTTCGTACAGCACGTGTACACCATGCTGAAACAGCACGGCCGCGCAGCAATCGTTGTACCTGACAACGTGCTCTTTGAGGGCGGGGCAGGCGAAACCGTCCGTCGCAAGCTGCTGCATGAGGCTGACGTGCATACCTTACTCAGGCTGCCGACAGGTGTCTTTTACGCTCAGGGCGTTAGGCCAACGTGCTCTTTTTTGACCGTAAGCCTGCGAGCGAAGTTCCATGGACAAAGGAGCTCTGGATATATGACCTGCGCACCAATATACACTTCACACTCAAAGAAAACCCTTTAAAGCGGAACGACCTGGATGATTTTGTTGCCTGCTTTCATGCAGAAAACCAGCACGAGAGGAGGGAAGCCGGGCGGTTCAAAAGATTTAGCTACGATGAGCTCATGAAGCGTGATAAAGCGAACCTGGACATATTCTGGCTCAAGGATGATTCGCTGGAGGACTCGGCCAACCTGCCGGACCCGGCGGTCATAGCAGCCGAGATCGTTGAAGATCTGGAGGCTGCTCTTGAGCAGTTCGCGGCGATAGAGGAGGATTTGGGGAAGTAAAAATTCCGGCCTCCGGGTCACTCGCCTTGCCCTGCTTGGGGCACAAACTCTAAACCCCGGCCCCTGGCAGGGGCAAAAACAAAGCATCAAGGAAAAAACTATTTTATACGATATAACTAATGACTGCCTATAAAAAGGAGTTGTCGGCATGAATGAAAAAGCTTGTATAAGCATACTGGTGAAAGCGGTACGGCACGATATATCGCGGGGTTTGAAAAAGGAAGAAATACTGAGAGCATTGTCCAATGTTATCAGCAGGGATCTTTTTACTAAAGTAAAAGATCAGTTGTAAAGCTCTGAGTTTCTATACAGCGTGACCCACGCCCCTGTCTCCAGCATCGCCCATGACCGGTATCTTCTGCGCGAATTTATTAAATGGACTACTGGCCGTACCCTTGCCAAAAAAGAAACAATAAACGTAATAGAGCAGTCATTACCGGACCAGCTTGAGGAGTCCGGGGATGAAGCCTCTCCAGCACAATGAAAACGTCTTAAAAAATAAAAATATTTATTGACATATACGATATTATATCGTATATTATATCGTATGAAAGTAACAGCATTAATACCGGACAAAATTGTCAATGAAGTAAAGCAGTATACTGGCGGGAAAAACCTAACTGAATCTCTTATTCTAGCTTTAAAAGAATGGGTTTCTTTAAAAAAAATTAAAGATCTGAATAATGAGATATCATCTAAGTCATTTGAATTTTCAAACGGTTTTTCTGCTAATAAAGTTAGAGAGAGAAATCGAAATAGATGATCGTTATTGATACTTCAATTTGGATAGAGTTTTTTAAAAATAACACGGAATATCGGACTACTGTTAAAAATCTTCTTGAAGAGCAAAAAATATTAGCTGTCGAATGTATATTCGGCGAACTGCTTCAAGGAGCAAAGAACAAAAGAGAAAAAGATATTCTATTTTCGTATTGGGAAAATCTGCCAAAATGCGAGAGGGAGGATATTTGGATTAAAGCCGGAATATTTTCTTCAGAAAATAAATTGATTTCAAAGGGCATCGGCTTAATTGATTGTGTAATATTACTTTCCGCTAAAAATTCAAATGCAAAAATATGGTCTCTTGATAAAAAAGTAAATTCTATTCTAAAAAAAGATGAAAAGTTTACCTTATAGTTATTATCAATTGTTTTCCGTGATTATTTCGTCACAGCATGCAACGAAATTGTTGGATAAGCCCTGATCAATAAGCTGGGTCAGAGGCGCCTCCCCAAGCTCTTGTTGATGCGCCACATTTTCCCCGAGAAAAGGGAAAAATACCTGGAGAACGTTGATAGCTTAATCGGAAGAGGCGCCCCTCTTCCCGACCATGAGGTCGTTATCCATGCCGGTGGCGATTCTCTTGATATTCGTGCATCCGGCATTCGCAAGCCAGGTACGCATCTCATTTTCCGTGTAAGTGTCCCCGGCCGGGGTATTGACGAGCATATTCAGGCTGAAAAAAGTGCCGCGGGCCGGGGCGGTCCGGTCCTCCTCCATGATATGGTCCTGGATGACGATCCTCCCCCCCGGATTCAGGCATGCGTACGCTTTATTGATGAGCGCCTGGTTTTCATCCGGAGAATTTATGTGGATGATGGCGGACATGAACACCAGGTCGTATCCCCTGCTGAAATCCTTGGTGTTATAGTTGCCTTTAACCGTCTTCACCCTGCCGGACAAACCGCTCCCCGCAATATATTTTTTGGTGAGCTTTATCACCGAAGGCATGTCGAAGACCACGGCCTGGAGTCCGGATTTGGCGCGGGCGAACGCCATGGAATAGACTCCCGACCCGCCGCCCACGTCGAGGATCTTTTTAACGCCGCTAAGATCAATGCGCGCAACGAGCGCGGCCGCGCTCGTCTGTGCCCGCTGGTGCATCGCCTCGATGAAGTACTCGAGCGAGGCCTCGTCGTATTCCCGCGCGGTCACGGACCTGCCGGCCCTGACCGCGTCGGTGAGGGTTCCCCAGGTGCGGTACAGGTTGAGGAGATGCCCGATGCGCGACAAATATTCCACGGAGCCCTTTACCATGAACCGGGACGAAACCGCGGTGTTTGAAAAAAGGCCTTTCCGCTTCTTGAGAAGCCCCATGCTGCACAGGGCGTTGAGCAGCCGCTCCGTGGACCGGGGGGCAGCGCCGATCCTGCGGCCGATCTCTTCAGCGGGGAGGGAGTCGCTCCCGAGCATCGTAAAGATATTCAGCTCAAAAGCGGTGAGGATTATCCTGCTCCTCTGGAATGCGGATACGCTGTCGAGAATCTCCTCGGCACTGGTGATCAGCGATTTCCTTTTTTGCGGAGCCATAACGGATCTCCTCTTTAAAAAATTCCGCACTGCCGGGCGATCTCTTTGAGGTAGGCCCGATAACACCGGTTGGCCTGCCTTTCCGAGGCGTCTGCCAGCATGAAATGAATGATATTCGCGTCTTCCCGGTCAAAGAGAATCCTGTCGCAGGAATCGATGATATGTATTATGGTATTTTTCCGCAGCATGGGGATCGTCCTTATGCTCGCCTATCCGTATTATTTATCGGAAAAATTACCGTCGTGTATTATTTGATTTTTATGCCCACGTCTCGATCTTCCAGCCCCTTGACCGCGCAGCCCTTGCCAGGCGGTCATCCGGCGATACGCACACCGGATTGCCGACCGACTCAAGAACCGGGAGATCATTGATCGAATCCGCGTAATAATACGCCTCCGCCATGCGGTGCCCGCCCTCCCGGCAGTAGCGCTCGGCGCGCACAAGCTTCTCCTTGCCGTAGCAGTACCGTCCCTTCAGCCTGCCTGACAGCCTGCCGTCCATGATCTCGAGCTCGGTGCAGATGACGTCGTCCATCATGAGGAAATTTTTTATCGGATCGCAGATAAAGGCGGGCGAAGCCGAGAGTATCACGGTGCTGCCGCCGTTGCTCCGGTGGAGCTCTATCTCCCGGCGCGCGCCTTCACGGATGAGGGGCTTGAGCTCTTTCAGCCATTCTGCCGAATAAGCCTCGATGATTTTATAGCTTATCCCCTTGAACCATTTTGTCCATCGGGCAACCGCCGCCTCGGCAGGCAGAAGGCCGGTACGGTATATAAAAGAAAGAAAAAGAGCCCTGCGGATCTGCTTCCGGCTAATGATTCCGTGATGGTACAGGCTCCTCACGATGATCCGGCCGCTTGAGGTGCTCAGGATCGTGTGGTCAAGATCGAAAAAGGCGACGTACATATCTATAAATTTATCGGAACCGGCTCCTTCTTGGCATTATCCCAGTAGGGCGATATTTCTAGAAGGCGCCCGACCACGCCGGGGATGACCGAAAGCACGTAATCGATCTCTTCCTCCGTGGTATAGCGGCTCAGGCTGAATCGGGTTGAGCCGTGGGCTGAAGTAAAGGGCACGCCCATGGCCCTGAGCACGTGCGAGGGCTCAAGCGACCCTGAAGAGCACGCGGACCCGGACGAGGCCGCGATCCCCTGCTCGTCGAGATACAAAAGGATCGCCTCCCCCTCGATGAATTCGAATCCGATATTGCTCGTGTTGGGCACCCGTTTTTCCTTATCCCCGTTCAGGCGCGCATTGCTGAATTTTCCGAGGATCCCCTGCTCCAGCCGGTCGCGAAGCCGTTTCACCCTGGCGGCATACTCGCCGAGGTGCTCGAGCGCAAGCTCTGCAGCCTTGCCGATGCCGATGATGCCGGGAACATTCTCCGTGCCGGGACGCCGCCCCTTTTCCTGGTGACCGCCGATAAGGATCGGTCGGATCCTGGTCCCCCTGCGGACATAGAGGGCCCCGATCCCCTTGGGTGCGTGGAACTTGTGGCCGGATACGGTAAGAAGATCGCACCGGATCTTGTTCACGTCGATGGGTATCTTGCCTGCCGCCTGTACCGCGTCCACGTGGAACGTAATGCCCCGCTGCTTCACCAGCGCGCCGATCTCTTCCACCGGGAATATGACGCCGGTCTCGTTATTGGCGTACATGATGGAGACGATCGCGGTATTGTCGTCGATCGATCCCTTGAGGAATTCCAGGTCCAGGCTCCCTGCGCCGTCGACCGGAACATACGTTACGCGGTATCCGTCCTTCTCGAGCTTCTTGCACAGGGAAAGCACGGCCGGATGCTCGACCCGCGAGGTGATGATATGCCGCCTGTCCTTGTAGTATTCAAGCGTGCCGAGTATGGCCAGGTTGTCGCTCTCGGTGCCGGTCCCGGTGAAGACGATCTCAAAGTCGTTGACAGCGCCGACCAGCTCTGCCACACTCATGCGCGCACCCGCCACGTCCTTGGCCACGGACCCCCCGAACCCGTGCATGCTGGAGGGATTGCCGTATCTGCCCCTCAAAAACGGGGCCATGGCGTCGAACACCTCCGGCGCCGCCATGGTCGTCGCATTATTGTCCAAATAGACCGATTGTTTATTATTTCGCTTCATAAACGACGATGTCCTCCTCAACGAATTCGCGCAGCTTCGCCTCGACGAGGTTCTTCAAGGTCACCCCCGCAGCCAGGCAGCTCACGCAGCTTCCGCGCAGGGCCACGAAAACATTCTTGCCGTCGATATCAACGAGCTCAATATCGCCGCCGTCATTCTGAAGCATCGGCTTGATGACGTTCCCGATGGTCTCCTGTACCAGCTTCATCCTCTTGATATTCGTGAGCTGCTTTTCCCCGGATCTCCCCGCCTCCGCTTCACGGACCAGCCCGGCCATCTCATGCAGAATGTCCTCTATCTTCGGAATGCAGGAGCCGCAGGCGCCGCCCGCCTTGGTATAGTTGGTGACGTCCTCAACGGTTTTGAGGTTGTTGTCGCGTATCGCCTTGCGGATAAGGTTCTCGGTCACGCCGAAACAGTGGCAGATGATCTCGCCCTCGATGTCGACATGATCGCCCGTGGTCTCGCCGCGCCACATGGCGATGGCCTTCTCCAGGGCCTCGTTGCCCATGACCGAGCAGTGCATCTTCTCCTCCGGAAGCCCTCCCAGGTACCGGGCGATATCCTTGTTGGTGATCTTCCCGGCCTCCTCAACGGTCGTGCCGATGATCATCTCGGTCAATGCGGAGGACGACGCTATGGCGCTGCCGCAGCCGAAGGTCTCGAATTTGGCGTCCCGTATGACGCCCTTCTCGTCTATCTTGAGATAAAGCTTGAGGGCGTCGCCGCACACAATGCTCCCTACCTCGGCGACCGCATTGGCGTCGTCGATCTTACCCACATTCTTCGGGTGCATGTATAATTCTTTGACCTTATCAGTATAATCCCACATACCGCTTCTCCTCGTCACTGCCGCAAACAATAAACCACCAGCTCGAACCGCTGTCAAATACAAATGATGATTATGTAATCTCAGGCGCCTCTTGAGCGTAGCATATCGAAAAGGATCGATGCTCCATTAATATACATCGAATTTTCAAAATAGTCGATAATTTCAGCTATCCTCCCGATTCGCCGAAACTGAGGAAGCCCCGCGCTCCGGCATCGAGGACATAGGAATTGGCGATGCGATCCGGGTTCTTGCTCCGCGCCAGTATATTATTCATGTTAGTTATAGTGCTTGTAAAAATCACGTCCATCATTTTTCATTCGGCCATGAAAGCCTGCTTCATCAACCCTCCCATACAGGATTTCTATTACACGTCGATACGGCGCCAGCCGCTCGGGCTTCTCTATATCATGTCCTCGCTTGAATCGGCCGGATTCGAGGTGTCCTTCATAAACAGCCATTCCCTGAAAAAACATGCCATCCCCCTGCCGGAAGAATTCTCATATCTGGTTAAATACATGAAAAGCAGCGATCCCGCCCTCTCGTTCCCCTTCAGGCACTACTCCCATTTCGGGTTGAGCTTCGCTGAGATCGGACAAAGAATAAAACGCTCGGACGCGGACATCTTCTTTATCCCGTCCCTGTTCACCCCCTATTACCAGGAGACCGACCGCGTCATCGCCATGGTCAGGGAGGAGAGGCCGGAAGCCTTTATAGTCGTCGGCGGCTATCACGCGTCTCTATATCCCGAGTATTATCTGCGCGATTGCGCCGATTTCGTGATACAGGGCGAGGGGGAAGAAGGCGCGGTCGCGCTCCTGCGCTGCCTCGAAGCGGACGCTGATCTTTCGCAGGTGCAGAATCTCATCAGGCGAGACGGCCGCCGGATCGTGCGTAACGAAAGGCGCGTCGTAGCCGACATCGACCGGCTCCCCCATCCGGCCAGAAGATTCCTCGCGCCGAGGGACTTTAAGGCTTACCGTACCAGGGCGGCGTCAATCATAACATCCCGCGGATGCCCGAACCGGTGCACCTTCTGCACAAGCCGCGTCATCTGGGGCCCTGAGCGCAGGGAGCGGAGCGTGGACTCTGTGCTTGCGGAGATCAGGGAGTGTGTGGAGAGCCTCGGCGTAACCATGATCAACTTCGAAGACGACAACATCTTCGCCTCTGAGAGCCGCGCCGCAGCCTTGCTTGAGGGGCTCGCCGCGTATCAGCGACAAGCCGGGACGAGGCTCGACCTCACCGCCATGAACGGCGTGTCCCTGGAAGAGATCGGCGAAGGCATCGTGAAACTCATGCGCCGGGCCGGATTCCGCGAGCTCAACATATCCCTGATGAGCCGCTCCCCGGAGCTTCAGGAAAAGCACGCCCGGCCCTTTGATTCGGCACAATTCGCCCGCATCGCCCGCGCCGGACAAAGCCTCGGAATGAATGTGCGGGCTTATTTTATCCTCGGCCTGCCGGGCCAGACGCGGGACGAGGTGCGGGATACTATCGAATTTCTCAAGCGGCTCGGGGTCTCTATCTTTCCATCAGTATATTACAATGTGAATGCGCCGCAGAGCCGGTGGAAGATGCAGCGCTCGTCGGCGTTCTACAACGAAACCGCGGAGCTTTCGCGGGACGACCTGGTGCGCCTGTTCAATGAGTGCAGGATGTCGTGGTAAACGGGAGCTAATTTATATTTGATACAAAATTTTTGCCGAATTCGATACATTCAGATATGGCATCATGGTCGGGATTCCATAAAACTCTTATTCCTTCCCCTATAACAACAAATCCGGCGTGCCGGAGAGATTCATTCAGCATCTTTACCGACTCTCCGCTCCATCCATAACTGCCGAAGGAAGAAGCCTTTTTATTTTTAAAATTCAGGCCTCTCATCTCTTCGATAAATCCTGCTATAGAAGTAAGGATGCCTTTATTAATAGTCGGTGATCCGATAAGTATTCCGTTAGATTTGAAAATATCGAGAATGACATCATTCTTATCGCTCTTCGACAGATTGTATAATTTAACATTAATCGTATCATCAGCCTGTCGTATGCCGTGAGCTATATATTCAGCCATTTGGCGAGTGCTTTCCCACATGGTATCATAAACTATTGTAATCTGATTTTCCTTATAATTATCAGCCCATTCAAGATATTTATTCACAATTTGAGTTGGATCTTTTCGCCAGATGACGCCGTGGCTCGTGCAAATATGATCAACAGGAAGATTAAATGACAGCACTTCATTTATCTTTTTCAGCACCAGAGAGCTGAAGGGAGTCAGTATATTAGCATAATATTTCATGCACTCGATAAACAGTTCATTCTGATCCACCAGATCATTGAACAGGTATTCAGAGGCATAATGTTGACCGAATGCATCATTGCTGAACAGAATATTTTCTGCAGTCAAATAACACATCATGTTGTCCGGCCAATGTAACATCGGCGCTTCGATAAAAATCAATTCTTTAGAGCCCAAATTAAGCTTATCTCCTGTCTTCACTACCCTGAAATCCCAATCTTTATGATAATGACCCCGCAAAGATTTAACTCCATTAGCAGTACAATAAATAGGGATGTTCGGTATATGACTCATCAATTCAGGCAGGGCGCCGCTATGGTCAACTTCCGCGTGATTTGCAATGATACAGTCGATTTTTTTAAGATCAATTTCATTTCTCAGATTATCAACAAATTCCTTTGCAAAAGGTTTCCACACGGTATCGATGAGAACGCTTTTTTCTTCTTTTATAAGATAGGAATTATATGTTGACCCCTTATGGGTTGAGTATTCATCCCCGTGAAATTTGCGTAATTCCCAATCGATTTTCCCTACCCAGTAAACATTATTTTTAATATGTATATTCATTTATTCTTCCTTATTTTTTATTTAAGAGTGCACCAGAAATCATTCAATAATAATTTTTCCGGTCATTCCATGATCAGCGTGACACGAAGAATAATTTTGATTTCATTTCATACACCTCCTAAATTTTTGAACTCATTTAAAATGTTGAACTTCAAATTTTTTACATTTGGTTTGTTTTGCCAAGAAAATAAATTTGAGCGACCGCTGGAGGGCTCGCTGAGCCCCCCGTTAAGCTCGCGCGGCATTGTCTATAACAAGCTATATATAAACCTTGCTTCATAAATATATCCCCAAAAGCAAAATGTCAATTATTATATTCTGAATTGCTGAATGATCCTGTTTTTTGATTGCCATCAGTATCCGCTATGGTATCCCGTGTTAAAAGCATTGTATCGCCTCCTGCCCTGTTGTTTCTTGACAATTTCAGCCCTGGCAGGTATACGATACTTTTTCTACATCATTTTACGCACTCAGATGGACGCGACCAGAGGAGGAGGATCATGCTTCTTAAAAGAATAATTCTTTTATTATTACCGGTCGGTTTACTGTTATTTATGCCCGGCATTAGCGCCGAGAAGATAAATAAGCAGAATGAAAAAGTATCCCCTGCTGATAATCCGAATAATGAAAGCAAAAATATTTTTGGCTTTGGAATTTTAAGCAGGATTTCCGGATTATGGAACGGGCCCGTATCCTCTGCCACGCCGGCAGGGAGTTTTGATAAATGGTATGTGGATTTTCGGCCTGTATCGCCCGGGCAAGTATCGCAATATTCCACGCTTGACAAGGATACCTTAAATTACATCAGTTTGTTTATAGTAAAGCATAATAATCGATTAAAAGTCGCAATGCGTACAGAGGGCGTTTTTCAAAATAAAGGCTGCGTAACGTATGAAGCTGTCGATACGGTCAGGGAATCGGAAGGATACTATAGATTTTCCGATTTTCAAACAGGCGCAAAACGGGCATACACGGAATTCTTTTTTAAAGACGATGAATTCATAATGGAAGTCTACACCAGTAAATTTAATAAAGTTTATCCGCTGCAACTGCATTCAAGGTGGAAGGCAAAGCTGGGGGATCGTAAATCCGCTTCCGGGGCCGTATCACATTTCAAATTTCCACGGCCGGTCATGATAAAAGATTTTTCCAATGTTTTTAAAAACATGTCCGAAAGCATTTACTTTTCATTCGAGAATGATCCGTATAGTTCGGCGACGCAGCCGTATGTAGGAAATGTTACGGTAAATATTATTGTTGATGATGATATAAAAGTCAAAAATAATCATGAGTTATTCCTCTTATTAACTACCGAATCTCTTTTTGAAGGGCTTAAGTACAAAAAAGAAAATTTAAAATATATTTCAAAATATGCATATCTTCCCATAAATACAAAGAGCTATACTTTTAATAATGTTCATCCCGGTAAATACTATTTGTATTCATATATCGATATAAACAGCGATAAAAAGCACCTCAGCGGTGATTATATGAGCTCTGACTTGAATACTATTTTTCTTCTTAAAGAAAAGGGAAATATTATTGTAAATACTAAAATAGACTTTCTCATACCATAAAGGGGAAGATTATTATTCAATTGAAACTGAGCAATCCCCGGCTAATTACCGCCTTTGGCTATCAGCCAGAAATCTCTTGGAGAAATAATTTTAAGCTTTTTATATTTTTTTAAAACCAACAGATCGTTATCGCCGGTTATCAAATAATCAACATTGTTACCGACAGCCAGCGCAATAATATCATTATCATTTTTATCACGGCAAATTTTTTCGGTTAATCCGGTATACGTTGATAAAATGCAAAATTCTTTTAAATAATCAATGATAATTTGAACATTTTGTTGCGGCATTTTTAATTTATTGTGTAACGTCCGATTAACTTCGGTTAAAATAAAATCACTGATAATGATGGAATATCTATCAATGCATAACTCAAATAAGGAATTGCAAAGTCCTCGACCCGCATAAGCTGCGACGATAATGTTGCTATCGAGCACTATTTTCATGAAATAAGCTTAAAAACATCTTCATCGGTAAGAATTCCCTGGGCTTCTGCAAAGGGGAGAACCATATTGCGGAGCTGACGAAACCGCCGAAGGGCGACATATCTCCTCAACGAATCACGGACAAGATCACTGACCGGTTTTTGTTCAATTTTGCTTATCTCTTCCAATTCCTTTTTTAATTCGTCAGGAATTCGTATCGTTAATGTTTGATTCATGGAGAACCTCTCGTACTGCAATGTAACACGAATATACGGTTTTGTCAACTTCTAACTCTATTAATTATTTTAATTGATTTTTTTAGCAGGTGTTTTTTATTTATATAAATATCCAAATCTTGAGGGATCGTTCAGCGGCAGGACGGCGGGTTCCGGCCGCGCAAACCAAGGTCCGGATACTTGTCCCTCAGGATAAAGGGGTTGCTAGCTCAGCTGGTAGAGCAACTGACTCTTAATCAGTAGGTCCCGGGTTCGAGCCCCGGGCAACCCAAAGATAAGTCCTGATCCAGTTAGGAGTTATGGAAAAAGACTGTTGACAAACGGCGCTTGAAACATCCTAAAATGTAGCAAAATTTTGCGAGGAGGTTTTAAATGCCGAAGCAATTCACCCTCTACCCGCGTAAACTAAAAGGAAAGACCGTTTATTATTGCCAATTCCGTCTTCCTGACGGCACAAGGTCCCACGGAAAGTCTACCGGATGCACTTCTGAGAAAGCGGCCGAGACCTGGGCGATCGAACAGATCAAGAAAACAGAGCGCGAATCTATCCTAAAGAAGATTGAAGAACAGAAATCAGAAGGCATTTATACCGGCATTGATGGCAACCAGGTGACCCTGTTTGATTTTGCCGGACCTGATTTTTTCGCCTGGGAGTCGCGTTGGGCCATAAGCAAACGCGCCAGCGGCAGGCGTCTTTCACCGCGGCATTGCATCGAATCAAGCCAATTATGGATAAAGCACATCCTCCCGGTACTGGGGGGGAGGTCGAAGTGATTAGGGGAAGCTCCCGAATATAAAAAAATTAAATATTGACAGTGTGGAAAAATGTATCATCAATCGATTAAATACAGAGCTATGAGAGACCCGGGCTTATTCTTATTATAGAAATAACCCCAATATTGCGGGAGGCTTACCAATGAAAAAGCTATTTATATTTTGCCTTATTTCTATCCCCGTTTTCGCTGCGGATATTACCATAATTGTCAGCCCGAAATTATCCATAGAAAAGCATAACAAAATCGCCGTGTTTTTCGAGGAGGAGAAAAGCAAATATAACCAGGCGGATCAGGGCGATGTATCTGCCTTCTTTTCCTCTGTTGAAGCTGAATTTATGCGCCTCGGGTTTAACGTCATAGACCGGAATCATATCAACAAAATCCTGGCCGAACATCAATTCTCACAAAGTGGCATCGTATCATCGGACAATGCTATTGAAGCGGGTAAGATACTCGGCACAAATGCGATCGTGGTCCTTAAATATTCCGGCAGGAGCAGTGTTGCTTTTAGCGCCCAGATGCGTATGGTAGACATCGAAACTGCGGCAGTCCTTATTACCGCAAATTTTTCAGGTGGCGGAGTTAGTGATAGCAGACATTCAATTGTCAATATAATAAGTGTCGCCAGTAGAAAAACGCCTGCGGATGTGGCAAAGCTGTTTTTCGAGCAAATTAAAGAACAACTGAAAAAATAAATTACTGCTGGCTAAAAAATTTTAACCTTATCTTCTGCAGGTGCCGGACGGCAATCTCAAAGCTCACCTGGTCCCTGAATTCTAACGTCATGTTATCACGATCGATAAACACCACAAAGGGGGCTGAATGTTCGTATTTTCCTTTTGATTTTCTTTCGGGGGTGATGGTGGGGATGGGATCCATGGGGAGGATTATGTCGCATAAGACCGTCTTGTCAAGAATTTTATAGTCTTGTAAAATATGAGTAGAATTTTTTTATTGTTTAGTAAAAATTTGAATTTTTTTTCAAATTTTTTCACTTTTTTTTTACTTTTTTTGCATTTTACTATTTTGTTATTGCCAAATTCTTCCGTTATTAGTATAGTATCAATGCGTCTGGAAGGAGTCGCTGGGCGTCTCCAAGAGGGGGCATGACCCCCATCTCCAGTCGCTTTTTTATTTCTACTAATCACTTCCAAATGTATTTATGCTACATAGATGAATCAGGAACACCTCAGATTCCTGGCAATACGTCCCACTATATCTTGGCGGGTATTACAATACCTATAGGCAAATGGAAATCATGCGAACAAGATATAAATCGCATTAAGAATACGTATAAATTGACTAATGCTGAAATACACACAGGTTGGTTACTCCGCAATTATACTGAACAAAATAAAATTAGGAATTTTAATTCTTTAGATTATAATACCAGAATTTATGAAGTAAATAAATATAGAAATGTTGATTTATTAAAATTACAGAAATCAAAAAATCGATGGTTATATAAACAAACAAAAAAAAATTATTCTCAGACCAAAAATTATATTCATTTAGCCCATCATGAAAGAATGAGTTTTGTAGAAGAAATCGCAAAAACCATAGGGAATTGGAATTTTGCCCGATTATTTGCAGAATGCATCGATAAAATTCATTTTAACCCGGCAAAATCAAATTTATCAATAGACGAACAAACTTTCGAACAAATTGTTTCAAGGTTCGAGAGATTTCTAAAAGTAATCGATCATGTGCATCCAACTTATGGAATGCTTATTCATGATAATAATGAAACTGTTGCTAAAAAGCATACCGAGCTTATGAAAAATTTTCATAAATCGGGCACTTTTTGGACTTCAATTGAAAATATAATCGAAACACCTCTATTTGTTAATTCTCAATTGACAAGCATGATACAAATTGCAGATGTGTGTGCCTATTCCTTGAGAAGATATTTGGAAAATAGAAATGAAAAATTATTTGATCATATTTTCAAAAGAGCAGATCGAAAAGATGGCATAGCTGTTGGTGTCCGGCATTTTACCAACTTTTATTGTGACTGCAAAATATGCAAGGCTCATAAATTACAAGCATAACTTCTAAATTTTTTCAAAAATTTTTTTACCAACAAAGATTACTCCAATCTAAAAATTATCAGCTACCTACATAACAGATCCTCTATTCAACGATTTTCCATGTGTAGCAAAATGTAAGCAAAATTTCAGGAAGTAGATGCACAAAGGCGCTTTTTGATTGACTTAAATATATTAAAAGAGCAATGTTTCCTTTATATTCGTGTAGGTGTTTCTGCTCTTGTCTGACTCTTAATCAGTAGGTCCCGGGTTCGAGCCCCGGGCAACCCAGATTTTTTCCTTAACCCAGGGCTTGTTTTTTGATTATGGCCCGGAATAATTTAAAGCTTAAAAGTCGTCTTAATCTCCACACCAGCCTGGCGTCTTTTCCCGCAATGAACCTGAAACGGCCATTTGCATCGCTCGCAGCCTTAAAAATCACGGCGGCAATCTGTTCAGGTTCGGAATAACCGGATGCCTTGCTGCTCCTCTGATCGAAATTTTTTTTCATCTTCTCAACCAGAGACTGATGGTCAGGATAGCCTGATACGTCGAACAGATCCAGGGACCTGCCGGCAAAATCGGTTTTTACCGCGCCCGGCTCCACGACTTTAACATCGATCCCCAGGTGTTCCAGCTCGTATTGCAGACTTTCGGAAAATCCTTCTATGGCCCATTTAGTGGCATGGTATAAAGAAAAAAATGGAAAGGTGACCAGCCCCCCCATTGAAGAGATATTGATAAACCTGCCGCTCTTGTTTTCCCTGAAATGCGGTAAAACGGCCCGGGTAACGTCGATCACGCCGAACAGGTTCACGTCAAACTGCCGCTTAATCTGATCGTCACGCGCGGCTTCCAACGGGCCTGCGGTGCCGTATCCGGCGTTGTTCACCACGACGTCGATTTTCCCGAATCTCTTAATGGCGCTCTTCAAGGCGTTTTTGATCGTCGCTTTGTCCTGGACGTCCAGTTTTAATTTGATTAATCGATCATCTTCGCTCAGGCTTTTTTCTTTCCCGGGGTTTCTCATGGTGGCGACCACGTTCCATCCTTTTTGGTGAAAATGCCGGGCGGTTGCCTTACCGATGCCGGAGCTGCATCCGGTGATTAATATGGTTTTTCTGTTTTTCATTATTGTTGCTCCTCCCGCTGGTTTTTTCCCTTTTTCTGAGGAATCTGCTGCTCTGTATTGATCAAATATACAATCAATCGATCTCTTAGTCAATTCAGGGGAGGAGTATAAGGAATTTCGAGCCCCACCTTTTACCAGATTAAATTTAGTCCATATTTTTTATATTCTTTAATTTTATTATCTTTAGAGATAATAACCATATTATCAAGAAATATGATAGGGATAAGTAAAAATTATTATACTGCGAAAAGAGGGTTCAAAATTTTTCGTCCAACGTCCAAACATAGCCGGCATAGGAGTTATTTTCGCGGGTCTATACCGTTCTTGATGATATAGAATATACAAGCACGCAAGAATTCTGCCTTTTCCATTTGAAGATCAACCCTGTATTTTTCGACTTTCCAGTTTTCGGCCTCGCTGAAATAGATATGCGGCCGAACCTTATCGGCGTGTCTTTTGGTGGGGTCTTTCTTTCTTGGCATAGTACGAACTTTCATAATTTTTACCCCATTGTCAATAATTTTTGCTTGATGTATGTACGTACATTACCTATATTAATAATGTTGTCAACCACATTTCAAAGTCAATCAAAAAAATCGAGAATAACAAACGGCCGCTTCGTGGTTATCAACAGTACGCAATGGCAGGGCGAGCGCGACAGGCCGAGGTTATCAGCCCTCAACGAAAGGCGACGGGTCGAATCATGAACACACAGAAAATCAAAAAATTACTGCCCGAGCTTGAGGCGGCCCGGCTGGACGGCGATATTATCAAGGCAATCGAAATTCAGCGGGCGATCATGCGGCTCATTGATGAAAAGAATTGAAAAATGACAGCTCACGGCACCTCCGCGACGAACTTCCGCTTCTCGCTCCGGCACATCTTCCGCACCGCGCTCCGCGCGGTCATGACTCCCGAGGGAAGCCCGCCGCCGGGGGAGATCCAGTGGCCGGCCATGAAGAAGTTAGAAAGGCCCGGCAGGCTCTGGGGAAGGGTGATTCCCATACTCTTTCTGTTGAGAAGCCATCCCTCGTAGGAGCCGCGCCAGTTGCCGGTGTAGCGCGCGAAGGTGAGCGGCGTTGCCACGTCCACGACCTCGACCTGGCGGCTGATTTTCGGGTACAATTCCGCAATGCCGGCAACGACCCGCTCGCCGATCCTCTTTTTCTCTGCACGGTACTGCCGCGGGTTTTGGCCCAGCTCCTCCCAGTAATCGTAGTTGCTTTCCAGCATAACGATCATAACGGTTTTCCCTTTCGGCGCCATGGTAGGATCGAAATTGTAGATGCGTATGCCCAGGCGAGAGATTTCGTGCGGTCCCATGATGAAGGGGAGCGCCAGGGGGAACGAGATCGCGTGCGGCTCCCCCGAGTAATCCGCGGCCACGCCGAGGGATACGTACACCAGGGGCGGGAACGGATCGAGCCGTTCGTACAGCTCCCGGATCTTTTTGCCTGCGTATCTGCCCTCGATCATGTCGAATACGGTGGCGTGGCCGTCCGCTGCGGAGATCACGTAATCCGCCCTCTGCTCCGTACCGTCCGCGCGGCGGATTCCGACAGCCCGGTCGTTCTCCACCAGTATCTTTTCAACTCTCGAGCGGTAGTGAATAACGCCGCCGAGGGAGCGGTACCGCTCAGCCATGGCCTCGGCCATGGGCCGGGAACCGCCGATGGCGTATCCCCCGTCTCCGGCAGCCATGAGGGCGAGCGTCCAGAGCGGGAAGGCCACGCTCATATCGTGCCATCCCAAAGCCCGGACGAACAGCTCCCTGAGAAGGGGGCTTTTAAACCGCTCGGCAAGCTTTTCAGCCGGCATCCGGTACTTGATGAACATGAATATGAAGGGAAGCATGCGGAACAGATTCGGGATGCTGAACTCCACCGGCATGTCGCTGCGTGAAAGCCGCTTGATGTCGCGGATCATGCGCCGGATGATCCGGCCGTCCTCAGGCGCGATTGCGGTAAGCTGCCCGGCCAACCGGTCCGGGTCGGTATAGACTATAAGGCGGTTACCCTTTTCGTCAATAGCCTGGGTGAAATACTCGTACCGGTGAAACGTCCTCCCCTGTACCGCGCCGACCTCCTGCCAGAGCCGGTGCATGGCGGAGCCGGGCAAGCTTCCCACGAGCCAGTGAAGGCAGCCGTCAAAGGTGTATCCCTTGCGCCGCCACGAGGTGCAGAGCCCGCCCGGCCCCGTATGCATCTCGTGTATCTCGGAGCGAAACCCGTTCATCTGGGCGTAACAGCCCGCCGACAAGCCGGCTACCCCGGCGCCGATGATGATCGCGGATTTTTGCATTATTCTCCCCCTGGCGAGATCGCGAAAGCGAGGTTGCTCAACCTCGCCTTCATGCACGCGGCATCAATACACGATTCCGAGCACCTCGTCGAAGTAATTTACGAAATGCGCGTTCACGCCCTTGCGGATGTACGCGGGCAGCTCTTCGTAATCCTTCTTGTTCTCGAACGGGAAAATCAGATTTTTCACGCGCGCCCGCTTTGCGGCTATGGTCTTCTCCTTCACGCCGCCGATCGGGAGAACCTTTCCGGTGATGGTGAGCTCTCCGGTCATGGCGAGATGGAGCTTGATCGGCTTTTTTTTCGCCAGGGAATAGAGCGCGGTCGCCATGGTGATCCCGGCCGAGGGGCCGTCCTTGGGCGTGGCCCCCGCCGGGACGTGCAGGTGGATATAGCTATCGTTGAAAAAATTCTCCGAAATACCATACTCCTTAATGCGCGAGCTTATGTAGGTGTAGGCGATCTCGGACGACTCCTTCATCACGTCGCCGAGCTGGCCCGTCTGCTTGAAGCCCTTGGCTTTCGCTGGAACTGCGGTCGCCTCTATGTAGAGGATCGCTCCGCCCATGCTCGTCCATGCCAGGCCCATCACCACTCCCGGGATCCGCTCGTTGTACAGGGATTCGTCGGTGAAGCGGGGGTTGCCGAGAAAATCCGTAAGATTCTTCTTCACCACCTTGATCCTTTTCGCCTCTTTCTGGGCGAACTTTCGGGTCGACTTGCGCATGATCCTCCGGATATTGTTCTCCAGGCTTCGCACGCCGGCCTCGCGCGCGTACCCGTTGATGATCATGCGGAGGCTCTCGGAATCGATATCCACGTCCCCCTTCTTCAATCCGTGCTCTTTAAGCTGCTTCGGGATGAGGTAGCGCTTGGCGATCTGCATCTTTTCTTCCAATATATAGCCGGAGAGCTTCATCACCTCCATCCGGTCCAGGAGCGGCGTGGGGATCGTGTCCATCTGGTTCCCGGTCGCGATGAAGAGGACATTGGAAAGATCGAAGCGGAGGTCGATGTAGTGGTCGAGGAAGTTGACGTTCTGCTCCGGGTCGAGCACCTCAAGGAGGGCGGAGGCGGGATCGCCCTGAAAGCTCGCGCCGATCTTGTCGATCTCGTCGAGCATGATGACCGGGTTGGCCACGCCCACGGTCTTGAGGCTCTGGATGATCTTGCCGGGCATGGCGCCGATGTAGGTGCGGCGGTGGCCCTTGATCTCGGCCTCGTCCCGCATGCCGCCCAGGGAGAACCGGTAAAACTTCCGGTTCAGGGCCTCGGCCACGGATTTGCCGATGGAGGTCTTGCCCACGCCCGGCGGGCCGATAAAGCAGATGATGGAGCCGGTGATGTTCCCCTTCATCTTGCCGGTGCTTATGAACTCCAGTATCCGGTCCTTGATGTCGTCAAGGCCGTAGTGATCGCGGTCAAGGATCTTTTTGGCCTTTTTTATGTCGTAGTTGTCCACGGAAAAAACGCCCCAGGGGAGCGCGGTGAGCCAATCCAGGTAATTCCTGCTCACGCCATATTCGGCGGAATGGGGCTCGAGGAGCCGCATTTTGTTGATCTCCTCGTCGATCATATGCGCGGCCTCCTCGGAGAGCTTGAGCTTCTTTATCCTCTCCTCGAATTTCTCGACCTCGGAGGTCTTCTCGTCCTTTTCAAGGCCGAGCTCCTTTTTAATCTCCTTGAGCTGCTCCCGCAAAAAGAACTCCTTCTGCTGCTTGGAAATCTTCTGCTCGATCTGCTTGGTGATCTTCTCCTGGAGCTTGGAAAGCTCGATCTCCTTCTTCATGAGCACGAGCACCTTTTCGACGCGCTTGCGTATGTCGAAGGTCTCCAGTATGTCCTGCACCTCGGCCGCGTCCGCGGAGGTCATGGAAGCCACGAAATCGGCGAGCTTGCCCGGGTCTTCCAGGGTGAACCGGTTGAGAAAGAGCTTGAGCTCCTCCTGGAAAAGGGAGTTGGACTTTATCAAATCCTTGACCGAGGATACTATCGCCTTTGAATAGGCCTTCATGACCTCTGAATTCGAAAAATCTTCCTCATAATGGTTGTCCACCTCCCACTGAATGACCGGCCCATCCGACAAAACCTTTGTGCGGGTAAACCTGCCCAGGGCATTGACCATCATCTGGATCGTCTTGTCGTCGATCGGCGTCACGCGCAGAACCTTGATGCTGACGCCCACGATATACAGATCGTCGGACTTGAGGGTTCCCTCGTGCTGCTCCTTGGCGAGCACGGCGCCGCCGATTTTTTTCTCAGACTCCAGAATCTTATTCGCGGTATCGATCATGAAATCGCCGGTCAGGACAATGGGAATCATCATGCCGGGAAACAGGGGCCGGTGGGATATCGGTATGATGTTGAGGACATCGGGCAGAATATCCCGCGCGATTATGAGCGAGCCGGATTCATTCGTCTGAGCGCCTCCGGCTCCGGTATTATTCGCCGCGTCGGCGTTGTTCGGATGTTTGGTATCGTCCATAATAAAAATAATACTCCGGATTCTGATTTTTGTCAATTATATTAGATTTGTTGCGAAACTCCCGTTTCGCGCTTGGTGAAGCCCCTGCGGGGGGCTTTTTAAGGCCGGCTTTATTGAAACGTCCTGTTTCATGCCGGCAGGCGAACCTCCTGTTCGCTCGGGCTTCGCCCCTTAACCCCGTTAAAAAAATTAGTTATGCAACAAGTCTATTCAATCCAGCGAACCGGCCTCAGACTCCCCCTCTCCTTTTTCCATCTCTTAATGGGAGAGGGGGCGGGGGGGGTGAGGTCCCAACCTTCAGCTTATCGATGCCGGTTATAAAAAATTTCTCGGCAACCCAATTCTCAAGCGCGAACACGTACGGCTGCTCGGAGGTGGTGCCGATGAATTTATTGTCTTTCTCGTAGATCGCCAGCGTGATCTCCTTCTGATAAGCCTTGATCCGCACCGTGCATACGCGCCGGGTCAGGGCCTCTTTGGGAATATCCTGAAAAGACGACACCCTGAGCGGATCAAGGGAAGCGAGGAGCGCCTCGATCTTGTTTTTGTCGAGGGGAACCGATTCATATCCCCTGCAGACCCATTGTTCCCGGCCGGGTTTGGAGGTCTCCTTGTTCTTCTCCGTGCCTGCCGGTTTATCGGCGGCGGCTTTTTCCGCCGTTTTGGACAGGGCGAGCAGGCTCCCCTTGTAATCGATGGTCAGGCCGGTAACCGCGTCCTTTTTGATTTTCAGAACCTCCTTGTCCCTGAAATCGTCCAGCGATTTGTTCAGGAGGAGATCGAAGGTTCCCTCCGCGAGATATATGTCCGGCTGGTCGTCTATTCTAAGGAAGGTATGCCGGGCCGTTGAGCTTTTTTTGCCGATTTTGAATTTTCTGAAAATGGCGTCCCCTTTTTTGATTATGACCTCGCTGTATTTGTCCGGGGTCAGATCGTACTTGTTGTAGAAGCCTTTTTTCGATATGAGGTCGGTCAGGCTGATCTCCTTAAAACGGCCGTCGATCTCGTCAACGACCTTCTCATCGGCCGGATACGCCGCATCACCAACCACCCACTTCCCGCTCTTCTTGTAGAGCTTTACCGTGCTTCCGGGATGGTTTATCACGATCTCATCCGCCTTCCCCTCCCATTTGGGCAGGAGCGGCACCTCCGAGCGGCGGTTCACCCTGGCGATGATGATATAGAGGAGGAGAAGCGTAATGACCGACACGCTTATCAGAATCTTTTTATTCATGCCGTGCCTCCGGGGAAAATTTCTCCGCCAGGCTTCTCTTGCGCGAGAGGCGCCTCCGCCATATGAAAAATCCGGCCAGGACGACCAGTATCGGCACGCCGGCGATATTGACGGTCTTGAGCGCGATCTTCCTGCCCTCGCCCGTTTTCTCAAGCGGATTGTAGTCAAGGCTCTTGCTGCTCATCTCCGGGATATACGAATTGCCGGTCAGGTAGTCCGCCATGCTGTGTATGAAAAACCCGTTGGAAAAGACCCTGTCCTGATCCTCAGCCTCGGCGGCTGCGCTGGATATGATCTGCTTGGCGTTCATGAGAAACGACGACCGGGTTATCTCCGAGGTCCCTACCACAATGATCCGCGTTGGCCCCGTCTGCGCGGTAGCGTCAAGCTTCGGGGACACGGTAACAAGCCCCCTCCCCTTCTTCTCCGTATCCGCAGCCGCGCCCGCCGGCACGTCCCTGTTCTTGAAATAGCTCTCGAACCTTCCGGACACGAGCGCCGCGAGCGTGAATTTTTTCATGCCCGATTTATTTTGGGGCGGCATCATGAAAAAGGGATTCAGGTTGATCTCTCCGGTCATTTCCCAGCTCTCGTTTGAGGAGCTTACCAGACCGTCGTATGCAAGCCTGAGGGCTTTGGTTTTTTTCCGGTCCGGCTCTACCGAAGAGGCTTTGATAAAGGCCATTCCCTTCAGATATTTCGTTATCACGCTCTCCCGGTTCAGGCCCGCCTTTTTGATGATGGGCACGAAGTAGAATTCCTTGACCGTGCCCCCGATCCGGCCTCGTGCGCAGCTTGAATCGAGCACCACGTTACGACCGACTGTGACGCCGTATGAATTCAACAGCCGCTCGAGTCCGGTGTTGATCGGAAGCATCATCGGCTGCCGGCCGCCGAACGGGCTCTGCCGGCCGGCATCGACCTCATTAAAGGAGTCGATGAAGAACAGGGCGGACTTCCCCTTCATGAGAAACTGATCGATCTTATACAGCTCCGCCTCGCTGAACTCCTTCCGCGGACCGTTGACGACGATAAGCCCCAGGTCCGCCGGTATATCATCCTTTGCCAGGTCTATCTCCTTGATCTCGTACACGTCGGAGAGTACCTGCCTCAGAACCGCGCCTCCCTCCGGAGACTGCTGGTCGTTCAGATTGACCTCGTCGTGGCCCGTGAGATAGCCGATCCCCGGATTGGAGCTCACCAGAGCGCCGACCGCCCGGTTGATCCGGTCCTCAAGCTTATCCAGCCCCACGATAACGTTCTTTCCGACCAGGGTCGGAGCCACAGACAAATCAACGATCTCGGCTTTATCTTTATTCTTCAACAATATCCCCAGGTACGCCTCGCCGCCGGGCAGGGCCGTTCCGGTCTGATCCCGTCCGCCTTTCCACGAAAGCTTCGTGATGCCGTACATCTCCGCTGAAACGGCCGCGGTTTTATCCTCCGACGGGTCGAGGAGCTTGAACTGGAGCCTGTCGTAATTAATCGCGTTGCATTTATCCACCGCTTCCTTCACCTTTTTGTCCAGGGTGTCGATCCCCTCAATGGGCAGGGCCTTGAGGCTACCGTCCCGGTAGAGCACGACCTGGATCGGGTCTTTGAGGCCGAGCAGGCCGTCGATCTTGCTCGACATCTTTTCGACGAGGGAGGTGAGACGATACTCAAGGCCGGTCGGCTCGGTAACGGCGTCGATCTTCTCCACCAGATCCGACTGCTGGATCACGAGCGCCATATAGGTGCGCCGTACCTTTACCTGGTCGCTTTCGAATTCCTGGCTCTGAACCGGCTGAATCCCGTAGTCGGTCGCCTGCTTCTCAAGCTCCTTGTCGCCGACGATCTCATAGCTGAAGTATTCATTGCCGTAATAATCGTACTCCTCCAGAACATCTTTAAGGTAGCGGAATATGGCGGAATGCTGTGCCGGAAGATCGCTCGAGAAAAGAACCTTAATCTTGAGCTTCTCCTTGAGGCGGGAAACGATATCCTTGCTTTTCCGCGACAGGGAAAAGGTATGGTTCCGGGTAAGGTCCCACCTGAAATTCAGGGTAAGGCCCACGACGTTCACCAATAAGACTATGACGATGTACAGGGCCACGATCAGATTCTTTTTGCCCTGAACCGGCGCCGTGCCGCGGCCCGCTTCCATTATTCTGCGAAAGATCCGGACGCTTTGCTCTTTTATCCGAGTTATTATATTCCGTATATTCATCTGCGGTCATCTCCGGTCATCAAGAATTTTGGTGGTAAGAAGTATTGAAATGACGATTATGGAAAGGAAATATATGATGTCGCGCGAATCGATGATCCCCCGGGATATGTTTCTGAAGTGATAATCCGTGCCGAAATATTCCAGAAAGGCGAGCTTGTTCGGCAGGAATATGATTATCTTGTCTATGAGCCAGAGGGAAAAACAGATGATCAGGCCGACGATGAACGCAACGATCTGGTTTCTGCTGAGCGAAGAGGCAAGGATCCCAACGGCCGAATAGGCGCCGGCGAGAAGCACGGCTCCCAGGTAGCCGCCGATGATCGGGCCGGGGTCGGGCGAGCCCACGATGATGATTGAGACCAGATACACGAGCGTGGGCGCAAGCATAAGGGTCACAAAGATCGTGGCTGCAAAAAACTTCCCGATCACGGTCTTGACCGTGGTGACCGGCAGGGTCATGAGCGTCTCAATGGTGCCGCTGTGGATCTCCTCTGCGAAAAGGCGCATGGTCACCGCCGGAACCACCAGGGTCAGGATGAGGGGGAGGAGCTGGAAAAATCCGCGCATCTCAGCCTGGTTAAAGTAAAAGAAGTCTTTGAAAAAGAAAATCCCGGTAACGACCAGGAACGCGGTGATGACGATATAGGCTATGGGCGTGTAAAAATAGGTCATGAGCTCCTTTTCCATGATCGCGACCGGCTCATGCAGGTAAACCCTGATCCCGTCCCTCGCCTGCCCGATTCTATCCTTAAATTTAAAATTCATTTTAAAACTCATTGCGCTCCTCCTCCCGTGAGATCCCTGAACACGCGCTCCAGGCTCCGCTGCTCCTGTACCATCTCATAGAGCACCCAATTCCTGCCGCTGATCATTTTAAACAGCTCCGGACGGATGTCCCCGCCGCCGTCCGAGGTCACCCGCGCCGACACAAGCTCGCTGTCGTGGAGATCCTCCACCTTTACCACGCCCGCGAGATTCCGGAGCTCGTCCGCCAGGGCCGTATACCCGGCTCCTGCAATCTTTACGATTATCCGCTTCCTGCCTCCGGATTCGGTTTGCAGATTCTCGGTGCTGTCGTCCGCCACGATAGTGCCCCGATCGATGATGATCACCCGGTCGCAGGTGGCCTCCACCTCGGGCAGGATGTGCGTGGAGAGTATGATCGTCTTCTTCTTCCCGATCTCCCTTATCAGATTGCGTATCTCGATGATCTGGTTCGGGTCAAGCCCGCTGGTGGGCTCGTCTAATATAAGGATATCCGGGTCATGGATCAGGGCCTGGGCGAGCCCGACCCGCTGGCGGTATCCCTTGGAAAGCTGGCTTATGTCCATGTGCATCACCTCGCTGATGCCGCACAGATCGCCGATCTCTTTGATACGCCGGGGATCGTCGATCCTCCTGACCGCGGCGATGAAGCAGAGATAATCGTACACGATCATGTCGCCGTACACCGGGGCCGACTCGGGCAGGTACCCGATGATGCTCCGCACCTCGACCGGGTTGTCGTCGACGTTGTATCTGCCGATCGTTATCGTGCCGCTGTCCGGCTTTAAAAAGCAGGTCAGCATCCGGAGCGTGGTGGTCTTGCCCGCTCCGTTCGGGCCCAGGAGTCCGGTTATCTCCCCCTCGCGGATGCTGAAGGTGATGTTGTTGACCGCCGTGATATCCCCGAATTTTTTTGTAATCCCCTGAACGGTAATCATGTGAATCTCCTGCGTGAAGGATCCGGGGATTTAAATCCCCGTTTCAAACTCTCCCATAGTCGTCCTCGTAGCGCCTGATGTCGTCCTCGCCGAAATAATCGCCGGTCTGAATCTCGATAAACACCAGGTCGGTTGTTCCGATGTTCTCCATCCGGTGCCGGTCGCTGCGGCGGATCTCAACCGATTCCCCGGGCTTAAGCCTCGTTACCCGGTCGTTGCAGGTACAGAGGGCGTCGCCCGCTACAATGAACCAGTGCTCCGCCCTCCGCTCATGGCTCTGAAGGCTCAGGCGCTTGCCCGGATAAACGGTGATGCGCTTCACCTTGTGATCGTGCGAATCATTCAGATTCTCGAAAAACCCCCATGGGCGATGAGAATCGTTGCTCTCCAAATCGGCTCTCCGGAAAATCGGGTAAATTAAAATAGGCTTGTTACAAAACCCAATAATCAATGATTTTTATGAGGCTGTCCCGTAACCCCCTAAATCCCCTAAAGGGGGGGACTTAAAAAAGCTGAAAATGAATAATTTTAACCAGTTATGCAACAAGTCTGACGGTAAATATCCATAAATGAATTTTTCTGATAAGATATCAAGTCATTTTATATATTTACATTTGTCCCGTGCAGAGTATGAATTATTTTTCGGGTAAAACTGAGGCACTCACATTTTTTTTAGACCCCCCCATCCCCCCGAGGGGGCGTTTTTATCTAATTACATTCGTCTTACTCGTGCCCTCCTGCTGCGGGACAGGGGGATCTTACGTGAGGAATTTCCCAAAATTTAATTCACTCCCTCCCGCGCAAGTCATGTTGTTTAGATTACAAAATAAGCCGCATGGTTACTATATTTTTTCATTGATCGCCGGTTATCCCGAAATGCGCGGACAATTCATCAGGCCGGTCGGCGTGAAAAAGATCGGACAATAAAATTCTTCAAGAAATTACTTGCAAAATAGATAACTACTCGGCTATTTCTCGCGGAGAATGACCTCATCCCCCCTTCTCCTCAATAAGAGAAGGGGGGTGCATAAAGCTTATAGCCATAAGCTCCCCCTCTCCTTGTGGAGAGGGGGCCGGGGGGTGAGGTCACTCTCTACGAAAAATTATAAAAAAGCCGGATGGTCACAAAAAAATGAAATACCGCGCACTACTATTCGACATGGACGGCACCCTGCTTGACACTCTTCAAGACATAGCGGACTCAATGAACGCGGTCTTGAAGGGGTACGGCTTTCCCGTGCACCCGGCCTACAAGTATAAGAAATTCGTGGGAGGCGGCATGGATATGCTGGCGCGAAGGGTGCTCCCTGAGGACCGGTTTGAAGAAAGGCTCGTTCCCGATCTGGCGGAGAAAATGAACGCGGAATATTCCATGCGGTGGGATAAGAATACCCGGCTCTATCCGGGCGTCGATACAATGCTCGATAACCTCCGCCAAAGGGGAGTCAGGCTGTCCCTGCTTTCAAACAAGCCAGACCTTTTTACGAAGATGATCTACGAGAGGTATCTGGCAAAATGGGAATTCGAGATCGTCATGGGCGCATGTCCCGGCGTTCCCAAAAAGCCGGACCCCTATGCTGCGCTTTTAATCGCGCAGCAGATGGGACTGGCGCCGGAACAATTCATCTACCTGGGCGATTCAGACACGGACATGAAAACAGCGATCGCCGCGGGAATGCACCCGGTAGGCGCGCTCTGGGGATTTCGGGACGCTGAAGAGCTTCGCGCGAACGGCGCGCTGGAGCTTTTGGAAAGGCCGGAGGAGTTGGCGGGACTTTTAGAAGATTGATTTTTCCCCGAGGCCTTAGGCCACACGGCGCATTCTAAATGTTATCACACATATTATGCTAAATTGATTAGCGATACTTTCCAATATCATTCATGAAATTCTTCAAAACTTTTTCTAAATTCTCATCCAATGGCTCAATGCGGGTGGGAATAAGATCAACAGCATATGCATGACTAAAATAATGTCTGAATGCGAGATAGGGTTTTAATTCTTCAAAAGTATTTTTCGATATTACGTTATTCTCTAAAGATAATTCTAATAAATCGCGGTGCCAGTTCGCACCGGTCGGAAAATCAAATTTTTTAAATTGAAATATGCTTTTTAATATATTTTCAATGCCATTGTAAAAATTATGAATAAGCGCACCGACACCGGCTAGCTCAAGAGCGGACAGGGCGGAACATTTACGCGCTTCCGGTAATTCCCGTAATATCGCGTTGATATTCTCGAGTTCTGAATCAATCCTGTCCTTTAACTCGGTCATAAATGATTATTCCATCCCTCAGAATTAAATTTGAAAATTTACTTTTGTTGTTTGATATATCTATTAAATCGACAGGCTGTGACAGACTGAAAAAAAGCTCTCCGTAAAATTCAAAAAATTTTTTTGGCGCAATACCTTCAACTGCGAGATCGATGTCATTACCTCTTTGTTCAGGTGAAGCGCCGGAGCCGAATAGGATAATTCGATTAACCTGATATTTATCGGCTAATTCCACAATTTTTGATCTATCATTAACTGAAAGCATGGATGTATTAACCTTTGCTTATGTTTTTTGATAAAAAATCATGCTTCTTCTTAATCGGCAATTACTTTTTATTCTTAAGTATGTACCATTGTAGGTACCAATATGCTTATGCTATTTGCTCTCCAAATACCACCAGATCAAGGCCTTGAATATCCGCGAAGTCTTTTTTATGCAGTGTCAGGAATTTATATCCATGTTGAATCGCCTGGCTGGCGAGCCATATATCCTGAACCCGAAAATGAGCCCCCCGTCCATGGCCGGTCAGTGCGGCGGAAAGCCGTCCAAAAATGTCCCCGGTTGTCTCATCGATAATCAATACCGGCTTTTTCTTAAGCCGGTTGAGCGCGGCAAGGCGTTTCTGCTTGATTGATTCGTCTTTAGTGATTTCCGCCCCGCAGGTCAATTCCGCGATCGAAACCGGTGAGATAAAAACCGGGTGCTTTTCCGTGTAATAGGAAACATCTTGAGGAGAAATTTTCCCTCTCTCGACATCAACCCATACGCACGTGTCGATCAGGAATCCCATGGATTTTTTATTCCCTTTTTAAGATTCTCATTTATTCGGCTTTCCTTCATCCACGTATCGCCGGCAATTCCCGAGAGCGTGGAATAGAGATCGCTCATGGCTTCAAGAGCGGTCAATTCAGGCGATCCGGGAATGATTCTGGCGATCTTATGCTTATTCCGCACGAGGATGATCTCCTCTCCCTTATGTTCAATCCGGTCAAATACGGAGCGAAGGTTTTTCGCGAATTCGGTTACCGACATTTCGGTCATGGAAGGCTCCTTATCGAGTTAGGCGAATTTATATCTCGTTATTACGCCGTGACAATCAATAACTAACGAAATTCGGCCCGATAACGAGCAAAACAGGAAGTTTTGCGTGGAGCGAGGACTGGTCAGGAGGATCGCTCCGCAGCGAAACAACCGGCTTTAATGGCTCACATGCTGAACAAGTAATAACGAGATATAAATTCGCCTTATATATAAAAATCGCCTAGCTCAAGCAATTAGATAATATAATTTAATATGATTATCTGATAATGTCAATGAGTTTTCAATAGTCTCAACGAAAGGAATCATTCAGTATTTTTTATGGTTTCAGCATTTGTTGAAAATAATTATTCCAGTGAAAATTATTCTTGACGGTATTTGTTTTTCACTGTATCTTGTATTTTCAGCAAGTGTTGAAAGCTCTGTAAACAATGAAAATAAAACCTGATAAAATTGAAAAGCAGGCTGAAGAGGCCCTGCGTAAAGTATTTGAAACAGTGTCTTTCATCAAATTGAAAAGCATTAAACCCTCTGTATTCAATACTTATGATACGGTTAATTTCTTGCTCACCATTGAGTCCGCGGGTGAAAAGAAAAAAATTGCGGTCGAAGTAAAGACCAACGGGGAGCCCCGGTATGCCAGGATGGCGATTCAACAATTGTCGCGCATCAGGGAAGATAATCAGAGTACTTATGGCATATTCCTCGCTCCTTATATTTCACCGCAGTCGGCTGGCCTGTGCGCGAAATCATCTATCGGCACGATCGACCTTTCCGGTAACTGCCGTATTTCCTTTGACCGGATTTATATAGAAAAAGAAGGCAAGCCCAATAAATTCGCCGAGAAGCGCGACATTCGTTCACTCTACTCGCCAAAGGCCTCGCGTGTGCTGCGGGTGCTCCTGGTCAATCACCCGAAAAGCTGGAAAATGCAAGAGCTTGCCGATGAAGCAAGGGTAAGTCTGGGCCAGGTTGCCAATGTGAAAAAACTCCTCGCCGATCGCGAGTGGATATCTGAAACCGGCGCGGGGATCCTTCTATCAAGGGCCGCCGATCTTCTCACGGAATGGAGTGAGAACTATTCGTTTGAAAAAAATACGGTCTATGAATATTACTCACTCAAGCAGCCCGCGGATATTGAGAAAGACCTGGCGTCCTTCTGTGATAATAACAATATCGAATACGCATTAACCGGCTTTTCGGGCGCCAATCGTACGGCTCCTTCCGTTCGTCATCAGCGGGTCATGGCTTATGTTTCCGAAATCAGCGACAACCTTGAAAACGCTCTTCAGTTGAAAAAGGTCGCCAGTGGTGCAAATGTAAGTCTGCTGCTTCCTTACGACGATGGCGTGTATTACGGCAGTTCACAGAATAACATACGGCTGGTCTCTCCGGTACAGTTATATCTCGATCTTAAAAATTACAAGGGCCGTGGTGAAGAAGCTGCTGATACAATACTCAAGCAGGTGATCGGTAAAACATGGTAAATCGCGACGATTATAACGAAAGGCTGGTAAGCGCCGCCCGTTCGGTAATGCTCGAGCTGGTACGTGTGCTGGGTGAATACAAAGATGAAATGATAATCATCGGCGGGTGGGTCCCTGCCCTTCTCCTCCCCTCGGTGAGCGAGAGCCATGTGGGAAGTACAGATATTGATATTGCCCTTGATCACCGCATGGCCAAAGAAGAAGCATACAAAACAATCAAGGCGCTACTTGAGGAGCGTGGTTACAGTGAGGATGA
The DNA here is from genome assembly GCA_001829495.1 of Spirochaetes bacterium RBG_16_49_21. GTDB lineage: Bacteria > Spirochaetota > UBA4802 > UBA4802 > UBA5550 > RBG-16-49-21. The sequence continues at coordinate 15,469 of MIBJ01000080.1, read as the reverse complement.
ACGACAACCCTACATCTTTTACCGCAAAGTCACGGTCGAAGGTCAGGAAATTGCCGTAGAAGTGGATTTCCTCGCCGGCGAATATGCGGGGACCGGCAAGTCTCATCGCACTCAACCGGTTCAGGATATACGCGCTCGCAAGGCCAGGGGGTGTGAGATAGCGCTTGAAATGAACAAAGTATTGACCATTGACGGCACTCTTCCCGGAGGGACGAAGGACTCTGCTCGTGTTCGTGTAGCCTCGATGGTGCCGTTCATGGTGATGAAAGGCATGGCCGTTGCCGATCGCTTGAAAGAAAAAGATGCGTATGACATTTATTATTGTCTTAAATATTTTCCGGGCGGTCTTGATGCGCTCATCAGTGAATTCCGTCCCCATCTCGGCAATAGATTGGTCACCGAAGGCCTTCAGAAAATAGCCGAGAAGTTCGCTTCTGTAGACCATTTCGGTCCCCGGGCGGTCGCCGATTTTAATACCGTGACCGACAGAGAGGAGCGCGAGCAAGTACAGCGGGATGTTTTTGAGCGCGTCGATTATTTTTTAAAAGGGCTGAACATACGATGAATACCAATTCAGCGATCAATGAAAATTCTGTGAATATTCCTGAAAATATAGTCCGCAAGTATCCCCTGCCGCTTTCCGGTGGCATGTGGGGCGCCATCGATCTCACTTATAATGAAAAATTTAAGGCATTGTTCCCGGTGCTTTAACCGGTACAAGCGGCTTTATGGTATCCAAAGCCGCTACAGATAAGCCTTTTTATGTCAAAGGACTGGTTCTGAATAGGGCGTATTTTCCTATGTGATAAATACCACCAGATCAAGGCCTTGAATATCCGCGAAGTCTTTTTTGTTCAGCGTCAGGAATTTATACCCGTGTTGAATCGCCTGGCTGGCGAGCCATATATCCTGAACCCGAAAATGAGCCCCCCGTCCCTGGCCAGTCAGCGCGGCGGAAAGCCGGTTGAACGCGGCAAGCCGTTTCTGCTTGATTGATTCGTCTTTCGCGATTTCCGCCCCGTAGTCGGTTACCGACATTCCGGTCATGGAAGAGACCCTTAAAAAAGCCCAGCAGTGCTCTCCTGCGATAGCGGCTTGAGTTGTGGACGAAGCCCGCATTATGTTAGAAAAAATTCTCTTTTTCAAAAAAAAATTGCAATTTTTTCCATCAAATGACACTACTTAATCGTTAATCTCATGAGACTGAGATAACCGTGCCACCACAGATAGATTAAAATTTAAGGCACATTCCGGAATAATTAAAACTTATTATTTTGGAGGGTTTTTATGAAACACGTAAAACATTTCTTCAATTTTGGCCTTTATCTTGCAGCTATATCAACAATTTTTCTTCTTCCTTTGAACCTCCGCGCGGAAGTCAACCCCGACGGCTCGTTCGGCTACACGGTGAATATCCAAGTACCGCCCGGCACGCATGGCATTGAGCCGAAACTGAGGGGCATGAGTTAATTCCTAATATGATTTCATTATTTTTTTCGGATAAAAAGCTCCAATGATAATAAATGGGTTTTTCGCTATGAAGTGTCGTTCACGTGTCGTTCCCAGGAAATAGTGCAAATCTTTTTTAAAGGCAAAATCATCAAGATATTTTTTCTTAACGTCATCGCATGCTGCCTTTGGCGTTCCCTTACGCTTGAGACAATTCCAATAGAGTTGACCAATTTCCCAATCCTCGATCATCAATGTGCTTTTCTTTCCTGATTCATCCTTAAAAACATATGAAAAGATGAAAGGAAGTTTTTTTACTACTTTAAAAGGATTTTCCGATTGCTTGAAAAGATCCCCCTGATCTAAAGCCTCTACTTTACGTCTATCCCATTCATGTGTCGTTTTCTCAATAACAAAATCAATAATTTCCGTAGGTTTAAAAACCGCTAGCGATGTTACCTTAGACTTGTCTTTAGCTTCAGCAATTAAATCATCCATGCTCAAATGAACATTACAAAGGACCAACTCACGGCGCTTTGTCCACGCACGGCCATCGGTATCAACTTTTTCGCCGAGGATAATATTTTCATAATCAACTGGTTTAAAACTCTCTGGACGCGGGTCGGAATCATTCTTTACAAGATCAAGTTCAATCCATTGGTATTTCAAATAACGCTTATCATAATCAAGACATCGAAATGGAATCGGATATATTCTTACCCAAGAACCATCTTCTCTAAAACCGGCAGTACAAACAAGTTCATTATATTTTACGGAAAGAGTTGGATAAGTTTTAACGGTTATTAAAACCTTTGTCCTTGCCGCTTTACAGGTTGGCAACATTCAGTTTATTCCTGGAGAGTTCGGATGCAAGTTGGGCGATTCTGCTACGATGACAATTAGAAGGGTCATATTCGAAACAAACCAATGCAACCCTTTTATACTCAGTTAAGAGATTTAATATTTTAACAATATACTCCAATTTATTGTTACTTACATCATTCGAATATTCATCAAAAAGATGCTTGTAATCACCGGCAAGGGCTGCGTTTTTCCTTTTAGCCGAATCAATCCCGAGTTCTGGGATATGTGTATACTCAATATCGAATTTTCCAAAAGTATCTTTTAATTGTTTTTTGGAAAAACCATACTTCATGCTAACAGGGTTCTTTCTCACATCACATAGGACTTTAATATTGTTTAGAAGCAATTGATTGGCGAATTCATCAATATCCCTATTTTCATAACCAAGTGTAAACAGCTTGATCGTGTGATCGCTATTCCGCTTTTTATTTACGACCTCAATTTCTTCCGGCGTCAATAATTTTTCCATCAATTCGCTGCGAGTTGCATAGTAAGGATATTTCCGATAGATATGCTTAATTAAATCATCTCCTTTTAAAGAACTAAAATTCACTTTCAGTTTGTTCAATGCAGCACGATCTGGATTCGAAAGCATAGATAGATAATCTACTTTATCGTTTTTAATCCAGGCATCATCGTAATTTTTCAGGATAGTATATTTTGTCAATGTCCGTTTATCGGAATACGATTGGAACGAAAAGCACCCATACTTATAGGGAACAAAATTATAATAAGTTTTTGAAGTGAATTCATTAACTAAAAAGAGATATTTCTGGAAGTCGGTATTATTTACCCGACCTCCCAAAGTCTGTATCAAAGCCAATAATATTTTTCTACGGTAAAACATTATTCGAACACCCTATATAGATAATTGTAACAAAACATGAATGATTGTCAATTAATATTAACGCCGTAAACCATTCGAATCATAATAAGTACCTTCATCCGACCGCAATGATCTCCTCCCTGAAATCGGCCAATCTTTTATTCGCCAGAGATGCCGCCTTGCTCATGGAAATGACACTCTCGGTTATTGCCTTACAAAGGAGACGGGTGAAGCGCCGCGGAAGCTCTTTGCCGCAAAATTCGATAAATTCCTGCTTTCTATTCCCCGACGAGCTGAGCCAGATGCTGAATTCCCGGTGAGTGGGCTCTGATATGATACCGAGGACATACGCTCGATACATGATCGCCTGAATCGATATTCCAAAATTCTCATCGATCAATTTGAGCTCATTCAGGGTGATGGAAGTCCTTTTTTCACCGAACCATTCTAGAAAGGTTTCCCTGGGAACGAGGAACGCACCGGCAAAATTGTTACAATAACGCTCATGTTCCTTATCATCAAAAGCGGATAGGTCGAGGAGGAGATGTGCAAGCTCATGCAACGCGGTGAAACGCTTCCGCTGTGGATTGGCATTTTTATTGAGGACCACAACCGGGATCCCCTTTACCCAGGTGGACATGCCGCTGAAGGTATGATCCGCATCGACTTCGAATACTTTGACACGCTTCTCCTCAAGCATTTCCACAACACTGGGTATGGGGGCAAGACCGAGTCCCCATTCAGTACGGAGGTCAACAGATATCCGTTCTATATCGGAATCACCGATAATCCGAAAATTTGACAACGGGCGTTTGAATTCGGATTGTATATTGAGAAGATTCTCAAGCTCGAGATAGCGCTCGAGGAAATCGCAACATTCGCTCTTGATACGCTCGATGTCACGCTTCGAAAGACGTGAATGCTTTCTAAATTCAATATCCCGCAGTTCGACCATGGTGGTTCGATAAAAATATTCAACAGGGACATTGAGCGCCCTGGCGATCTGTAAGAGCACCTCGCTTGAGGGACGCGCCTTGCCGTGTTCATATTTATTGAGGGCCTGTTTCGTGATCCCCGCTTCGAGCCTGTCGGCAAGATCCTGAAGCGATAGACCCGCCATTTTCCGGGCCGAAACAAGGCGTTCAGTGATGTTTTCTGGCATGATACATCGTCTCCCAATGGTTGACATTATATCAATATTTTTTATATTTGTCAACCATTATTTAATTAACGGGAACCCAAGGAAAATATTTTGATAAACATTATGTCTCATAACAGATTAAGATTTATACCTCTCTTTTATCCTATTGCAATCCTCATCTTTCTTATCCCCTTTGTAGTAAATCTCAATCAATTCTATTCTATCAATGGAATCATAATACGCATAAACCACCCTGATCCCGGACTTCACTCCCTTGCCTTTGAGCGATTTACACGCGAACTTTTTCGCCTTATAGATTCTCGGATTTTCAATGCCTAACCCGGATATTTCGAATATCCCGTTGTTATCAATTTTCAGCTTGTGATACAGCTTCAATTCACTTTTAATAAATGTATCAAGATCATCTGCCAGGGTTTTGAACCTCCTAATAAGTTTTTTAAAATCCCTGTCGAATTCCGGAAGACGGTCGATTTTACTGAACATCTTCGTCATATTGCCTTACCGAATACGGCTTCGTTCTGTAGAAGACCGTTTCATATTCAATGGGTTTGCCGTCTTCGGTAACCATCCAGGGGACATCTCCATGAGAATAATCGCTGATCTGACCAGCCTTCATATCAGACAGCTTGTTTAATACATTTTCAATAACCTCTATCTCCTTTCCATTAAAACAACTGATATCGGCGGAACGCAATGGAAGATATTTCGTCTGGGGATAATCGAAGTATTTACTTTCAACTTTAATTATATCCTTATCGAGCATTGTCTCGACTATCTTTTTGAATTCTATAGGAGTCGGACCATAATGATTTTTAATATAGGTGGCGCCGATAAGCTGTTCCTCATACTTTTCATAATAATCGAAGTCGATGAAATATAATAGCTTGTAAATAACCGTTTCGCCGACATTCGGCTTGGAACCCACCCTGTTCAAAATATACAAAAGGATTTCTTTGAATTTCTTCAGGTTTTTTTGAGGTACGCTTATTCGAATATCGTTCTTTTTAAATGGTTGTTCCAGTTCAATGTTTTGCTCCAAAATAACCTGCGGTTCTTTATCAAGGTTAAAAAGAAGATCGACTGAAATATTAAATAAGCGGGCAATTGAAAGCAATTCATCAGGGTTTAATTTTCTCGCGCCGCTTTCGATCTGAGATACCGTAGGACGAGATACTCCTATCTTATGAGCAAAGTCTTGTTGACTAAGACCGGCCTTTTCTCTAAGAGATTTGACTTTTTCACCCAATATTTTATCTATTTTAATCATAAATTTTTACCTTTATACTAAAATAAAGCATGTTGGATATTTCGTCAACTATATGTTGGATTTTAAAACATTTATTTTAATATATTTTATCATTCACTCCCCTTTTTATCGTTTCGTAACGCCTCACCAGCGCGGACGAGTCGGGAAAAACCCGCACCTGTTTCTCGTCCCGTTCCGCAAGAAGGGACTGCGACAGGCTCACGCCGTGAATTTTTGACGGCTTTGAGGTCGTAAGGATGTGATTTACGCAAAAATTTAAGACGCTGTTCCCTGCGCTTTAGCCGGTACAAATGGCTTTATGGTATCTAAAGCCGCTACAGATAAGCCTTTTTATACAAAAAACTGGTTCTGAATAGGGCGTATTTTCCTATGTAATACTATATATTAACCTTTATTTTTGCAACCTGCCGCCTGATCAACCTGTCTTTATTATCAATAAACAATTCTTCTTAATAACGCAATTATCCACACCGGAAGTGATTACAGGACAGAACGCAATAAGGTTTGTTTAAATACGATCCCGTGGAGTTTTATATGAACAAAAAAATACTGTTGCTTTACCCGAAAATACCGCCGACCTACTGGAGCTATAAGTACGCGCTCCCGTTCCTCGGCTACCGGGCAACCATGCCGCCGCTGGGACTTATCACCATAGCCGCCATGCTTCCCGATAATTATGAGGTGCAGCTGGTGGACATGAATATCCAGGAGCTGCGCCGCGAGGATATAACCGGCGCCGACCTCGTTTTTATTTCCGCCATGATCGTCCAGAAAGAGTCATTCCGGCAAGCGGTCAAATTGTGTAACGAATGCGGCACTCCCGTAGCAGCCGGCGGACCCTACCCCACGACAAGCCACCAAAACATCCAGGGCGTCGATTATTTCATCCTCAACGAAGGTGAAATAACCCTGCCCCGGTTTATACATGATCTGGAGCGCGGCAATCCCAAAAAAATATACATGGACGCCGCCAAACCCGATATTACCAAAACCCCTGCGCCGCGCTATGAGCTTCTCGAAATAAACGCATACGCCACCATGGCCGTGCAATCGTCCCGGGGATGCCCCTTCAACTGCGAATTCTGCGACATCATCGAGATGTTCGGAAGGGTACCGAGATACAAGCTTCCGGAGCAGCTCACCGGAGAAATGGAGCGCCTGTACGAAACCGGGTTCAGGGGCTCGCTCTTCGTCGTAGACGACAACTTTATCGGCAATAAAAAAAAGGTCAGGCGGATACTGGATCAAATCATCGCGTGGCAGGCCTCGCGGGATTACCCGTTCACGCTCTTCACCGAGGCCAGCATCAACCTGGCGCAGGACGGGCCGCTCATGGACAAGATGGTGGAGGCGGGATTCGACATGGTGTTTGTCGGCATTGAAACGCCGAATCACAAAACCCTCGCGTTAACCCAAAAACAGCAGAACACCAAGGCCGATATCCTCGAGAGCGTAAAAAAGATACAGGACAAAGGGCTGGAGGTATCGGGCGGATTCATTGTCGGCTTCGACGGCGATGCCGAGGATATTTTCGACCTCCAGATCGAGTTCATACAGAAGGCGGGAATCCCGATCGCCATGATCGGCACGCTGGTCGCGCTGCCCAACACCCAGCTTTACCGGCGCCTGGAGCGGGAGGGCCGCATAATCGGCGACGCCTCCGGCAACAATACGCACGCCGTGGAGCTGAACTTCGTGCCGCGCATGCCGCGGGATATACTGCTGGCGGGCTACAAAAGGATCATATCTACGATCTACAAGCCGAAGTATTACTTCGCCCGCTGCCGGAGCCTCCTGAAAAGACTACCGTCCAATGGCGCCAGAGGCGAACATATCGATATCAATCACCTTCGAGCGTTATGTCTTTCGCTCGTAAAGCAGACCTTTTCATCCTATGGATTTCATTATCTCAGACTTCTTCTTTCGGCGATCCTGCATAAGCCGGGGAAATTCCCCCTCGCCGTCAACCTGGCGGTGAAGGGCTACCATTTCTTTAAAATGACGAATGATATTCTCAGGGCCGACGAGGTGTCCAGCCGTATGGAATCCATGATCGAGAGGCTGAAAGAACAATTCGCGAACAGCTTCGATCACGGGGCGGATATCGACCCGGTCATTATACGTCGGCTCGCCGACAGGGCGAAAAATAACATAAATCGCTTATACAAGCATCTGAACCCGGAATTAAAAGAGCATCTGAAAGACGCGTATCGCGATTGTAAGCTAAAATGCGAAACCATCGTGCACCTCTGGATCCAGCGCGCGGTATCCGACGATGAGGTTATGATGGATACGGTTTAAGGTAAAATAAAATTTGTGCATTTATATTTTTTTGTGCAGAAAACTTTAAAAACCTTGAATTTTTGGCCCCCTCTCTTATTGGCCAATCATTACTTATATCTTCGAATCAAGTCTCTCGGCCCCCTAAGTGGGGCTGTCTAAAAAGAGGTTCTCGCAGAGTCGCAAAGAAGATATTTTATTATCTTTTTTAATATAATTCATTAAAAAAATGAATGATTCTTCGCGTCTTTGCGAGAGTATTATATGTCTTTTTAGACAGCCCCACTTGAAATTAATCCCCATCTTGCCAAAATTCCATTCAGTTTATTCCGCCCGGTATCGATATATTAATAAGCCAAACGCGGATACAAGGCTTATAATTATGCAGAACGTGAGCGACATAAAATTTTCACTGAACAACAGCCAGGAGCTGGCGGTTCATTCCCCCAAGGTTGCGCCGGATACGGGCTCTTCTGCCGGATTTTTCAACATGCTGAAAGACCGGGTAAGCGTTTCAGAGCAATCCGCGCCGGGCGTCCCGGAAAAGATTGAAGCGCTGAAGCATGAACACAGCGCTCCCGTGGATAAAGAAAAAGAAGCCTCGGGAACGGCCACGCCGAATGAAGAGCGGCTCCCTGGTGCGGAGAAAACCGCTGACCAGGCAAAGCCGGCAACGCAAAACCAGGCTGCAGAAGCAAAAGACCAGGATATAAAAGGGATCAAAGAAGAAAAGAAGCCGGGCCTTGAGGCGCATGTTAAAAAAACAGATGAAAACAGATCAGACCTGAAGGCTCTGAACAAGCAAAAGACAAAAAAGGCGGACGGCGATACCATAGCCGGCCTTCTTGACATCCTACACAAGCTCATCTCCTTCCTGGACAAAATTAAGGACACCCCGCATGCCGGGCAGGCGCGGGCAGCCGTAAAAGGCTTGCACGATCTGTTGAGCAGCTTACGGAAACAAAATGACGGGAAGGAGCTCGCGAAAACCCTGGACAAGGCTCTGTCTCTTCTTAACCGGCTGAGCATCAACATGGCGCCGGACGCCTCGCGGGAGCAGGCGACCGCCGCTCTCGCAACCATGAAGGAGATGCTCGCTAAATTAAAATCAAGGCAGGATAAAAGTTCCGATCAGAGGCAGACCGCGCGCACCGATGATCATCCCCTTCCCTTCGGGGAGAAGCAGAACAAGCCCGCGTTTATAACTGAAGGCTCCAAAGGCGAAGGCCTTTTTCAGAAACGGGGCGACGAGGGAGCGGCAGGCGGAACGCTTTCCAACTTCAATGTAATGAAAGGCGATTCGTCGATTAAGGCACCGGATCTGCCGGATGCTTCATTATTCAAGAACCATCAGATCAGGGAAAACCTGGAAAACATAATCCAGAGCGCGAGGGTCGCGGTAAAAGACTCTAAAAACGCGTCATTCTCCCTCCGCCTCCATCCGGCGAAGCTGGGGAGCGTCAGGATCAGCCTGGGGCTTCTTGACGGAGTCGTACACGGAAAATTCCTGGTGGACACACCGGCCGCCCGGGACATGCTCCTGACGAACATTGAGCAGATAAAGGACGAGCTGCGGCAGGCCGGTATCTCGGTCGGGGAATTCCAGGTGAACGTCAGCGACCAGCGGGAGAGGCTCCTGCATAAAGCCGGAGACGGGCCGTTGCCGTTTTTATCGCCGGCTCAGGCGGACGTTGAGGCGGAAAGCGGGTTCGCGGTAAATTCGAAATCATACCATGACGGATATATAAACCTCATAATATAGGAGGAGGGAATGAAGACGCTGCAAATGTCGGCCGAGCGGCTGATCCAAACGAAGTACGAAGCGGACGCGGTCAATAAAACAGTCAACCGCGGCAGAGCGGGTAACAAGGGGGAAATGGGGAAGGATTCCTTTATGAAGCTCCTCATCACCCAGCTCAAGTATCAGGACCCGACCAGGCCGATGGAGGACCGCGAGTTCATCGCCCAGATGGCGCAGTTCTCCGCCCTGGAGCAGATGACCGAGATCAATAAGGAAATCACCGCTCTCGCCAAAAGCACGCGCTCGGCAGAGGCCTTCTCGCTTCTGGGCAAACGGGTGGACGCCTTGAGCTCGGCGACGAACCGGAGGGTAACGGGCATTGTGTCGTCAATCCGGTACCTTGACGACGAGCAGGTGCTTATGGTGGGCGGCCAGGAGATCAGAATGGGCGATATCCATGCAGTCCACAATGTCGAGCCTGAGGCAGCCAAAACCGGCATGATGAATGGTAAGCCGAACACGAATAACAAAAACGCGGCAAGCAACAAGGATGTTTCGGATATAAAATAACTTTATTGTACAAGGAGATATGCCACCATGATGCGCGCACTGTATTCCGGAGTCGCCGGTCTTAAAAACCATCAGACCAGGATGGATGTCATCGGCAATAACATCGCGAATGTCAACACCTACGGGTTTAAAACGAGCCGGGTCACGTTTCAGGACATGATCTCTCAGACCCTTTCCGGCGCGGCCAAGCCGGAAGAAAACATCGGCGGAGTGAACCCGAAGCAGGTGGGCCTCGGCATGACCATCGCGTCCATCGACCGGATATTCACCCAGGGAAGCCTTCAGACGACCGGCAACCAGACCGACCTGGCGATCTCGGGCGACGGCTTCTTCGTCATCTCGGACGGCGACCGGAAATACTATACCCGCGCCGGAACCTTCGGCCTGGACAAAAACGGGACCCTGGTGAACCCGGCGAACGGGCTCAAGGTACAGGGATGGCGGGCGACCAAAAACCCGGCGGGCGAAATGGTGGTAAATCCGAGCGGCTCAACCGAGGACATCATAATCCCGATATACGGCAAGGTCGACGCCAAGGAAACCGCCAATATCATCTACAAGTGCAACCTCGATTCGCGCATGGCGCTCGTGCCGCCGAACGCGACCGGCAGGATGCGCTCCTCGGCCGGGATCACCACCAATTTAGACGCGTATGACAACCAGGGCAACATACACCGGCTCACCATGATATTCTGGAAGACCGGCCCCAACCAATGGACCGCCTCGGCCGCCATAACCGATTCGACCGTGCCGGTCACTCTGGACGTTCCGGCGGGCGCAGGCCAGCAAAACAACGCCAACCCGAGCGGCAGGATAAACCTGCGCTTTTCCCCCGACGGCAAGATAATCGCTGCCGGAGACGAAGGTACGCCGGACGAGCTGAACCAGGGCACGCTCGTCGTCAACGCGAACTACCGGGTCGCCGGCGACCCCAACATTCGCACGATCCAGCTGAACCTGGGCAAGGCGGGGCTGCTCGATGGCATAACCCAGTTCGCGTCCCCCTCCACCACCAAGGCGGTGGAGCAGGACGGATACAACATGGGATACATGGAATCATTCAACGTGGACAATTCCGGAATGATCACCGGCGTGTACTCCAACGGCACCAAGCATATCATGGGCCAGGTGGCCATGTCGGTATTCACCAATCCTCAGGGGCTCACCGCGGTCGGAGAAAACCTCTTTGAGGTGTCGAATAACTCCGGCCTGCCGAACACGGGGGCCGCGAACCAGGCGGGAAGAGGAAAGATCGTGGCCGGCACGCTCGAGATGTCCAATGTGGACCTCTCCGATCAGTTCACCGATATGATTGTGACCCAGCGGGGGTTCCAGGCAAACTCAAGGTCAATCACAACCTCTGACCAGATGCTGCAGGAGTTGCTCACTCTTAAGAGGTAGAAGTAGTATTTATCTTAAGAATATCATACAGAAAGCAGTACCGGGTATAGGCTGAGAAGAACATTGAAAGCCCCAGGGCGAGCAATATAAAGGTGCCCAGCTTCCCGGTTTCCAGGGAAAAGATATTTAAAATAAAGGCAAGGCCGAGTATAAATCTGACATAGCGGTCGGACGCTCCGACATTTCTCTTCATTTCCATGCGCAACCTCTCATGCTGAATGTTTTTTAAATTATTAAAACGCGGTCCGGCCTGCAACTAAAATTTTATTATTGACTATTTTTTTTTATTTTTTAATTCTCTAGCCTTGAAATTTATTTAATTTATATAACAAACCCTCACTCGGGCTAACTCTACCCGCAAATGTGTAAGAAAGGGGGATGAGGAAATAGAAGAGATGATAGAGATATGGTAGCTCCGGTGGTTGGGGGGTGAGAAGGGGAGACTCCATGGCACGAATTCTATCCGGCATTCAGCCGTCCGGTACCCTTCACATAGCCAATTACTTCGCTATGATGAAGCCGATGATTGAATATCAGCATAAGAACGAGCTGTTCTGTTTTCTCGTCAACTATCACGCAATGACGAGCAGCCTGGACGGCGACCGGCTCCGGGAAAACACCATCGAGGCGGCCATCGACTTCCTCGCCCTGGGCCTTGACCCGGACAAGGCTTATTTCTGGGTGCAGTCCGACGTTCCCGAGGTGACGGAGCTGACCTGGGTGCTCTCCTGCCATACATCGCTCGGTCTGCTGGAGCGAAGCCACAGCTACAAGGACAAGGTGGCGAGGGGAATCGTGCCCAATGCCGGCCTGTTCACCTACCCCGTGCTCATGGCCGCCGATATACTCCTGTACAAGGCGGAGATCATTCCGGTAGGCAGGGACCAAAAACAGCATGTGGAGATAACCCGGGATATCGCGATCCGCTTCAACGCCCTTTACGGAAATGTATTCGTCATACCGGAGCCGCGGATATCGGAAGAGGTGGCGGTCATACCCGGCACGGACGGACAAAAGATGTCCAAAACCTACGGGAACACCATCGACATTTTCGAAGATGAGGCGAGCTTGAAAAAAAAGGTCATGAAGATAGTGACCGACTCCAAAACCGTGGAGGAGCCGAAGGACCCCGAGACCTGCAGCCTGTTCGCCCTGTACCGCCTCTTCGCCGATACGGAAAGGGTCGAGAGGATGAGGGATCGCTATCTCAAGGGAGGCATCGGATACGGAGAGGTGAAGAAGGAGCTTTTCGGACTCATCCGGGATTACTTTCAGCCGTTCCGGGAACGGCGCGATCGTTTGAGCAGGGACAGGGGGGAGGTGATCAGAATCCTAAAACGGGGAGCAGAGAAGACGCGCGCCCTTGCTCAGGAAACCCTCGGGCAGGTTAAAAAAGTCACCGGACTTGATTACGATTCGATATAAATAATTAGGGCGCTCCGCGAAACACGGCACAGCGCCCGTAATAGCTCATGTTCAACTGCTTATTCATGATGGATGCGAGGCACCCATCACCCGGAAATTATGAAAATACGAACTGTTTTCGCGTTAGAATTTTCTGAAATTTCTTGGGCCGCTCTTTTTATCGCTCCTCTGCCGGGCCTCGTCGACCCTGATATTCCGTCCCTCAAACTCCTTGCCGTCCAATTCATTCTTGGCGTTTTCCGCCTCGGCCTGATTGGACATCTCAACAAAGCCGAAGCCTTTATCGCCGATGATTCGCACATCAACAACGGTGCCGTAGGCGGAGAACAACTCCTTTAATTTCTCGGAAGTAATCGAATAGCTCAGATTACCCACGTACAACTTACTGCCATGCATACAATGCTCCTTAAAAAAATTATTATCCCATCCATGAAGGCAGCATCATTTATTAAACATGTTGTAATGGTACGCGCAGGCAGCAACTCAACACATTATTACAGATGCATTGTCATAAATTTAGCTTTTCATGAACAGGTTGATCCTGCCTGACAATATTTTTTTAGGAGATAGCTGCATGATGAGTCTAAATCCCAATTTCAATACTATCAAGCGTTCATCGGCATACTACTATACGGCTTTAAATAAGCAACAACTTTATTGGCCGCTTGTTTTAAGCCGCTCAATCCTTTCAATGAACGCGCGGATATGATCCGGAAGATCGATGCTGAATTTAAGCAGGATGGTTTCTTTGGGGTGGGTGAATTCAAGCCCGGTCGAAGCAAGGAGGAGGAACGGCACCTTGTACTTTTCCCATTTTTTAGAGTAAATGGGATCGCCGACGATCGGGAGGCCGATTGACGACAGGTGCACGCGGATCTGGTGGGTCCTGCCGGTGAGGAGATTGATGTCGAGCATGGAAAAGACACCCAGCCGTGAATTCCATACCCTTTTAAGGGTGAATTCCGTGACCGCATCTCTCCCCTTTTCGTCAACAGCCATCTTGTGGCGGTACTTCCGGTGCCTCCCTATGGGGAGGTCGATCCTTCCATGATCGGCAGCAGGCTTACCGATAACTATCGTCGAATATCTTTTTTTCACCCTTCTCGCGCTAAACTCTCCGGTGAGGAACCGGTGGGCAGCGTCATCCTTGGCAACCACCATGAGGCCCGCAGTGTCTTTATCAAGCCGGTGAACGATCCCGGGACGATCAACGCCGCCGATAGACGAAAGATCCGGTATATGAAAGAGAAGGCCGTTCACGAGAGTCCGGCTCCAGTGTCCTGGTCCGGGATGAACCGGAAGTCCCGGCTGCTTGTTTATCACGACAAGCGAAGCGTCATCATACACGATTTGCAGAGGGATATCCTCGGGCAAAAGTTCCAGCTTTTCAGGCTCAGGGATATCGATAGTTATGAGGTCGTCGGATTTGACTTTATAATTCGGCTTGATGGCGCGCCCGCCCGCCCGGATATGCCCGCTCCTGATCAGCTTCTGGAGAAAACTGCGGGAAAAGTCGATTTCAAGCGAGCCGGACAGGAACTTGTCAATGCGTTCGAGGTTATTATCTTCCGGGACCGTTACTTCCACTATAGTACCCGTCATAGTTTTGCTTAATTACTCAATTCTTTTGATAATTCTCTGCTGTTCAAGTTTTTCAATAGTCTTCAATTCAGATTCGATATAGTCCTTAGTTTCTTTAATCTCTTTATTTTCCTTAGTCTCTTTATTTTCTCTAGTTTCCTTAATTGCTTCCTGAGCCTTCATCACCGGGCCGCCCTCGCCCTCATTTTTATTTTTTATATTTTCTCCGGCGCCGGCAGCGCCAAAAAATGTCGCGCTTGCCATAACCCTGTTAAAAACATCGGTATACCGGTGGAAATACCGGGTCGGCGCCCTGCATTCAATCGAGAGCAAATAATTTGAAAACTTCAGGAACATTGACCTTTTCAAAATCCTCGTGCCGCCCTGATTGTATTCATAAACCAGAATCTTGCATAAGGTATTGTTACCGACCGCGAGCTCTTTCGTTTCAATGATTTTCAAGAGCAGGGGCCACATTCCGTTGATATCCCCCTCCCCCCGGATTTTCCCTTTTTTGCGCTCCCCGCCTTCAACCCGGAGCGCGGTGACGGTTATATCAATATTATTTCCTGTAGAAAGGATAATGGTATGTTTATTCTCAACATCCATCCTGGATTTCTTCCAATCTGAAGGGATAGAGACGCTGTAAAGGAACACCTCGTCCCGGTGGAGGATAAAATTATCTTCTGCCGCACTGAGAATGCATGCGCAACAGACCAGGAGAACATATCGAAAGGGATACCTGCTCAACTTTTCTCGTACCAGTTTCCGTATGACGGTTTATTGAATGGGTATACCAGGGATACTGTATGATGTCCATCATATTTTTTAAGGCCCCCCATCTCTCTGCTACCCATTAGCCACATCTCATAAGCCAACCTTTTGGCCCCCTAAATCCCGCTA
>MIBJ01000079.1:4819-63795 GCA_001829495.1 Spirochaetes bacterium RBG_16_49_21 | reverse complement strand
TATGAAGATTTAAAAGATAAAGAAATTATTGAGAACTTTGAAATAAAAGAAAATAATAAAAAAACTCATTTTGTAAAATTCGAAGATCTTATGTAAGGGACGGAGGACAGAAGAAAAATGTGCCGATTTCCATAAGAGCGGCGGTGCGGTGATTTATTCTGCTACATGGTTCGTAGTCAGCGGGAGCCTTTCAAACAAATATCGGAGGTACCAGTAGGGTTCAAGGCCATTCGCTTTGGCCGTTTCGATGAGGCTGTACATGGCAGCGCTCGCGGCCGCTCCACGGGGACTTCGTAAGCGTCAATTCTGCCGCAATCAGAAAAAGTAAATAGGCTTTCAGCTTTTTTTTATTTTATATAAAACATTTAGGGCATTATCGACACTTTCACTTGAAATATTGCCCCACTTTTATGCTTTGGGCCCGCCCTCTAAATCCAGAACAACTTTTCTAAAGTCTTCTTTGTCGACCAATACGGGTATCGTGGGACGACCGGATGAAAAAAGATGGATGTAAAAATCAGATACCCAAAAGGTATCGGTAATCCTGTATGGGGATTTCGGGTGGCCTTCGATCCGCAAGGTCAGGTTCATGCTGTAAAACCGGTAGACCCTCTTCTCGGTCGCCCGGCTGCCGTTATCGGAAGCCTGCTCTACAACAGCCATGGCCGGAATGCCCCTTGCGCGGATTTCAGCGGACCGATATCGTTTGAGGTTATAAGGAAGGGTCGACCCTCCGGCGATGACCACTATAAAATAAAGAAAAAACAGCTCAACCAGTTTCCAGGCGAAATAAAGCTCCCCTTTTCGGATAACCATCAGCGCAAAATGCGCTGCATAGGCTAAAATAATGGGCAACAGGGGCTTGTTTCCTGAAATATCCCTCAATACCATAACGCAAAAAATAGTTGTAGCTGTGATGAGGATACCGATATGAACCAGTCCAAAAATAATATTCCCTTCAGACATGCTCAGACCGACGACCAGGATAAAAAAAATCAGAACGCCATATCCTATATAGGTGCCGGGGGCCAGGTTTCTCAATCCCTTGAACATTGTTTTTCCAGATAAAGAAAGTTAAACATCAGTCGCCCAAATTCAGCGCCACCTTGGAGGGGTCGCTTTTGTCGACTTTTACCGGGACCGGCTGTCCGTCGGTCATCCGATGAATGTAGAATTCGGATACCCAATGAACGCCCGTAACTTTGTAGGGCGATTTGGGATGATCCAGGATTTCCAATGTCAGTTCCATTTTGTAGCTCTTGAAAACCCCATCTTGCAAAAACCGGGCGCCCCCATCCCATGCTTCTGTTATGTTCGCCATGGCGTCAACGCCGTGCTTTCTGATTTTCGCATGCATGGCCCTACCGGCGTAAAGGGGGATAAAGGAGCCGCCAAAAACCCCGACAAAAAAATAAGGAATAATAAGGGAAAGTATCCGCAAATTAAAAGCTATTTCGCCTTTTTCAAATGAAAACAGGACGAAGTGCGCAACGAAAGCTAGCAAAAAGGGAAGCTTTCTTTTTAATGAAGAGGATGATTTAAGAGTGCCGATACAGAAAACAATTGAGGCGGTCAGCATGACCGCTTCGTGCAGGGCCATGAATAGAGGCTTTTCCGACATGAAAAGACCCCAAGTCAAAACCATGAGGGCAATCATGCCGAACCCCACAATCTCCCCGATATGATTTCCGATACTGCGACTCAATGACATGTTCCTGATTCTATTCCGAAATGAATCTAAATCAAGCTAAAAATCTAAACCGTACTATTAATTTTCAGTTTTGCTTTAATACTTTCTGCGGAGCAAATTTTGGTTCGTCGCTTCATAATCGTGGTGGAGGATTATCCGCCTCTGCATATGTGCTGATGCCCGGCCCTGGCAGGTCCATTTTTTTTTCTGGTATCATATGCATCTATTGGTAGTGGGTATAACAATGAGTAGGGCAAGGTTATTCATAGATTGTACCTCTAGCAGGGGTGGAGAAATGACCAGGGCGCCAGCCTATCGGCATCCTGCCTCGGACCGCATTCGTAACATCCTGTTACTCCTGGTCAGGGACTTATGGAGCGGGGGTATTTTCACGAACACCCGCGCTGCACTCCCGAGCGGACAGGATATCCGCCTGGCGGGCTTGTCAACCATCCATGGTTGGCCCGCCGGCATTATTGAAAAGACAGTCAATCCTGCCGAAGCGGGAAACGGCCAGATCGATCAACGCCTTGATCTCCGCCTCAGCCATGACGTCTGTTTTTTGATACATGACATTTGCGCCCAGCCGTTTGGCGAGCTCCGCCCCTTTTTGCTCCGATCGGCCTGCAATAATGACTTTGGCGCCTTCGGCGGCGAAGACCTCGGCGGATTTTTCATCTTGACAAAAGATGCAAATTGCATATAATAAATTAATATTTTGACCGGAGATAATAATGTCAAAGGAACAAAGGCTTTCAATTATTAAAGAGATTCAGAAAGAAAGGAACAGCTATCTTATATCATATATAACCAGTACGAGGCAAATGCTTGAAGTACAAATGGCTATGGATTCTATCCGTTTCATTTATGATCATCTCCAAGCAATAATTAATGAAGAAAAAAAGCCCAATATTGATTTATATATTCATAGTAATGGTGGTGATGGGACGGTTCCTTGGAGATTAGTAACTCTAATACGAGAATATTCTAAAAAATTTTCTGTAATAATTCCACATCGCGCGTTTAGTGCTGCAACTCTAACCGCTTTAGGTGCTGATTCTATTGTAATGCATCCAATGGGAATGTTAGGTCCAACGGATCCTACTGTTGCCAACCCTTTCAACCCAATAGATCCACATGGTAAACAAATCGGAATTAGTGTTGAAGATGTGACCGCCTATATACAATTGATAAAAGAAGATGCTGGAATCCAACATGAAGATGAATTAGTACAAGCTTTTAATCTATTAGCTGACAAAGTCCATCCATTAGCTTTAGGAAATGTAAAACGTTCACTTTCTCAATCAAAATTAATGGCTACAAAACTATTATCTCTTCACATGGATAAAGTTGAAAAGCAACATAAAATTAGTGAAATTGTTGATAATTTGACAAGTAAATTATATTTTCATGGACACCCAATAAATAGGAAAGAAGCAAAAGAACAAGTTGGAATTTCTACTATCGATAATCCGAGTAAAGAAATTGAAAAATTAATTTGGGAATTATATACTGACTATGAAATTGAAATGAATCTAGATCAGCCTTTTGATGCAACAATGGAATTTATTGCACAATTTCCAACCATTGCTGCTGGGGCCAATCAAATAACTCCTCAGAATTGTGCAAAATTGGTTTATATTGAAAGCTCATATAAAACAAACGTTTTTAGCATAGATTATCAAATTTCAGGAACAAAAAATGCTGCGGGAGCTATACAAACTCAATTATTAATGAATAGGCGTTCCTGGACTGAAGAATAAAATTGTTCTTGTCGAATATTATATATATATTATAGATGCTAAAAAGAGAGTGTGAACTATGTATAATACCAGAGATACCAGAGATACTATAAATACGTATAGTAATTGTACTACATTACCTGAGAACAATCTTTTTCAAAAATGTGAAAAAATTGTTCCTGATAGGTATAATTCTATTTCATCACCTTCCGAAACGCCCATTGTTCCTGATGATCTTAATTCTATCACTAAATTATCAGAAACAAAAAAATAACCACATGGCGCTGCGCACAACATAGCGTGAGCCGCTTCGCTCCCTAGCGGTCGCTCGGCCTCCGCGCCAAGGGAGGAAGACGGCGCTCCGGCACATTTTCACCTCCGCTTTCGCTGCGGTGAAAACGTCGGCTACGCTTGAACGTTGAATAAAGCCGCCTGAAGGCGGCGGCTTTATTTACTCGGCGAATAAAATCTTTCAATAATCCATAACACCTACATAGAATCCTCTATAAAGTTAATCTAAATTTACAGGAGGATTCAACGTATGAAAGAAAACCTGTTAAAGAACTACGAACGCGATCTCGCGCTCAAAGGATTCAGCCCGAGAACGCAAAAAACGTATTACCCCGTAATCTTATTTGGTTTCTAAAATTCACCCCGTTAGACCCGGGTGAAATAACAAAAGAAGTAATCAAAGATTATCTGTTTCACCTCATCAAAGAAAGAAAGCTTTCAGAGTCATCACTCAGGCAGGCAAGAAGCGCGATATGCTATTTCTTCTCGCAGACTCTCTCGAGACCAATGGAAGTTGAGAACATCCCGCACCAAAAAAAGAAAAAAAAGCTGCCGACAATCTTTTCTGTGGAAGAGGTATCGAGGATAATAAACTCCGCAGATAACTTAAAACACAGAACCATACTCATGCTCGCGTATTCCTCGGACTTAAGAGTCGGAGAGATCGTTAGTCTTAAACTTACAGATATTAAAAGAAGCATAATGCGCATCTCGGTCCGCCAGGCAAAAGGACACAAGGACCGGTATGCGATTCTTTCCGATAACTGCCTTAAACAGTTGGAAAAGTACTGGAAAGCGTACCGGCCCGAGGAGTGGCTCTTCTCTGGAAAAAAGAAAGACTCGCCTATCTCAATACGAGCAGTCCAGCACGCGTACGCATCCGCAAAACAAAAATCCGGGATCAGTGGAGTGACCCCCTAAAACTGTAAATAAGAATTACACTTTAGCTTTCATTTTTTGAGCCGTTCTAAACGCGATGGGAGTCAAACCGCCGAGTGAAGAATGAGGCCGAAATGAATTATACGTATCAATAAACCTGAAAATAGATTTTGCCGATTCCTCCTTGCTCTCATATTCTGAAATATTGATCTCCTGCCTTTTGATAGTTTTGTTGAACGATTCCGCATGTGCGTTTTCATAGGCATTACCGGCGCACATTGAAATTACCATTTTTAATTCTGTTAGACGTTTTATATAATCATCTGAACAATAACGAACATCGGCATCGGTATGATGTATGCAGCCTCGAAGATCCGGTCGATTATAATACGCATCTTCAAGCGCAGCAAGAACGAGCGCGGTATCATGTTTATCGGAAACAGCTCTTCCGATAACTTCCCGGTTATGCCGATCCATAAGCGATGCGCAATAATGGTCCTTGCCGAGGATATCATATGCGGTAACATCGCCAACTACAACCTGGTTTATATCCGTTGTGACTACATCCTTTGCGATGTTCGTATACTTCCGATATCTATGTCGTGAGTCGGTTGTTCCAGTCTGAAAACGCCTTGTTTTACGGCATAAAAGCCCGTTCTCGCGCATGATACGCTGCACACGCTTGTGATTGATCGTCTGTGTACGTTTCAATACCTTCGTCACCGGACGATATCCGGACTCGGCGATCAACTCAAGAATATCATGTATTTCGGCGATAATTGCATCGTCCTTGCCGTACATCCTCGACTGCGGTTTGTAGTAATATGTTGATATGTTCATATCTACCGCTTTGCAGCTTTTTCCGATCCCAAAGTGTGGGGCGAGATACTCCCGGATAAACGCTCTTGTCTCTTCAGCTGTTCCATTATTTTTTGAGTTTTTTTTAAAATGTGAATCGTTAAAGCCTGTTCGCTCACCGTCTCTTCAAGCTCCTTAAGCCGCTTGCGCATCTCTATCAATTCTTTCTCGTCAGGGGTTATTTGTGTATTCATTGCTGCGTCACGCCACTTGTAGAGCGTCGTTGTCGATATCCCCTCTCGTTTGGATAGTTCACCTGCCGATGTCACTCCGGCGGCGAGCTCGAATCCTATTTTTCGCTTGAATTCTTCAGTATATTTTGTTCTTTTAATCATGATCACATTTTCCTTAAAACTGTTGTTTTTGTCACTCCAGTTTTAGGGGTGCAGTCCACAGAAAAGAAGGGGGAATCCATATCTTACGCCATTCCTTCGCTACACACATGCTCGAAGCAGGGAGCGGGATATTCCAGCTTCAGAAATTTCTCGGGCATAAACATCTAAGCACCACTCTCGTCTATGCGCACGTAATCGAGGAACACATCATAGCGAGAAGCCCCCTTGATTTTTATGCGGATAAGTTCTTCAATGAACCGTCCGACCGTTAATTTAATCTTCAGGGAAAAAAGCGCGCCCTATCTACAAAAATATCCCCGTACGACTTTTCAGGAACAAAAGGTGATGCGTTCGATTGCAATATGCAGAACCGAAGAACTCGGCGGAAGGATTGAAGAATGTAATGCATGCGGCCATAAAGTAGTTCTATATAACTCGTGCAGAAACCGGCACTGCCCGCAATGCCAGCATATGAAAAAGGAGAAGTGGATTCTTGAGCGCAAAAAAGAGGTGCTCCCCTTTACTTATTTCCACGTGGTGTTCACGCTCCCCGACGCGCTGAATCGAATCGTACTTAAAAACAAGAGGAGCATGTTCACGCTCATGTTCCAGGCGTGCGGGGAAACCCTGCTTTCCGTCAGCGCGGACGAGAAATACTTCGGCGCAGATAATGGACGTCTATTCATTTATGCGTCGTTTCTTGCTTCATGTGGTGCCCTATCGCTTCGTCCGGATACGCTATTATGGCATCCTTTCCCACAGAAATAAAAGAAAAACGATTGCCACCTGCCGGGAATTTTATAACGTCGCCACACTCCCCGAACAGATTTCTCCTGACTGGCGCGATATTTTCCTGAAAAAAACCGGCAGGGATCCTCCACAATGCCCGGTTTGTAAAAAAGGGAGACTCGTCGTTATGGAAATATTAGTTCCGGCACGATACCGCTCCCCTCCCGCATTAGTACCGATTGATGGTCCGTTTATGGCGGTGCGGTGATTTATTCTGCTACATGGTTCGTAGTCAGCGGGAGAGGCGCGGCCTGAAAGCCGTCTTTACCCCGACTCCATGCATAACCGGGCAGTGAAGGATTCTTATTCTATGGCGATGGGAATGTTGAAGGGTGATGTCATGATGATAGTAGCTCTTTTTATAATGCTGCGCGATTATTTTTCAACGTAAAAAATAATTCTTGCGCGAATCCTGTTTTGTATTTAAACTCCAACAATTAATAACCGCGTCGGTGCTCAGGCGGCTTCGTTCAACTCGGGAGCGTACCTCAACCTGCGCGGGATTAAGATACACTCCTAAACGTTATACGCCATTCGCAACCCCTTACATAATATCTTTTCTATAAATAAAATTAATTATTAACTTTATGAAAAGCATTTGACTTTTTCATAATACCAACTATATTTGGTGTAGCAATATATTCTATTATTAGTAGAGGTTAATTAATGCCTGTTAGCGGCAAGGAAATGCTTAAACTATTCCAAAAGGCCGGCTGGAAAGTTCTTCGTACTAAAGGAAGTCATGTTATTATAGGAAAAAATAGTGAAAGAGAAACTATCCCCATGCATAAAGAGTTAAAAAAAGGGTTAGAATTATATCTACTAAAGAAAATTAAAGGAGAATAATATATGTTTTATCATTTTAAAATTCATAAAGAACCTAATGGATATTGGGCTGAATCCATTGAATTGAAAGGATGTGTTACCCAAGCTGATTCCCTGGAACAATTATATTTGAATATGGAAGAAGCTTTAAATTTATATTTAAATGAACCTGAAAATTCAAAGGTGACTTTTCCTTTACCTCAAAGGAATATTATTGGTAAAAATATTGTTAAAATATCTGTTGATCCTAAAATTGCTTTTGCCATGAAAATGAAAATATTTCGCTCAAAAAAGGGACTATCCCAGCGCCAAGTTGCAGATTTATTAGGCATGAAAAATATATATAGTTATCAAAGGCTTGAATCTGCTAAAAAGGCTAACCCTAATTTATCTACTATAGCGCGAATTAAGGAAGTTTTTCCTGAATTTAATATTGATGAAATATTTATTAATAACAAACCAAAACACAAACATTTATAGTACAGGGGTTGCGAACGGTGCACAACATTTAGAAGTCTTAACGTAGCTGCCGAAAAAAAAACCGCTGATTCGTATCAGCGGATTAGTAAAAAATCACCGATAGTCAAATTACTCAGGAAGCAGCTATGTTAAGACTTTGTTGGACGAAACCACCTCCCTGGCTGCACTACCTATAGGAATTTAATAGCAGTTTTATTCCCGGTCGTGGCACTACGGACGGGATAACGATCGGGAGATTTCACCCCCACGAGAGCCAGGATCAATAGAAACGGCCTCTCTGTCACCACCGGATACGTCAAAATCGGCAATTTTCGCAAAATCGGGAATAGTCCGGACCTATCTCGCCCCTTACCGACTATAGAAGACTTTTGTTACATTTTAGGGGGAAATCGAATTACCGCGCGTTGTATCGCCCTATCCGCCGCCTGCTAAAAGCGGTGAGGTTACGTTGAAAGTTCCCAAACTTCGTAAAGTCACTTTTGAGACAGCGATTATTGAACGGTATGGGAATCGGCCCTCATGCTGGTCGCGGCCCGGTTACGTCATGTGGCGTCATCGACCTGGAGTTCAAGAAAGTATTTGAATATGTCTTTATTGAATGGAATTGATTTAGATTCAGTTGCATAGATATTAAGTCCAATGATCGGGGATTTAAATAAATGTGCGAAAAAATATTGACGTTATCATGGAGATCGAGTTTGCGCAACAGGTTGCTTCATATACCGCCATCATTATCGTACCTTAAAAACAATACGCCACTTTTGTATTGACAGGGAAAATGATTTTTTGTATATACATCCTAACGCAGCCGACAGCTGACATCGAAAAGCGCAGGAGAAAATCATGGGTATATTCAAGGAAGCGGGCGAAACCATCATGAGATACGGGGAGCTTCTGATAAACAAGACGGAAGAGCTGGCGAAGATCACAAAGCTCAATATCGACATCAAGAGGCTTGAGCTCGATATCGGAATAGCGGAGAAAGAGGTGGGCCGGTTCGTGCTCGCCAAGATTGAAAGCGGCGCGGCTTCCGTGAATCTCGATGAATCGAAGCTCAAGGAATTGAAAGATAGAATCGATGATTTGAAAAAGCAGATCCGGACGAAGAGGGACAAGATAGAAAAAATAAAATCCGAGGCCGGTTCTAAAAAATCGGGAGGCGCACAATAATCGTTTCCATGCCGGCCTTCTCAAAAAAAATTATAGCCGCTATAAAATCCAAAACCGGTGATTTTACCAGAAAAGAGCTCATTGATGAATTGATCGGCCGCCCTGCTGAAAAGAGAAAGAGGAAAGGAAAGAAGGCGAAACCGCACAGCCCGGAACAAGACGCATCCATACTCGAAGAAACAGTAGAAGGGATCGTTGCAGCCGGACTGGTCAAACGGAAAAAAAACCATTACCGAAGAATTCATTCATTCATCTTAGAGGGTAAAATACGGATCAACACCTCCGGCAACGGGACGCTTTCGATCGGCGACGATGAAGTCGTCATACGAAAGGAGGACACCGCGAGCGCGCGCAACAACGATCTGGTTTCCGCCGAGATTATTGACTTGCGAAAAGGCATTTTCTACGGCGCGGTTCAGAAAATCATGCAGCGCGACCGTGATCAGTATTTCGCGAAAGTCGTTCACACGGCGCGCGATCTCGTAATTTATAATCTTCTCGACGTTCCCGGAAGCCAGGAGGTCTGCTCCCCCCTGACCGAAACGGCGCCCGAACCCGGAGACATGGCGCTCGTGAGGCTTGAGCAGGGCTTTATCAGGGATCGGCAGCGCTGCAGCGTTATAAGCCTATTTTCGCCCGACGACGACCGGTACGATCTGGACCGGATCGTGATGAAGCATTCCCTTCCGGCCCCGCACCGGGATTACCCCGAATTGTCGGACGTGCGGAACCTTGTGCATGATCCCGGCAGACGAAAAGACTACACCCGGCTCCTCACCGTTACCATAGACGGCGAAAACGCCAAGGATTTCGACGACGCAATATCAATAGAGAAGGACGATGCGGGATACCTCCTCTACGTCCATATCGCCGACGTATCGGCCCACGTGCGCAGGGACTCCGACCTCGACCGGGAGGCCCTGAACCGGGGAACGAGCTATTACCTGGGGAACAGGGTGATCCCCATGCTGCCCGAAGTCCTCTCCAACGACCTCTGCTCCCTCAGGGAAGGGGTCGACCGGCTTACCCTCTCGGTCGAGATGCGCATCGACCGCGGCGGAGAGATACGCGGGCATTCTTTCCACCGCGGCACCATACGGGTCGCCAAGCGGCTCACCTACAACCGCGCAGACGAGCTACTGGCGTCGGGAGAAAAAAGCCGCCTGCACGACATGCTGGCTGTTATGTACGAGCTTACGGCCCTGCTCCATTCCAAGAGAATCGCCGAGGGAAGCCTGGAGCTCAACCTGACCGACGAAGCCCTCATCTATGAAAACAATGTCGTCACCGATATCCAGTACATCGAGCGGCTCAAAAGCCACCAGATCATCGAAGAGTTCATGCTCTGCGCCAATGTGATTGTTTCCCGCGCGCTGCGGCAAGCGGGTGTCCCCTCCCTCTACCGCAACCACGAGGCGGTAAGTGCGGAATCGCTCCTGTCGCTCAAAAATTTCTTGAGGCAGATGAACATTCCGTTCAGGACCACCGGCAGCGCAGGGGCGAATATTCAGAAGGTGATCCGCGCCATAGCGGGAACCGAGATCGAGCACGTCGTGAATCTGATCATCCTGAAATCGCTGATGCAGGCGTACTACGGAGCCAGCCCGGAAGGCCACTTCGGGCTCGGGTTCGCCGACTACACGCACTTTACCTCGCCCATCAGGCGCTACCCCGATCTGGTGGTGCACCGCTGCCTTAAAAGCCTCATGGACAAAACAGCCTCCCCCTATTCCCTGGACGAGCTCATCTTCATCGGTGATAAGAGCTCGGACATGGAGCGGGTGGCTCAGTCCGCGGAGCGGGATTTTGTCAAAATCAAATCGTGCCGGCTGATGAAGGACCGCGTGGGAGAGGTGTTTCAGGCGATGGTGAGCGGCGTGTCCCGGTACGGATTTTACGTGACGCTCGCCGACGCGCCCATAGACGGCATGGTGCCTCTCTGGGTTCTGACCGATGACTTCTACCTGGTCAAGGAGGATGAATACACGGTCGTGGGAAAACGCTTCGGCAGGCGCTTCAGGATCGGAGATAAAATAACGGTCCGGCTTACAAGCGTCGAGATCGAGAGAATGATTATTGATTTTGATCCTGCGTGATGTGCCTGCTCCGGGCGGGGCGGCATGAAAAAAATCTTGAATCAAAAACTATTGCTTGTTATATTCATTTAATAATAAATCAGGAAAGCGGACATGAATCTCGCTGCACGAAAAAAAGAATTTAAGTTCAAAAATACCGATACGGTCGCCCTCTTTGTGGGCGAAAAGGGGGCCACGGATTACCGGAAAGCCCTCCCCCCGGAATTTTCCTACGTCAACGCGCGCATTGACCTTGATTTTTTCAAGGGAAAACAGTCCGAGACCGCGTTTCTGCCCTTTGCGGACAACCCCGCACTCATGCTCTGCGGCCTGGGAAAAGAAGAAGAAATTGACGGCGAATCATTGCGCAGAAGCGCGGCAGCGGTCGCCGGGCTGTGCAGGGATAAATCCATTGACAAAATAAACGTGATCGCGCCGGACATCGAATCCATCGACCCGGCTCATATTCTTTCTTCTTTGGCGGAGGGGATATACCTTGCGAACTACGGCTTTGACAAATATAAGACAAAAAAATCGGATGAAGGCAAGCCCCGGCTCGCAAGCGCCCTGTTTTACACGGCTGCGGCAAATCCTGCACCGCTTCTTGCCAAAATTAAAATAGTATGCGGCAATACCCTCCTCTGCCGCGACCTCGTCAATGAGACGAGCGAAAAAAGCGATTCCCGGGCCATCGCGCTCGCGGCCAAGGCCCTGGCCAGACTGCCGGGGGTCACCTGCACGGTGTACGGCAAAAAAGAGATCGAGAAGATGAAGATGGGACTCCTCCTTGCAGTCAACAAGGGGAGTAAAAGGCCTCCTCAGTTTGTCGTGCTGAGATACCGCGGCGACCGAAAAAGCAACAAATATTTCACCATGATCGGCAAGGGGATCACCTTCGATTCCGGCGGCATGAACCTGAAACCCACCGGCAATATTGAAGACATGCGGACCGATATGGCCGGCGCCGCCGCCGTACTCTTTGCGCTCAAATCCGCTGCAGAGCTTCGATTGAAAAAAAATCTTTACGCGCTCCTCCCCCTCACGGAGAACATGCTCTCGAACGACTCCTACCGGCCGGGCGACGTGTTCACCGCATATAACGGCACAACCGTGGAAATAGGCAACACCGACGCCGAGGGCCGCCTGGTGCTGGCGGACGCGCTGGCGTTCGCCGAAAAAAAGCTCAAACCGGACTGCATCGTGGATATAGCCACCCTTACCGGGGCATGCGTGGCCACGTTCGGAGAACACACCGCCGGATATATGACGCCGGACGAGGATCTGGCCGGGCTCCTGGAAGCGGCGGGAGCGGCGACCGGCGACCGGGTGTGGAGATTGCCCCTTCTTAAAGACTATGAGGATAATCTGAAATCGGACATAGCCGACATCACCAACATCTCTGCGGAAAAAAACGCGGGGACCATCATCGGTGCCGTATTCTTGAAAAATTTCATTGCATCAACCGCATGGGCCCATATCGACATAGCCGGAACCGCCCGCTATACCAAACAGCGCGGATACCGGCCCAAAAACGCGACCGGGTACGGGGTCCGGCTACTGCTGGAACTCGTTTCAAACTGGACGGGCTAATTAAACCGGTATCCGTGGTTTCGGAAAAGGGTTATGCACGCGGTGACAACCTGAGAATCATAGAGCAATCCCTGATTCATTTCCAGCTCCTCGAGGGCCGAGTCGAGGCCGAGCCCGACCTTATACGGCCGGTCGACGGTCATGGCCTCAACGACATCCGCCACGCAGAGTATTTTAGCCTCGAGAAGTATCTCGTCTCCCTCCAGACCGCGCGGGTAGCCGGAGCGATTCAGCTTTTCATGATGCTGGTACACGATCTCGGCAATGGGCCAGGGAAAATCGATCGATTTCAGAATATCATAGCCGACCTGGGGATGTTTTTTTATGAGCATGAACTCGGCGTCATCGAGCTTCCCGTGCTTGTTTAATATCTCGGACGGCACATAGATCTTCCCCACGTCATGGATCATGCTCGCCATGCGGATGCCTTCGATGATGTTCTCGGACAGTCCCATGACCTTGGCGATCTCGCATGCGACCTCCGTGACCCTCCGCTGATGTCCGGCGGTGTACTGATCCCTCGATTCCAGAACATATCCCATGGATTGTATGATCCCCTCGAGGGTATTCCTGAGCTTTTTCATGCTCTGCTTCAGCTCCGCGGTACGGGCCTCGACGAGCTCCTCGAGATGATTCCGGTATTTATCTATCTCATCCTCAACCCTCTTGCGGTCGCCGATCTCGCGGGTGATGTACACGTAGCCGATACTTTTTTTATCGCTGTCCTTCATCACCGCCACGCTCGACTCAACCGGTATGACCGTCTCGTCACCGGTTATGAACCGGTGCTCCACCCCCTTTACATGCCCGCTATTCGACCCTACCTGCTCAAACACCTCCAGCAGATCTTCTTCATGTATGTAGGATGAAATATTCGTGCCGATCAATTCGCTTTTGGTGGTGCCCAGTATCTTCATTGCCGCGTCGTTGACGAATACGATATTCCCGTCATTGTCGCTCAGCATGAAGCTGTCCGACGAGGTGCGTATGGCGCCGAGGAGCCGTGCGTAGTCCAGCTCGAAAAGCTTCTTTTGGGTCACGTCATACAGGTTCAGCACCAGGCCCCCGATCGAGGGATCGTGGATCCGGTTGTTTATATCCCCCTCCAGGTATATCCATGCTCCCCGTTTATGCCGGAAGCGGAACTCGGGAAAATTGAGCGAGGATCCCTCAAGATTCAGCGCCACCCGGAATACGGCTTCGATTCTATCAACGTCATCAGGATGAACGTAATTTATGAATTTTCTCCTGCCCAGATCCTCCATTCGATATCCTATGAACCATTCGAATGAGGGCGTTATGTAGTTGAATTCACCATGGGAATTGGCGAGAATAACGATGGTCCGGATATTATTCAGGAGCGAGCTGAGATGCTTGTTGTCATCGAGCTGCCGTACCTGGCCTTCAAGCTCCTTTATCCGTTCAACCAGTTCACTTTTTTTTAAATTCACCAGATCAGTCATAATAAAAGCAGTACCTCATGATAGAGCTAAAAAAATTCCCTTCCCGTGCCCGCGGAGCGATATTTTAGAAGCGCACCCTGCTTCGCCCGTTATATACAAATTTGTATATATCCCGTAATATTCCGGATATCCCAATGGTGTCCGGATCCTTCAATCTAATGAGTTATCGGATTAAGCAAATGTTATTATTTGCTCGATTTAATTATCGGCCTGTATCTCTTCAGGCTTGATAGATATCCGGATATCGTGCGGCTGCGAATATGCGGGCGGGGAGTATTATATCTTGACAAGCGCCTCGTAGGCTGAAAAAATAAACTTCCGGACACGGTTATGGCCTATTCGTTGAATGAAATCATCGACATTGCGATCGGCATTGAGGACACGGGATTTGAATTTTATACGGAATGCGGCGAAATCTTCAAAGATCCCCTGATCAAGGATGTATTTGGATTTCTTGCGCGGGAGGAGCTGGCGCACAAGCGGACTTTCCAATCGCTCAGGAGCAGTGACTATGGGAAAAGCGGCGTTCCCACCGAGGAATATTATTTATACTTGAAAGCGATCGGCAGCGCAAGGCTCTTTGGCGAGCAGAAAAAAAATATCGTCCGGGTAATATCGGAAATCACGACGCCGATGGCTGCGATCAAAAATGCCCTGGCCCTTGAAAAGGAATCCATCCTTTTTTACACCGAGATGAAGGAGCTCTACCGCGGCGAAAAAAAACCGACCGAGCTCGTCAATACAATCATCGACGAAGAAAGAAAACACGTCGCGACCCTGTATGATCTCTCGCAGAAGATCCGGCTCACTTGAACAGGTCCCCTGTTTCTTTGTACCAAAGCACAAAATCAAGATGGCTCACCGGTATCGCCACCCGGTCGGCGAATATATGCAATGCGTTTTCACTATCGAGATAGACCCTGCGCGGCATGGCTTTCGGTATCGAGTCGATTAAACCGATCAGATGCATGTTCTTCACTATGTGACGGTCGAGTATGGCGATATCTTCCCCCAATCCGATATTTCTCAGATAATGGCTTGCTTCTTTATAGCCCATCCCCTTTACATTTCTGAAAAGCCAATCCCTTCTATCCCCGGCATTATGGAACCGGCTTAAAGCCTCACGAATCGAACCGCTTCCCCCGTCCCACAAAACCTCCCGCGCCTCCATGATGTACCTGGTTTTATTGTTCTTGAACCGGACAATATTTAATTCTCCGCAGATATCATCAAAGCATCCGTTGAATAAAAAATCCTTTTGGACCAGGCTCTCAACCGCGCGCCAGCATCTCCGGGCGCCGGACTGCGGGGTGAGCAGGCAGAAGACAAGCTCTACGAACAGCTCCCTATCGCTTCCCTTCTCCCATAGGGATCTGAACTCACGCAGCCGCGCCTCAATGTTGTCGTAAATAGCCCGGTGAATAGCCGCTATCTCTTCCGTAATTTTGGTAACACCGCATAGTAACATAGCGTTTAAACAAATCTACTTTATATATGAGGTGAACAGGTAATCCCTGAATATTCCCTTTGCGTTCTTGTCAAAATAGGGATGGGGCTCATTCGCAGCCTCGTGACAGCCGATGCATAGCCTTCCATCAATGCGCGTTATCGGTTTGCCCGGATGCTTTACATAATAGAACCAGCCGTGGAGCGAAAGCTTGCTTTTCAGATTCTTGACCATTATAGTCAGCTCCGGCTCCTTTTTATTCACGTCTCCCTTTTTCTTATAAATCTCTTTTATTATTATGGAGCCGTCAGGCATGGTGATCCTCGCCGTGCCGGTTTGATTTTTCGCTACCGAAGCGGTGAAGGCGGTTTTATTCGCGTAAATCACGCGAAAGGTGGGACCATGGCCCGGAACCGGATAATCGAGGAGCTTTTTGACGGGTTTCCCCCACGACCGGTAGTCCGGCGGCACCGTGAACCCGCCTTCTTCTCTTGTCGAGCAGCTCAAAAACAGGGTGACGATGCATACGGCCGTCAAATAGCTTCTCATAACGTCCTCCTCAGGGTATAGATTTTTACCGGCTTGTTTTTACCCTTGACCCTTATCGGATCATGCTCTCTCACTGCAACTCTATTCTTGACGCGGCTGTAGCTGTATTCGGACAGAACGATCGTATTCCTGCCTGCGACAGAAACAAGCCGGGCGCCCAGGTTGACCGCGTCGCCGATCACGGTTCTGTCGATCCTCTCGGTTGAGCCCATATTGCCTGATATCATCTCTCCGGTATTGATCCCGATACCGACGGCCATCGAGGCTTCCGTATTGCCATAGATTCGTATCATGTTATTCCGGATATCCTCAGCCGCCTTTACGGCGCGGTAGACCATGTCACCGCCTTCAAAAACCGCCATCAGCTCATCGCCGACGAACTTGTCAATGTCGCCTCCGTACCGGTGAACAACGCCCGCCTGCATATTCATAACATCGTTCAGTACCGCCATCACCTCTTCCGGATCCCTGGCCTCCGAAAAGCTCGTAAAGCTTCTGATATCGGTAAACAGCACGGTCAGGTTCTTCTTCTCCCCGCCGAGCCGGATATCCTCGTCAGCCTGCACGTGAGCCAGGGTCGACTTTGACACGAACTTGGTCAACTTGAATCGCTCGTTCAGACCGTCGATCATGGCGTTTATCCTTCCCGCCAGAAGCCCGATCTCGTCGGTGTATTGCACGGCCGCCTTAATCTTGAAATCACCGGCTCCGACCTTCTCAACGACATCGCCGATCGTGAATATCGGCGATATGATCACCCGTCTGATGAATATGATGATCACCGAGGTGAGGATGAAGACCACGATCCCGTATATGGCGATTGATATCAGGATATTGATTTGAGCCTTCCGGTATACATCGTTCACCGGCGTCGATATCTTCAGCACTCCCCGTATGACGTGATCGAGACCGTGGCACCGCGAGCACTTCGGCTGGTTGAACAGCACCTTGTATATCTGGAGCCGTTTATCCCGTTCGCCGATATCCCGTACGAAAATATCGTTGAACTGAGCAACCGAGCTTTTGAAGCCGGGGGTGTCGATTTTTTCATACGGTATAAATGAGCGCTTCGGCTCGAACTTGTCGGTTCCGAGGTTTTCATTCACCAGCATGAGGGTGGCGTTGTCTGAAAAAGCGGCCACTCCGCTGGCCCGATAGAGCTTGATCTCCGATGCGAAATTTGCCTGCGTAAAATCCTTGAACAGCTCCACCGCGATGGGCGCCTCGCCGGGAAGCATGTTATTTTTGATGGCCCGGTAGATGATATTCGCCTCCTGACGGATTTCATCCTCCTTTGCGCCGATGATCGTCGCGTTCTGCGATCGTAAATAGTAGGCGATTGTCAAGCCGATGCCGATCAGGATTATGCCCACGATGATCACCGGTACCTTGAAAGAGATACTGTTGAAAAAGGAAACGCGTTTGCCTTCCATAAATTGTAATCCTATAATTTCAGCGTTTTTTTGTCTGATGCCATAAGCACGGCGGGAATTTTGATTTTTCCTTCCCCGAAGACCGCGTCCACCAGTTCCTGGGGAGCCAGGCGGTGCCAGAGCCTCGCTTCAACAACTATCGATTCACCCGTAACCCCCGGCAGCCTGAACAGCTCTACAGCGCTTTTCATTGGTCCTATCCTTTTATCCTTCAGAACCTCCCGCGCCTTTGCTATGTTCAAAACGGGCTTGCCGGTTCCGTCTCCGAATACGGTGTTGTATACTACCGATGATGGATCAAGGCGGCCCGTGCCGTCCGGCCTGCCGCTGTGGAACAGAGTCCGGCCGCCGAGAGTTGAGACCTTTACCTCCAACCAGACTTGCCGTACATGGGTCAGGCCGGTCGGAATCGAATGCCCTGCGCCGGTATTGGCGACCGTCACGCGCAACATATTGTTTACAATGTGCTCATCAATCTTCACTCGTGCGGCGTTCCGAAGCCTCTCCTCAGCCATTCTCCCTTGCACGCGGCTGCCGAACCGTGAAGGCACCAGCACGTTTGCGCCGGTGAAATAGTGGGTGAAGATATGCTCCCGCACCGGCCCGTCCTGAGCGGCCCGGCCCGGGTTTTTCGGCCTGTTCGTTGATCCGGTGGCCGGAATGCCGGGCCGCTGATACATATGGCAGCCTTGACAGGGTATGCCTTGCCGCGCGTACGGGCCGTTCTTCCATTCCTCATACGGCGATTCCAGCCTGGTGCCGAAAACGACATGGCGCACGTCATGGCAGGCGCCGCATATTTCCGCGCGGGTGTGGAATTCTGAATAAGCGGTTTCATGAAAATCGGCGTGAGAGTCCTTAAACGGACCGCGCTTGGTGCCGGGGCTCTCCTCGCCGTTGCCGGGATCAAGCTCTATTGATGCATTGTACAGCTTTTCCGCCTTTACTGCTGAATGACAGTAATCGCATTGAATCCCCTGCTGCGCTATCTCGGGGATCTTCTTCAAATGATCCGATGTCTTCGCCGGCAGCCCGGATACGAATCCGATCGGGGTATGGCACTTTACGCACAGCTCTGCTTCCTCGATCTCGTCGGCATCGGTTAATCCCTTGAGATCACGCAAGGCTATCTCACGATAAATGTGGTCATAGTGGGAAAGATGGTGCATGGATCCCCGCCACTGCTCGTATATTTCATCATGGCAGCTTCCGCAAACGGCCGGGGCAATGAACCGGGAGAGCTCATAGTGCCTGCTTTTTTTGCATGATACGAGCAGGACGGCGGCAAGCATTATAATAATTGCAGCCCGCACGGTCGCCTGTTTCAGCATATCCGCCTCACACGATTGATGAAGGAAATATATTCATGATGCATTTTATTCATTACCGTATATAATGAAAGAATTATCAATCAATTTTTGCTGCCGGGCAATCAGTGTTTGCACAATCAAATAAAAGAAGTGTTGACAAATCAGATTGTCCTATAAAGCTTATTCTCGACGAATCAAAAATCTATCTACTCAAAAATTATTGCAATAATAATGAAAAAACTGGAAAATGAGGGACGAATCACCGTGGCTAAGGAGCTGAAAGACATTCTGATCAAAAAGGGCATCAGCCCGTCGTATCACCGGTTGAAGATATACGAATATCTGATGAATAACAGGATTCACCCGAGTGCGGACATGATATATGCCGACATCATCAAACTCATTCCCACCCTCTCGAAAACGACCATCTACAATACTCTCAAAACCTTTGTGGGAAAAGGCATCGTATCTTCGCTGACCATCGAAGACAACGAGATTCGGTACGACGCCGATATAACATTTCACGCCCACTTTAAGTGCCTGAACTGCAACACGGTTTATGACGTAGGTATCGACCAGCTGCGCTCTGATAAAAAACTCGGCATGCTGAAAAAAATCGACGGCCATCTGATAACCGAAAAGCATATATATTTGAAGGGTATTTGCAAAAAATGCCAGCAGCATTAATTTTTTGCTTGCAAAAATAAGCTGTGGCAATTATTTGTATTTACTACAAATGTTAGTTAAAGCAAATATTTGTTGCTGAACTTAAAATCGGCGTTTGACCGTCCGTCCAATTGTTTTATTCAATCGCCCGTAAAAAACACCTGCGCAGAGGAGGCTATCAATGGACCCGGTAATGCTTTCAAGGATACAATTCGGCCTGGCGGCCGGATTCCATTTCATCTTTCCGCCCCTGACCTTTGGTCTGACCCTGATAATTTTGATATTCGAGACCCGGTACCTGATTGGAGATAATGATCTGTATAAGAAAATCTCGACTTTCTTAATCAAGATACTGGGGCTGATTTTCGCGATGGGAGTCGCAACCGGCATCGTGCTTGAATTCTCATTCGGGACCAATTGGTCGAATTATTCCCGGATAGTGGGGGATATCTTCGGCTCGCCCCTGGCTGCAGAGGGAATATTCTCATTTTTTATGGAATCGGTCTTCCTGGGCGTGCTGATTTTCGGAAGAAAAGCCGTATCAAAGCGCGTGTACTGGACGGCGGCGCTCCTGGTCTTCTTCGCATCGCATCTTTCCGGCCTCTGGATCATCATCGCGAATTCCTGGATGCAGACACCGGCCGGGTTCAAAATCGAGGGAGGCAGAGCGGTCCTCACCGACTTTTTCGCAGCCATGTTCAATGATTCGACCCTGATACGCTTCCTGCACACCGCGATAGCCGGATGGATCACCGGCTCCCTGTTCACCGCCGGCATCGCATCCTGGTTGATCCTAAAAAAAAGAGACATGGACACGGCCAAGCCTCTATTGTCCGTATCCCTCTGGATATTCATCGCAACCGCTATTCTGCAGTTCGGGGCGGGCCATATTCACTCGGTCCAGGTTGCGAAGACCCAGCCGCCGAAAATGGCCTCCTTTGAGGCGCTGTGGGAAAGTCAGGCGGGCGCGCCCATGTCGATCATCGGTATTCCCGACCCGGATGCGAAAAAGACCCATTATGAGCTTTCCATACCCAAGCTGCTCAGCATTCTCATTCACTTTGATTCCAACGCGAAGGTCCAAGGCCTGAACGAGTTCGGCGAGGACGAGCTGCCGCCGATCGTCATAACCTACCTCAGCTACCATGGCATGATCCTGATCGGCTCCCTGTTCGCCCTGATGGCCTTTATGGGCCTCGTCCTCATGTCGATAAAAAAGCTCCATGAATCGCGCTGGTACCTGACGATCCTGCTCGCCGCGATCCCGCTCCCCTTTGTATCGAATACCCTGGGATGGATGTCGGCCGAGATCGGCAGGCAGCCATGGGCGGTCTACCGGGTACTCAGGACTGCGGAGGCGGCATCCGTGGTCGTGCCTGCCGGGCAGATACTCTTCTCCATCATTATGTTCAGCACAATCTATATCCTCATCTTCGCGGTATTTCTCATGCTTCTCTTCAAGATCGTGCAAAAAGGGCCTGACCAGATTACCATAGGATATGTGGGGGAATGATATGGATACACTGCAGTTATTACAGACAATATGGTTTTTCCTTATCGGCATCCTTTTTACCGGGTATTCCGTGCTCGACGGATTCGACCTCGGCATTGGCACCCTGCTCCCCTTTATGGCGAAAGACAAAAAGGAAACGGCAACCCTCCTGACCAGCATCGGCCCGGTCTGGGATGGAAACGAGGTGTGGATCATCACCGCCGGCGGCGCCCTGTTCGCAGCCTTCCCCCATGTATACGCCACCGTGTTCAGCGGGTTTTATCTTGCCCTCATGCTGGTACTGTTCGGCCTGATATTCAGGGCAGTGTCTCTCGAATTCTGGTCCATGGATGAAGCACGGAGAGGCTTGTGGGAATGGAGCTTTTCGCTGGGCAGCTTTTTGCCCGCGCTTCTGTTCGGGGTGGCGCTGGGAAACGTGATAGCCGGCGTACCCCTGAACGATAAAATGGAATTTACCGGGGATTTTTTCACCCTGCTCAGGCCCTTCCCGCTCATGCTGGGGCTGCTCGGGTTATCCGCGATACTGCTTCAGGGGTGTACCTATGCGATCTTAAAAACAGACGGCCTTCTACAAAATAAGTTCAGAAGGGTGAGCAAATGGGTATGGGCGGCCTTCGCATGCTTCGGGGTGCTATCCCTTATGCTGTCCGCCGTGTACCTGCCGGACAGCATGAAAAATCCGCTCGCCTGGATATGCACGGCTGCGCTCGTCGTCTTTCTTGTTCTCAATCGGATATGGCTGAATAAAAAGAATGACGCGGTTCCTTTTATAATGTCAACGCTCTCGTTCGCCAGCCTGTGGGGGATCGCCGGGTCGCTTCAATTCCCGAACCTGGTAAGGGCCCTTCAGGGATCCGATCTCCACTTGACCATATATAATTCATCTTCCACCGAGCTGACCCTTACGGTAATGCTCATCATCGCATTAACGGGAATGCCGCTGGTCATCGGATTCACCATTTATGTGTATCGGATATTTAAGGGTAAAGTAAAGCTCTGAATCCGGCGATGATCAGAACCTCCCTCCCCCTTGATGGGGGAGGGTCGGGGTGGGGGTGAAGAAAGCAGATTTAATAACCCTCCCCTCACCCCTCCCATCAAGGGAGGGGGACTGCTTTAATTATAAATCGCTTAACTCAACTTATCATAAAAATTGTAATTTTTAAAGGAGGAACCCATGAAGAGCATGAAGGGAACAATGACCGAAAAAAATCTTCTGGCATCATTCGCCGGAGAATCACAGGCGCGGACCCGGTACACCTATTTTGCCTCCCGGGCGAAGAAGGAAGGATATGAGCAGATTGCCGCCATATTTATGGAGACTGCCGATAACGAGCGGGAGCACGCCAAGCGGTTCTTCAATTTTCTCGAAGGCGGAATGGCGGAGATTACGGCAGCATATCCTGCCGGCATGATCGGAAACACGGCCGACAACCTCACAGCGGCGGCGGCGGGGGAGCGAGAGGAGCACACGCAATTGTATCCGGGGTTCGCGGCTACCGCAGAGAAAGAGGGCTTTACGGAGATTGCGATCGCCTGGCGTCGCGTGGCCGAGGTCGAGATGCGCCATGAGGAGCGCTACCGGGCGCTGCTGAAAAATATCCAGGACGGGACCGTTTTCAAGAAGAATGAGAAGATAAAATGGAAATGCCGGAACTGCGGCTATATCCATGAAGGCAACGCCGCGCCTGAATCGTGCCCCGCGTGCCGGCATCCGCGCTCTCACTTTGAGGTATTTTCAGAAAAATATTAGGCTCGGCTGACCTGGGGCTGCCCCAAAGAAGCTCTCGCAGAGACGCAGAGTCGCAAAGAAGATATTTTATTGTCTTTTTTAATATAGTTCGCTAAAAAAATGAATAATTCTTTGCGTCTTTGCGGCTTTGCGAGAGTATTATATAACTTTTTATATAGCCTCAGGTCAAAAGCGTTTCTCAGCACGAAGGCAGGCCTTCCACGACAAATCCGGAACCGCGCCATGACTCTGTATAATTAATCGTCAGGTTCTCGAGATATGCCATATAGCCTTTGACTCTTTTATCCGTGACTATTTTTAATCCGCCGACTTCAATAATGTGATCGCTCGTGTCTCCCAGCTCATCCAGAGCCAGCCCCAACCGGGGTCCGCCTCAGCCGAATCCCGCGAATAATATGCGCAATACCGGGCTGTTTAATTCCGATTCGGATATGATTTTCTTCAGTTTACCGGCCGCTACTTCTGTAACCTTAATATTCACCCGCTCCTCCCCGATTCGCTTCATTGTGTAAGAAAAAGCACTTGATCATAAATTACTGATTTGCGCAGTCAGAGTCAACTAAATTTTTAGCATTTTAGCATATTCTTTAAAACCTATTGCCGTTAAAGCCCGGATGATATTATTTTACTAATAAGGAGGTGTTGCATGAAAAAATATGACCTTTTGATCATAGGCGGCGATGATGCCGGCATGAGCGCGGCATCTCAGGCGAGGAGAATAAATAGCGATATGAGCATAGCAGTGCTTGAGCGGGGAGAGCATGTTTCTTATGCGGCATGCGGCATGCCGTATTATATATCGGGAGATGTAAAAAATCCGGAGAGCCTTATCGTCATCGATAAGAATGATTTCATCAAAAACAGAAAAATAGCAATTTTTACCAATACCGTCTCAACAGCGGTTAATTTTTCGTCAAAGATCGTCGACGTGCAGTCCGGATCCGGCGTGGAGAAATACCATTACGGCAAGCTGGTCATAGCAACCGGCGCGCGGCCCGTTGTTCCGGCCATCAAAGGCGTTAACCACCCGCATGTCTTCATTCTGAGAAATTTATCTGAGGGGATCGCGATCAAGCACTATCTTGACGCGCACAAGCCGGAGTCGGGCATAATTATCGGCGGCGGATTCGTCGGCCTTGAAATGGCCGAGGCCCTCACAAAGCTCTCCATTAAAACCACGATTCTCGAAAAGTTTGAGTCGGTCGCCATGACCATGACGCCCACGGTCAGGGAGATGATCGCCGCCACGCTCAGGGAGCACAACGTCGCAGTCCGGACCGGGGTTGATATCGAAGAGATAGAAAGCTCCGGCGAAAGGCTTACGGTGCGCGCAGGAGCCGACCGGTATGAGGCTGATTTTATCCTGCTATCCGTCGGAATAGCGCCGAACACCGAATTCCTGAAAAATAGCGGCCTCCGGACGACCGAGCGCGGCGCCGTCATCGTGGATGAAAAATCAAAAACAAATATTCCCGATGTGTATTCGGCGGGAGACTGCGCCACAGCCAAAAGCCTGATAACCGGCGGCGATATATACATGCCCCTGGGCACTACCGCAAGCAAGCAGGGTCGCGTCGCAGGATTGCAGGCTGCAGGTATCTCCCACGAGGCGTTTAAAGGCATCGTGGGGTCGCAGCTTGTAAAAGTCTTTGATCTGGAAGTAGGCAAAACAGGCTTAAACGCCTATGATGCGCAAAAAGCGGGGATTGAAGCCGAATCCACAGCGGTCACCTGGAGGTCGAGAGCCGGGTACTATCCGATGTCGCAGAATATCCTTGTGTCCCTCACCATCAATTCAAAAACAAGAGAGCTGATCGGCGGCGAGGTGGCCGGAACCGATGGTGCAGCCCTGCGCACCGACGTCGTCGCCACTGCCGTCGCTGCCAAGATGAAGGTTGAGGATGTCGCCTACCTGGACCTCGGATATGCGCCCCCCTTTTCGCCGGTCTGGGATCCGGTGAACGCGGCCGCGCAGAAGCTTCTCAAACGCGCCTGACTGCTCCCGGCGGCTAAATCCCGGTGCCGTCCTTGAAATAAAACTCCTCAGCCTGTCCCTGCAGAATCCGGGCGCCGGCAGGCACATCGCGCGTGAGCCAGACATTGCCGCCGATCTCGGCGCCCTTTCCGATAGTCACCCTGCCCAATATGGTGGCGCCCGAGTAAATGATGACGTCGTCCTCCACGATCGGATGCCGCGGTATCCCCTTTATCGGATTTCCGGAGGAATCGAGGGGAAAGCTCTTCGCCCCCAGGGTAACGCCCTGGTAAATCCGCACGTTATTGCCGATCACCGCGGTCTCGCCGATCACCACCCCGGTGCCGTGATCGATGAATAAGGATTCACCGATCCTGGCCCCGGGGTGGATATCAATGCCGGTTTCCGAATGGGCCATCTCGGAAATAATCCGGGAGATGAGCGGAACCTCCAGTTCGTACAGCTCGTGGGCTATCCGATGGTTGGCGAGCGCCGACAGGCTCGGATAGCAGAAGATGGTCTCCCCCACGCTCTTGGCTGCCGGATCGCCGTTATAGGCCGCAAGGGCGTCAAGGGTGAGGAGGCGCCGCAGCAGGGGCATGGAGAGGAGAAATCGCCGCGCAATATCCTTGGATCTGCTTTCACAATCTTCGCAGTACTGGTGATCCTGCCCTGCCTCGGCGCAGGCGAAGCAGAATCCCCGCTTGACCTGCTCGGCCATAAGGCTGTATACCCGGTCTATGGTCGAGCCGATATAATATTTCATGGTCGACGGTTTAATGTCCGAATTGACAAAATATCCGGGGAATAAAACAGACTTCAGCAGCTCGACGATCTCTCTGAGCTGGGCGATCGAAGGCATGGGGAAGTCGTGATAGGTGCGGTGATACACCAGCTTGTACGATTCTAGTCTGCATAAGGAATCGACGATCTGATTGATGGTCTCTTCGGTCAGCCGGTCATTATTATTTTCGATTTTTGATTCCACCGCCGCCTCCTTTTCCGTTATTCCCGCGCCGGGTTATGGAGGGCATATAGCGCAGACGGAGCGGAAGACTTCGGTTGAAAGATACCGGTCGCCGCGGTCAGGAAACAGCACCACAACGGTGGAGCCGCGCTGCAGGTTTCTGGCTGCGTTCATGGCCCCCCACATGGCTGCGCCGCTCGATATGCCGCAGAAAAGCCCCTCCGTCAGGGCGAGGTTGCGCACCGTGTCGAAGGCGTTATCATCCGAACACTCGATTGTGCCGTCCAGGAGGCCGGGTTCATAGATATCCGGAACGATCGACTCATGCATGTTCTTCAATCCCTGGATCCGGTGGTCGAGGGAAGGCTCCACGCCTATGACCTTGGTCCTTGGGCTATGCTCCCGGAAAAAGCGCGAACACCCCATAAGGGTGCCGGTGGTTCCCATTCCCGCCACAAAGGCATCGGCCCCGCCGTCGGTGTCCCGGACGATCTCGGGCGCCGTGGTCTCGTAATGGGCAATCCAGTTGGCGGAGTTCGCGAATTGATTCGGCATATAGTACTGCTCGGGAAAGTGCTCGACGATATGAAGCGCGCGGGTTATGGCGCCGTCGGTTCTGTCGCAGCCGGGCGTCAGCTCTAGCTCCGCGCCCATGGCGGTCAGGATCGAGCGCCGCTCTTCACTCACGCATGCGGGCATGATGAGCTTGATCCGGTAACCCATGGCGGAGGCAATCATGGCCATGCCGATGCCGGTATTGCCCGACGTCGGCTCCAGGATGGTCCTGTCGCGGGTCAACTCGCCCGATTCGATGGCCTTTTTTATCATGTAAAAGGCCGGCCGGTCCTTGACAGACCCGCCGGGATTGGCGCCCTCAAGCTTGGCCAGAATACGTACTCCCGTTTTATCGGAATCCCACATCCTGCTTATTTCAACCAGGGGGGTATCTCCAATTGCATCTAATACGCTGATATTTTTGCCTCCTCTTTGCCGTTTCCGGTCAAAATGCAATTTTTAAATATCAGGAATTCAGCATCATGAATTGCAAGTAATTTTTTTTACTCCGCCAGAATTTATTCACGGTTCCTGCCTGCCGGTCAGGAAAGATGTCTATTGATGTAGCCGGAATAATCCGCCTGGATCGGGTTATATTCATCATTCATCAGCGGGGATGAGATCAGAAAATCCGCGGTGGAGCGGTTGCACGCGGTGGGGACATTGTAGAGTACGCAGATCCGGAGCAGCGCCTTGACATCGACGTCATGGGGCTGAGGCTCCATGGGATCCCACAGGAAAATCACTATGTCGATCTTGGAATCGGCTATATATGCGCCGAGCTGCTGATCGCCGCCGAGCGGGCCGGATTTCAGTTTTGCGACATTGACCGTGATGCCGTCGGTGTCATTCGCTTTTCTCCTGAGCGCCGCTTCGACCAATTGTCCTGTCGTGCCGGTGCAGACCAGATCATGCAGAACAAGAATTTTCCAGTTCCACTCCACCCACTCGATGAGATCTCTTTTTCTGTTGTCATGCGCCACTAAGGCTATCCGCTTTCTTTTCATGAAAAAACCTCCTGTGGATATTGGACACTCGGCAAATAAAAAAGTTATTTATTAGGAGAGTTCCTAAACTTTTTCCGGACTTATCCATAAACCGTGAAAATAAACGACCGGTATCCCGTATGTCAATGACTTATCAGAGAAAAAAATAATTGATATTTTATAACTGCTCAGGTATAATAATGGAACCGCCGATGGACGCAGATTAACGCAGATTAGAATTGGATAAAATTACTGATTTTATCTGCGTTTATCGGCGTGAATCGGCGGTTACCAATTGCCGACTCTTAATCCTAACTAAGGAGGCTTTTATGAAAACGATATACGCCGGACTCATTGCACTATTGCTTATGCCGTTGAATACCCATCCGTATGAGCTCCAAATCGGATATAAAGATTTCAGCCTGGGTCAGGCCAGGGACGAAGTCAAAAAGATTATTGCGAAGAAGTACAGCGGAAACGCGGTCAAATATCAGATCAGCGGCGATATTCTGCTGAATATGGGGGAAACGATCCAGACGAATCTCTTTTTTGATCAAAGCAGCAGCCTGTATAAAATAAATGTCCAGCTCAAATACGGCGATATCGCTGAAGTGAAAAAACGTCTGGTGGATAAATACGGTCAGCCGAACGACTATACGAATGAGGAATGGGATGAAGGGGACAAATTATACCTGATGGGGCGCTGGCTTATCGAGAAGAGATATTCGGTAACTCTGTGGGAAAGCTATTACTGTAGAAATCAGAAATTCATACCCTGCGTTGTTGAAGTTAATTATATCGACCTGCAGCGCAAGGAAATCAAAGAAACGCGCGACCGAAATCTCAAGGAAGAGGAAAAAAGAAAGAAAGTCGATAAGACATACGAGGGATTCTAGATACGG
Organism: Spirochaetes bacterium RBG_16_49_21; assembly: GCA_001829495.1. Lineage (GTDB taxonomy): Bacteria > Spirochaetota > UBA4802 > UBA4802 > UBA5550 > RBG-16-49-21. The sequence continues at coordinate 35,552 of MIBJ01000079.1, read as the reverse complement.
AGAACCTCTTCTATCGGAACATAGGGAAGTGCGTGCGCCTCTGCCACATGCTGATATACGACCCGCCCTTCCGCTATGTTAACGCCCATGGCTATCGCGCTGCTCCGCAGCGCTGCTTTTTTCCACCCGGAGCCGGCGATCTCCAATGCGAACGGGAGCGTTGCATTGGTAAGGGCAAAGGTGGATGAGCGGGGATACGCTGCCGGCATGTTGGTCACGCAGTAGTGTATAACGCCGCCGACGTCATACACGGGGTTGGAGTGCGTCGTGGGGCGCGACGTTTCCGCGCATCCGCCCTGATCTATCGAGACGTCCACGATCACCGTACCCTGCTTCATGACGCCCAGCATCTCCCGGGTAACGAGCTTCGGGGTCTTCGCTCCCGGAATAAGAACCGTGCCGATGATCACGTCGGCCCGGGCGATCTCGAATTCGATATTGATTTTATTCGACATGATCGTCTCGCAGTTCTTGGGGAGCACGTCCTCCAGGTAGCGCATTCTCTCCAGGTCGATGTCCATAACCGCGACTTTTGCGCCGAGGCCGGCCGCCACCTTGGCCGCGTTGATGCCCGCAGTTCCTCCGCCGAGAACCAAAAAATTGGCGCTGTGCACGCCCGCCACGCCGCCGGCAAGTATGCCCTTGCCCCCATGGGCGCTGGAAAGGTAATACGCTCCCATTAGGGAAGAGATCTTTCCCGCTATTTCGCTCATGGGCTCAAGGCAGACGAGCTTTCCGTCGACCTCGATCGTCTCGTAGGCGATGCCGATTATCCCCTTATCCAAAAGCCCGGCGGTCAGGTGCTTATCCGGGGCAAGGTGAAGAAAGGTGCAGAGTATCTGGCCCTGATGAAGCATTTCAATCTCCTGTTGCTGCGGCTCCTTGACCTTGATAATCATCTCGGCATTTTTATAGATTTCACCGGCGCTTCGCTTGAGCCGGGCACCCTCGCTCTCGTACTCCGCGTCCAGAATCCCGCTGCCCAGTCCGGCCCCCTTCTCTATTATGACCTCATGGCGGCTTTTCACGAATTCATGCACGCCCGCGGGCGTAATGCTTACCCTGTTCTCATCGGATTTGACTTCCCGGGGAACCCCTATGATCATGACAACTCTCCTAATTAAGACCGCTGTTCATACCGCTCGGCCAGGTATGAGCTCCGCACATACGCGCCGCTCTCCACGTGGAAGAATCCGGCTTCATGAGCCTTGATCTTATATCGTTCAAACGCCTCCGGCGAAACATATTCCCGTACTGGCAGATTAAGCCTTCCGGGCTGAAGATACTGGCCGATGCTCAGATAATCGCACCCGACGCTGCGTAGATCATGGAACACGGCCACAACCTCAGCCTCTGTTTCGCCCAGGCCGAGGAGCAGGCCGGACTTGGTTCTCAAGCCGGGTGCGCATGCTTTCGCGCACGACAACACCGCGAGGCTCCGGTTATAATCTCCCCCCTTTTTGGCCGGGTAGAGCGAGGGCACGGTTTCGATATTATGGCCGAATATATCCGGCCCGGCGAGAGCAACCGTAGCCGCGGCAGACTCATCGCCCCTGAAATCGGGAACGAGTACCTCAACCTTCAGTGATGAGTCATGCTCCCTCAATCTGCGGATCAGCTCTGCGAACATTCCGGCGCCGCCGTCGTCAAGATCATCGCGGGTAACCGAGGTCGCGACCAGATGCCGCAGCCCCATCCGGGCGGCCGCCTCCACGACCCGGCCGGGCTCGTACGGGTCGACCGGCCCGGGCATGCCGTGCCGTACGCCGCAGAACCCGCATCTCCGGGTGCAGATATCTCCCAGAATGAGAAAGGTTGCGGTCTTTCTGTTAAAGCATTCGGATATATTAGGGCACCGGGCCTGAACGCACACGGTATGGAGGCCGAGGCCCCTGAGAAGCCGCTCGGTTTCATGCATGGCGCGGAAATCGATTTTTTTATTGCGCCGCTTTCGTCCGGGTAATTTCATTATCCTCTGTTCCGGCATCAAGGTTCCACCGGTCACGAATATACTTTTTTTCAACTATAGAGCATATCGCGTCCGTATCCCGGGGGCCCATATCGTCAATAGACAATTCAGCATTCATCATGGCTTTAAATGAATCCGCAAGTCGAAGTGCCAGCTCAGGGTAATCCGCTTTCCTGCCGAGGGCATGATTCAATGAGGTGAATTCCCCGGATTCGATAGGTGTGCGGAAGTATTTCCGTATCGAATCGATAGTTATCGTCAGCGGTATGGAGCCGTGCTGGAACAGGATCCCCCGTGTTCTCCGCTGCGCATTGCCGCCCATTTTCCGGGCATTGACGAGAATATCATACTCCTGCCTGCCTGAAAAGCAGAAGGCGGCGGATTTATCCGGGCCTCGGCCTATCCGCTTATCCATATCCTTTGCAAAATGCGCCCTAAGGCCGAATCCCCGGTACAGGTCGATAATAAAGCTGTTCAGCTTTTCAAAGGATTGCCTGATCGGAAGATCCCGTATTCCGACAAGTGCGTCCGAACAGACGAATGAATAGGTGAGCTCATCGTCATGAAATATGGCGCCGCCTCCGGTAATTCTTCTTACAACGTCGATACGATCCCGCCTGCACGCTTCCAAATCAAGGCAATCGGCCCGCTGATATCTCCCCAGGGATATGGCCGGCCTGCTCCATCCATAAACCCTGAGCATCGGCGTGCCGGTACGCTCATGAAGATAGATGAGGTACTCGTCGATCGCCATGTTTTCATATCCGGAAAGCCGCTTATAGGGTATGAGACGCACCTCTATAGGTTGCATGTCAATTTCAACTCCCGCCCCGCCTTGGCTTCATCGGGCCGTGAAACAGGGGTGTTGCCCGGCGCGCTCCTGATCCGCTCCGGATCGGTTTCGGCCAGACGGGCTATTTCGATCATGGCTTGTATGAATTCGTCTATCGTCTCCTTGGATTCCGTTTCAGTCGGCTCGATCATTAAAGCCTCGCTCACCACCAGGGGGAAGTAGATCGTGGGCGGATGGAATCCCCGCTCTATCAGCGCCTTTGCAATGTCAATGGCGTGTATGCCGCCCTTCTGCACCTGCCGCTTTGCCGAGAACACGCACTCGTGCATGCATGTCCGGTCATAGGGAAGATCGTAATATTCTTTAAGTTTCACGCGGATATAATTCGCGTTCAGCACCGCCTTCTCGGAAACATCGATGAGCCCTTCCCTGCCGAGCATGGTTATATAGACCAGGGCGCGAAGCAATATGGCGAAGTTGCCGAAAAAGGAAGCCACGCTCCCTATGGAATTTTTGACGTTAAAATCCAGATAATATCTCCCTTCAGCCGAGCGGCCGACTACCGGCGTCGGAAGAAAACCCGTAAGCCTCTCCGATACCGCCACCACGCCACCGCCCGGCCCGCCGCTGCCGTGCGGCGTTGAAAAGGTCTTATGTAAATTCATATGCACAATGTCGAACCCGATGTCGCCCGGCCGCGTCTTGCCCAGGATCGCGTTCAGATTCGCACCGTCGTTGTACAGGAGCGCGTCATGCTCCCGCGCCATTTCAGCAATCTCCCTGATTTCCCGGGAAAAGATCCCCAGGGTATTGGGAAGGGTGAGCATTATGCCCGCGACCTCGTCGTTCATCTTTTCCTTTAACAGAGTCCGGTCTATGCTGCCGTCGCGGTTGACCGGTATGGATATCACCGAATATCCGGCCATTGCCGCGCTGGCCGGATTGGTGCCGTGTGCCTCATCCGGGACTATCACGTATTTTTTGCTCTTCCCCCTGTTCCGGTGATACGCAGCCATGAGCAATATCCCGGTCAGCTCACCGTGCGCACCCGCATACGGCTGGGTCGTGACCCCCTTCATGCCGGTGATCTCGGCGAGGAGGGAAGAAAGCTCGTAGATGACATCGAGGGCCCCTTGTACCGCTGAATCGTCCAGGTATGCCATGAGCGGGTGAAGGCCGGCGAACCCGGGCAGGGCCGCCACCGTCTCGTTCACCTTGGGATTGTACTTCATGGTGCATGACCCCAGGGGATAAAAGTGCGTGTCTACTGAAAAATTGAGCTGGGAAAGCCGCACATAGTGCCGAACCACGTCAAGCTCGGACACCTCCGGAAGTAGGCTCTCGGTCTTTCTTCGAAGCCGGCTATGCAGCTTTTCCTCGGTACCCTGTTTCACCGGGCCGGCGTCAACGCCGGTTCTGCCGGGAACGCTTTTTTCGAAGATATGCTTCATGACAGCACCGTGCGTATGGCGTTGGAAAAATCATCGATCTCCGATTCCGTGCGCTTTTCAGTTGCGGACACGATACAATGATCCGCTTTGTCCTTAAAATAAAGCGATGCCGGCAGGCCGGCGGCAAAGCCCCGGGAAAGCATCTTTTTCACGAAATCAAAAGCAGGCACCGGAAGGACGATGGTGAACTCGTTGAAGGTCCGGCCGCTTTTTATCTCCAGCCCCTTGATATGCCGCAGGCAATCTTTCAGATATTCGGCGCGCTCAAGGTTGATGAGCGCGGTCTTTTTGAACCCTTCTTTGCCGAGAAGGGATAAATACACGGCCGCACGCAGAGCGCAGAGCGACTCATTGGTGCAGATATTGGACATAGCCTTTTCCCTGCGGATATGCTGCTCCCGCGCCTGCAGGGTGAGGACATAGGCCTTTCTGCCGCTGCGGTCGATCGTCTCGCCCGCGATCCTGCCGGGCATCTTGCGCACGAATCTCTTTTCCACAGACATGATCCCGAGATAAGGCCCCCCGAAAGAAAGAGGCAGACCGAGCGACTGGCCTTCGGCCACTGCTATATCGGCCTTCATCTCGCCCGGGGTCTTCAAAATCCCCAGCGATAAGGGATAAAATGCCAAGATGGATACGACCCCCCGTGAGGCAGCGTGGGCGAACAGGTCCTCGAAATCCTCGACAATGCCGAAAAAATTCGGGTTTTGCACAACCACTGCCGCGCTGTTCTCATCCAGCAAAGAGGTTATTCTGTCCTTATCAGTGGATATATCGTTTAAATCCGCCTCGATTATCTCCACCTCCAGGTTCATGACGTAGGTTTTAACAATGCGCCGGTACAATGGATTTACGCCCTTATCGATTACGATCCTGCCCCTGTTGGTGGACCGCACGGCCATGGCTATGGCTTCGTACAGGGCAGTGCCTCCGTCGTACAGAGAGGCGTTGGCGAAATCGAGCCCCGTGATGCCGGCTATCATGGTCTGATATTCAAAGATGGCGCGCAGCGTGCCCTGGGAGGCTTCAGGCTGATACGGCGTATACGCAGTGTAGAATTCAGAGCGGGAGGAAACCGCGTCAACCGCCGCCGGGATATAGTGATCGTAATACCCTCCGCCGAGAAACGAGACGAAGTCGGTCCTGTTTTTGCGCGCCAGGCCGGTAAATATCCTGAGCGCCTCCTGCTCTGTTCTTCCGGGTGGAATATCGAATGATCTCGGCCGCAGGTCTTCCGGAATGTCGGTAAACAGGGAGGCAACGGAATCCACACCGATCGCCTCGAGCATCCGGCTCACCTCATTGTCGGTATGCGGAGTAAACCGGGCCATGGCTATTCCAATCCTCCGGCGTATTCTTTATAAGCCTTTACGCTCATGAGGTTCTTTACCTCTTTGGGATCCGAAAGTTCTATCTCGACGATCCAGCCGTCCTCGTATGGAGACTTATTGATAAGCTCCGGCGACTGCTCGAGCGCATCGTTGAATGCGGTTATCCTGCCGGAAAGCGGGGCATAGATGTCGCTGGCGGCCTTCACCGATTCGATGCCGGTCAGGAATTCAAACTGCTCCACCTCCTTGCCTATTTCAGGAGGCTCCACGTAGGTGATATCCCCGAGTTTCTGCTGGGCGTAATCGGTAATCCCGATCCTGGCGGTGCCGCCTTCTATTTTGGCCCATTCATGCTCATTGGTATAGTAATATCCTTCCTGAACCGAAATATCCATATTCCTCCTCCGTATAAAATAATATTGACCTCACCCCGCCTCCGGCGCGCCCTCTCCGACTCGGAGAGGGCTTCGTAAAAAAAAGCTCCACTCCCCCTCTCCTTGAGGAGAGGGGGCCGGGGGGTGAGGTCGAGGATCGCTTATTAAACAACCTCCGACATCTTAATCGGCCCTTTCTTTAAAAAAGGCACACGCACGATCTGCGCCGTGATCTCTCCCCTGCCGGTATCTATCCGAATCTCCCTTCCCTCTTCACTCCGGTCGGCATCTATATACCCCATGCCGATCCCCCTGTTCAGATGAGGAGAGAAAACCCCGCTGGTGACGTATCCTGCCTCCCGCTTGTCCGCCAGGATCCTGTTCTCATGCCGGGGCGCCCTCCTCCCGTCAGAGACAAAGCCGATAAGCCGCCGTGCTGCCCCGCGCTTCTGCTGCACGAGCAGAGAATCCCTGCCGGTAAAATCCTTGTCCATGTCAAGAAACCGCTCCATGCCGCTCTCGATCGGCGTGGTATTTTCGGTAAGCTCGCTCCCGTACAAGGGATAGCCCATCTCAAGCCGCAGTATGTCCCGCGCTCCCAGTCCGGCAGGCCTCACCGCCGGATTATTCATCAGCGAGCGCCACAGCTCAACTCCTATTCCCGCATCAATATAGATTTCATACCCAGGCTCTCCGGTGTAACCGGTTCTGCTTATGATGAACTTCCCTGAAAGCAGATCGAAAAAATCAAATCCATAGTAAGCCAAATCCCTTATCCGGTCACCGGCAAGCGCCCTCATGACCTCCGGCGATCCGGGTCCTTGCACGTCGATCTTTACGATTCCGCCAGATATGTTTTCAATCGACGCCGACGACGAGAGTTGGCTCTTTATAAAGCTGAAATCCCTTTCCCGGGTCGCGGCGTTGACCACCAGCATCCACTCATCGTCCGCCTTCCGATACGCGATCAGATCGTCCATGATCGTCCCATTCTGATTTAATAGAAAGCCGTACCGGCAGCGCTTGTTTTTCATCCTGGTTACCGGCGCAGTCACAATATGATCCAGCGACGGGGCTTCTGGTTTTTCTCTTACTATGAATTCACCCATGTGAGAGACGTCGAATATCGACACCGACGATCTGGTGTGGCGCGCCTCCTCCAGGATGCTGCCGTAGTGGATCGGCATATCCCATCCCGCAAAGGGCGCCATCACCGCCTTCAGGCTGACGTGTTCGTCATGGAGCGGCGTATTTTTCATCTTCATCGGCATAGCAAAATATAATTACCGGCATGCATCTGCTGTTTCGATCTCTATATCGATATCCATGCAATCGCCGAGCTCCTCCAACTCCCTCCTTAGGGAAGAGAGCTTTTCACCCACGGGGATATTTATAATGCACTTCATGGTGAACAGGGGAGTGCCGCTTACCGGGGCATGGGCCACATGCGTTCCCAGGGACTCGATATTGATGTTCCGCTTATGAAGGATGCGGCTTATCTCGTGGACGATGCCGGGATGGTCCATGCTGGTGGCGGACAGCCGGTGCGGCAGGGACGGAGGCACTTGGCGCGCGTTCGGGGCGATGGTCTGCTTCATCTGGATGCTCAGGCTGGTATTTTTCTTCAAAACTACAAGATTATCCGCCAGCTTCTCCAATGCGCCAGCTTCGCCGGAGCCCAAAAGGATGACGGCGAACTCACCGCCCAGGACTGCCATGCAGCTGTCTTCGATATTGACATTCCTGGCGGCAAGAAATGCGCTGATCTCATCCACAAGGCCCGGCCGGTCGGGCCCCACCGCAGTCAGAACTATATATGAGCTCATAGAGGCGCTCCTGCCATGAAATAATTTACGATATTAAAGGACTCCGGGAAATTGTAAAATCGCCTGAATAACAGTGGATGGTTTGATAAAAAAAACAAGTAAAATTTTAAGGCTTTTCAGCAGAAATCTTCATGCCGGCGATTAATTTTTCAATATAGTAACGGGGAACGATATTGCGCCGAGAAATGTGTCCAGGGTAACCGTACCGGCGAGCTTGTAATTAATTTCCGCCTTGTTTTTTATCCCCTGAATCACCGGCATGCCTATCATATAATAGGGAATCACCAGAGCGGCGGTGACGGTTTTGGTTTTATGTGATTGAATCGTAACCGGATCGAATGTTACCTTGACGGTCTTCTGGTCCTCAATATAAAGATCAAGATTCATCTTGTCAATCTTAACGTCCAGGGCATTGGGATTGGTAACCGTGATAAGGAGGCCCAGAGTCATATCGGAGAACGTGAATCCCCGGATATCCACCTGGGTAAGCGCGAATTTGCAGTTCTTCAGTGAAAGGCGTTGCTGCAAAGAGGTACATGCGAGCACGTTAAAAAGCGTTACGAAGCCAAAAAAACAGATGATTTTTTTATCCAATGAGGCCAACGTGATTCCTGATTCTGTAGGGGTAAGGGCGATTGATAAATCGCCCTTACATGAATCGCCCCTACTTAAGCCTTTGTGTCTATTTTCAGCCCCTTATTCTCAATAGTAATTTTTTCCACTGGACTTTTATTCTGGGTAATAGTGGTCAGTTGAGTAGCGGTATTTTTATTGAAACTATCCAGGGAACCTTTAGGCAACACATCAGCGGTTATTGTTTGAATAGCCATAATTGCCTCCATACGAACATTATTGTACTCTAAAGTTAACCGATTAATGAGGAATATTCAAAAAAAATTCATGTAGGGGCGATTCATGAATCGCCCCCAATGCATATCATCCGAAAAATTTGCTGAACAGGTATATGAAGCGGTGGCGCAGGGTATCGTTCATATTATGGATCTTCATTGACCTGCCCCACAGGACAGATCCGTCAAGATGCGCACAGGCGCGCCTGGCTTCCGAAGCCGAGGTCATCTCAACGAATCCCCGGCCTCTTTCACGCTTTATCTTTACCTTATCGACGTCTCCATACAGGGAAAACAGAGTTTCGATCTCATTCTCCGTTGTTGAAGAATCAAGATTCTCGATAAACAGCCTTTTTGTATGCATTTGCAATCTCCTTTCCAAGAGATTACTTTCCCGACCCAAGTAAAATATAAATAACATCTTCTTTACATCAAATCATAATTTCTTCATTCATGTTACGTGTTTGTAAATTTATGGATGTATCGATCTTGAAAAGTAAATATTCAAGTATAATAATGGAACCACCGATGGACGCAGATGAACGCAGATTAGAATCGGAAAATTACTGATTGTATTATTTGTTTACTTATTAATTTTAGAAAGCCTGAGGTAGAAGCAAAGCGGATTGTAAACAATTTTTAAATCTGCGTTTATCGGCGTGAATCGGCGGTTACCGTTACTCTTTTCAAGAGTAATAGGTGGTAGTTACCCTGAAAAATTATATTTGACATTGCTGCCGTATGATTTCAATTTGCGGTAAGTTTCTTCGCTTGGATGAAGAGACTTGAAAAAGGATATCCGGGATAGGTTAGCGGAGATGTTGAAGCCGGACATAAGAGATATTCTCACTATGCCGGGTGACGGCACCGAGATCATTGTTGAAGGATGGATACGGACCAAGCGGGAATCCAAGGGCGTCACCTTCCTCGAGGTGAACGACGGCTCCTCTATTCGCAATCTACAAATCGTCATTGAAGAGAATTTATCCGATTACGGTTCAATGGTCAGGGATCTGAACACGGGCGCCAGTATCACTGTTGAAGGGATACTCACGGATTCTCCGGGCACGGGCCAGGTTGTGGAGCTGAAGGCCCGGAAAATCGATATGAGGGGAGCCGCGCCGGCCGATTATGCGTTACAGAAAAAACGGCACACCCTTGAGTTTCTCCGTGAAATCGCGCACCTCAGGCCACGGACCAATTCCTTCGGGGCAGTGGCGCGCGTGCGGAGCGCGCTCAGCTTCGCAATCCATCGCTATTTCCAGGAGCGGGGCTTTATCTATGTGCACACGCCGATCATAACCGGCAGCGATTGCGAGGGCGCCGGCGAGATGTTCCAGGTGACCACCCTCCCCCTCGATCAGGTGCCCCTGCAGAACGGCCGGGTTGATTTTTCTCAGGACTTTTTCGGCAAAAGGGCGCTGCTCACCGTAAGCGGCCAGCTTGAGGGAGAAGCGTATGCGTGCGCGCTGAAGAAGATCTATACCTTCGGGCCCACGTTCAGGGCGGAGAATTCAAACACCTCGCGCCACCTTGCCGAATTCTGGATGATCGAGCCGGAGATGGCTTTCTGCGACATTCACGGAAACATGGACGTTGCCGAGGAGTTTCTCAGATACATATTCCGGTATATTCTCGAAAACTGCCCGAACGACATGGATTTCTTCAATGAAAAGATCAGCCCCGGCCTGATTGAAAACCTGAACGCCATCATCCAAAGCAGTTTCCAGCGCATATCATATACGGAGGCTGTTGAGCAGCTTCTTAAATCAAAAGCGAGCTTCGAATTCCCGCTGTCCTGGGGAGTCGATCTGCAGAGTGAGCATGAAAAATTTCTGACGGAAAAAATATACGCCCGGCCGGTGATCATAACCGACTACCCGAAAGAGATCAAGGCCTTCTACATGAAGATGAACGAGGACGATAAAACCGTTCGGGCGATGGATATCCTGGTGCCGCGGCTGGGCGAGATCGTCGGCGGAAGCGAGCGTGAATCGGATTATGAAAAACTCAAGCAAAGGATCTCCGGATACGGACTCAACCCGGATGACTACTGGTGGTATCTGGAGCTTCGCCGTTTCGGAACCGTGCCTCATTCCGGTTTCGGGCTTGGATTCGAGCGGACGATGCAGTTCGTCACCGGTATGCAGAATATCAGGGACGTCATACCGTTCCCGCGCACGGTAAAGTCTCTTGAATTTTAGACGGGATAGATCATGAGGCATCTTCTCTTATCGCGGACGACGGCTATCTCCTGCGTTTGCCTCACGTGTTTCCTTACGGCGTCGGCGTTGAATGCACAAGAGATCGATGATGCCAATAAAAAAAAGGAAGAGGACGGCGGCCGCAAACAATACATAATCTATACCGCCGAAAAAAGGACGCCGGCGAATTTCCTGCTTCCGGTAAATTTTTATTTTAATTCCGCCTTCGACAGCGCACAGGTTCCCACGGCGTTTAAGCAGGCCGGATATTTCAAAAGATACGGAAGGATCGCCGACATACTCGTCAACCTCCCCCGCTCCATCCAGGAGGGCGGCGGTCTGAAAAAGCTCTTCGCCGATGAATTCGGCTCAATCAGGGCGATCCCGAACTATACCCTGCACGTCGTCGGCGGCGGCTACGATTTCCGCATGATAGCCGAATGGTATCAGTATAACAATGTTCCCGCACCCTATCTCTTTTCACTCCTTACGTCCTATGCAGCGCACTTCAGCAATGAGGCTCTGGAAAATTCAAACAAAAATCTCACGCCTCATGATCCGATCGCCGATCTCCTCTTTTTCGACTGGATCGGCAAGCTCCTGTTTCTCAACGATCACGTGGCCAGGTTCTTCAATGATACCCTTCAGTTCAGAAACTGGATGGGCCAGCCGATGTTCGACGTTCGTAAAACAAGGGTTTACAACGCATCCTGCAATTACGTGCTGCGGCCCCTCATTTATAAGGATATGGTCCGTTTTTTCTTTTTAATGGGATACCACTACCTGGGAGGCTTCAGCTTCAAGGTTAATGAAACCGACTTTGTAACCTTAAGCGCCGGAGTCGCTGTCGTGAAAGGCTTTGACCCCAACCACGATACGTTAAAGGATTCAATAAAGAAATTCAGGCCGAGCGGCGGGATTTTTTACGACCGCAACGGCAATCTGCTCGCATCCCTTATCCTGAACGGCACGGAGAATTACAAAATGCGGCTTAACATCTACCCTGACCTGTTATACAACGATTACGTGAAACTCGGGCTGTTTTTTGCCATTGACGACTATAACAGGGTCGCTCTGGGTATTTCCTTCTATACCGTGTTCGGACTGGGCGTCACCCTATAAACGAAAAAACGAGCTGCTGTTCCTCAAATTCAGGCTCTTCAATATCAAGGTTCGATACGGAGATGCCGAGGAGCCGCACTTTCTTAATTCCGGCTTCAGTTTTGCCGAGCAGATTTTCCGCATGCATGAGGATGCTATTAGGATCGCTGACGGAATCACTGATGGTGATGCTCCGCGTGACGCTGGTAAAATCCGCGTATTTTACCTTCAGGGTAACGGTCTTCCCCTTTGTCCGGTGCTTATCCAGGGACTCGGAGACCTTCCCTGAAAGGGATTTCAGCACCGCCGTCATCAATGTTCGGTCGTCGGTATCGTGTTCAAGGGTCGTCTCCTTCCCGATCGACTTTCGCAGGTAATACGGCTCAACCGGCCTGTCGTCCAGGCCGTGGGCGATGTCATAGTAATAGCCTCCGGCCTTGCCGAAGAGCCTGGTCAGGTCTTCCCGGGAAATCTTCTTGAGATCAGCGCCGGTTTTGATGCCCAGATCCTGCATTCTCTTTTCAGTCACCTTGCCGATGCCGTAAAATTTTCCAATAGCCAGCCCGTCTATGAACCGGTCGGCCAATTCAGGCGTGACAACGGTGATGCCGTTCGGTTTCCGAAAATCAGAAGCGACCTTAGCCAGGAATTTATTGAATGATACCCCTGCGGATGCGGTGAGCCGCGTCCGTTCAAATATCCTTTGCTTGGCTTCCCGTGCGATCATGGTGGCTGAGGCGCACGTAACCTTATTTTCCGTGACGTCCAGATAAGCCTCGTCGAGCGACAGAGGCTCAACAAGATCGGTATACTCATAAAATATATCCCGTATCTGCCGGGAAACTTTAATATACTCGTCAAAATTGCCGTTTACAAAAACAGCATGGGGGCAGAGCCGGTAGGCCGTGCTTGAGGCCATTGCGGAATGAATGCCGTATCTTCGTGCCTCATAGGAGCAGGAGGCCACCACCCCCCTGCTCTTCGGATTGCCGCCCACGATTACCGGCTTGCCGTGCAGCTGGGGATTATTCCGCTGCTCGACAGAAGCGTAAAAGGCATCCATGTCGACATGAATGATCTTTCGGTAGTTCATGATATCAATGTATACATTTCTTTCGGATCGGACAATTCGATCCGGCAGCCGGCTTCGACAAGGAGCCGCTCCGCCACCAGATAGGTTGCGATCGTGTCTGCGGCGCAGTAGCGCGCCAGCGTCTCCCCGGCTCCTGCGTCGCCCACCTGCCACTGATGGAAAAGACCCACCGCCTCAAACCCGTCGATGCCGTCAAGAAATGCAGGCCGGCGCATCCCCATCCCCCGCTCGATGTATTTGAGTCCGCCGCTGTAGCCCCGATGCCATGCGATCCAGCGTAAATCGATATGGGGGCAATTTATGGAAGGGACATTGAAGGTCTTCTCCAGAAAGGGAATATCGAAACAGTTGCCGTTGAACGTTGCCAGAAGTTCGGCGTCATCGGCCAGGATCAGGAACTCATCGAGGTTTTCACCGTATCTGAATGTATGGATTGCTCGGTTATGAAAGGCGGTGATGACCGTGGCATGGTTGAAATACCGGGAAAGTCCCGTGGTTTCGACGTCAACGAAGGTGGCTGAGTTGAAGTACCGCGCCAGGATCCTCCAGTGCTCGGCCTTCGGAAACGCGGATATGAAGTACCCGATGTCGTTTTTCTGCAGCGCCTCCCTGCTCAGCCGCATCTCCTGAATGAACCGCTTCCGCCGCCCGCCGTTAAAGGGAAGCTCCTGCTCGCGGCCGAGGCAGTCGTCCCACGAGGCGAAGCCGCGCTCGTTAAGAAGCGACGCCGTCTTCGGCCCTATGCCGCGGACATGGCGAAAGCACTCCTGTATCAATGGAGCCGCTCCCGCTTGTCCCGAAGTATTCTTGCGGCCCGGGAAAGCTTCCGGCCGATCCTCATCCGCTCAAGGTCTTCCGGAGGAGGGCTCCGGTGAGCCAGGGGAGTTTTGCTCACGGTAACCTCCGGAATCTGGATCCGCTTATCCAGAAGCGACGAGAGAAGGCTCCGGGCGCATTGAACAGCCGCGTCGGTCTCGATGAGGAAGTCTTCGAGCTCACTGCTGTCAACGCCCGGCGGCAGGGGCGGGATGCAGGAAGGGCACCCGGAAGAGCACTCGCACCGCTCGAGGATATCCATGCAGAACCGCAATACATCCTCGATGCGCTCGAATATCCGCTCGGCGTATCCGACGCCTCCCTCGATCGTATCATACAGGTACAGGGCGCTCCGCCACTGGCCCGGCTCCGCTTCATAGAGTGAGATATCGGTATTGATGTCCTTAATATCCGACATGCAGAAGACCGTGGATGCATGCCGCATGATATAGCTCAGGCCGTAATAAGCGGCGCCGGTGAAAAGCTTATTCACCGCTTCCAGGGCGAAAGTCCACTCCTTCGGCGCCGTTATGCTGAAACCGGTGGTCTCGTATTCAAAGGCCGGAAGAGTAATGGGGCCGTACCCGATATTCTCAAAGGTTCGCTCCCGTATCTTCTTATACAGCTTCGGCTGCTTGTTCACCCTGATGATTCCGAATTCCAAACGGCCGCCGTTGAGGAGATGGATTTCCTCCGATTCGATAAGATCCACCCTTCCCTCCCACACGGCTTCGGTATAGTAATCCACGTCTATCGGATCGACCCTGCAGAGCTTTTTGTCCAGGTCCAGCTCAAGGGATATGTATTTCCTTCCCAGGTGCTGGTAGATGGCGTCCTTATAAAGTGTGCCCCGCGCGCCGATAGGATCGAGCTCACCGATTACCTCAGTGCCGCGGTATATCTCGACATTGTAGTCGGTCATGCCGCGGATGTTAACGCCCCGCGCAGGATAATCTTGAAGGGCGTAGCGGTAGGAGCCGTGATAGGGAACTATGGTCTTGTCGTTTTTCAGAACGGAGAGCGCCTCTGCGTACACGGCAGGATCAAAGCCTTGCTCGGTTTCACCCAGGGGGTGCTCCTGCGCAGCGCAGGGAAGGTGCTGGAGCAGGATATACGGGTTGTCCGGATTGAGCAGCGCCTGCTCCACCGGCGCGCTCGTTATGAAATCAGGATGATGGACCAGATACTGATCTATCGGCCGGTCCTTGGCTATATATACGATAACGGGGGACCTGCCCTTGCGGCCCACCCTGCCCGCCTGCTGCCAGAAGCTCGCGACGGTTCCGGGGTGTCCGGACAGGATGCACAGGTCCAGATCGCCGATATCGATCCCGAGCTCGAGCGCGTTGGTAGTGATGATCGCGGTTATTCTTCCGGATGCGAAATCCCTCTCGAGCGTGCGCCTCTCGCTCGGAAGGAGCCCTCCCCGGTACGGCTGCACCACGGACTTAAGCTCCGGATAATCCTCGGTCACGGCGCGGCAGAGCCGCTCCACCTCCTGCCGCGCGCGGCAGAAGCATATGGTGCGTATCTTTCTCCTGGCCGCCTCGCGGATGAGCGGGATGGACGCCGATGCGGTTCCCTTTCGGTACAGGGCGTGTCCCAATCCGGACTCAAGGGGAGGATTGATGAAATAAAAGTCCTTACCCGGCTGCGGCGAAGAGTCATAATCGACGACCTCGAATTCACGGGAAAAGAGAATCCGCGCATGCTTGGCCGGATTCCCGATCGTGGCTGAAGAACAGACGAATGCGGGACTGCTCCCGTGAAGCGCACAGACCCGCTCGAGACGCTTGAAGATATTGGCCACATGGGAGCCGAAAGCCCCGCGATAGATGTGAACCTCGTCAACCACGATATACCTGAGCCTGCCAAGAAAGCTCCGCCACTTCCGGTTATGATTGGGAAGGATGCCGCTATGGAGCATGTCGGGGTTCGTTATAATGAAATCAGCCGATCGCCGGATCCGCTCCCGCTCGTCGGCCGGCGTATCGCCGTCGAAGGTCCCGAGCCTGCCGCTTTTCCGGACCACCTCCATGAGCCTCCCGAACGTGCTCTCCTGGTCGCGCGACAGCGCCTTGGTCGGATACAGGAGCAGCACGGAAAAAGGCTGGTCGGAAAGCAGATATTCATTTATGATCGGCAAAAAAAAGGAAAGGGTTTTCCCGCTTGCGGTCCTGGACACGATCAAGGTGCTCTGGTTCTGCGCTATTTTCTGGAATGCATCGTATTGATGCGCATAAAGCTTTGTGATCCCCTGTTGAAGCAGTATAGCCTTTATTTCCGGATTCAGGCTTTCCGGAAATTCGGCATAGGATCCTTGCCTGCTCTCGCTCTTGAAATGAGCCCTGAGTTCTTTATTGAATTTTGATTCGATAAGATATTTAATGCCATCCATTTACCATGACCCCGGCTTCAGATATGAGCGGCTGCTGTACAGAGCCCGCGCCATCAAACAATATACAAGCAAGCCAGAGTATATACGACATAATTATTATGTCAACAAATGTTTGGCTGAAATGTAAATATTAGTGTAATTCCTGTTCGGGTGAAAGCCGTGATGCGGAAGGCTGCCGCTGAACCAAAGATGCGGGTAGTAGGTTTTTTATACAAAAAGAACAGAGCGGCAGCCGATAATTATAAGGAAATTTATAAAACCTCAAAAACAGAGTCAGGGATAACCGCATGGGTTCAGGAAAAAATTCCAGCAAGAAAGTTATGCTCTATTCGGAGCTCTTCTGCTCGGCAGTCAGGCTGGGGGTCAGTTTTGACGATTTAATCTCGGAAACGAGGAAATTCCATGGAATGGAATTCGGGAATCGGGTTGAGAAAATCGTGAAAGGAATGGCGCTAGAATAAGGAAGGTGCCATCATCCGCCCTGCCTGCATAGCTCGCATCGATCCTCGCTGCAAATCTGGCAGTCATAACAATCCCTGCAGTCATGCTTTTTTTTGCACTTCCGCCAACCGGGGATATAAATCTTGCCTTCAAATCCCGGTAATTCCCTGTATTTCACGTCATCGTGCATAACGTTTTGAATAAACCTTAGCGGTGATGATGCCGGCCACCAGTCCGCAGAGATGATACTCCCATGATATAAACCGGTCGGTCGGGAATATTCCCTGCAATGCCTGGCCCTTGACCACAAACAATGCAAACATGGTAATGGAGACAATGATCGCTTTCATGTTTCTGGTAAAGACGCCCATGGTGACCAGATAACCGAGTATTCCGTATATGACGCCGCTCGCCCCGATATGAGCACAGGGTGCGGAACCGCAGTTGGATCTGCCGATCAGCCAGGTCCCCAATCCTCCGATGATGATAATATTCATTACAATGACAAAAGAAAGCTTTCGTTCCGTCATAAGAAAGATGGAGCCAAGGATCAGGAGGCTGATGGAGTTGTCAATCAGATGATTCATATCTGCATGGATAAAGGGAGCGAAAAATATACCCACCAATCCGGATGCGCTCCTTGGCTTTATGCCGTAATCCGCGATAAAAGGAAAAAAATAACTGAGAATCAGAATAATCCAGAGAAGCGCGATAATAGACAGCACTGTTTTAAATGATCCGATAATGTTTAATTTATTGGTTTTAGCCATAATGCCCCCTCCGGACCATGATGCCGGACATTTGTCTGAAATAATATTGGACTTGACCATCAGTGTCAATATAATCTTGACTTTTTTTCTCCCTCCCCCTTGATGGGGGAGGGTTGGGGTGGGGGTGATTTTGCATGCCGGTTACATTGAATTTTTTTGAACGACTCGGGATCATGGAGCTGAACCAGGGTCCGGGTCCCCTGACGGATCTGCTCGGCCAACTCGCGTGCAAAGCGGTAATTGCCGGACTCAATCTCGGAATTTTCGAGACCCTTGCCCAAACCGGCGCCGGGATCGACGAAATTGCGAAGGCTTCCGGGGCAGATACAACCGGATTATCCCTGCTTTTCGGCGCGCTTGACAGCCTCGGATATCTGAAAAAGAGGCGCGGGAAGTGGTCCGTCACATCAATGACCAAAAAATGGATGTTGAACGAATCGCCGCATACTATCGCACCGTTATTCCATTATTTCAAAGACGTGTGCAGCCGCCTGGATTATCTTAGTGAATCAATACGCACCGGCAGGCCGCCGATCCTCGGGTATGAGTGGCTTGATAATCATCCGGATAGATGGGAGTTCTACCATGAGGGATTAAAAAGCGCCGCACATCTGGTCAGCCGGGAGCTTTTTAAGAAAGTAAAAATACCCTCATCCGCCCGCACGCTCTTCGATCTGGGAGGCGGCCACGGCCAATACTGCATTGAATTCTGCAAAAAGCATACTGAACTGACCGGCGTGATATATGACTGGCCCCAGGCTGAAAAAATCGCCCGGGACAACATCGCCTCATCCGGCTTGTCGGATCGCATCGCATTCCGGGCCGGAGACTTCGTGAAAGATGAAATCGGATCGGACAATGATGTAATCTTGATGTTCAATATTATCCGCATATTCAAGCCGGAGGAGTTATCGTTATTGTTCTGCAAGGCACACGGCGCACTCAAAAAAGGCGGTATGATAATCGTCATGGACCACCTGGGAAATATTCCGCGCTCCCGGTTTATGAGAGCGAACACCTTTCTCATACTGCTTGAGCTGTACAACGCCACCATAGGCCAGACGCACGCTTCCGATGATGTCAAGAGGTTGCTTGCGGTCAACGGCTTTTCAGAAATCCGCGGCTTTCATTTAAAAAGATCGCCCGGCCTGGGTGTGGTGGTTGCGATTAAAAGGTAAGAACTCGGAAACCGCCGATGGACGCTGCCTCGACTCCGCTCGGCAACCGGATGGCTTTTTACCATCAAACAAATCGGTTGGTGAGCCTGTCGAACCATCGGCGTGAATTGGCGTCGCCTGCGACGAGTTCAGCGCGTCCTATTCTGTGCGATGAAATCGGCAATCGTGGCGATGCTTTGCAGTATGAACCTCGACTGATTCTTATCGTCGATTCGTACTCCGTATTTTTCCTGCAACGCCATGACGATCTCCAGGGCGTCTATGGAATCAAGCCCCAGCGCGTTGTTCTGTCCGAAAAGAGGCGCCCCGTCGGCCACCTCCCCAGGCGCCACATCGGTGATATTCAGCGTCTCAACTATCAGGAGCTTGATTTCGTTTTTCAGCTCCGCGGTGGCGATTGTCGTCATAAAGTACCTTAAAAGTTATATATTAACTCGAGTTAGGCGAATTTTGTTAATATCTCCTACTCCCTCCCCCTACATGGGGGAGGGCTGGGGGTGGGGGTGATTAACTTATGGCGAATAAATGAGTTTTGTATACCAAAAAACATCTATTTCACCCTCCCCTCACCCCTCCCGTCAAGGGAGGGGGACTGCTTTAATTAAAAATCGCCTAACTCAAGTGTTAGTATCTTTTGCTTTTACTAAGCTTCAGCAAATCCGTAAAAAACCTTTCCTCCGCATCGGCGCGGTCATGAATCATGGCGCTGAGCTCCGCGAGCCGGCTTTGACCCAGATCGCGCCGCTTGCCGATGCGGGCGGCGAACAGCGACACCGCGCGCCACCGGTCGCCGATCTCCATGATCCTTTTCGACATCTCAAGCAGGTCCGGATCGCCGAGCATCTCCGACGCCTCGCGCAAAAAGGTCGCGTACATGAAGCGGAATCCGGCTCCTCCGGTTCCCTGGTCTTCCAGGAATATGTTTATCTTCATGATCTCATGCGACAGGTGTTCCGCGTCACGGGCCAGCTTCGGCCAGTCCACGACCCTTTGCGCGAAACGGCGTATCCCCCGAATCCCGAGGAACGGGACGGGGAGCTTCACCATCTGAAAAGCCGCGCTTTTTATTCCCTTCCATACCGCAGCGCGGAAGTCGATGTTATGCGGCATGAAGACCGGATAAAACAGGAAGCCCCGGGGAGCGAAGCTTCCTCCGGCAAAGCGCGCCTTCATGAGGGAATCGCGGTCAAGGAGCGCCAGGTCGGGGGAATAGCAGTCGCTCACGATATAACTGCCGTCCTTGATTCCGGCCAGGATGATGAAGTGCACGTTGATGTGAACCCGGACATGGTCCGGAAGATAGTTCATGTAAAAAAAATCCGTCTGGCACGCAACCGGCACGTTGTTTGAAAGAAGACGGAACAGCTCCCGCTCTCCCCGGGAAGGGTCGCGGAACCGCTCCGTCCTGAATTTGACGCCGGTACGCTTTGCCAGATTCGTGCGTATCTGACCCGGCCTGTTCCGCACGACGAAGGTAGGGAACGGAAGCTTTTTCGACTCAAAGTAGCCGAAAAAAATGCCTCCCGATATGCCGAAAACCATAGGCTCGGAGATTTCCAGGCCTGCATGGTTCAAAAGAGCGGCCACCGTTCCGGATTCGCAGTGTGCCGCCATCTTGTGCTTAAACGCAGGCATGCTCATTTTTTCCCGACCTCGATCCGGAGGGTGCCGAAGAACGGATTAGCGCTCTTTTCATCCTTGATCCGAACGCCGGCTTTATTTGAAATAATCGCGCGGAACATATTAATGACCGGAACATTAAAGACCTCGCAATACCGCATGAGCTCAGCCATGGTTATCTCCCCGAAATGCCGGGGGTCGCAATGCCTCTTCACCTTCCGCTTTGGAATCCTGACCCGGGATGCAAGCTCGGACGGCGTCAACTCTTCCAATATCATGTAAAAGGCGATAGGGCTTGCCTCGCCTTTTCTTATTTTTTCCAGATACTCCCGTTCCAGATTATCCCTCTTCGACCAGAAATCATCGAGATATTTCTTGGCGATATAGGAGCCGGTCTGCACCGGGCCGTATGACCCGTCCTTTTTCTCGACATAGAGAACGAGCTGGTGGTCCTTATAATCAACCTGCGCCTCTTTCTGCTTCATCTTCATCCTCCTTACAACGTAAAGCCGTGACGCACCCCGGCCGGGACATGGTAATATTTAAAGGGCTGCTGAAGGGCGCGGCATGCAAAGCCCTCCTTATCGGTGAAAAAATCCTTGACCACCTCCATCATATTAATCGATACCCCGATGAATATCTCCCTCCTTTTCTTGAATCCCCCTTCAACATAGCGGCCGATCTCGGCATGCCGGTAATCGTACCTCGTGTAATCGTGAGTGTAATAGCCGACGTCGAACATAATATACCGCATGAATTCAGGCACCTTGACGCCCACATACCGGAAACCGGCGAGCTTTATATTCGCCATGAACCGCCACCCGCTGTAGTCGTCCAGGAACCACTTTAAACGCTGCGGGTGCTTGCGGAAATATTTTGTCGGATAGTACTCGGCGCTCAGACTCATGAATGCGTCCACTGCCGGAAAAAGCTCCAGGAGGGATCCAATGCCGATACCGATAAATCCCATCGTCAAATCGGCGATGCTGAATCCGTTCTGATTCTTGCAGAAACCGTCGCCGATCTCTATGCCAAGGGCCAGAAAGGTGCTCAATCCGGCTGAATAGGCCCATTTAACCGGAGCGCCGTCTTCGGTATAGTCATAGATGTTATACAGGATCCTCATGATCGCGTAAAAAGAAAAAAGATGAGCCGCTTTGTCCGCGCCTCCTGAATAGGTATTCCGGCTGAACCAGCCCTCGTGGGAGAACCTGAACTTGGTCGTCCTCCCCCAATCCCAGGTAAGGAGCGATACGACATAGGTATTTACCGGAACCGCAAACAGAACGGAATAGCGGATCGCCTTTTTCTTGATCGCTTCCAATTCAGCCTTATTCCCTCCAGAGTCGGCGGCCCCCGCTGTTCCCTTCGGGGCATCATCGGATTTTTTATTTTCACGAGCCTCGTTGATCCGGAGCGATTCATCCGGCCCAGGCTTATCCATCCCCTGCGCGAAAGCGGACGCCGTAATCGCGCACGCGACCAGACAGGAAATCATATTCAACAGCATGAGCCCGTTCCGTCATTCATCGGAATCGTTGTACGGCGAGCTTATATTATACTTCTTGAGCAGCTCCTTTTCACCCGTCAGGGCGGATCTCTTGTCCAGAACGATGGACGAGTTCCCGGCGAATTCAAACATGACGAACCTGCCTTGAGAATCATCCACCAGTTTTTTAAGGTGCGCGATATCCCTGGCCGCGGTGCCGTTGACCTTTTTAAGGACCAGGTTGCCGTAATACTGATATCCCTTGTTCACCGGGTCGGGCAATACCTTGTTCAATATCACGATTTTTTTGTCCGCACCTTCATCCGCCATGGATTTGACCGTATCATAGTAGTAGAGCATCCGCTTTTCGCCTTTCTTTTTCCATTCCGGACCGAATGATTCCAGGTAACCGATCGTCAATTCTTGAAGAACAAGCCCGCCGAAGATATAATAACGGGGCTGACGGTCATTGGATATCAGGGGAATAACGCAGCAGTTATCCGGAATCGGTTTGAGCTTGAACTGCACATCGATCTTCTTTTTATCCCGCAATATCTTCATTCTTATCTCATCGCCGACAAACTTATCCAGATGTATAAGCCCGTAGTAGTAGAGCTTCCCGTATCTGCCCGAGTCGTACATGCCGTTGTCGTCGATCGGGGTCCCGTTGATTGAAAGGATGATATCATTTTTTTTCAGCACGTCGCCGCCGCTTGATATCGAGGGAACATCGGTGGCCATGACTCCGCTGTCGCCGCTTCCCATGCCGAAATATTCCCGCAGATTCACGTCGTTCTGAATATCGACGCTGTTGATCCAGAAGAAGGGCATTCCTTCATAAGCCCCGCTGGAAAGGTCTTTCAGCATTCTCCGTATCATGTCCGAGGCGAGCGCATACAGCGTCTTTGTCTCGCTGCTCAATCCGGTCGTTATTCCCACGAGCTTCCCGTTTATAAAAACCGGCTCGCCGTTCCCCCCCTCGTTCATTACGGTCGAGAACTGATGCATAAGCACCCCGCAGCCGGGCTCATAAAATCTGATGGACGACTTGTTCAACTCGGCGCTATATTCCTTCAGATTCGTCATGGCGTCCCATTTGTAAACCCTGGCGGTTTCGCCGAACAGCCTGGCTCCCTCTGAAAATTCAACCGGCTTCAACCCGTTGAAGAATTCCGCGTCCGGAACCGTCAGAACCGCGAGGCCGCAATGATAATCTCTGATCAGAAGCCGTGCGGAATATTTGCGGGGCTCTCCCTTCTTCAAGACTTCGATGAGGACGTTGTCCGTGATCGCGTAGGCTGATGTTACAATCCGGTTGCCGTCAATGACGCATCCGGTGATGTTGGCTCTGGTTATTTCGCCCTTTTGCCATGGCGAGCTGTAGTCATATTTCTGAGAGGTGACGATAATATTGACCACCTGCTCCTCCATGGGAGCAGCCGCTGCCGGCAATGATGCGAACAAAGCGAGCAGCACGCATATATATATACTCAGTTTTTTCATGAGATTATTCCTTTTATCATCCATTATTTCAGCCGCGCGAGAGAGGGGATGTCGTATTTCTGCTTGATCCTTATATTCGCCTCGTTAATCTGGGAGGCTTTCAATATAAGCGGATAGCTTGTGCCGTCTATGTGTATGAGATGAAAACCGCCGGCGGGCCTGGCCAGGGCGGCGACGACATCGTCCAGGGAGGTGATCTTCACGCCGTTGACGGTATCCACGATCTTGTCATGCACATCCGAGATATAGGTGTTCGCCTCATCCGGAAGAACCCGATTGATGAGGACGAACTCTTTCCGCTCGGGAAAGATCACGTCGGTAAGATAGTATGAATAGTAGTAGAGGAGCCGCCGGTCCGCGTTGTACCACCATTTGTCCCAGGTCGTAAGATAGTTCCGGGAGAGCACCTGGAAGATGATTCCGCCGAAGATATAGTAGCGCGGCAGGGTCTCATATTCATTGAACCAGGATACGCGGAAGGGGACCGGTTTGAGAATGAACTTGATGTCGCGCCTGGCCTTGTTCCGGAATACGGTGAGGGAAACAGTTTCGCCTACCTGTTTTATATCGATCAGATATGAATAAAAAATCCTCCCGTTCCCGAATTGGATGGAGCCGTCATTCGCTATCGGAACCCCGTCGATCGAGAGTATAACGTCGCTCTCTTTCAAATGCGCATCCGCTCCGCTGCCGGGTATTACAAAAGAGACCAGCACTCCGCTCTGATCGTCCTTCATGCCGAGGTAGCGCCGGTAGCTGATGTTTTCCAGGGTGTCGGTAAACGCGCCCAGCGAGGGAAATCCGTCATATCTGCCGTTTTTGACGTCCTCAAGAAAATGCCGGATAATGGGAACGGGTACCATGAATCCGATATTGTTGGTATTCGCGCTGGCCTGAAAGGCCACACCGACGATCCTGCCGTTCTGAACGACCGGGCCTCCGCTGTTCCCCGGATTGATGGCCGCGTCGGTCTGTATCATGAGAAACGATACGTTGCCCATATGGGTGTATTCCCCGATCTCGATTCTGGAGATGACGCCTTCGGTGATGGATATGCGGCTGCCGCCAACCGGATAGCCGTAGGTCGTGACCTTTGACCGGAGCTCGGGAATGCCGCCGAGATCGATCGCGGCCGTATTGGCATAAAACCGGCGGTCCTTCACCTTCAACAGCGCCAGGTCGCAGTCATGGCCGATATATTCAATCTGGGCGTCATAGATCTCCGGGTCATCTTCTTTTTTGATCTGGATGTAGGTTGAATCGGCAACGACGTGTGCGTTCGTCAATATCCTCCCGCCCTTGATTATCGAACCGGAACCCATGCTCGACTGCGGATCCTTCATCTTCCACGGCAGATTGTAATCCGGAGCAATGAACGTTCTGATAATCTTAACCGTGCTCAGCCTGATGTCAGGCTTGCCGGCTTCTTTGCTTACTGCTGATATGACGAGACATAGAATCAGGATGCATACCCCTGCTGCGATTTTGGTTCTCTGTTTCATTGACAGTCCTTTGCAAAATTTATAGGAAATGAAACCCTACAGTGGCAACATTATATTTGTCAATTTAATTATTGGCATGGCATCTCTCTGCCGAACATCCGGTATCTGAGCCGGAGAAGGCTTCTGAACATCGGCTCGGTGAGGAGCATCTGCTCCCGCATCATGGCTGCATCGCTCATCATCTGCGGGGAGGGCGTACTTTCGGTAACGGGCACGCAGTTGGGCCTGGCCAGGGCCGCCTCATTGATCAGGGAAATGAGCTTTTCCCTGCCCAGCTCCTTTGAAACATAAAAACGCGCGTCCGTCAACGGATCGCCGGGATGGACGATCTTTTCCTTAAGCGCCGAGAGGTGCAGATCCGTGCCGGGATATACCCGAAGGCCGCAGGTCATGTGCACCATGTCCTTCCCGGACACCCACGAGTCGATGAATTCAAAGGATTCGCGGATCGTTTCCTCAGTCTCGCCCGGGCCGCCGAATATGAAGAACCACATGGTCGGCATGTCGAATTCGCGCACAAGCCTGGCGGTCTTTGTAAGATCAGCCAGGGTGAAATTTTTTCTCAAAGACGAAAGCATCGCCGGCGAGGCCGTGTCCGGCGTACAGTCTATCTGGGCAAAGCCGGATGAAAGCATGAGTTCAAAGAGCTCAGGCGAGGCATTGCAGGGGTTGATCCCCATGGTCCTGAGCCGCAGGCCCAAACTCCTCTTAGCCAATTCCCGGCAGATTGCTTCAGCATGACCGGGCGGATCATTGAAGGTGGAGTCCACGAACTCAAAGGTTACGGGCCCAAGCCTTTCTGCGGTCTGCTCTATCTCGTCGGCGATATGGGCCGGAAGTCTGGTACGGTAGTGGTATCCCTCGATGCAGTTATAGGTGCAATAAATACACCGGTGCGAGCAGCCGCGCTTTGTCTGTATGGGATAGGAGCTGCGTCCGCGATAGGGCCCGTAATCAATCTTCAGGTCGATTTCAGAGAACGGGAGGTTTACCAGATCAAATGCCCTGGTGGGAGCGCTCCCTGCTTTCTTGAGGGAAAAAACACCCGGCACGCAGGACGGGTCTTTCCCGTTCTCCAGGCAGTGCAACAGATCGGGAAAAACCGCTTCCCCCTCGCCGGACACGCCGTAATCGGCGCGGTAATAATCCATGAAATATTCCGGGAATATGCTGAAGCCGCTGCCTCCCAGAATGAGGGGCGCATCAGTTGTTTCCCGAACCGGTTTTATGAATGTTTGCAGGATCGGCTCGATATAGCTCGTAGGGTTGAGAATGTCCATATCGTCGATGTTTCGTATGGTGACGCCGATATAATCCGGTCTGAAGTCCGACACCAGGCAGGCAAGGCCCTTCCCGTGGTCGAATGCGCCGTCATAAACCATCACCTCATGATCTTTTCTGATCGCGGATGCGATGAGGCATATCCCGAGCGGCGGTACCGGATAGGGTTTTTTTTCCATATTCGTATTGATGAGTAATACCTTGCTCATGCGACTCCCTATTCAGGCGGTGCTGCCCGGCGGCTCATACAGGCTTAAGCATACAAGAGGGCTTAAATGCATCAAACCCCGTTTTTTCATAAAGCCCGGTCAATTCCTTCAGTATCTTACCGGCGCCGATCTCATCCGCAAGTGTGAATGGGCCCTTTTCGGTTCCCATATATTCCCGTATTGCATATTCCATATCTTCCCGGGAGCATATATTTTTTTCCAGGGCCTTGAAGGCTGAATTTATGTACAAACAGATCAGGCATGAGGAAACCGAGGTGCGCAGATCATCGCGGTAATTACTTTCCTTATGAGAAGCGTTATCCTGATAATCGTAGAATCCGGCCCCGCTTTTCCGTCCCAGCCGCTTTTCCCGAACCAACCTTTGCAATCCTTGCAATAAGGGATTATAAAATTCTCTATCAGACAGATCCCGGGTATAGTTGATCACCGACCGGTACATAACGTCAATACCCACGCTGTCCATAAATTCGAATACACCGAGGGGAAAAATATCTTTTTTTACAATAACATCAATCTCTTCCGGCTCCAGCGCTCCTTCCGCGTAATACCGATAAGCCTGGGCCTGGAAATCCAGGAAAATTCTGTTTAATATAAATCCTTCGCTCTCATGCAGGATTATATAAAATCTTTCTATTATTGATAAAAACTTTTTAATCCGGTTTATTGCACGTTCACCGGTACTATCCGTGGTTGTTATTTCAACAATATTTTTATATTTGACCGGAAAGAAAAAATGAAGGCCCGCATAGTATTCAGGCCTGCCCACATTTTTAATAAAGCAGGACGGTTTAATTGAAGATGAATTGGATGCAATGACCGTGTCTTTTCTGACCAGAGGATCAAGCTCGCCAAACAATTTTGCCTTGGCATCCGTATCCTCCCCGATGGCCTCAATGACAATATCGGAATCCGATAATTCAGACAAGCGGGTGGTGATGTTCGTATTCATCATCCGGTACGATACGAACGCACCGTCAACAAGGCCGCTGCGGCGCCTGCGGGAAAGCTTACGCACAAATGGATCTGTAGAATTTTTTCTCCCTTCTTCGGAGCGGCACACCCAGGTCAGATGGAAATTAAAATCAGCCAGATAATAAAATATATCCGTGCCCATTTTCCCATTACCGATTATTCCGATTTTAATAATTTCAGGTTCATCCATATCGCGCACCATTCAAAGCTTCCCCATCAGGGGTTTATTAATGCAATAAAAAAATTTTATAACTAGTTCCTAAGAAATTAATTTGTTGATTTCTATCTTCACCATCGAATAATTGCTTTTACGGTACTTCGGTTATTTCTCGCAAAGACAGACCTCACCCCCAGCCCCTCTCCAAATTGGAGAGGGGGGAATCAGGATGAGCTTAATTCTGCGGAAACCCTCTCCCCCTTGAAGGCGGGGATGCGCATCCCCGCCTTCAAGGGGGAGAGGGTGCGCGGAGCGCGGGTGAGGTCCGACACGGGATTCTTACCGGCTTTGCGAGAGTTATTAAACAGCTGACTAATTACTTTTTTGCATGTATAAAAGAGAACATCTCCATGACTTACGAATCCAGAATAACCGTGCGCGGATATGAGCTTGATTCCTTCGGGCATGTCAACAACGCGGTTTTCCTCAATTACTGCGAAGAGGCTCAGTGGCAAATCTTAAGAAAGAAAAATCTCTACGATTACTTTTTCCGCAACAGTCTGATTCTGGTCGTGGCGGGCGTCGAGATACGCTACATCAAAGAAGCGCGGGTATTCGACGAGCTTGTTGTGCGTACGCGCCTAAAGAGGGAGGCTCCCTATCTGGTTTTCCATCATGTTATCCGGCATGCAACTACCGATGAAATCATAGCCAGAGCCAGAATAAAAACCGTGCTCGTGGACGGCGAGAGAACCCCGCATGACGTTCCGGATTCATTCGTTGAGTAGACGCCTATGGAAAGATCGAAAGTCACATCATGGGAGATCAAAGACTCCATCGGCATTCTGACCATCGACAACCCGCCGCAAAATCGCCTTGCAGAGCCGGACTTTCTTGATCCGGCAAAATTTAAGCTGTGGGCCGCTCAGGAGCATGTAAAGGGAATCATCATCACCGGAAAGGGAAAGCATTTCTCAGCAGGCGCTGATCTCGCCGGCCTTAAAACGTTAAGCCATGACCGAAGGCTCCTGCTCTCAAAGATGTCTAATGGCAAAAAGATTTTGAATTATATTGACGATATCGAGATACCCACGATCGCATCGATCCAGGGCGCCTGCTTCGGGGGCGGTCTGGAGATAGCCCTTGCCTGCCATATACGGGTATGCGGCCGGAATTCTATTTTTGCTTTTCCCGAAATAAACCATGGCCTGATCCCCGGGCTCGCGGGCACCGTGCGCCTGCCGGATAAGGTCGGCTTCAGCAACGCCATGCAGATGATCCTTTCAGGCGATATTGTAAGCGCGGAAAGGGCGCTCGGCATGCGCCTGGTGGATCACCTGGTTGGATCGCGGCAGGCGTTCGATTTTTCCCTTACGTTAATGAAAAAAATGGTTGCCGGCAGGTCCAAAGAGGTCATTAAATCCGTGGTACGGGCGCTTAATAATGCAAGAAGGCTGAGCGCCCGTGAAGCCATGAAAGAAGAGACGAAGATGTTCTGCATGCTTGCCGCAAATTTGAGCGGAAAATAATATAACCGAAATGAGCGACCCCATACTCTGGAAAATAGAAGACACGATCGGGCACCTGATCCTGAACGATCCGCCCGCAAACAGGATGACCCGCTTTTTTTTTCTGAACTGAGAAGGCTCACCAGACAGGATATCCCGCGATCCGGTGTGTCCGGAATAATCGTGCGGGGTACCGGCAGGCACTTCTCATCCGGCGCCGATCTGGACGATCTGATCAGCCCTGTTAGAAGAGAGGACTCGAACCGCGACGGAGGAGAATCAGCCCTATTTTTGGAAAACCTCAGGTCGTTTATCTTTTTCGAAGAGCTGCGAATTCCAGTGATAGCCGCAATCAGCGGCGTGTGCCTCGGCTCCGGCCTGGAGCTCGCGCTTTTTTGCCACGGCCGTATATGCGGGAGCGGCTCGGTGCTGGGACTGCCCGAAACCGGCTTCGGGCTGATGCCCGGCTGCGGCGGAATCCAGAAAATTAATGCGATCGCCGGCAGATCACGTGCCCTGGAGCTTATATTGAGCGGCGCAAGCTTCACTGCCGAAGAGGCCTTGAAATGGAATATTATTGATGCAATTGTACCCAAAAAGGCTGTTGTAGCCGCAGCGGTTAAACTGATTAAAAGCATCGGGGACGATTATAACCGGCACGGCATTAAAAGCTATATCAGCAGATTTTTATAAAGGCTAACTATTCAGCGTCAGCAGTCACCCAATATTCTTTGCGACTTTGCGTCTTCGCGAGAGATAACTGAATAGTTACTATAGAGGAGGCCGAGCAATGTCTTCCGAGAAGGGCGCGAGGGTATCGGGCACCGGAGCATTCCTGCCGGGCAAGCCTGTTCCCTTTGACGAGATCGACCGGTACCTGGGCGAGATCACGGACGCTTCCCCCAAGGTCATAAAGTGGATGAAGCGGATCAAGCCGCTCATGAGGGAGATGCTCGGCATCGAGCGCTATTTTTACGCGATCGATCCTGATACGCGCGAATTTACCGAGGATAACGTCACCATGGCGGTAAAGGCCGCCCGTCAGGCGCTAAACATGGCTCGCCTGAAGAGCACGGATATTGAGCTTATCGTGTACGGAAGCGCTCACATGGATCAGATGCCCACGCCCTCGGTGCGCATACAGGAGGCGCTGGGGATCGAGCATTGCGCGGAGCTGTCGCTCCATGCAAACTGCACCTCCGCCTATAAGGCGCTCCTTGTGGCGTACGACCTTATCCGGAACGGGAGATACCGCAACGCCCTGGTTCTCTCCTCAAGCGTATCATCTTCGGAGCTGTGCGCCGAGTACTATAACCAGCAACTCATCAAGAAGGAGAACGTGTTCCTCCGCTGGTTTCTCTGCGACGGCGCTGGCGGACTGGTCCTCGAGTCATGCGACAAAAATGAGAAAGGCCTTTTTGTCGAGCACGCCTATATGGAGTCGGTGGGAGGGAAAAAGCCGTCTCCCATGTTCAACAGACGGCCGGCATACTGGATGAACCCCCGTGAAGAGTACGACAGGGGCTACCACCATCTGACCCAAATGTTCCAGGAAGAGCTCCGGACCCACTTCCACGACCCGGACGGCACCGTGTTCTACAAGGGGCTCAAGAGAATGATAGATACATATCGGATTGATCTGCGGAATCTCCGCTTTTTCCAGGTCAATCTTCCTTCGAAGCATATAGCGGACCTGGTAATGGAAGAATGCGCAAGCCTCGGCATCCCCCTGGACACCCTGTATACCAGTATGTCGAAGATGGGCTACTGCGGCCCGCCCATGGTCTTTATCTGCCTTGACGCAATTCTGCGGGAGGAGAAGCTCCATGATAAGGATCTGATCCTGAGCTTCGTCTCAGAGGTGAGCAAATTCATGCA
>MIBJ01000079.1:0-4771 GCA_001829495.1 Spirochaetes bacterium RBG_16_49_21 | reverse complement strand
GAAAGCGGGGTTGCGCAACCCCGCTTTCAAGTGTCCGGCCCCTATGGACCTTATTTCTTCTTCATGGCTCCTATTAATTTAATGCTACCCAAAATGCCGTAAATGAAGATCAACCCGACTACCAGATAAACTCCCATCCAGATCAATATTGTAATGTCAGCATTGTCATGGGGCAATGGTCTCACCTTGATGGCTATGGAAGTCACCAAGAGACCCAAAAAAGCATAGATATTGAACAGTATGGGAAGTATCTCGCCCAAAGCGATGATAGCGTACACAAAAACAAGGATGAATATAAGCCGTGCAAGGCCTTCTCCAATAACGGAACCGAGCAGAGCAACGAACACATATTTGCCGATCAGTATGTTAAAAAGACCGAACAGGCCTCCCACGATTATGTTGGGAACTTTCTTCTTGTCCATATGCTCTGCGAAGAACCATATCATAACGATAAACCCCGGCCATATCCAACTGTCGATCTTAAAGGCCCCAAAAATAACTTCGGCAACAGCGATCATTATTATCAGAAATACTCCGAAAAGCAATCGGTCCTTGTTCAATTTTGCCATCTGCATAACCTCCGAGAATATTTAATTTTTTTATCAATGAGAAACACCGGCTTATCTCATAATAGTTTTTTTACCCTATACGTCACCCTTTCTACTATGATTAAGCCAGTATTCTTATTGCCGTATTGGTGTTGCGTTTTATCTGTTCGATATGGAATTCTCTTGTAAAATTTGTGTTTTTACAAGAGTTTATTTTTAAAGAATTTTCCGCAAAGACCTAAAGGCACGCCCTTCCTTTAATTAGAAAATCAAATCCTTGCGTCTTGGTGCCTTTGTGATAAAAAATTTTGTTTGCAGCTTAGCTGCATCAGAGAATGATTTTATCTAAAATAAAGGGGGACTTTTGTCAAGAGAGATTTTATCGCCAGATTGAATAAAAAATTATTTAAACTGAACACGATGTTCATTTATATCACGTCCGTGCCCTCTTTAATGAGCCAGAGCCTGCCCACGTTCTCGTAAAACTTTTCTTCCGGCATGATTGTTTTAAATACCGAGTTGAAAAAATTATATTTTGACAGATCAAAATCGATTACCCGCTCCCTGACTTTATTATAGTATTCAGTACCGGGCATGGGCGTGAGTATCGTATAACCGGCGTACACGACCCGGTGTGAGGCCGCGTAATCCGCCAGTGCCGTGAAGTCGTCTTCAGTGTAATCAGAAGGGATCAGGTAGTTGCCGCGAAGCATGATGCCGTTGCTATGAAATATGGATATGGCTTTCTCGATCAGCTTTGCAGAGGCTTCTTTTTTATACCGCGCAAGCTCTTCTTCACGGTATGATTCGAACCCGCATATGACCACCTTCAGCCCTCCGCGGGCGAGCTTTTCAATGAGCCGCGGGTTGTTCACCGCAGTGTCGAACCGCACATCCATGATAAAAAATTTCTCGATCCCCTCCTCCTTGATCCGGTCAAAAAGCTTATTGATAAATTTTTCATTCACGATGGTGTTTGCGTCTGCAAATCGCACAACCGGATATTCGTCAACCATCTTAAGTTCCCGTATCACGCTTTCAACGTCCCTCTGAAGATACCTCCCCCCATACTGCTGCCATATGGAGCAGAAGGTGCAGCGGTAGGGGCATCCGAGCGAGGTGAAAATATAGGTGCTCGCATGCGGCGATTGACCGGCATGGTAGGCGGGGATCCATCTCTTTAAAAAAGACCGGTCAGGAAAAATAAAATCCCTTCCCGCCGGCTCCCATCTCTGTCCGGAAACGCCGGTATACTCAAGTCCCGGACCCGAGTTGAGCAATATTCCCCTGATTCCGGACAAGGCATCGCCCCGCTCCCGTGCCCTGATAAAGTCCATGAACGTGTTTGCGCACTGCCCCGGCATCACCAGATCCACGGATTTATCCGTGAAATCAAGGGGGCACAGCGTTGCGTGAAGGCCGCCCGCCACGGTAATTATATCGGGATTGAATAATTTGGCAGTGCGGAATATGTCGATGCCGTGGTTGAATTCAGAGGCGATAAAAGTCACGCCTACGATGTCCGGCTTAATCTTTCTCAAGTAGCCGGTCAGCAGGGATCCGGGAGGGGGAGCTGCCGGGCTAAGATCGTACTCGCCCTTCATGTCCAGCACATGCACGTCGTGATCCCGCGCCGCCGCCGCGATGGTGATGAGCCCCAGCGGCGGCCCGATCAGCTTTTTATGGATATAGGGCTTTGCCTGCTCAGGCGCAAATTCGAGAATATTATTCCAGGGGGAACGCGGCGGATTTATGAGGAGAATTTTCATATCCCGCTGGTTGTAGCCGGCACGCCGGTGAGTACCCGGTCGGACCTGATCAGCTCCCTCAGGGCATCCGCCGGATAAACCGTGAACGCGCCATCGATGAACTTCGCCATTTTATACAGGCTCTTACCCGGGCCGCATTCGATAAAGGCGCCGACACCCGCGCCGATCAGCCGGGTCATGGTGTTCAGCCAGTTGATATTCCGATGGATATTATCCGTCATATCCTTGATCACCTCCGCGGAAGAGGTGACCAGCCGCTGATCTATCGTTGAAACGACCGGGCAGACGGGATCGTGTATCTTCACGGATTGGAGATATTTATTAAATCCCGATGCCGCATCGTCCATAAATTTTGAATGGTACGGCATAGTGAATGCCAGATACCGGGTATTCAAGGCGCCCTGTTCCCGCGCGCCCGAAAGGGCTTTCCTGACGTTCTCTTCAAATCCCGCGATCAGGAAGCTGAACTTATTGTTGATATTTATGATTTCAAGATCGGCGAATCCCGCTATCAAGGCCGATACATCGCTCCGGACAAGGCCGGATATCACCCCGATTCCGAATTTCAATTTTACCGTCGCCTT
This sequence comes from Spirochaetes bacterium RBG_16_49_21, assembly GCA_001829495.1. Taxonomy (GTDB): domain Bacteria; phylum Spirochaetota; class UBA4802; order UBA4802; family UBA5550; genus RBG-16-49-21. The sequence goes on along the minus strand of MIBJ01000079.1, from coordinate 1,870 downwards.
TTTGATATTCTGATACGCGGTATGGATCAGATCCAGGCCCTGCTCAAACGTGACCGATTCCGCATGGTAGAGCGCGGCATAGAGCCCCATGCTGTAACCGGCTGAATAATCGGTGCGGATTGAACTGCGTTTGACCAGATTCGATACAGCACAGCTGTAGAGGTAGACCGCATACTGCGACTGGAGCTCATCCTTGAAATCCCCGCTCCTGCACGCTGCTAATTCGCCTGTATCGAATCTAACATGTCGTGCGGCGCGATCAGATAAATTCGTCCAATCATCGGAAAACTCGCCGATGATCTCTCTTTCATTGCCCAGGTATTTACAACCGAATGCGGGAAATATTGCTGCAACTTTTTCTTGTCTCAAGTTTTAAAAACCGATGAATAATTATTCCAGATCGGCAAGCCTGTTTTCATGCTCAATAATGAGCAGGGTCATATCTATTATCTCGCCGATCGTCACAGCCGGGTGTTTGACGATATATTTGCCGACTGTTTTGAGCTCAACGTTCAGATTATATTTTTTTTTGAAAATTTCAAGAAGCTCGAGAAACATCAGGGAGTCCCCCTCCAGATCATTTATGATATTCACGCCGTCATTCAATTCATCCGGGGAAACTTCGCATTCTTCCGAAAAAAATTCATATACGATTTTTCTCACCTCATCTTTCGTTCCGACTCCGATTGTCGCCATACAATTCTCCTGTGATATATGAGCAATACGGCACTGGGCGCCCTGTCATGAATATTGTCTCAATACGACCGTTGCGTTATGACCACCAAAAGCAAATGAATTGGATAAAGCAACATTTATTTTATGGGGCCTTGAATTATTCGGCACGTAATCAAGATCAAGCTCCGGATCGGGCAGGACATAATTGATGGTGGGGGTCACGATCTGGTGCCGTATGCTCAGAGCAGTTATCGCAGCCTCTACGGCTCCTGCCGCGGCTATGGTATGCCCGATCATGGACTTGGATGAAGATACCGGAATTGAATAAGCCCGATCCCCGAACACCTCCTTTATAGCCAGGGTTTCGTGCAGGTCGTTAAGCATTGTTGAGGTGCCGTGGGCGTTTATGTAATCCACATCATCGGGCCGGATGCCTGAATTCTTCAGCGCGAGCCTCATGGTATCCGCCATACCCGTTCCGCCGGTCTTCGGCGCCATGATATTATACGCCTCGCTGGTCAGGGCGTAACCGGGCATTTCAGCGAATATCCGTCCCTTTCTCGCCAGCGCGGATTCCTCCGACTCCAGTATCACGATCCCCGCTCCCTCACCGATCACAAAACCATCGCGATTTTTCGTGAAAGGCCTGCTCGCTTTTTCAGGACTATCGTTTCGCGTCGACAGGGCGAATAACTCGTTAAACCCTTCGATCTCCTCCGGATTTATGGTGGAATCCGCCCCGCCGGTTATGACGATGTCCGCCGTGCCGGTTCTAATCAGATCATATCCCAAACCCATCGCATAGGATGAGGACGCGCAGGCCGTGTTCACCGTGTAGCTCGGGCCCTCAATGCCGTAATGAAGGGATATCCAGGCCGGCATCGCATTGCTCATGCACTTGATTATCCTGTTTTTCGCACAGGTCCCCGTCTCAACGCTCGTATTGCCGGCCGAGACCGCTCCGAGAATCACGGCGCATCGCTTCCGGTCAAATCGCCCAAAATCGATGCCGCTTTTTTCCACCGCCCGGGCAGCGCATACGAAAGCCATCTGGGAAACCCTGGTCATCTGCCTGGCAATTCTCTTCTTCAAGAACCGAGAAGCATATTCCTTGAATTCATCCGGAACCTGGGCGGCGATCCTCGTATCCAGGTTCATCGGATCAAACAGTGTGATTCCCCCGACCCCGCTTTTG
>MIBJ01000078.1:98403-98520 GCA_001829495.1 Spirochaetes bacterium RBG_16_49_21 | reverse complement strand
AAACAAGAAATTCAGATCACGGCCTGCGTCACGGAAAAGACTAGCTATCGTAAAATACAAAAAACCCAATCTGTCAAGGTTAAAACCGCGAAAACCCGCATTAGTAAATCACCTGAT
>MIBJ01000078.1:88103-98396 GCA_001829495.1 Spirochaetes bacterium RBG_16_49_21 | reverse complement strand
ACTCTCATCTCCACCCCAGCCCTCCCCCGTCAAGGGGGCGGGAGATAGCAGATAAGCCCCTCAAACCGTCCGTCGAAGGCGGGCGTCAATCACCCCGCCCTTCAAGGGCACAAATAATTTATTAGTTGTGCTATTTTAAACTATATTGAAATATGAGTCATTATATGACTGAGAAAAAGTCGGCTCTATTCGAACAGATACGGCAGAGATGCCCGGAAATCTCTGATGATTATATACGCATGCACGTGGATCGCCTTGATGAGTCGTATTTTGAATATTATACCGATCCGGATCTGGTATGCACGCACGTGCGCTATATGCAATCCATTACCAGTGATTCCCCTTTCGTGTTTTTAACCGAATTTAAACAACAGAATAAAATTTCCTGCACCATACTTTCGTTTGATTATCCCGCCCTGCTTTCACTCATAACCGGCATATTATCGGGAATGGGGATCAGTATTGAATCGGGGGTGATTTTCACCTACGCGGATTATGAGGGGGCAAAACCGGCACAACGGACCAGGCCTAAAACGCGGCCACGGGCGAGCGCCGCCGGCAGCATCTACCGGAAGAAGATCATAGATACGTTTGAAGGCAATCTTGAAACAATACTGCCCCATGCGCGGTGGCAGGAAGAAACAGAAGAATTTTTCAAAAAAATATTTTCACTGCTCGAAACCAGGGAAGGGGAAGCTCCTCAAAATCCCAAGAGGCTGGTCAACGAGCTTGTAGTAAAAAAGCTTGCGGAGTTGAAAATTAAGGAATATAATTTTTTGTATCCGGCTGAAATTACGATAGACAACGTACATTCCCGGTATACGTGCCTCAAGGTCCTTTCAATCGACACTCCCTTTTTTTTATATGCCTTCAGCACCGCCCTGAGTTTGAAGGGAATCTTGATCGAATATGTCAATATTAAAACCGTAAAACAAGAGATTGAGGATGAATTCCATATAGTGGATCTGCATTCAGGGAAAATATCCGATTCAACGAAGATTGATCTGATAAAATTCACCGTCTTGCTTACGAAACAGTTCACCTATTTTCTCGGCTTGTCGCCTGATCCGTATGCGGCTCTTTCGCGTTTTGAATTTCTGGTGGAGGAGTTTATAAAAATGCCGGAACAGGGCCGCTGGGTCGAGATGCTCTTGACTCCGGATATCATGAAGGATCTTGCGCGGCTTTTAGGGACGAGCGATCAGCTGTGGGAGGATTTTATCAGATTAGAATATGAGTCGATAATCCCGATGCTTAAGACCCATGCCGAAATCAAAGGATATGCAACGCCCCCTGAGGAGCTTGATCGTAAGCTTGATGCGCTGCTTGCGGGGGCGCGGAACAGAGAGGAATCGATAACCCTTCTCAATCAATTCAAGGACCGGGAGATATTCCTGTTGGATCTTGATCATATCCTGAATCCGGAATATGATTTCAGGAGTTTTTCGGAAAAGCTTACCTATCTTGCCGAGGTTATAGTCAACAAGGCGCAGGCGCTCGCGTATGAGCATCTGGCCGCACAATACGGAACGCCGCGGACCATTGCCGGGCTCAAGCCCGGCTACAGCATCCTGGGGCAGGGAAAGTTCGGAGGCGCGGCCATAGGATACGCATCCGATATCGAGCTCCTGTTCGTCTTTAGCGACAACGGCATGACCGATGGGGCAAAACCCGTCAATAATGCGGAGTTTTTTAACCGGATGGTTCAGGAGATTCTTTCCATAATAAAATCAAAGCGCGAAGGCATATTCCGGGTCGATCTAAGGCTTCGGCCCTATGGAAGCGGGGGTCCGCTGGCCACGAGCCTGGACGCCTTCTGCCGCTACTATGGAACCGGCGGCGACGCGCATTCATATGAGCGTCTCGCCCTGGTGCGGATGCGCGCGGTTGCCGGCGACCGGGAATTCGGCGCCCTGCTCGAGCGGCTGAGGGATGAGTTCATCTATATGTCCCGCAGCATCGATGCGGAAGAGATTTTCGAGCTGAGAAAAAAGCAATACAAGGAGAAAACGGCGCCGGGGCGCGTAAACGCGAAGTTCAGTCCCGGGGCCCTGGTTGACCTCGAGTACGCCGTTCAGCTTCTCCAAATAATTCATGGGAAGGAATATATCTCGTTGAGAACCCCGCGGATCCATAAAGCCCTGGACGAGCTTGCGCGGCACGGGCTGCTGCATGATACCGAAAGAAACGATCTCATATCGGCGTATGATTTTTTAAGAAGGCTCATCAACGGCCTCAGGATATTGCGCGGCTCGGCGAATGATCTGTTTCTTCCGGAATCGGGCGATATCGAATACGCGCATCTGGCCCGGCGCATGGGTTATGAGATAAAAGAAGAGCTCCTGCCCGAACAGCAGCTGCATCTCGAATTCGAGACCCATACGGCCCAGATACGGCTGTTTGTAGAGATGTATTTCGGAAGGAATTCATTGCCGGGAAAAAACATATCCGGCGTTGCGGATCTGATCCTGTCTTTTTCCTTACCGGTACCTGAACAGCGGAAGATTTTGGAAGGCCAGGGTTTTAAAAACCCGGACCGGGCTCTGGTGAATTTCAGGAGCCTGTCTTCCAAGGCCGGCCTCAAGCATCTTTTTGCGATGCTCGCGGTACTGGCGTGCGATATTTTGCGGCAGAAGCTGGACTGCGATATGGCTCTCAACAACTGGGAGCGGTTCGTTTCGGTGATAGAGGATCCGGAAAAGCACTACGCCGCCATGCTCGCCCAGCCGAAGGAGCTCGATATACTGTTGACGATATTTTCTGTGAGCCAATTCCTTTCCGAAACCCTGATACGGAATCCGGAGTTTCTTGAGTGGGTGATCGTCCCGGACAATTTATACAAGAAGATTGCCAAAGAAGAACTCGCCCATGAACTTCTGCATGGTGCCGGGGCTTTCCCGCCGCATGAGGCATGGCTCGACAGAATACGGCAGATCCGCCGCCGTGAATTTCTGCGGATCGGGACCCGCGACATTTATCTCAATATACCGGTTGAAGAAACGGTGAGCGATCTTTCCATCTGCGCAGAGGCATTCATACAGGCGGCAATGGAGCGCGAATGGGGTGTTATATCGGCGGGCAATCGATCCGCGATAGATATCAACAGGCATTTTTGCATTCTGGCATTTGGAAAGCTCGGCGGGAGCGAGCTTAACTACAGCTCGGATATCGACCTCATCGGGGTATATTCAGGCGATGAAATCAATAATGAAAGCGTTGATGCCGCGCTATTCGCCAAATTGATGGAAAAGGTGAGGTACGATTTAGCCGCCCATACGGCAGAAGGACATTGTTACCGGGTCGACCTGCGCCTTCGCCCATACGGTTTATCCGGTGACCTGGTTTATTCGCTGGCCGCGCTCGAGGCGTATTATCTTCATTCCGCATCCCTTTGGGAGATTCAGGCCCTGCTGAAAATGAGGCCGGTGGCGGGAAATGACCGGATCGGATCTGAATTGCTCGGGAATATGCAGCCGGCCGTCATAACCCGCTATGAAAAACAATATATTGTTTCTTATATTAAGGATCTGCGTAAAAAATCGATCTCATTAAAATCCCAATTTAAAAGGAAGGAGATCGACATAAAAAACGGCGAGGGAGGGATCAGGGATATCGAATTTCTCGTGCAGGGACTGCAGCTTGTCCATGGACCGGAATTTCCCGATATCATACAGGGGAACACCCTCGTGTCACTCGGACTCCTCAATGCCCGGAATCTGATACCCGCTGAAGCAGCCGATAATCTAAAGAGCGATTACCTATTGCTTCGCCGCGTTGAACATTTTCTGCAATTGTTCGAGGACCGGCAGGTTCATACCCTGCCCCGCAGGGAGGAGCAGCTCCTCATCCTTGCGCAACGAATTCTCGGCCGTAAGGCAACGATTGAAAAGTTCAATGATCTCATCATATCATGCCGCAGGCGGGTGAGGGGAAGCTATGATAAATATCTTGCTCCCGATTGATCCGCGGCGGTTATGATTTCATCCAATGGCTTCGCCGCCGCGCTCGCCGGTGCGTATCCTTATGCATTCCTTAAGGTCGAGAACGAATATTTTCCCGTCTCCGATTTCGCCTTCCCCCGCTCCTTTTATTATGGCGTTGATCGTCGGTTCGAGAAAATTATCGTTAACGGCTATTTCGAGCTTCACCTTTCTTAAGAGATTCCCCACTTCCTTTACGCCCCGGTAAACCTCGGTGACTCCCTTTTGACGGCCGCAGCCGAGCACTTCAGTGACGGTGCGCAGATATATTTCAGCGTTATCCAGCTCCTGCATTACTTCTTCAAGTCGGTGTGGTTTAATTATTGCAATTACGTATTTCATAGAACTCCTCCCATGCTGTCGGGTTAATCATACAGGGTATAGGCTGTTTCATGTTGTTGTGTGAGATCGAGGCCCATATGCTCGTCCTTGATTTCAACCCTTAAGCCGATGATGGCATCAACGATCTTGAACAATATGAATGTCATTATAGCAGAGAATGCAATGGCGACAATGACCGTCAGGAACTGAACCCAGAGTTGGTGCGGGTTTCCGTAAAAGAGGCCGTCATTTCCTGCGGCGTTGACTGTTTTGGTGGCAAAAAGCCCTGTCGCGAGAGCGCCGACCAGGCCGCCGATTCCATGAACTCCGAACACATCGAGCGAATCGTCGTAGCCGAACAGCCCTTTTATTTTGGCGACAAATAAGAAACAGAAGAAGCCGGCGAGCGTACCGATCGCCATAGCAGCCAGCGGCGTAACAAAGCCCGATGCCGGCGTTACCGCGACCAGTCCCGCCACCAGGCCGGTTATTACGCCCAACATGGTCGGCACCTTGTTGACGATTCGGTCCAGGACCATCCAGGTAAGGCCCGCAGCCGCCGCCGCCGTGTTTGTATTGATAAACGCGGACACGGCTACGGTATTTGCCGCACCGGCGCTGCCTGCGTTAAAACCGAACCAGCCGAACCAGAGGAACCCGGCCCCGAGTACGGCGAACGGCAGGTTGTGCGGGGATCGCGGGTGTTCAATACCATGCCTTTTGCCGATAAGGAGGACAAAGATGAGCGCCGAGATGCCGGCATTGAGATGTATTACCGTGCCTCCGGCAAAATCGAGTGCGCCGAGCGAATTGAGCCATCCATCCTTTGCCCACACCCAGTGGGCAAGCGGGTCATACACGAGCGTCGTCCAGAGAATGATAAAGAATATAAAGCCGGAGAACTTTATTCTCTCGACGAACGCTCCTAAGATAAGCGCCGGCGTGATGACCGCGAACATCATCTGAAAAGCCATAAAGAGCTGGTGCGGCACGGTGTTCATATACGTCTCATGGGGCGCCATGCCGACTCCATTAAGCCCGAGCCATTCAAGACCGCCTATAATGCCTCCCTTGTCCGGGCCGAATGCGAGGCTGTAGCCGAACAATATCCACTGTATGGATATGACGCACAGAATAACCATGCATTGCATCAATACGGACAGGACGTTCTTTTTTCGTACTAATCCGCCGTAAAAGAATGCGAGAGTCGGGGTCATGATCATGACCAGGGCGGTCGCTATCATGACCCACGTCAGATCGGCGAAGTTGATTTTCTCCATAATAAATTCTACCTCCGGCATTGAAAAATTCGTAGAGTCGTTTTGGAATTCCAATTCCGTAACAGTTCTATTTGTTAAGTATAACTACAAATTAGCAAACGGTTTCAAAAAAAGTCAATAGCTGAAGACGTTAGATGATGCAGTATAAATATAATTTAACGTGGATGAAATACTCGTTACTCCCGGCGGACGTTTTTTGTTACACCGATGTTAAATAAATTAGTTGCTTGATTAGTGGGACTCGTTGTAAATTTATAGTAACATTTGGAATGGAGCTGTCAGCCCCGTTATCATTTTTAAATTGCCGACATGAATGGTTATGCCCAATTTCAAAATCATATCGAGATTCAAACCATCAGGCGACCAGGATACTGCCATTAAAAGCCTGGCGGAAGGAATAGAAAAGGGGGAAAAATACCAGACCCTGCTCGGCGTCACCGGCTCGGGCAAGACCTTCACCATGGCGAAGGTGATCGAGGAGGTGCAGAAGCCGACCCTGGTGCTCACGCACAACAAGACCCTGGCGGCCCAGCTCTACCGCGAGTTCTCCGAATTCTTCCCGGACAGCGCGGTCGAATACTTTGTGTCATACTATGACTATTACCAGCCCGAGGCGTACGTCGTCTCATCGGATCTGTACATCGAGAAGGACGCCTCGATCAACGACGAGATCGACCGGCTCAGGCTCAAAGCCACCTCTTCGATTCTTGAGCGGGATGACGTTATCGTGGTATCGTCGGTGTCGTGCATCTACGGATTGGGCGCGCCCGACGATTTTGACCGCTCACACATACGTCTCCATGTCGGGGATGCCCGGGAACGGGATGATCTCCTCCGAAGGCTCGTGTCGATATACTACGAACGCAATAACATTTCATTCATCAGAGGCACCTTCAGGGTGCGGGGCGATGTCGTGGAGATATTCCCCGCCTATCTGCGGCGGGAGGCCTTCAGGATCGAATTTTTCGGCGATGAGATTGAAAGCATTTCGCGGATAAACCCGGTCACGGGAACCGTTATCGGCAAGGTGGAAAGCTGCTTCATCTATCCGGCCAAACATTTCGTGTCGTCCATGGACGAGATGAAAACCACCATCCGGATGATCGAAGAAGAGCTGCGCGGGCGGCTTGCCGAATTGCGCGGCAGGAACAAGCTCGTGGAGGCGCAGCGGCTCGAGACCAGGACCCGCTATGACATGGAGATGCTGACGGAGATGGGCTACTGCAGCGGTATTGAAAATTATTCCCGGATCATTTCCCGGAGGAAGCCGGGCGAGAGACCTTCCTGCCTGTTGGACTACTTCAAGGGGGATTACCTCATGTTCATCGACGAATCGCATGCCACGATTCCTCAGGTGCGGGGGATGTATGAGGGAGATATCGCCCGCAAGAAGAATCTGGTGGAGTACGGGTTTCGGCTCCCCTCCGCCCTGGACAACCGGCCGCTCTATTTCGAGGAATTCGAGGGGATGATCGATCAGGTGGTCTTCGTGTCGGCAACTCCGGCGGAGTACGAGCTCTCCCGGAGCGGAAGGATCGTCGAACAGGTCATCAGGCCCACGGGACTCGTTGATCCGGTCGTTGAGGTGCGGCCCGCCCGCACCCAGGTTGACGACCTGATCGGAGAAATCAACCGGCACGCGGCGCACAATGAGCGGATCCTCGTCACCACCCTTACCAAGAAAATGGCGGAGGACCTCACGAAATATTTTGAAGAGATCGGGATACGGGCGCAGTATCTTCATTCCGAGATCAACACGATCGAGCGTGTGGAGATAATAAAGGATCTCAGGATGGGCGCCTTTGACTGCCTGGTGGGAATCAACCTCCTGCGCGAGGGGCTTGACCTGCCCGAGGTTTCCCTTGTCGCGATCCTTGACGCCGACAAGGAGGGGTTCTTGCGCGATGCACGCTCCCTCATCCAGACCGCGGGCAGGGCGGCCCGTAACATTAACGGCACGGTCATTCTCTATGCCGACCGTATCACCGCGTCCATGCGGGCGGCCATTGACGAGATGAGCCGGAGGAGGAAGATACAGGAGCAGTATAACGAGGAGCATCAGATCACGCCTGAATCGATCAAGAAGGATATCGTGGACATCATCGAGCGCGAGTACGCAAATGAAAACCGGTATGTCGATCTTGTCGCGGACTACGCGGTGAAGTATACCACAAACGATGCGGAGCAGTTGAGCGGGCTGCGCGATCATCTGCGCCAGGATATGCTCAAGGCCGCCGATGACCTTGAATTCGAGAAGGCGGCGGTGCTCCGCGATCAGATGCTCGATATTGAGAAAAAGATAGATCTTCTCGGCAGGGTGAAATGATGACCGGCGTCGTACAGAAGAGCGATGTTGAGGCCCTGATACGACTTGCACTGCAGGAGGATATCGGGTCCGGGGATATTACCTCCCGGGCGATCTTCGGCAAACAGGATATTTCAGAAGCCGCGGTTGTATCTAAACAGCAGGGGATAGTGTGCGGTATCGATGTTTTTCGTTACGTATACGAGATTCTCGACCCGGATGTAGCGGTGACCGGACTCGTGCATGACGGGGACGCGATCAGGCCGGGGAACAGGGTAATTCTCTTGAAGGGGCCGACGATCAGCCTGTTGTCCGGGGAACGGACCGCCCTCAATTTTTTACAGCGGATGACCGGCGTGGCCACCAGGACCGCTCAGGTGGTATCCCTGCTCAAGGGGACGTCCATTACCCTGCTGGATACGCGGAAGACCCTGCCCGGATTCCGGATGCTCGACAAGTATGCGGTTCAGACCGGCGGCGGCACGAACCACAGAATGGGCCTCTATGACATGGTCATGATAAAGGATAATCATATCACGGCTGCGGGAGGCGCCGGCAGGGCCGTACGTATGATACGGGAACGATATGGGACGCGGTACCCGATTGAGGTTGAGGCCGCGACCCCGGAGGAGGCCGGGGAAGCGGCGCTGTCCGGAGCGGACATAATCATGCTCGATAACATGGATCGGGCTCTCCTTAAAGCCGCGATTGATATCATAAATAAAAAATCCAAGATTGAAGTGTCCGGCAATATGGATGAGAAGAGAATCGGCAGCATAATCGATCTTCCGATAGACTATATATCCATGGGTTTGCTCACCCATTCAGTCGCCGCCTTTGACCTGTCGATGGATTTTAACTGAGCACATGCCGTCTGTGCTGGTTGAAATTACATTTTATCGGTTATCTCTCTGTGATATTCGCAGAGGCGGTATAATTTTTCGGTGTGCGGGTTTATTTTTCTGACCTTATTGCCGCATCTGATGCACAGGCCCTGTTCCCTTCTTTTCTTGTATAATCTCATGTACCGTTCAGTCCCCGAAGAATGGTATTTGCTCACCTGAATTCGTAAGCCTTTATAGAGGTAATTTCCTATCGCATCTTCAGATCCATTCTGAAGCTTTTTCCAGGCTTGAGCCAGTTCGACGAAGGATATTTTTTTTGGTTCCATATCTATTACCCAAATTATATAATATATAACAACAAACGGGGAGCGAGTAAATTTTTTATTATGCAAAAATATATTTTTATATACTGTCCCCGCCGCCTTCGGCGGGGACAGTATATAAATTCGCCCAACTCGAGTCATTAATGTTTTTTATTATAAAATGAGTTTAGGAATTAATAAGGATTCAGATATCAGGAAGATATTTCAAGGGATTTTGGGGCTTTCCCTCAAAATCGATCTGAAAATGAAGTCGTTTGTCCGGGCCGTCGATTTTTCCGATCATGTTTTTTCCCGAAATGCTGTCCCCTTCCGATACGGTTATTTCGCTTAAGTTGGAATAGACGGTGGTGAATCTTCCCGGGTGATTGACGACGACATATTTCCCAAAGCCTCTCATCCTGCCGATTTTTCTGACAACGCCGGGCGCCGACGGCACTACTGAAGATCCGGAATCGCCGATTATTATTATCCCGATTGATTTTACGCCGTTGTATCCGTCTCTTTTATACTCCACAACATGCGGAAGAGGCCATCTGAATTTCGGCCTTTCATTTTTCGGAAGCCTGTTTTTATTGTTTGTGGTCCGGACGCCGCCGTCGGGCGGAGATTTTGTTTTCAGGGGAATTTTCAAAACCGTTCCCCGCTTTATGAAATTTTCATTTTTTAGATGGTTGCTGGAACAGATCGCCTCAGCCGTGAGGCTGAATTTTTTTGCTATTTTCGTTATCGTATCGCCGCGTCGGACCGGATAGAGGATGAATTTTTTTTTCGTGTCGCTCTTTTTTTTCTTCATTCCGGCTGGCGGTTTTTGGTTTTCCGATTCTGTTTTTTTAGGCGGCTGTACCTTCGGTTTGCCGGCGGGCAGATAGTTTTCATATGATTCATATCCGGTATCGGCATGCCGAGTTGTGCCGTTTGCATCATGTTTGCCTGTCCCCCGGGCATTTACCTGATATGCGATAATCAACAAAACCGAGAGCAGAGCCGTATATATATGCAGTTTAACTTCCCTGTTAAACACGATAAACATCCTTTTTTACGGGGGCTTTATTGTTAGAGCGCACCTGTCCCTGTTCTACCTATCGGATTTTATGAATGAATAGTTTAGTATTTTTATTTTAATTTTTTTCCCGCGATGATCACTCATTCCTCCCTTGACCTTATCATTTCCCATTTCTTATCAAAAATACTCAATCTATCACATGCCCCCTAAATCCCCCGGAGGGGGACTTGAGATTT
>MIBJ01000078.1:60126-88065 GCA_001829495.1 Spirochaetes bacterium RBG_16_49_21 | reverse complement strand
TTTATTGTTAGAGCGCACCTGTCCCTGTTCTACCTATCGGATTTTATGAATGAATAGTTTAGTATTTTTATTTTAATTTTTTTGTAACTACTCAGTTATCTCTCGCAAAGACGCCAGGTCGGAAAAGAAAAAAGCTTGTTATTTACGATTATGTTTTCATTATAGTATTGAATGCCCGGTTCATGGGAATTATAAATCATTTTCAGGTACGGTATGAGCTGCAAGGTTGTCATAGGCGCACAGTGGGGCGATGAAGGAAAAGCGAAGATGATCGATTATTTCACCAGGAATAGCGATATTGTGGTGCGCTATCAGGGCGGAGCGAACGCCGGGCATACGGTTGTGGTAAAAAATAAGAAGTATATTTTCCATCTGATACCCTCGGGAGTCTTGCACAAGGATAAAATCTGCGTGATCGGAAACGGCGTGGTGGTTGATCCTGCCCTGTTGATCAGCGAATTTGTTTCCCTGGAAAAGGACGGATACGATGTCGGGAAAAGGCTCTATATATCCGACGCGGCTCATTTAATTCTTCCCTACCACAAGGCTCTGGATGAATCAATGGAGGAATTTCGGGCCAAGAAGATCGGCACAACCGTACGGGGGATCGGACCCAGTTATTCGGATAAATGCCTGCGCATCGGCATCAGAGCGGGAGATATTTTTGATATGAAGCGGCTGAAGGAACAGATATCGCTCGTGCTGAGGCTCAAGAATCTCAAATTGGAGCGAATCTACAAAAAAGACACGTATTCCGATGACGAGATCATGAATATCCTCAAGAGGTTCAAGAAGGTATGCGGCGGCATGATAATCAACACCCAGCATTTTCTCCACGAATCGATTCGGGCGGGGAGGCGTATCCTGCTTGAGGGGGCTCAGGGATTTGCCCTGGATATCGATCACGGCACGTATCCCTATGTTACTTCTTCCAACCCGACAATCGGAGGCGCCCTGCTGGGCACGGGACTGAATGCCTTCAATATCGACGAGGTCATCGGCGTCACCAAGGCATACGTAACCCGCGTGGGCGCTGGTCCCTTCCCCACGGAAGCCAAGGGGGAAGAGGGGGAACGGTTGAGGGTCAACGGGGGCGAGTTCGGGTCCACCACCGGCAGGCCCCGGAGGTGCGGCTGGTTTGACATACCCCTGCTCAGGCAGGCGTCACTGATCAACGGACTCACCAGCCTTGCCCTGACAAAGCTTGATGTCTTGAGCGGATTCAAAAAAATCAAGGTGGCCATGGGCTACCGGGTGAACGGGAAGAAAATAGATTATTTCCCCGCTTCGTCCCTTTACGACGCGGATCCGGTTTATAAAGAGCTAAGCGGCTGGGACGAAGATATCGCCCGATGCAAAAAAAAGGCCGACCTGCCGAAAAATGCGCGCAATTACATCGATTTCATCGAATCGCACGTCGGGGTGAAGATATCGATCATCTCGGTCGGTCCTGACCGGAGCCATACATTTAAGAATAAATAACCCGAATATTATTAATTAAACGTGCTTGTTATAAAACTCAATAATCAATTATTTCCCCCGACGCCGAAGGCAGCGGGGGAAATAAATATGAGTAATTAAACATCAAGTTTAATTCACAACAAGGAATTTTTATTGACAGTCGGGTGACGGTTAAGTATCTGGTATTTTTACATTTTGAGACGCTAGCTCAGTCGGTAGAGCAACTGCCTTTTAAGCAGTGGGTCCCGAGTTCAATTCTCGGGCGTCTCAAAAATCACTACATTCAATTTCACGGTATGCATGTCCCCGTCGTCTAGGGGTCTAGGACACCGGGTTTTCATCCCGGCAACAGGGGTTCGAATCCCCTCGGGGATGCATTAAAAAAAGGTGATTCTGGGGGATCATCTTTTTTATTTTAACGTCATTGGTTCCCAAGGGGTGATTTCATAGAGGAGCCTCACCGCCGGGGATTGCGGAAAATATATTACAGTTCTTGACATGCCGGATGATTATTACGTATTGATTATAGGGCAGGATTAATTTGACAAGGGCGTGAGAGGTGATCTTTCATTTTCTGGATTTTTGTAACTACTCAGGTATAATAAAGGAACCGCCGATGGACGCTGCCTCGACTCCGCTCGGCAACCGGATGGCTTTTTACCATCAAGCAAATCGGTTGGTGAGCCTGTCGAACCCTCGGCGTGAATCGGCGGTTACCGTTACTCTTTTCTCCAAATAGCTGAATAGTATGGTCGGCGGGATGAGGAAGCTTTCAAGAAACGATCTTTGCTGGTGCGGCAGCGGAAAAAAATACAAGAGATGTCACCTTGATTTTGATATGACGAGGGGCATATCCGGCGGGGATATCAGCGTGCCGCCCGGCGCCATAATCAAAACCGAAGAGCAGATACGCGGTATACGAAAAAGCTGTCAGCTTACCAAAGAGATACTGGACATGGCCGAACAACATATCCGGCCCGGCATCACCACCAATGATATCAATGAGTGGGTTCATGATTATACGGTGAGCCGCGGTGCCGTGCCCGCGCCCCTCCATTACAATGGATTTCCCAAAAGCGTATGCGTGTCGCTCAACAACGTGATCTGCCACGGCATACCGGATAACACCCTGCTGAAAGAAGGGGATATTTTAAACGTGGACGTGACTACGATACTGGACGGCTATTATGGAGACGCGGGCAGGATGTACATGGTCGGGGACGTATCTGGAGAAGCGCGGCAGCTTATCCGCGTGGCCAAGGAATGCCTGTACATCGGCATTGAGCAGGTAAAGCCGTACCGGGATCTGGGTGAGGTTGGTTACGCGATTGAGCGTCACGCGGTCAAACACGGATATTCGGTCGTGCGGGACTATGGGGGCCACGGGATCGGACTGAAATTCCACGAAGAGCCGCATGTTCATCATTATGGGAGCAGGAAGCGGGGGATCACGATGCTCCCCAACATGGTGTTCACCATCGAGCCCATGATCAACGAAGGAAGGTATGAGACGCGGCTGATGCCGGACTCGTGGACGGCCGTCACCATAGACGGGAAGCTGTCCGCCCAGTGGGAGCATACGGTCAGGGTCACTGAAACCGGCGTTCAAATATTGACGGAATAAAAAAAATAAAATGCCGTTTGTGCCGCTTTTTTTATGGAAGAAAAACGTGTTCCCCCAATCTCCTTTTTTGACGAAGCCACTGATTACAAACGCGATCTCGGGCTCGTTGAATCTCTTTCCATTGTCGTCGGCAGGATAATCGGATCCGGCATCTTCCGCACCCCCGGCCCTATCATGGCGCTTGTGTCATGCACCTCCCTGTTCGGCATGGTTTGGCTTATCGCCGGCGCGGTAACTATATTCCACGCTATCTGCTATGCAGAGCTTGCCGCCATGATGCCCCGGTCGGGCGGGCCGTATGTGTATCTCAAGGCGGCGTACGGCCCGGCAGCCGCATTTCTGCGCGGCTGGGCCATGTTCTTCGTGTCCGAAACCGGCGGCATCGCCGTTGTTGCGCTGGTGTTCGCCGAGTATCTCAACGAAATCTGGGGCATATGTTTCATGGCGCCGTTCAGCCATATCCATGAGATACTAATCGCTCTCGGGATCATATGGGTTCTTACGGCGATAAACCTTTTCGGCGTATTTATAAGCGGCGTTTTTCAGAATATCTTCAGTCTGATGAAGATCATCGCAATCGGAATCATAATCGGGATATCGTTCTATGCGAACGGGAGCTTCGCCCATTTCACCGCTTCGTTCCTGCCGGATAAATTTAGCCTGGGCAGCATCGTTGCCGTAGGGGCAGCGCTTAGGCTGGCGTTTTTCGCCTTCAGCGGGTGGGAGGGTGCCACCTATATCGCCGAGGAGGTCGAAAATCCGCGCAAAAATCTTCCGCTGTCGCTGTTTCTGGGGATATCCGGCGTACTGGTTCTGTATCTCGGCGTCAATGCCGCGTACCTGTACCAGGTTCCGGCGGCCGCGATCGCGCAAACCCGCGGCATCGCGGCCGAGGCCATGAAGGCGGCGATCGGCAGCGCAGGCGCGATCCTCATTTCAATCGCGGTGATGCTCTCAACCTTCGGGAACGTGAGCACCCAGGTGCTGGTCAAGGCTCGGTCCTGGCAGGCCATGGCGCGCGACGGCCTGTTTTTTTCCGGATTAAAGCCCCTGCATACACGGTACAGGACCCCGAACAACTCCCTGGTCGCCCAGGCTGTATGGGCGTCGATAATGCTCGTTGCGCTTCTGATCGTGTATCTTGCCTTTGATATTAAATCGGACCGATCGTACGAGGCGATCATCTCCTTTTTTTCAGCCACCGGAGCGGTATTCAATATCATGACGATCTATTCGATATTTATTTTTAGGAAAAAATATCCTGATGCGCTGAGGCCTTACCGCGCCTGGCTCTATCCTGTCAGCGTCATTGTCGTATTGGCGCTGTTGGCGAGCTATTTGGTCATAACGCTGATCACCGCGTTTGTTCCATCCCTGCTGGGTTTGATGCTGACTTCGACAGGGCTTGTTTATTATTGGTGGAAGAGGAGAAGAAGGTAGCGGTCTGTGGCCTGGTCAGAGGAGATTGTGCCCCGATCGTGGCGAGATTGTGACCGAGAGTCGGTCGAGCAATTTTACGAGGAGACGAGGGCTCTGACTCTTTCCGTGCTCATTGCGCAACAGGAAGTTTGCATGTGCTGAACAGGATGTTCGAATGCCGAAGCCGCACAGGATGTGCGAAAAGGCTTCGGCCCGCCGCCGGCAGGATGACGAAAAGCGGCGGCCCCGGATCGGGGCACAAATTTCAAGATGAAGGCGAGTAGCCTTCTTCGTAGGTTATACTAATTCTGATTATACACGATTCACTATTGATCTAAAAAAATCTTGACTTTGTTCACATTTCCATGAATGCTTCATATCACCTTTTATGCGCCATGCATTACAATATTTGTTTCGGTAAAGCGTAGGCCTTAAGATTTTACCAGCAGGATAAAAAGCACCGGGGCTTGAAGGGCAGGGCATTTCAAAAAACTTCTTGAATGAGGGATGGACCATGAAGGGGATAATTATCGCATGTTTTATATCTCTTCTTATCGTATTTGACGCGTTTGCGGAAAAGAAAGAACCAGGCGTGAAGCAGCGCAATGACATCATGGCAACGCTGTCATGCTTCGCTTATGGGTACAAGGTATCGGTCAAGATCAGCGGGGTCGCCACATCGATAAAAGGCGGCAAATCGGAAAGCATACGGCTCTTCAACAAAGACCATGAGATGATGCAAAGCGCGTCTCCGGAAATGAGGAAATTATTCATATTGAAATCCGGTGAAAACCGGATCCAGGTCGAGTTCAAAAAAACCGGCAAAGCGATCGACAGGCTCACCCTCTCGCTTGAGATTGAGAATTATCCTGCTCCGGTCTTCCTCCTCTACAGCGCCAAAAAGCCGGAAGGGAAAATCAACAAGGTCGTGATTATCGAAAAGAATGTCCCCACGAACTTCAAGCCTGTATATTTTTCCGATGAGGGCGAAAATAGGTCAGCTTTTGTGCATGTCAGCTCCATGGACGCCGCGGTTACCCCTTTCTTGAACGGCGTCAGGGGGATGACCCTGTCTGGAATGCCCGGCTCCATACCCCTTGACGGGGTAAAGCCAGGCAAAAATCAACTGGTCATCAAGTATACGGCGTCCCCTCAAGCAGGGCGATTTAAATTCGCAGTCGTTACCCCTGAATGGGTAAAGTTCTTTAATAGGAATATCACGGACCAATCGGAAAAGGAAGAAACATTCTCGTTCAATGTGAAATGACCGGTCTCATTTTCGAGATCTTTTCATCGGCGTTCCCATGCTCCATTGACGCAAGACCATGAATGTAAAAATATATATAATCCTCGCAGCTTCTTCATTCGGCCTGATGATACTCGGGAGCATCATTTTCAATGTTTTGGTGCCTCAAGAGTTTACAAACAATCCTCAGGTTGAAAAGATAGGTTTAATCGTTTATTTCGTCCTTTTTCTTGTTCTTGGCTTTGCGGTAGTTCCTATTTTTTTAAAAATATTTTACACGCTGCAGGCGAAAATCGGCAATCAGGATTTGCCACTGGTAAAATGGATCAGGGAACATGACCAGGGAATAACCTATTTTATGTGGGGATTTTTTCTCCTGGGATTGATCATAGCCCTTCCCGCAATCATAAAGGATTGGTTTTCAAAGTAGATCATTCATTTAATCATACTTCTTTCAGTTAATTGATTATTCTAAATAGAGAGACCCGCGCCTTACTTTGCTCGTTCGATAACAGGTTCTTCGGTACCAAGCGCTTTGATCGCCACGCACTGTCAGACTCGCGATCATAAAACGGCCTTTCTCAGATATCTGGTCAAGAGCACAGACTCATGAGCAATTAAAAGACAAATGGTATGATAGCCTTCCTCTTCCCCGGATAATCGGGGAAGGTCCTTTTATACCAGGCATGGTGTGCGCGGGCGCGCGGCCCCAGGTTGGCGACGGTCAATACGAGGAAGAAGACACCGGCCAGCGACCAGGTGGCCAGGGCCCATCCGAGCCAGGTTATCATCTCACCGAAATAATTGGGGCAGGAAACATATTTAAACAGACCGCCGTGGGGGATTTTGTATCCGCCTTCCCCTTCAGACCGCAGATTGCGCAGAATAGTATCCGATCGCTTGTTAATGGCATAACCGGTATAGAAGATGATGATTCCGGCGATGAACCGCGGATCTCCGAGCCAGTCCGGCGTATACATGCTTTCCGGCGCGAGTTTAAAGAGCCACCTTCCCTGAACGTATGTGTTGACCAGATTAAACAATACCGCCAGCAGAACCGTGGTTACCGGCACTTTGTTGCTGCTGCGGAGCATGAAGGGATAGATGAAGGCGCGATGGAAATAATGCGTCTGCCAGACAATAAGCAGAATAATCCCGGTCGCGTTTACCTGCCTGCTGTCTATGAGAAAATAGAAGAGCATCAGGAGCGATGCGGGAGCTTCCTGTATAATCCATCCGAGCTTGTGGTTAATTAATACGCCCCATCCTTTGGTGACGTATCTCCCGTAGGGAGCCGCCATAAAGAGGAGAATAACGAAAATGATGCCCGCAACCGCGAGAGATGAAAATAATACGATATGGTAAATTTGGAGCTCGGTCATTATTAATTGTATGCATATGAAAAATGGAGGCTGAATTTTAATTGACTTTAAACGATTGTGTCAAGCAAGTATTTTTATAATGAAAAAACACCTTCTCCTTTTTCATGTCCTGATTATTGCAATTACCGTTATCGCTTGCAATAAAAATGAATACAAAGAGATGCGGGTCTATCCCGTTTTCCATGAACTCGCCGTTGCCCGGGGCGGTGAATCTTTCATCGCAGTCACGGTGGGGATACCGACAGGGTATCATATCTACGGCAACCCGAAAGGTCCGGGCATCGGCAAGCCGACGCGGATCTTTGTCCGGTCTCCCCAGGATTTAGCGTTCCGCGCCGTCCGGTATCTGCCACCGAAAAAATTTTATTATCCGAATGAACGGGAATACTCCCTGGGATATGACCATGAAACGATGATGTTCGTGCCTTTCAAAGTTCGGGAAAATACCCGGCCCGGCCTTCACACGGTCTCTATCACCTTTGACGCGCTCCTGTGCAGTTTCCCGGAGACCGGCGGATTCCCTCAGCGGGCATCGGTCTGCATACCGAAACTATTCACGTTTACCTATCCGATCCGGGTTTTACCGCAGGGCGCGGCAGGCACCATGTATAAACAAACTGTTGTTTCACAATATACTATATCGAGAGCGCCGCAGAACCGAGACGCGGGGCCGCCGTATCCGCCGGATACGGCAGTATCAATGAACGGCGGTACGCTTCCCCCGTCCCTTCATTTCACGCCGCGATACATTCAAACGAAGATCAGCGGGTTGCTGGCTGCGGTGATTTTCGGCATTATCGCCGGGTTTATCTTGAACTTCACGCCGTGTGTTCTGCCGGTCGTAAGCCTCAAGGTGATGAGTTTTGTGCAGCATGCGGATAAAAACAGGAAGGAGGTCTTCCTGCTCGGACTCACGTTCTCTCTGGGGATACTCACTAGCTTCGCCGTTCTTGCCTCGCTCGCCGCGTTTTTCGGATACCTGTGGGGCGGATTGTTCCAGCATCGCGTCTTTCTTGTCGTTATGACGGGATTGGTTTTTGCCCTGGCTCTCTCCCTGCTCGGGGTATATACCCTGAATATACCCTCTGTAGCCGGCCGGGCTGCCAAGCCGAAGGAAAATATGTTTTCAGATGCGTACCTCAAGGGGCTGCTCGCCACGCTCCTGGCCACTCCCTGCAGCGGGCCTTTTTTAGGCGGCACCCTTGCCTGGACCCTGTCCCAGCCGCCTCCGGTCATATTCCTGGTATTTATGTGCATCGGGCTCGGCATGTCCCTTCCGTACCTGTTGTTGACCGTAAACCCCGCCTTTTTGAAGTTCGTTCCGAAATCGGGGGCATGGACAAAAACCTTTGAACAGGTGATGGCTTTCTTGCTGATGTTTACGGTGATATATCTCATCACCATATTTGATGAGGCTTCTAAAATGCCGGCCATCACCTTTCTGGGATTCATCGCGGTCGGTTTCTGGCAGTATGGAAAATACGGATCCATCATTTATTCAAGAATACAGAGGCTGGTTTCATTAATTCTTCTCATTATTATCATCTCAGCGGGGTATTTTTTATCCTTTAATTATTTGTATGAGGAACGCGGCGTACATGAAATCGGTTTCCGCAATTTCAGCGTTGAGCGGATGCTCGAAAACAGGAACAGGGGCACGATTTCCATGGTTGAATTCACCGCCGCGTGGTGCCCCAACTGCAGGCTTGTTGAAAAAAGCTCTCTCTATACGAGCGGGGTGGCTTCAGCCGTGGAAGCCGGCGGAATTGACTTTATGAAGGCCGACATTACCAGTACGAATCCGGCTGCGGAGCGATTGTTATCCCTGTTGGGCGGCCAGTCCATTCCCGTGCTTGCCGTTATACCGCCGGGCAAGGCGTTTGTGAAGCCGATTATTCTAAGGGACATTTATTCAGAAAAGGATGTTCTGAAGGCTTTGGAAATCGCCCGGAAAGAGAGCGCCGGCACCAATAAGGGTTTTAAATACCGGATTGACATGGGGATCAAGTAAGCTGATAAGGACGGCCGGCGGCAGCCGGCCGTCTTCCCCTGATCACTTCCCGAGAAAAAGAATGGCAGCCCTTCGCGATAAATTCTCATATTTGGATCTGTCGATTATATCCCGATGCGTGACGGCGATTTCCTTATCCTTTTTGTCGTTTTTATATGAAACCAGCCGGAGCTCCGTGACATTTTTCTTTTTGCAGTAGCCGACTTTGCAGAATTTGCAGTTTGATATGACGATCTTCATGTTTGGGGCAGGGAGGGGTTTTTCGTAAAGCCATGTCTCTATCTGGTGCAAAAACTCGTCGTAGAACCGCTTTACATAATCGTCCATATTGTCGTCGGAAAGCATTTTGGAATATATGACTTCCAGGACTGCGTCCTGCTTACGGTATGTCTTTTTCATTTCCTGTATGGGCATGCCGTAATGGGTGATTCCGGAAATCGATTCAGGCTCTCCGATCCCGGGGGCTGAGCCGCGGGCGCCCGCCGTCAGTGCGGCTGCCGAAATTCCGATCACTGCGCATAATAACAATATTTTTTTCATGAAGCCCGGCTCCTCGTTACTTCAATGCCCTATAACCTATATCTTTTCGATAGTAGGCTCCGTTGAAAGATATCCGATCAATGACCTGATAAACCTTGTCCTTTGCCTCTCTCAGGGTGTCGCCCACTGCCGTGATATCAAGAACCCTTCCGCCGTTTGTATAATAGGCGTCATGTATTCTTTTCGTCCCTGCATGAAAGACGATGATATTCCCGTCTACTTTGTCTATGCCGGAGATGAGCTCCCCTTTTGCGTAATCGCCCGGATATCCGCCGGAGGCGATCACCACGGTGATCGCCTGCATGTTTTTTTTAAAAGATAGGTCGGTCCGGTCAAGGGTTCCGCTCAAGGCCGCCTGGAAGAGATCCCCCAGTTTTCCGTTCATGAGCGGGAAGATGACCTGGGCCTCAGGGTCGCCGAACCTCACATTGTATTCGAGAACCTTGATCTCATCGCCGCTCACCATGAGCCCGGCGTATAATATCCCCCTGAAAGGAATCCCCTCGTTCCGCATGCCGTCGACCGTGGGTTGGAGGATTTTCTCGCTCACCTGCGCGAGCCGCTCGGCGGTGATGACCGGGGCCGGGGCGTAGGCCCCCATGCCGCCGGTGTTGGGCCCCCGGTCGCCGTCGTAAATCCGCTTGTGATCCTGGGCCGCGACGAATGGTATGATGTTCGTTCCGTCGGATATGCATAATACCGACGCCTCCTCGCCGCCGATAAACTCTTCCACAAAGACGCCGGCGTCATCCGCTACCGTGTTGTTTATAAAATGAATCGCCTCCTCCCTGCTCTCCGGAATGCCGACCCCTTTCCCCGCCGCCAGTCCGTCCAGCTTGATGACCAGGGGGAAGTTTTTTTCTTGCTGAATATATTCAAGCAGGGGGAGCTTCCCGGCAAAGTCCAGATGCCGCGCGGTGGGGATGCCGTATTTTTCCATGATCCGCTTTGCGAAGAGCTTGCTTCCTTCAAGCAGGGCGGCCTTCTTTGCGGGGCCGAACACGGGAATTTTTTGTTTTTCAAGGTAATCGACCATTCCGCCGACGAGCGGCGCTTCGGGCCCGACAATGACCATGTCGATTTTTTTATCGGCGCAAAACGCGGCTATGCCCGCAAAGTCGCTCTCCGCGATATCGGCACGAAAATCCGGCTCGATCCCGCCGTTCCCCGGCGCGGCATAGACTTCCTTGGCGCTTCCGTCCTGCATAAGCCGCCACGCGATGGCGTGCTCGCGTCCCCCTGACCCGATCACCAGATACCTCATAATACCTCCGGTTTATGCGGCGTTTGACTAAATTTTTTTAAGGGGTTTAAGGCCGGCTTTATTGAAACATCCTGTTTCATACCGGCAGGCGAACATCGTGTTCGCTCGGGCGGAGCCTCTTAAAAAGCCCCGCAGGGTTTCCCTGCGATAGTGGCTTGGGTTGCGGGCGGAGCCCGCATTATATTTGCTTCAATGTTTATGAGGTGCCGCGATATATGTCAACGAATAATAGTTTATTTATTGCGGCTAACCAGTGGTGTTCGGTAAATTTCATTGGTTACAAATTGTTACAATTTGAAATTAAATATTTATGTTGTTAATCCAAATTTTAGATATATTGGAAATACTTTTTTTATAAAAGCCCCGCAATTTAATATTTTATTTTTTATGTTGACTCAGGAGTATTTTGATATTTCAGTAATCAGACATTCGACTCGCAGCAGTATGTACCGCCTGCGGGTCTCGATAGTGCCGTACATGCGTAAAGGTTTTATATGAAATCAATACCAATAGCGTTATACGCACGCGTCCTGCTCGTTTTGTTGCTCATTTTGCTCCTGTTGCCGGTCCATCCGGCATTCGGTCAAAATCAGGACGGACTTGTTATTCAGGGAACGATCATTAATGCCGACACCGACAAGCCGGCGGCATCCGGGTCCGTGTTTATCGTGGAGCTGCAAAAAGGGGTGAAAGCAGATTCCGGAGGCAGGTACGTCACCGGCGTTCCGAAGCCGGGTACCTACACCCTGATTATTCAATCAGAGGGGCTCAGGGCCCATCGGGAAAAAATTACCATCAACACGAATCTCACAAGGGATTTTGCCCTGATCAGAGCAGCGAAGGAAAAGGGGATAACCATAACCGGGAGGCGGGAGATACAGAAGGTATCGCGCCATACCATGACGCTGCAGCAGCTCAAGGATGTTCCCGCGACATCCGGCGATTCCATCAATGCCCTGACTTCATTGCCGGGGGTGATTCGCGCGGGCGGCGGTTTTTTCGGCCCCCTCGTGATTCGGGGCGGGGAACTGGAGGGGAACAGATATCTGGTTGATGACATTCCCGTGTACACTCCGATCCATTACGGCGGTCTGGATTCAGTGATCAATACCAATCTCCTTGATGAGATCAACCTCTATTCTTCCTCCTTTCCCGCTGAATTCGGATCAGCCACGGCCGCGGTCATCAGCATGACGACCCGGGACGATGTAAAGCGATTCAGCGGGTACACCGACATATCCGCGTTATCGGCCAACGCCCTCATTCAAACGCCGATTCTAAAAAATAGATCAGGCGGCTTATCGCTGGGCTCGCCCCGTGATCATCAGATGGGCGATACGACTAATGTCGGCTACATCATAGCGTCCGGAAGAATAGGATACTACGATCTCATCGTTTTGCCTCTGTATCAATGGCTAACCGGAACACAGGTAAATTTTGTGCCGAGGTTTTGGGATTATCAATTTAAACTTAAATATAAATTCGGCAGCTCACATTCGATTACGATTTTCGCCTTGGGAATCAGCGATTACCTGCGCTTTCTTAACAAGCCGGAACTCTCGCAGGGAGAGGATCCTCTTACCTATAATTTGCATGCCCAGCTGAACGAGCAGATCCACGGCCAAAGCATATACTATACATTCCAGCCGTCGGATAAATTCACCAATAAACTCATTTATTATTCCTCAGTAGGAGAGAGCAACAGATCCCTGAGCATTCCCACTCCGGGCACAAACAGCGCATTCCAAAATATATTCGTTAATACAAAACCCTATATTTTTGGATTAATGGATAAGTTCAAAATCACCGCGGTTCCCCGATATTTTGACATCCGTGGCGGCGCCGAATATACGGTATACTATTTCAGGGCAAAAACCAACAAGCCGCAGGCCACCGGCGCCGATCTAACCTCGGATATCTCCCAATCTGATGCCTTGTCGGTATTCACCAACAACCGGATAATCAACAATACCGTAGGCGGCTATATCGAGCCGAAGATAATGTACGGCGGTCTTACCATAATGCCGGGCTTCCGGTCGGACTATTTGCAGAGAACCGGCCAGGCTACGTGGGATCCCCGCGGCCTTATCAGCTATGAATTCGAATCCGGCACCACGGTTTCCGCTGCAGGAGGAAAATACAGCTATTTTTTCCAGACGAATCCGCTGTATCTCGATATGTCGCCCGAGTACGCGAAAATAAGCAAAAAGGCTCCCGCCGAAAGGGCTATTCATCGTTCTGCCGGAGTGGAACAGGCGATCAAGCTTTTTAAAATAAAGGTTGAAGGATTTTATAATGATTTTTTCGATCTCGTGCAAAGTTATCTCCATTTCGAGCCTGACTGGAGAATACGCGGAACCCTGAGCAGCGGCAGAATGCGGGCCTATGGCGCAGAGGTGATGCTGTCAAAAGACCGGCTTGAAAACGAGAATGGATTTTTCGGCTGGATCAACTATACCTACACGAGGTCCATGTTCAGATCCGGCTTGCCCGTATATCAATATCTCTATGGGAACCCCTACAACAATAGTAGAGACCATTTTGGGAACAAATGGCTCAATTACAGCCAGGAGCAGAAGCACAGCCTGAAGATCGTAGCCGGCTATGTTTTGAACAGACACACCATTTCAGCACGATTTCAGTTTTACACCTCGACTCCGTATACGTCCATCATCTCCTCTGAACAGGACTTGCTGTACTCTTTTAATACCGGAGGCGGGTTGCGTTATTACCCGGTGTACGGCAGGACAAATTCAAGACATTTTCCCCCGAGTCACCGGCTCGATCTCCGGTACAGTAATACCACACCGCACTCCTGGGGACACGTGATGTGGTACATAGAAATTATCGGTATAGACCAGATTTTTTCTGTTATGCGATCGAATTATCAACAAACATGGGACTATCGATTTCCCTATTTAGGCTCGAAAAACCCGAAAGTGGAAGTGAATAAAAATCAGATGTCCTTTTACCCCAATTTTGGCATTGAGATTAAATTTTGATATATTATACAAAGGAGCGATTACCATGACCGCTTACCGGAACGTCCTCAAAAGTATCGTTATGATAGCCGCCATAGTGCAGATATCGTGCATGACCACGCCTATAACCGTCACCGCATCCACGACGCCGGTGCAGGATAAAAAAATAAGCGCCGATCACGGCAGGGTTCAGGGCTCGCACCGGGCGTGGGCTGTTCTCGGGCTCTGGATGGTAGGAAGGCCTGATATAGACAAGGCGATCCAGGATGCGTTGAAGCAAAAGGGGGGCGATGCGCTTATAAACGTCACCTGCTATGAAAGGACATCATGGTTTTTCTTTGTTTCATCGCATCAGGTGGTCGTTGAAGGCAATGCGGTCTCCCTGGAGAAGGAAAACCCGGACGCAGGAAAGGATAAAAGAGATGAAAAGCTCAAGCGGAAGAAATAGGAAATCCGATCGGGGTCGCCGCGCGGGGCTTCGGCAGCGGAGCATCATGCTCGGTGCGCTCGGCCCGATCCTGTTTTCAGGATGCCTCTATCTTCACACCCGGCCCGCCGGGTTGGAGCCGCAGGCGAAGACATCCGGCGGCCTTAATTACACGGTGATCGGTGAATCGGAAGCTCAAAGCTCCAGCTTCAACCTCTTATGGCTCCTGCCGGTTACGCCGCGGATCAGCTATGGCGAGGCGGTGAGCCGGGCTATCGACGATAAAAAGGGCGACGACCTTATAGAGGTGAGGACCTGGATCGAGCGGCAGATATGGATTCTCGGCATGGTGGAGATTCTGCATGTGCGGGGCACGGTAATACGGTATGAAAAATAAGGATACAATGACACGATTTACCGAAGGCTACAAAGGCGAAAAATTTGATCTTATAATCATCGGCGGCGGGATCACCGGGGCCGCGATCGCCTACGACGCGGCAAGCAGGGGCCTTTCCGTAGCGTTGATCGAAAAGAAAGACTTCGGCGGCGCGACGTCGGCGGCGACCTCCAAGCTCATCCACGGCGGATTGCGCTATCTCGCCACCATGGAGTTCGGGCTCGTGCGCGAGTCGCTGCGGGAGCGGAAGACCCTGGAGAACATCGCGCCGAACCTCGTATATCCGATACCGTTCATGATCACGACGAACAGGACGAAGCTGACCAATACCAAATGGGTGATCAAAACCGGGATGATCCTGTACGATATCCTCTCTTTCGACAAGGCGTTCACCTGGGATAAAAGCAAGCGGATGCCCCTGCATACGACGTATTCAAAGGAAAGGGTACTGGAGCTTGAGCCGAACGTGAAGAGAAAGGGGTTGACCGGCGCTTCGGTCTATTACGACTGCATAAGTATTTTCCCCGAGAGGCTCACCCTCGCCTTCATCAAGTCCGCAATTCAGTATGGGGCGAAAGTCGCGAATTATGCGGAGGTCGTGGAATTCATATATGCGGATAAAAACAGGATCGCGGGGGTCAGGGTGCTGGATAAGATCACCAACAGAAAGCTGGAGGTTCTGGGCGAGGTTACCCTGAATTGCAGCGGGCCGTGGGCCGATATAATCCTCGGACTTGCCAAAAAGGAGGTCGACGGGGAGCATCTGCGCAGATCGGAGGGTATCCATGTAATCACCAGAAAGCTGGTTAACGACCATACGGTCGGATCCATTACCCCGGAAGGGAGGCACTTTTTCCTGATCCCGTGGCGGGGACATTCCCTCATCGGTACTACCGACAAGGAGTATGTCGGCAGGCCGGACGACTACCGGGTAACCGCACAGAGCATCCAGGAGCTCCTGGACGAAGTGAACGCCTCCTTCGGGAACGGGAGCCTGTCTTTTAAGGACATCCGGTATGCCTATGGAGGCCTGCGTCCCCTGGTTGAAGACCAGACCAAGGATGTGTATGAATCGTCGCGTAAATATGAAATATACGACAACAAGCGGGACGGGCTTGACGGATTGATAACGATCGAGGGAGGGAAATATACGACCAGCAGGAATCTGGCGGAGCATGCCCTTAAACTGATAGCCCGCAAGCTTAAGAAAAGGTTTCCCCGAACGATTACGGATAAGACCTATTTGTACGGATCGGAAATCCCGGATATCAATGAATTTTTTGAAAGGATCGTGAAGGAGAATCCTGATTTTGACCGGAAGACCGTCGAATATCTGGGCAAAAGCTACGGTTTGGAATATTCCCGGGTGCTTGAGATCGCCCGGTCGAACAAGGCCCTTGCCAGGCCCGTTAACGACGACGGTGAAATCCTGGCCCAGGTAGTGTATGCCGCGCGCCATGAACTGGCGAAAACCTTGAACGATATCCTGTTCAGAAGAACCGGCATCGGAACGCTCGGGCATCCCGGTGAGGAACTGCTTCGCACGGTAGCGCAGACAGCGGCCAAAGAGCTTGGATGGAGCGGAGGCCGCATCAGGGAGGAGCTTGCTAAAGCGGCCCGGGCCTTGGAGGTCCCCCGGCCGGTTAAAGGTATCGGCGCGGCGGCAAAAAAAGCAAAAACAGGCAGAATAAAAAAGGTGCATGGCAAAAAATCGCGCAGATAAAAATTTCGTCCCTGACTGGGTCCACGAGGCGCCGAAGCCCGGCTCATACCGGTCGATATTCAAATGGGGCGCTCCTGAGGCGTTCAAGCATCCGAACCGGCGTTTGTATAAGCTGATCAAGGAAACCCTCGGCCTTACTGACGGGGATTTCAGGACGCGGCTTTCTCTGGGGAACGAGGCGGTCCGCTTCGATCGTAAGACGGGACTCACGAAAAATCGTATAGCAGATCTGCGCAGAATAACCGGTAATGAGAACGTTCAAACCGATGACTACTCACGGGTCAGGTACGCGTTCGGCAAAACGGTTGAGGAGGCTGAGAAGCTGCGCCATGGTATTGTCGACCGGGCGGCTGATGCCGCCCTGCATCCGCGCAACAAGGAGGACGTACGGAAGATCGTCGATTACTGCAACCGCCATCGCATACCGGTCTACGTGTACGGGGGAGGCTCCTCGGTGAACTTCGGGCTGCGGCCGTCCCGGGGAGGCATGGCGCTGGTCATGTCTACGCACATGAACCGAATACTCGAGCTCAATGAGACGAACCAGACCGTTCGCGTCCAGCCCGGGATCATGGGGCCGGAATATGAGGATGCGCTCAATAACGCGCCGGAAAAGCTCGGCGCGGCCAGGCGCTACACCGGCGGGCATTTCCCCCAGTCGTTCGAGTTTTCGTCGGTCGGCGGATGGATAGCCGCTCTCGGCTCCGGCCAGTCTTCATCCTATTACGGCGACGCTTATGATCTGGTCGTCAGCCAGGAGTACGTGACCCCGGCCGGTATGATCCGCACACTCGATTATCCGGCAACCGCCACCGGCCCGAAAGTTAACGACCTCATGAAGGGAAGCGAGGGGAGCCTCGGCGTTCTGGTTGAAGCCTGCATGAAGATATACCGGTACCTGCCGGAGAACCGGCGCAGGTTCGCTTTTATGCTCCCCACCTGGGAGGCGGCCATACAGGCGTCGCGGGAGATAGCTCAGGGCCAGTTCGGCATGCCCGCGGTATTCAGGATATCCGACCCTGAAGAGACCGATATCGCGCTCAAGCTTTACGGCATTGAGGGCACTGCCCTGGACGCGTTCATGAAGCTTCGCGGATTCAGGAAGATGGAGCGCTGTCTCTTCATCGGCACCGCCGAAGGGGAAATGAATTTTGCGGCAAACGTGAAGCGGCGGGTGAAGAAGATTTGCACCCGCTGCGGCGGCATGTACATTACCGGATATCCGGTAGCCCGGTGGGAGGAGGGCAGGTATACCGACCCGTATATGCGGGAGGACCTTCAGGATTACGGCATAATGATCGATACCCTGGAATCAGGCGTGGCCTGGGACAATATCGCGAACCTGCATAAGGGCGTGCGGCAATTCATCAAGGCCAGGCCGCAAACCGTATGCATGGCGCACGCCTCGCACTTCTATCCCCAAGGAACAAATCTTTATTTTATATTTATCGCAAAAATGAAGGATATTAAAGAATATATCCGATTCCAGGATGGGATTATCGACCGGATTCTGAAGTACGGCGGCTCTTTAAGCCATCACCACGGAGTCGGCAAGATGCTTGCACCCTGGATGGAAAAGCACCTGGGCAGGAGCCAGATGAATGCGCTCAAGGCGCTCAAGCTGCACTTTGATCCGAACAACATCATGAATCCGGGGGGACAGCTGGGACTTGATTCGGGGGGAAAAGATTGGCGGAAAATAAAATGAACTCGGTAAGGGCTGATGGCTGATCCGATTGTTCCCCCCAAGGCCAAGCTCTTCATCGGCATACTCTTCAATTCCGAAGAGACCGCGGGCTCTGTGGAAAAGAAACTGGCCAGGAAGTTCGGAGAGATCGATTTCCGCACCAGGAAGATTCCCTTTTCACATACAAACTATTACCGCGAAATGGGCGCCTCGCAGTACAAGGTGCTCCTCTCTTTCAGAAAGCTGATACGCAGGGAGGAGATAGTTACGATCAAGCTGTTCACCAACAAGCTTGAGAAGCGCTTCTCTAAAAATACGATGCGAAGAGTCAATATCGACCCCGGATATCTGACCCTGTCCAACGTGTATCTGGCCTCCTGCAAGGAGTTTTTTCACCGCGCATATCTGCGGAAGGGCGTGTACCTGGAAAATGAATACCGGTACGTGAGGAAGCGGTATCTGCCGTGGGAGTGGACCTATCCGGATTACCTGAAGCAGGATTATCTTTTTTTCTTTCATGAGGTGCGAAAATTATACGGCAACCAATTGAAATAGGCTTCCTTGCCTCGCTACTTTATGCTAAGTAACTCGGTAAGTAATAATCATGCGAGAGCGGCACCGGGGTATTTCTGTCATACGTCTACTACAACTGTTGCAGACCAGGTGCCTTTTTCTTTTACAACGCTCAAATGGTGCATGGTTATCGCCTTGATGTCCACGATGAAGAGGTGCCGCCCCTGATCGATTTTCTCTCCCTTTGCCGCGCACGCAAGCCGGTATCCCTCCGCTGATCCGGCGATATCGATCCTCTCGGGTAAAAGCAAGAGCCGCTCGGAATCTTTATAGAAGATGAACTCTTGCAAAAAATCAAAGTAGAGGAGCTCCGGATCAGGCGCCCTGCATTCGAACGCAATCGATATACTCGGCCGGATATCGCCCGGATCGTGAAGCATGATTGAAATAAGCGCCTGCGCACCGGCTCTGAAGAGGTCCTCCAGGTCTCTGCCGCGCACCCTGAACGCGATGTCCGCCCTGCTCAATTCGTCGATTATCTCATGGCCCATTTCCGGCTATCCCTTTATATTCCCGATCGGCATAAGTTTGACCACCGCCTTGCTTAGGCCCCCCTTCTCGGTCGCTTCGATCACCTCGTCTACATTCTTGTATGCCCCGCCCGCCTCCTCCGCAAGGCCGGGGAAGGATGACGTGAGCACCAGGATGCCCCGCTCCTCCATCTGTCTTTGCAGCTCCCTGCCGTTGAAGGATCTTTTCGCCTGATGCCGCGACATGACGCGGCCGCTGCCGTGGCAGGTTGAGTAAAACGCCTCCGCGCCGGATGCCGTGCCGGCCAAAAGGTACGATCCGGTTTCCATGCTCCCGCCGATAAGTATCGGCTGTCCGCTCTCCCGGTAGCGCTCCGGGATCCCCTTCATGCCCGGAGCAAACGCGCGGGTCGCTCCTTTCCGGTGCACGAGTATCTCCCGCTCCTTCCCGTCGATGATCTGCTTTTCGAGCTTGGCCGTGTTATGGCACACATCGTACACGAGCCGAAGCCCTAAGTCTTCAGGAGCCTTTTTGAATATGTCGCTGAACACGCTTTTCACCCAGTGCATCATTATCTGTCTGTTCAGAAACGCGAAATTGACGGCGCAGTTCATGGCTTTGAAATAGCTCTGGCCTTCGTCGGAATAGAAAGGCGCGCACGCGAGCTCCCGGTCTGGCATGGACAAGCCGTATTTGGCTCCCATGACAGAGAGGAATTGTTTCAGATAGTCGGTTGCGATCTGGTGGCCGAAGCCGCGGCTCCCGGAATGAATCATGACCACGGCCTGGTCGTCGCGGAAGATGCCGAACTGTTCAGCAAGCTTTTTGTCGAAGATGTTTTTTCGCTGTGCAATCTGAATCTCAAGGTAGTGGTTGCCTGAGCCGAGGCTGCCGATCTGCTCCTTGCCGCGCTCCCGTGCTCTCTGGGACACTGCGGCAGGGTCCGCGCCGGCCATGCAGCCGCTTTCTTCGATGTACTCCAGGTCGCTTTTTTCGCCGTAGCCGTTCTCTACTGCCCAGCGCGCCCCGAACGTCATTGCCTCGTCGAGCTTGTTCTGCTTTAATTTCAGGAGTCCCTCCGAGCCCACGCCGGTCGGGATGCGGTTGAACAGGGCCTGCACCAGTGTTTTGAGCTTCGGCTTCACCTCTTCAAAGGTCAGGGACGTGGCCATGAGCCGTACGCCGCAGTTGATGTCGAATCCGATGCCTCCCGGCGATATGACGCCGGTTTCCGGGTCCATGGCCGCCACGCCGCCTATGGGGAAACCGTATCCGGAATGGCCGTCGGGCATGACAAGCGCATATTTGATTATGCCCGGCAGCAGTGCCACGTTGGTGAGCTGGTTCAGGACCGCGTCATCCATATTTTCGATGAGCTTGAGGGAGGCGTAGATCCTCGCGGGCACGCGCATGCCGGGCTTGTAATCAGCCGGTATCTCGTACAGGTAGTCGTGTATTTTTTTAATCCCCTCAGCTTTCATGGCATAGAGAATATAATAATAAATTTTTGGAATAACAACTGGAATTCATGCTTGGGGAATTGCCGGGTAGACGGGGCCAGGGATGATGGTAAGAATCCTTTTTTAATAATTTTATAGTTTCTTCATAAATAGTTTTACGTGGGCCGATAACTAAAATGTGTATTATTCTCTGTTTTTCTAATCGATAAATAATTCTGAATTTCCCTATGCGGAAACTAAAGAGTCCATTCAATTCACCTTTTAATTCTTTGCCTATATCCGGCTCTTCAAGTATCGTCCGCATGCCGGCTTTAATCTTTTTCTTAATGTGAGGGTGGAGCTTTGAAATGAGATCTTTGATCTCCCGTGATGCCTTGATGCGCCACAAAGGGTCACCGGACATTATTATTTAAAAAGCTCCTCAAGACTGTAGAGACGGACGGATTTATCAGCCCTTTTCAGGGCCCGTTTGATTTCTTTCATAAATTCGGCATTGCGCGTAATGGCCCGGGTTTCCATCCAGCTTTCGTATTCCTCGGGGCTTACGAGAATCGCAGCGGCGCGGCCGTTTTTCGTAATCAGGATTTCGTCATCGAATTTACCGATACGGTCAACGATCTTGCTCAATTTAGCTTTCGCCTCGGACAGCGGCATCGTTTTCATTTTACTATACTGAATATAATTGGTCTGAATTATAGTCAATTTAATAATATGATTGAATACTGTCAAGTGTTTATTAAAGACCCCTCGAAAAATCAGATTTTTCTGAAATTATCATAGATGTTAAAGAGCTTGACGATTATCGGATCGTATGAATAATCCCATCATGTCTTTCAAAGAGGGTGCCATAGTTTTATCAGGATGATACCCTGGCCGTTACAATCCATTGTATCGAGGGGACGTCATTACAGGAATTATCGAAAACCTCAGTGACTCTGGATGCCTGGCGCGGAGGCGGGTGGGATACATATGGTTTTGAAAATCGGGTAATCAATTCAATACGGAATCTTGCGTATTTTGTCAAGGAAAAGGTTTTTTAATGATACAGATTCGTGATCCGAAGAGCATTTACCAGATCGAGGGCGAAATCGAGAACGGCAGCTTCCGCGGCAGGTGGCATTTTTCTTTCGGCGATTACTATGACCCGAAATTCAAGGATTTCGGCACGCTGCGCGTCTTTAACGACGATACGCTTTCACCCGGCGCCGTGTGGCCGCTCCATCCGCATCGGGACAATGAAGTAGTCACGTATTGCGCCGACGGAGAATTCAGGCATGCGGACGAGCGCGGCAAAGGCGGCATCCTCAAAAAAGGCTGGGTGCAGCACACGACCGTAGGCCGCGGGATGTGGCACTCGGAGATAAACAACCTGCCTGACCGGCCGATGCGGTTCATCCAGATGTGGTTCTACCCTGAGCGGCACGACCTTGAACCCTCGGTAGAGCAGAAAGCGGTCGAGAAGAAAGAGAGAACCGATCGATTTCTGCTGCTTGTATCCAACAGAGATGAAGGCGTCCTTCGGATCCTGTCCGACGCCCGGGTTTTTTCGAGCTTTATTCACGCGAGAAAGGCGCTGCGGTACGGTCTTGAAGCGGGGCGCGGGATATATCTGTATGTGCTGGAGGGAGGAGGTATTAAAGTGAATGACGCCGAGGCTCCGACGCTTGGCGCGGCAATGATCACCGAAGAAAAATCGATTGATATATTCGCCCAAGAGGATACCGAACTTTTACTCGTGGAGGTAAAGAAGTAGGTATTTCTCTTGACAAAATCAGTATTCGTCTATATTAAACTTAGAGTTTAAATTGGACGAATATATGTACTATACAAGAACCCTCGAAAGTCATATACTCAAAGCCTCAAAACAATTTCCGGCGCTCCTGCTGACCGGCCCCCGGCAGATCGGCAAAACTACGCTTCTGAAGCATCTCTGTGAAGATGAAAGAACCTATGTCAGCCTGGATGATTTGAGCATACGCGATCTGGCGAATAACGACCCCGTTCTTTTTTTGCAGAGATTCAAACCGCCCCTTCTCATCGATGAGATTCAGTATGCTCCCGACCTTCTGCCGTATATCAAAATAGAAGCGGACAGAACACGGAAAAACGGCGCGTTCTGGCTTACCGGCTCACAGCAATTTCATCTGATGAAAGGCATAACGGAAAGCCTCGCCGGGAGAGTAGCCATAATCAATTTATTCGGGTTTTCACGGGCGGAAAAATACCGGAAGGCGAGCAGCAGACCATTTTTGCCGGAAAAGAGCTATCAGAATCAAAATAAAACGATCGATATTGATACCTTGTTTAAAGATATCTGGCTCGGCTTTTTCCCGGCTTTATGCGCCGGAACAGTTACCGACAGTAATTTATTTTACAGTTCATATATTCAGACTTATATCGAACGCGATATCCGGGATCTGTCTCAGGTCGGCGACTCCAGGGCTTTTCTGCGCTTTATAAGGGTGTGCGCCGGCCGCACTGCACAACTGCTGAATATGTCGGACATCGCCCGTGATACGGATATCAGCGTTACAACTGCAAAAAAATGGCTCGGCGTGCTGGAATCGAGCTTTCAGGTCTTCATAGTGCCGTCCTATCACAGCAACCTGACTAAACGGCTCGTTAAGGCACCCAAGCTTTATTTTTTCGACACGGGTTTGTGCGCGCATCTCACCGGCTGGACGAGCCCGGAGACCCTTATGTCCGGCTCGATGAGCGGCGCAATTTTTGAAAATTATGTTCTTCTGGAAATCCTTAAAAGCTGGTACTATCAATTAAAAACCCTGAATATATATTACTACAGAGACAAAGACAAAAAAGAAATAGATTTTCTCATCGAGCAAAACAATATGCTCTACCCAATAGAGGTAAAGCTCGGTGCAACGCCGAAACAGGAATGGCTGCGGCAGTTTTCTGTTCTTAAGAAACTGAAAAAGAAGATCGGCCCTGGCGTGGTGATTTCATTTGCCGGAAATCCTTTGCCGCTCAGTGAAAGCGTATGGGCGATAAATGCGGGAGATATGATAATTTAAGGAGATATTATGCGGTTCATCAAATCATTGGTCATCGCGGCGCTGGCGGCGTCGGTCTCGTGCAGCGTCGCGGACGTGTCCAGGCTGTTCAGGAACGTCGATCTTAAAAAAAAGGGAATACGGATCAAGCTGTCATGGGTTCCCCGGGGTTTATATGAAAGCCCTTTCGTCATTCCGTTCGACAAAATGCTGAATTCCGCGTCCAACGGCGCCGTCCGGGTCAGGGCATTCAACGTCTACACGGTGGGGAACCATGATAAGATATCCCCGGGATCGATACCCTCAGTCGCCAATTTCCTGGATCCCAAAAGCAAATTCAAGGACGCCTGGTTCGGCGTGTATATCATCCTTGATGATGATCGCAAGCGGGGAAGGCGGTTTATCCTGAAAAATCCTAACGCCCGGCCGGATGACCCGGCGAACCTGAACGATAGATCTCTTCTCCTTCTGCCGAAACTCGACCAGAAAAGCATAGTTTGGTCGACCCACCAGAACCAGCATATTTACACGCGGAAAGACTTCGCCAAGGAATTCTATTTTGACCTGAAAAAAGACGCCGGTCTCCGGAAAGAAACCATAATCGATAATAAGGGAAGATCATGGTACAAGATAACCGGCGAATTTAACACCATCGCGGCATTGACCGACGTGAGTAAAACGGACATGCGCCTGTTTTCATCCATCAGAAATTATGTGGGCCTGCCTGATCACAGGGTCTATGAGATCGTCGATCCATGGCATCCTGTCGTGATCAAGGGGAGCGTGCTGGCGCGCTACTTCTTTTGTCGAAGGGTCGCTTTCTGGGCTGTGGCTTATTACAACGGCAGCGCCTTCACAACGAAAAAAGGGGAGCGGATCGACAACTGGGAGCAAACCGATCTTCGCACCGTGATGGAAAAGATGTTTAAAAACCTTGACCTTGATTGCGCAAGAGACTAAGAGTGCATCTCCCAATGCGGGATGCACTCTTATTAGCGGTACAGCATGAGAACCCCCTCGTTTCTCTTCTCCGTACTTTCAATCCCCTTATGAATTCCAGAGAACTCTGCAATTTATAGGACATGATTTCAGAGAACTCTGCAATTAATAGGACATGATTTCAATGATCTGATATTGATATAATTGTCCGTGTCTACTGCAATTATGCAGGTAAATTAATCGATAAATAATCTCCCCCGCCGCCACAGGCGGCGGGGGAGATTATAATTATGCTGACTTATTGAATATTTAAATTATAAAGCATGCTGAATAGTTACATGACCAGAGAATTTTAAATTGAATACAAGTTATCTCGAAAATAAATATCAGAATTAACTTATCATTGCGAGGAGCGCAGCGACGAACCAATCTTGTTATTACAGCGCCTAAATATCCATTAAAAAGCGATGTTTTTTTCAGGCTTGTTTATTGTTTATAACTATATCGCTTTTTGTTCGCAATGGCAGGTAAAAACATGATAAAATAGCATTTTTGAGATGGCTTTATTTCAATAATAAAAAGGAGGGCTTCGATGTTTCAATTATTAAGGTTTAAAGGTGTTTATATTTTTCTCTTGGTTGCATTGGTTGTGTCAGTAGTTACCATTGCGCCAAAAAATTTCGATGAAAGCACCGCCAATGCTGCATTGGGAAACATATGTTCCTCAACAACATTGCGCACGATTCCAACTGATCCCAAGGCAACCGGCCCGTGGCCTGTTGGTTCAAAAGCTGTCACCATTAGCGGGTTATCAGCGGAAGTATGGTACCCGGCTACCCCGGGAAGCGAATCCGGTAAAGCAAAAGATGTTTTTAACATGAAGGATTATCTTCCAGAACTGACCGGCCCTGTATCGGAGCATAATGTTCCGATGAATAGCTACCGCGATCTGCCCATTGATTCGGCGTACGGCAAGTATCCCGTCATCATCATGGTGCACGGCACCGCGTCGTTCAAATACGCGCACCATGTCAATTGCGCTCATTGGGCGAGCAGGGGATTTGTAGTTGTAAGCGCCGATAATCCCAATATTTACATAACGGATTTCCTGGATAATATAGCCGGCATGCTTTTTGCCGACCAGGATGGCGATACAAAAGATATAATTTCAGCTCTCAAGTCTCCTTCAGGCCAGATTGCGTTCCTCAATAACAGGATAGATACTAACAGAATCGGTCTTGCCGGTCACAGCGCGGGCGGCGGCGCCGTAGCTTCTCTCAGCGGCGAAAGAGGCGTGCTGGTTATTATACCCATGGCGGCCGGCGCTTCTGTCAGCTCCAATCTTAGGATCAAGTCTGCAATGTTGATGGGCGGCATAGAGGATAATACCGCTTCATGGTCCAGCGTTCAGTCTGCTTATAACTCAACGCGCGTTAGAAACAAAAGACTCGTGGGAATACCGGATGCCGGGCATATGGTATTCACAAATATTTGTGAACAGGTACTCAAAGCCGAGGATTATGGAGTTGACCTTTCATTGATGGAAAGCGTCGCCAACGATGGTTGCGGGGACGATTATATCGACGAGCAGTTGGGCTGGGAAATCGTGAATTATGCGACAACGGCCGTTTTCGAAGAGATTCTGCAATGCAATTCGACGTCCGCTTCAAGCATAGACTCAATCACCAGCAAATATAGAGGCGTTGTATACAGGGATTAGCTAAGGGCATATACCACCCTGTTATTATCGCAGCGCTCACTTTCCGACAGGAAAAGCCATCAACCGCCGGAGCTCTGCTCCGGGGATGAGAGCGGCGTAAAATAATATGCGACAAACTATCCCGCAGCTTGCTGCGGGATATTTTTTATTTTCTTCAAAATGAGTAATGAAATGATGTCCCACCCGCCCACATAAGGCGGGAGCAACCCCTGACCCTACCTGCATGAATTATGAATTCCAGAGAACCCTGCAATTCATAGGACATGATTTCAATGTTTTGATATAATTCAATCACTTGCGTATAAAACAGTTATTCAGAGAAATTAGATATCATTATAATAATGTCTAATTTTATAGCATGCTGAATAATGATTTTATAATTCAAAGTTAAATTTAAATCGCAACTATTCAGCATTTTTAAGATATTACATTTAATACATGAATAATAATTTCCCCGCCACTATCGGCGGCGGGGAAATTTATGTTCACAGTATTTTATTGAATGTTTATATTATGGAATTTGCTGAATAAATACTTAAATAGCTTTCAGGAGGGATCATGAAGAAAAGACTCTTTACAAGTCATCTGATACTGGTTCTTTGCGGACTGGTTATCGCGTTTCTTGTAAGCATTGACAGTAAGACTGCAGTGCAGAATCCGGGTTCCAAGGGTTCATTTACAAAATGCACCTACACATCAAATCTTTCCGATTCAGGTTACAGCTCGGCCATGGTGTACTATCCTTGCGAAAGGTCGTCGGGACCATTCCCTGCGACGACGCTCACCGGCGGGTACACGAACACCTACAGCGACATGTCGTGGATCGCGGATCATGTGGTGACCCACGGCTTTATCGTCATAGGCATGACGCCGAACAACAACCTGGGCAATAACTCCCAGTGGACTACCGCCCACAAAGCGGGGATCGCCAAGCTGAAATCGGAGAATACCAGAAGCGCAAGCCCGATATACGGCATTGTCGACACCGCCAACCTCCAGGTCATGGGGTATTCAAAGGGCGGCGGCGGTGCTCTGCTTGCCGCAGCAAGCCTGGGAACTCAGCTCCAGTCAACGCAGGCCTTTGCTCCGTATATGGATGGCAGCTACAATCTGAGCGGTATAAGGGCAGATACTATATGCTATACGGGCACGAGCGACAGCATAGCTTCACCCAGCAAGGTCGTGGACATGTATAACAGCCTGCCCGACAGCATAGAGAGGACGCTCGGATATTTTAATGGCTTTAGCCATCTGACATGGATTAATAGCGGCAGCTCCAGCTATCACAACCAGGCCCTGGTTTATATAACCTCGTGGATGAAATATTATCTTGACGGGGACGCCGGTTACGAAACCTACCTCTACGGCGCCGAACATGAGGACCATATGGATGCAAACTGGTTCGACGACTATGCGCATAACGAGGACACCGGCGGCGGCGGAGGCTGCAGCTTTTAATTAGCGGAAGATGTGGTAGATTTAATTTACGGCATCTGATGTATGAGTACAAAAGCCCTTTCTTCCGGGAAAGGGCTTTTTATTATCAAATTATCGCGCGCAAAACATTATGAATATCTCTCGCAAAGGCGCAAAGACGCAGAGA
>MIBJ01000078.1:44436-60104 GCA_001829495.1 Spirochaetes bacterium RBG_16_49_21 | reverse complement strand
GCAGAGATTTTGAGGTTTATCGCCCGGCGAACGAACATGAAATCTCTGAAATATGCGAGAATTTTCCCAATAGCTGAATAGTTATATCATTTTAAGCGCAGGATATGCTTTTCCAGCATTTCGGCGATCTCTTTTTTTCCGGTTTCCCGCGCCAGCTTGAGCGCTGACTCTGCGGTACCGGCGGATTTCGTGGATTCGCCCGCAGCAGCGTATGACACCGCCAGAGTGGCAAGCGTCATGGGATCCTTGTTGTCGGTGAGTTCGCAGGCCCGCATCGCGTACTGAACCGCCGCGGGCGGGTTCTTGATCGCGCCGTCATCGGTGGTGGCGAGAATCCAGGCGAGCGTATTCAATGCTTCAACCATATCGGGCTTGCGCTCCAGGGCCTCCCTCAAGCAGCCGGCGGCGGCCCGGTGGTTGCCGTTTTTGAAATGGATGTACCCTATGTTATAATGGGACTCCGCGAGATCGGGCTTAATTCGCAGCGTCTCTTCGAACCAGCGCATGGCCTCGTCAAATCTTCCCCGGCCGAGGTTCAAATAGGCGAGGTTGCCGAGCGTTAACATGAAGTTCGGCCTGATCTGGAGCGCCCGGGTATAGTGAGCCATCGCCTTATCGATGTCTCCGCGCTGATAATATAAAAATCCCAGATCGTTATGCACCTGGGCGTCGTCGGGGTCAGCCTCAATGGATCTGGCGTAGCTCGAAATAGCCTCGTCAGCCCGCCCGTCCAACAGATAAAGTCTCGCCAAATAATGATTGGAGAGCGCCTTGTCCGGCATCGCGTGAATTTTTTCTTTAATTGCCGTTATCTGAACGGCGCGCAACCGACTCAGCAACGCCCGATCATCGAAAAGATCGAAATCGAGAACATTATTCACGCAGTAGGATTCCATGAGCCGGGTGAATCTATCTCTCTGGGACCGCGAGGCCCTGGTCAGGTCGACCATATTAATGAAAGGAGAGTGAACCGAAAGGACGTATGCGGCGAAATCTATCTGCGCGTCTATATCCTGTTTGAGTCGGGTGATTACGGCCGTTGTTTCGGGATTCAATCGTGAATTGCCGTTGATGTTATAAATAAGGGTTTTACGCATTTTCTCGTCGTGGTACATCAGCTTCGGGGACGCGTATTCAAGGAGAGGCCGGTCATCCGTATTGATCTGACCCCTGCCGAAGAGGCTGCTGAGGTCCTCTGATACGATCAGCCGGTAAAGGAGCTCGGGCCGGGAAAGATTTATGTTTTTCGATTTCCGGGCGTAGACTATATTCTTCATTGCGTGGTTCAGATTCAATCCGCTCTTGGCGTTAAATCCGATAAAAAGATAATCCATGCCTGTACCGGAAGGCTCCGCTGCAACGAGAATCCCGTTCGGAAACGCCTCTGAAAAGGTCCTGCCCACGAGCGCGAATGACGGCCAGTCCATCTGATAGCAGTGGAACCACTGCACGTATATTCCCCCTTCGGTGAGCCTGTTTTTGGCCAGCGAAAAGAAATCTTTCGTGAACAGAGAAGCCATACCCGCCATCCATGGATTTGAAGGCTCGGATATTATAACGTCGTATTTCGTTTTGGTGAGGGTCAGATGGGCTATACCGTCCTGATTGATGAGGCGGCACCGTGGACTGGAGAGCACGCCGTTGTTCCAGGCCGTGAAGTACCCGCATGCCTCGAAGACCCGGTCGTTGATGTCGACAACGTCCAGACGCTCCACCGGGTAATGAAGGATTTCCCCCGCGGTTATTCCGCTCGCAAGGCCGAGCACCATGACCGCTCTCGGTTCGGGACAAAAGATCATGGGGAAATGGGCCAGCAGGGTCTGCGTCTTCATGTCCCCGCGGGTCGAGGCGTCCATTTTTCCGCTGTTTGCCATGGATAATTCAAAGTCTCCCAGGGGGCCCGGGTATTTTAAAACCGTGGTGAAACCGCCGATCCCGTCGCCGTAGTAGATAAGCTTGCCGCGCTCGAATTTTGCAAGTATGTCTGAACCCTTAAAGAGCGCCGTAATCCAGCCGGTGCCCTGTATCGACTCCTCCAGAGCCGCAGTATCTTCAAACCGGTGATATTTGCCCGAAGACAGGAGGTGCCTGTTCCATGATGGGAATGAGAAACAGAGATAAATCCCTGCAATGAGCGCTGCAGCGGGCAACGCCATTTGGAGCGATCGCGCCCCGCGTCTGCTCTGGATTATGAACCCGACTCCGATAGAGGTTATGATCTGAACAGCGACGATCAGGCTTAAACCGGTTTCCTTACCCACAAGCGGTATGAGCAAGAAACCCGCGCCGAACGAGCCCAGTACCGCGCCGGCCGTATTGACGGCGTAGGCGACGCCGACGGATCTGCCGATCCCGGATAATGACGGTGTATATAATTTTGCGACAAGGGGAAATGCCGCACCGAGAAAAAAGGTCGGCAGAATCATGAATGCGAAAAGAATCGCCGCTTTTATAAAATTCTGGACCAGGAAATTATCCCGGAAAGCATAGATGAGCTTGGCGAAGAAGAGCTGACTGTCGCCCAGCATCTGGCTTACGGCCAATGCCAGAAACGCGGCCAGGACCTGGGTCGTTATCAGGAGCCTGATGGTATTCCCGGTTCTGTCGGCCGCCCGGCCGAAAAACATATTGCCGATCGCCAGTCCCGTTATAAAAGAGACAAGAACAATAGTAAAGGAATAGGTCGTCGGCCCGACAATCAGCCCCAGAAGCTTCGTCCAAAAAACCTCATAGGCCATGGCGCAAAATCCGGATACAAAGAATATGATGAGCGATCCCCGCATTTCAGCGCGGTTTTCCTTCATATCCGTTGGAGGGACAAGGCCTTTCCCCAAAGAGTTTGCACTATCAGCGCTATGGCGCTGCACACCTTGGTCAGCAGGCGCGGCCTTGTAGCCGGCCGCCAGGCAGGAAAATCCGATAGCGCAGTTAATCGAAACAGCCAGGATCATCGTTCCCCATATTCCCAGATTATTTAACAGAACAAAGCCGCAGAGGAGCGAGCCGGCCGCGGCGCCGATTGTATTCAACCCGTAGAGCCGGCCTGAATTCGTTCCCACATGGGAGAGATTCCGGACATAATACTTGCAGAGAAGCGGGAGGGTGGCGCCCATGCAGACAACCGGGATGCCCAGCAGAACCAGGGAGGCTGAAAAAACGAGAAAATTATAAAAAATCGTATATTCATAAAAATTATTATACAGAAAAGAAAAAAATTTTTCGAATAACATGAGGAGTGACGGGACAAGCAGCCCGTAAAGACCTATCGCCAATTCCAGGACTCCGTAAATCCGTATCAGCGAGGTCTCTTTTATCCGATCAGCCTTTCGACTGGAGATATAGCTTCCGAGCCCCATGCCGCCCATAAAAACAACCAGTATCGTTGAGACGGCGAAGGGGCCGCTTCCGATGATCTTTGAAATGAACCGCATCCAGACGATCTCATATATCAAGGCGGTGAGGCCGGAAAGAAAAAAACAGGTCAGCATGAGAAGCGTGATTCTTTTTTGCTGAATCTGAACCGCCGGTTTGTTTTTCATTTTTTACCTTACTCCATTTAGGCGAGTTTATGTCTCTTTATTAGAAGTTATCTTAAAAATAAATATCTGAATTTATTTGTCATTGCGAGGAGCGCAGCGACGAAGCAAGATAACTTCCAGTTGATAATCACATCGTATTACTCTGTAAAACCTGCGCATTTAGCGTAAATTTTCCTGGGGGTGCAGGCTGGCTTTAATGAAACATCCTGTGCGGCTTCGGCATTCGAACATCCTGTTCAGCACATGCGAACCTCCTGTTCGCTCGGGCGAAGCCCCTGCAAAAGCCCCCCGCAGGGGCCTCCCCTGCGACAGTTGGGTTGCGGGCGAAAGCCCGCGCTATGTATAAAATTCATCTGATTCAAGGAGACCGCATGTTTAAAAACAACACAATAATAAAATTTTATTGACTGCGTCGATTCTTTTTTCACCTTTATTAAGGAGCTTGGTAAAAAACAATGGACCTTACCGGTATAACTATTAATAACCGTTATAGGTTAATTCAAAAGATAGCCGAAGGTGGGACGGGCTCTCTCTATTGTGCCGATCGTATCGATAAAAAAACAGAACCGGTGGCGATCAAGATTTTCAAGGACGACGCCACGTCAAAGAAAACAGAGGATGTGATACGATTCAAGCATGAATTGAATATCGTATCAAAACTGGAGCATCCGAATATCGTCAGAATATATGATACGGGCGAGATATTTAAGCTCCACTATATCGCCATGGAATATATTCGGGGTGCAAGCCTCGCCGAGATTCTTAAAAATACCCGCCTGTCTGTCGAGCTGATCCTGGATATAATTATCCAGACCGGCGAGGCTCTGGATTGCCTTCACCGGAGCGGCGTTGTGCACCGGGATCTGAAGCCCGGGCATGTAATCGTTCATGAAAAAGACGCAGCCGCCGGTCCGGCGGTGAAACTTGCCGATTGCGGCGTCGCCTCGATAAAGGACTTCAGCGAGGTGATGATAAAATCTGAAGATATTTCAAATTCTTTTCAATATCTTTCACCGGAGCAGAAGGGCTTAAAGAAGATGCATATCGACGAGCGAAGCGATCTCTACTCTCTCGGCGTGATATGCTATCAATTGTTGACCGGCAGACTGCCGTTTGCCGGAGATGAGCTATTTTCACTGGCTCCTCGCAATTCGGCAAAACCACCCGAATGTCCGAGCAGGTTTGACCCGGCGGTACCATCCATACTGGACCGCATCGTTTTAAAGCTCCT
Source organism: Spirochaetes bacterium RBG_16_49_21 (assembly GCA_001829495.1). Taxonomy (GTDB): domain Bacteria; phylum Spirochaetota; class UBA4802; order UBA4802; family UBA5550; genus RBG-16-49-21. The sequence continues at coordinate 55,334 of MIBJ01000078.1, read as the reverse complement.
GGACAAGGAACCTGAGAACCGGTATCAGGGCGCCAGGGGTTTACTGTGTGATTTGGGGAGATATAAAAGGGGAGATAAAGAATTTATTCCGGGTTTGAACGACGCCTCGATAAAACTGAGCTACCGGACAAGCCTCATAGGCAGAGATAAGGAGTTGGCTACTCTCAAGCTGGTAGTTGACCGGGCAAGAGAGGGACGGGGAGGGCTCTGTTTAATACGCGGGGAGGCGGGAATAGGGAAGACGAGATTGGTGGAGGAATTGCGCGAGTATATTCGCTCAAAGAATGAGCTGGTAATTCATGCAAAATGTTTTTCCGAAGAAAATAAGGAGCCGTACCGGCTGTTAAAAGACGCATTGGATGGGTATCTGAAAATTTTCAGCGCATATCCGGATAGCAAAAAAAAGGAGATCAGAAATACTATCCGGGCGACGGTTGGCGTACTGGGCGAGGCCATTCTGAAGTTAAATCCCCGGATGAAGGAGATTCTGGAGCGGTGTCCTTCGATGGTGCCGCTCGAGCCTGAACGGGAAAACGCCCGGTTCCTGGCGGTTGCCAGCCAATTCTTTATCGCCCTCAGTTGCATCGAGAATGGGCTGGTGTTATCGATAGACGATATGCAGTGGTGCGATGAAGGAACTCTGGAATTGTTATCCCGAATCGTCAACGACGCTTCAAAATCGCCGCTTTTGGTGATCGGTGCCTTTCGGCATGACGAAATAACGGGGAGTCACGGGTTGATAAAATTCGTCCGGGATGCGGAAAATACGGGGAAGGTGCTTGCCGGAATGACGATTGAGCATTTTGACGGTTCGGCGATGAACGCGTTCATTTCCGGATTATTGTACGATAAAGAGATACATGTACAAGAGATATCCGCCTTCATTCATCAGAAGAGCAAGGGGAATCCGTTTTTTGCGATTGAGATATTGAAACAGCTCGTTGATGAGAAGGCGCTCTATTACCAGGATAATAAATGGGACATAGATCATACGATTCTACGAGATGCGATTATACCGGTAACAATAATTGACATTTTAATCAAGCGCATTTCAAATCTGAGCCCGAAAGAGGCGACGGTTTTATCATGCGCGGCGGTCGCGGGCAAGAGCTTTGAATTCGAAATGCTCTTTCGCCTGCTGGGGGGCTTCGACAAGAAAGAGCTGATCGGGGTTATTGATACCTGCATTCAATTGCAGCTCGTACATAAGGACCTTCCGGCGGCCGGCAGGTTATCATTCGCGCACGACCGGATACAGGAGGCCTTTTACGGCAGCATCGAGGGTGATGCGCGGAGAGCGATGCACGGCCGGGTCGCTGAGACCCTGGAGGAGATGTACGCGGATGATAAGAATGAAGTTCTTTTTGATTTGGCGCACCATTATATTGAAAGCGGGAACAGGGATAAATCACTGGAGTACGCCTATCCGGCGTCATTCAAGGCTGCGGAAAATTTCGCCAATGAGGACGCGCTTAAATATTTCAACATTGCGGTTGAGCTGCTCGATAAAAAGATTTCAAGCGGTTACGGCTCGGCCCGTTCGTTATGGATGAAGTCAAAAGAGGGGATGGCGCGGGTGTATCTGAGAATCGGCAGATACGACGAAGCCATTGATATTTTCAATGAATTGCTCTCTTTCGAGGATACCGATATCAACCACGCCCAGATTCTCAGAGACATATCATCGGCATACCATAAAAAGGGAGACTGGGCCAACAGCGAGAAATACGCGAAGATCGGCATAGAGCTTCTGGGGGGAACGCTGCCGATTAAAAGGGTATCGGTGATCGTATCGTTGATCAAAGAATTATTGGTTCACTGCGTGCATCTCCTGTTGCCGGGGATTTTTATCACCAAACGGCCGAATCCAAAAGCCGGGAGGAAGATGGCGCGGAGAATTTTTGACAAATCGTTGATTATTACGTATATGTTGAGCGAACGTTTGAAATATATCAGGGCTGTTTTAAGGGTACTTAATCAAGCTGAGAAATACTTCGGAGAAGGGCAACCTTTTGCAAGAGCTCTCAATGCGTATGGAAGTCTGCTGATGTCGCTCACCAGATTCAAAGACGCATTGAAGTATTATTATAAATCCCTTGCGATATCAACCGAAATAAACGAGCAGCATTGCATCGGACGCAGCTACCAGCTTATCGGCCTGTGCCATGAATGGCAGGCTGAATTCGGCCCGGCGATTGAGAATTACCATAAGGCGATCGACGTGTACACCATGATCGGCGACAGCAATGAAATAGGGATGACCCTGAACGGATTGAGCAATATTTATTTCTTTCTCGCCGACTTTGATAAATTGAAAACGACGAATGAGAAGTTCCTTGCGATCGCGTATAAATCCGTTGATAATTATCAAATATGCAACGCTCTGGTATTGGTGGCATTTTTTTATATGGGAACCGGGCAATATGATGCCGCAATGCGATACGCCCTAAAAACCTATGATCTCAGCTATGAATACAAAGTATGGATGCCGCATTGTATCATTAACATTGTGTTGGGACAGTTATACATAAATACAAATGACATTGAAAAAGCAATTGCGCACTTTAAGAAAGCAAAAGAATTATATGAAAGGCATGGGTTTTTGAAACATTATACAATCCATCTGTATCCATGTATGGCGGATGCGTATATCGTTGAATATCTTTCGAAGAAAGAAATAACAAGGGAGCAGAGAAAATTTTATATCAAGAGAATCAAGAAATCGTGTAAAGTGGCTTTAAGAAAAACCAAGAGATGGACAGCTCATCATAACAAATCATTGCTGGTAAATGCGAAATATTATGCCTTGATTAATAACAATAAAAAGGCAAAGAATTTTTTCCTGCAGAGTATCGATCATTGTTCAAGACTCGGTATAAAACTCGAGATGGCCAATAGCTTATATGAATACGGCCAGTTTTTATCTCAAACCGGGGGTGAAGAAACCTCACGAAAGAGCTTTGAGAAGGCATACCAGATTTTCAGGGAGATCGGCTCAACCCTGTATTCGGAAAGATTGCGCGCAATACTCGGAATACAGGGTGAAACAGAGGATTCAACATCGATACAGAAACATGTTTACAATAAAAGATTATCGTCTCTTGATAGAATAAGCAACGAAATAAATCAAATTTCAGATCCCGAGCCGTTTTTCAGCGCTGTTATAGAAACCGCATTAGTGATCACATCCGCGCAAAAGGGGTATCTCTTTATTGTAAATGATAACGATGAGCTTGAGCTAAAGTCTTTTCTGAGCATCGGGGAATCCGATGAACATACCTGTTCAAATGAGATAATCGAAAAAGTATTTTTGAGCGGGAGGCCGATAATAACTGAATCCATACTATCTATTCCGATAAGAACGCCGGAACGGATTATCGGCGTCTGCTATCTTGAAAATTCCGCATCAAATGGAGCGTTTGCTGATAATGACGTTGATCTTATTACGATGTTTATGGCTAAGATAGCCGCGTCAATAAATTATATTTTTTTATACATGAAGCTGAAATCGCCGAAGGATGACAACAGGCTTGCGATAACTTCCTCAAATGAAGAGAAGATAAATAAAGTCATATCGTACATAAAGGAGAATTATCAGCGCGATATATCGAGGGAAGGATTGGCGTCCTTAATCGACGCAAACCCTGATTATTTAGGAAGGTGTTTTAAACAATATACCGGATTGAAGATCAGTGAGTTTATAAATAAAGTGCGGGTGGAAGAGGCTGCGAAGAAATTAAGAGAAACTAACGAAAAGGTAATCGATATAGCCTATTCGGTGGGATTTGAGAATTTAAGCACGTTCAACAAAACGTTTTTCAAAGTAATGAAAACCGTTCCTTCCCAATATAGAAATAAAGGCTAAAATTTATGCTGTGGTATCTGGGATTGACCTCCGAATATCCTTTTTTAAAAATCGCGGGTGATGTCATCTACTATTCGTTGATCAGCACCGCAATATTCTTGGCGTTGCCCTTGATCTATAAAAGGCTGATCTCTTTAGGCTATGATAAGAAAAAGGTGACGCTGTTTACGCTCCTGTGTGCGGTTGTGATATTCCCGGCTGCGTACGCGGGCACGCGTGCGGCCGCCATGTTTTATAAACCGATAAGCGAATGGAGTTTTGATTTACTTATCGAGGTTATACGTTCGGGCCCCGCCCACACATTTCACGCCGGTCTGATTCTGTCCGCGATATGTATTTCAGTACTGATCGTTCTGATGAGATTCAAATATCTGGAGGCAATGGACGCCATTGTCCTCTATGTCCCACTGGGGCATGCCATCGGGAGGATTGCATGCTTTATTGTCGGATGCTGCTGGGGCAGATATGTCACGCTGGATTTTTGGGGGATTAATGCGAGATTTCCCAATCCGGTCCCCGTATACGCCATCGGCGTAAACATCCTGATTTTTTTATTTCTCAGACGATTATATGAAAATATTTATTCAAATCAGGAAGCCAGGAAATTATACACCGGCTCGGTTTTCGCGTCTTATTTCGTGCTCTACGGTGCAGTCAGAATAATTCTGGAGATGTTCCGCAAGGAGCGAAGGATAGGATTCGGTTTGACGCAGGCGCAGGCTGCAATGATTATTTTTATTATTACGGGACTTATCGTTATTCTGGTTGTGGGACGCAGGCTCCAAAAAAAGGAAATCGAAGCTCAAGAGCAAACCGCGGCAAACGCCGAGCTGCGGAAGCTTTTTTTACTGGGAGGATTCCTGGCGTCGTATCTGGTGCTGTTTTTCGTCATTTACTATCTGATCAAGAAGGCGCACGTTTTGCCGTGGCCTTTTCAAAAGGTTCAAACGATTGCGGCCGGATACGCGGGGATCTTGTATTATATTCCATTTACGGCCGTGCCGGCGCTGTCCCTGTACTGGCTTGAAAAATCAGGCATCGCCGTATGGGAGAAGTTCAGGTGGCGCCGCTTCTCCAGTTTTTTTTACGCCGGCCTCGCGTTCAGTATTTTTTATACGATTTACCTTCTGGTGTTGAAAGAGCCGAGATTGAGAGGGCTCGGGTTCTGGCCCCCGGTTGTTATCCTGAGCGCGATGAACGCGGTTTCTGAGGAAGTCGTGTATCGCCTAGCAGCTTATAAAATTTTCATCCAGGCTGATTATTCAAAGCTGACGTCAAATATCGCTCAAACTATTCTCTACTCTCTGATTCATTTTATCATGGGCGGTCCCGTGCTGGGCGCTTTTTCAATCGCGTACGGCGTCATGCTCGGCATGGTGATGGAGCGTAATGAGAGCGTGACCCCGTGCATCATTTGTCATTTTGTAATCGATATAGGCTGTATCGGGCTGCCTATGCTTTCGTACTAATTCGCAGCCAGAATCGAATCGCTTGGCCCGGCCGATCCTTCATGATAAGGTATTTCCCGTAGTGGTGCAGGTGAGCTTGCCGTGGCGGACATTTTTCACCGCAAGGAGATTGTCTGCAATGGCCTGAACCTGCCTCGTCTTTCCGCGCAGGATGAGGACCTCCAGGCAGTTATGCTCGTCCAGGTGTATGTGCGTGGTCGAAATAATACTACGGTGGTGATGATGCTGTATCTCATTCAGCTTTTCGGAAAGCTCGCGCACGTCGTGGCTGTAGACCAGGGTGAGCGTGCCGATGGCCTCGGCATTTTTATCCGTGAGCTCCTGAGATACCAGCATGTCGCGGATAAGGTCCCGAATCGCCTCCGACCGGTTAACATATCCTTTCGAGTCGATCAGATTATCGAATCGCGACAGCAGTTTTTCTTCAATCGATACGCCGAACCGGATCAGTGATTTCATATCCCTTCCCCGTAATAATTCATAATCAGGCCCCTGCCGAAGGGGCTTGCAGGGGTATATAAAATGTAATAAAACGGCTTTTCAAGCAGAAAAATAATTCCTGATAATAATTTCACAAAACGCTGCTCAGGGCAGGGCGAATTTAACAAAATTGAAAAGGCGCAATATCCTTGATGTCAAATTAAATTTTAGTTGATTTAACATACAATAACATGCAAGACTTGCTATTTAAGATGATTTTTGAAAGGATTGGTTTTATATCTATGTCAATTACGACATTGCTCAACGATAACGAATATACTGCATTGAAAATTTTAAAAGAAGAGATAGTCAAACAATATAGAATTTTAGACATGCGGCTTTATGGCTCCAAGGCGCGCGGCCAAAGCAATTCTGAATCGGACATAGATATAATGATCGAGCTCGAGGAGCATGATAGTGAAATTGAGTCCGCTATTGACGACATGATTTTTAAGATTAATCTTGAATATGATGTATTCATTTCAGCGATTTTTTTCAGCAGAAAAATGATCGTTTACGGACCCATGTCGGAATCTCCTATATATAAGGTTATCCAAAAAGAGGGGATTCCGCTTTGACTTCCGATGAGAAAAAAAGACTGCTTGCCCAATACCGCATCAATCAGGCATACGAGGCTCTCCAGGAAGCGGAGCTGCTTTTTAACAACATGATGAACCCCCGTTCGGTGATAAACCGGCTTTATTACGCCATGTTTTATTCTGTTCTTGCTCTTTTGGTTTATGAACAATATGGATCTTCCAAACACAAGGGAGTCATTTCGTATTTTAACAAGCGGTTTATCAAAGAAGGCATATTTCCTGAGAAGACCGCCAAAGTAATAAATAAGGCTTTTGAGATGAGGATTAGGGGAGATTATGAAGAATATTCGGAACTGACTCGTGAAGAGGTTCAGCCCTTTATTGAGGGAGCAAAGGATTTTGTGCATACTATTGAGGAACATCTTAAAAAATTTCAGTTGGTATAAGAAAATTCATGCAAGAGCGGCACTGGAGAAGAATTATTATTTTTAGATGGGGGAGAAATCACCATGGCAAAGGAGAGAAAGGGCCTGGAGGCCGGAATCGTGTTAAAGGCTTTTTTGATCAACGTGATATTCGCTGCCGGCTATGAAGAGTACGCCACGAGGGTACGATTTCGGTTGATTCCGGGCATATGGTAAGCTCCGGGCTATGAGCTTTGGAACGGGCGCAAAATCCCAGAATCCAATATGATAAAAAAAGGAGTTGATAACATGAGCTTATTAGGCGTTACCAAAGGGACTGATCTGGAAAAACAAATCGATCAAATCGCAGTGCTGGAAAGTCAAGCAGTAACCATGTATACGGGGATGGCCATTTTAGCGCGGGAACAGGGCTATGATGATGTTGCCGATTACCTGACAGCTTTAGCGGCAGATGAAGCCCGCCATGCCGGCCTGTACGCGGTACTCAATGGTCATATCAAATCTGATTTTTTTGAGGTTTTAAAGACAGTCGAATCATTAGAAAGCGGTTCTGTAAAAAAACTGCAGGAATTTGCCCAGAAGATTCGCAGTTTAGGACTGGCGCATGCAGCCCAAGCCGTTGAAGAGGCCGCTTTGGATGAAGGCAGACATGGATCCATTCTAAAGGAAATAGTGGAGACATATTGTAAGTAAGTTTAAAGAGGCTGTTTCCGGCACATCTCGGAAATTTTGTGGTATCCATATCCCGATAATTCCTTGCCGGTCTCTTGAGCCGTTACTGAAGAAAACGTACATTCCAGATGGTTAATAGTCAGGTCTAATCATGAAACGGGAAAAACAAGCCTGTTCGTGGCCCACGAACGATCCCCTTCTCCTCGAGTACCACGATACGGAATGGGGGGTTCCGATTCACGATGACCGGAAAATATTCGAATTCCTCATCCTTGAGGGGTTCCAGGCGGGATTGAGCTGGCTTACCATTTTGAGAAAGAGGGAAAATTTCAGAAAGGCATTCGACAACTTCGATTTTACCAAGATCGCCAAGTACGATGGCCGGAAAAAAAGCTCCTTGCTGAAAGACGCCGGCATCATCCGGAACAGGCTTAAGATCGAGGGTGCAATCGCAAACGCTAAGGCTTTTATCCAGGTCAGAAAAGAATTCGGAACATTCGATAAATACATCTGGGGCTTTACCGGCGGAAAACCGATACACAATAAATTTACGTCCCTTTCTCAACTTCCCGCGAGCACGAAATTGTCGGACGCGATCAGCGAAGATCTGAAAAAAAGGGGGTTCAAGTTTGTCGGCTCCACGATCGTATACTCCCATATGCAGGCCACGGGGATTGTGAACGATCACATCAGTACCTGTTTCAGGTATAAGGAAATCGTCAAAAAATACGGATGATGCGCCGGAGCCTTTGTCCGGTACTCTCTTATCTCACGCGGTCTTCCATGCTGTAGCGCACTATAATGCGCCCCCATCCGCCGCATTTAACGCCGACGTCAAAACAGCCGGAATGTTTGAATTGAATGCCGTTGGGATCGACATCATTGTACATTAATTCATTGCTGGCAAAAATAACAGGCAACATTGCCTGCAACGCGTAAATACATACCTTTTTAGGGTTTAATTTTGTAATGAGATTCCCGGCGCCGTCAAAATAAAATTTTTCGCCGATCTTGTGCTGGCTGTTGCATCCATGGGATTCCACCACTTCAAACACGATGGTTTTTTTCATTAATTCAGGAGCCTTTGCGAGAACGGTCTTGTTGATGGGATTTTTTTTGAAATCAGCCATCTCTTCGTCACTATACCCCAGGTGCTGCTGCATCATTTTAAACATATCTTCGGAAACGTTCATGGCGATACCTCCGTGAGTAATTGTTTGATATCAAACTATTGTATAAAAAATAGTTGCCGTCTAAAAATTCATGTTTATTTTGGACAACAAGGTATATAATATTTTCTTGTCTCTCTCACGTATGTTTTCATAGGCTTTTTTCCTCAATTTCCGCGAAATGTCCATGATACCGGGTTTCAAAGAGGCTCCTTTCTCTGTTAACGCGATCCGGCTTATGCGGTTGTCGTCGTCATCTTTTCTTTTTTTTACATACCCCAGCCAGATTAATTTATTCACCAGCGCCGTGATTGTCGATTTGTCCTTATCTATATATTCAGTAAGCTGAGTCATTTGGACTTCCCCCCGCATAAGGAGCACCCCGAGTATTTCGCCGTGAGACGGGGCCAGGCCCGCGATTCCGTGCTTTTCGAGCTCGTCCCGGAGGAACCTGTTTGCCTTGTAATTAATTCTCCCGATGAGAAAAATGATATGGTCTTTGTTCACACGATCAATTTGTTTGATATCAAACTAATTGTCAAGATAATTCCCGTGAATATATGATTTTTTTACATGGTTAGTTACGACGATTACAATTGAGGAAGGCTTAATTCACCTCGCTCCCCAGGGACAAAAACCGCCACGAGCCCTGTTCCCCTTTCCGTATATTCAGAATCATCCCTCGGGGTACCGGTTTCCTGAGCTGCTTTACGTACATCTTAAAATCAGGAGAAAATTTTTCCGGGTCTATGCCCCACGATTTTTCCCTGTCCGGGGTCGCCACGAAAAACAGCTCATTGAACGACATGACCAGGGCTCTGCCGTTGCCTGAGGTAAAATCGTCCTGACGGCAGAATCGCCGGTTTATGACCAGGCGGCCGAGCCGCCCGGCCGTGTCCCGGTTGAAAATCTCCCACGTTGTGGTGCTGCTTTGGATATCTTCCTTGTTACCGGTGTGCAGAAGTGCGGTAAAGGTTTTCCCTTCTTCATACCGGGCGCGCCTCATGACCAGGTGCGGATGGGCCGATTGCGCTTTGGGCCCCCGGTCAAAGTTCAGGATTATCTCATCGCCGATCCCGTTCTTCTTGATCAGGAAATCCCATCCCTCCGCATAAAACCGGGGCTGGGAGGGGAGGAGCGGGTCAATGACCTCGATGTCGTAAATCCCCGTCTTTATGAGCTGATAAACGTCGTTCCCGCCGGCGATATAGACTACCCGCGAACCTGCCTTAAATTCCCTTTTCAGGCCCAGGATCGTGTTCCGGTGCCAGTGCTTCCAGCCCGTTCCCGAGAGGTAATACCAGATTGTGGAGTATGCGAACCGGCCTATGGGGCGGGTGTTGCGGGCATCCAGGATTTTTTTGAACGCAGGCCAGGTGTCGACGCCGAAACAATATTCGGCGAGGCGGTTTGCTACCGCAAGCTCGCATTCCCGTTCCCGAAAGTGATCACTTCCGGCAAAGAGCATTTCAAGAATGGTCGTATACTTGATCCTGACGTCCTTTCCTGCCGGTATATTTTCTTTTTCATTAAGTTCGTAAGAATCCAGTCCGCGCTTTCCCAGGTATCTGAAGAGTCCCGGAATATCCCCGTCCATCATCGCATAGATTTTTGAAAGGGTGTCTTTTGTTTTCCGGTCTACCGTCAAAACTGATGCTTTGGCTTTGCTGAAATCCCATGAATAAATAGACTGTAAAAGACCGTTGTCGTCGGTCATGCGCGAGGCATTGGCAGTATACCGTTCGATCAGCAGACGCGGATATTGCTCGCCCGCATAGGGAGCGACCGATGAAAGCCGGACATCTGAATACACATGCTGTGTTTTTTCGGGCTCATCAAAGGACATCCATTTTCTGAATACATCAAGATCATATCTGACCTCCCCTGGGGAGGTTTTTCCCTCTGGATAGGGATCGGCAGAATGAGCCTTCTCAACCGATACCCGGCTCATAAGGACGCCGATCAGCAACACCGGCATTATGCGGGCTATTCTCTTTGTATTCATCATAGAGTAATTTTTAATCGATATTTCATTTAAATCAAGCAAAAATTAAGATACCATAAAGCAGGCTTTGCCCAAGCCCCAAAAATTTACGTAAAAGGCGCAAAAATTAAATGGTAATAATATAAATCAGCCATAGATCGTGCTGGCGATGACCAGGTTGATACGGATACGCCAGTCCGGTTTGATGAATATTTTGTTCTTGCATTTTATTTTATAAAAATTCATCTTCTCGATTGATATCAGCGGCAAGAAATCGCTGGATTTGTTGTAAAAT
>MIBJ01000078.1:32031-44419 GCA_001829495.1 Spirochaetes bacterium RBG_16_49_21 | reverse complement strand
CGCCGCCGAAGGCGGCGGGGAGAAATTTAAATTATAATTCAGTTGTGAAACAAGTCTAATAAATCAGAATAGTTCAAGATGGAGGGGAGTATGCCGATAGCCGCATATATTCAGGAGTCTATCGAAAAATCCTCGTGGATCCGCAAAATGTTTGAGGAGGGAATCAAGCTCAAAGCCCGGCATGGGGAGGAGAATGTTTTCGATTTCAGCCTGGGTAATCCCGATCTTGACCCGCCGGACAAATTTTTCGAGGTGCTGAAGGGATTTGCTAAGGATGCGGTGAAGGGCGCGCACGGATACATGCCCAATGCCGGGTTTCCGGCTGTACGAAGCGCGATTGCCGCCAGGGTGGCCCGGGAGCACGGCATCCCCGTTACCGCTGATTATGTTGTCATGACCTGCGGGGCAGCAGGAGGCCTGAACGCCGTGCTGAAGGCAATTCTGAATCCGGGGGATGAGGTGGTGGTGCCCAGGCCCTATTTTGTGGAGTACAATTTTTACATAGCAAACCACAACGGGGTAACGAAGCTTGCCGACAGCGATCCGGATTTTTCGCTGAACATCGGCACAATCCGGAACGCGATCACCCCGAGGACCAAGGCAGTGCTGATCAATTCGCCGAACAATCCCACCGGCAGGGTCTATCCGGAAAAGCAGATTAAAGAGCTTTCGGATATGCTCTCCGGGTATTATAAGAAAGGCCAGGTCATATACCTGATATCCGATGAGCCGTACCGGGAAATCGTTTATGATGATACCGCTGTCCCCAGCATATTGGCAAGCTATCCCCACTCCATTATGGTGAACTCATACTCCAAGTCCCTGTCCATTCCGGGAGAGAGGATCGGGTACATTGCGGCCAACCCCTCGTGCGATTCGGCCGACAAGCTCATGGCCGGCATTATTCTCTGTAACCGGATACTGGGATACGTGAACGCGCCCGCGCTCATGCAGCGGATAGTGGCACAGCTTACCGATGTGGCCGTGGATATCACGCCGTATCGGAGGCGGCGCGACCTCCTGGCCGAGGGATTGAACAAAGCGGGATATACCTTTCCCCTGCCCGAGGGGGCTTTCTATATATTCTGCAGATCGCCGATTGAGGATGACGTCAAATTTGTCCGGCATCTGCAGAAATTTAACATACTGGCGGTTCCCGGAAGCGGGTTCGGAGGCGCGGGCTACTTCCGGATAGCGTACTGCGTTTCTGAAGATGTGATACGGAGATCCCTGCCGAAATTCAGGGAGGCTCTGGAAAACAGGGAATAGCCTCTATTTTTTCTTCAAACGGGCCAGGTTATCGCTCACCACCCTGTTCTTGTCGTCCAGTGCGCCGGCTTTTTCATAATATTCGAGGGCTTCCTTGGTCTTCCCGAGCTTCTCATAGCTCATTCCCAGGTTGTTGAGGATCTCCGCTGATTTCGGCTTCATCGCATAGGCTGCTGAGAAGGCGGTATTTGCCTCGCCGTATTTTTTAAGCCGCATCAAGGCGATCCCCAGCGCGTTATATGAATAGTGGAGCTCGGGATCGAGCGAATTGGCCTTTTCGAACATCTCTTTCGCCCTCCAGAAGTTTTCTTTTTTTAACGAGATGAGGCCGAGGAGATAATAGAGCAGAGGAGATTTTTCCACGGTCAGACCGCGTTTGGCGGTAATTTCCGCGTCGCCGTATTTTTTGATCTCTATCTGCAGCATCGCCAGGTCAATATAAGGGGCGGCCGTGTTCTTTTTAATTTCGATGCAGCGGGTGAAGTGGTCGACGGCTGACTTCATATTTCCGAGCTTCCAATGGTTGTGCGCGGCAAGAAATCGGAGGTTGTAATTCGGCGAGCCGGGATTTGCGTCGTTGGCTATTTCCAACTCTCCGGCTATGATTTTCAGTGAGTTCTTATAATCTTTTTTTTCAAACAATTTCAGCGCTTCCGCGTAAGAAGCGAGCAGCGCGGAATTCATGAATGCGACAAGGATCGTTGCTAATAATAACTTTTTCATGTTTTATTCCTTATAGCAGCCTGGGCGGCGGCAAGACGCGCTATAGGCACCCTGAAGGGCGAACAGCTCACATAGTTCAAGCCGACCAGGTGGCAGAACTCTATGGAGTTGGGATCGCCTCCATGCTCGCCGCATATGCCGAGCTTAAGGTCCGGCCTCGCTTTTTTTCCCTTTTCAACGGCAATCCTCACCAGCTGGCCCACGCCGCCCCGGTCAATCACCCTGAAGGGATCGACCGGCAATATTTTTTTATCGACATATTCAGGCAGGAAGGTGCCTGAATCGTCGCGGCTGAATCCGAAGGTCATCTGCGTAAGATCGTTGGTACCGAAAGAGAAGAACTGGGCCTCGGCCGCGATTTCGTCTGCGGTAACCGCCGCGCGCGGCACCTCTATCATGGTCCCCACCTGGTACTCAATCCCGACGCCTCTTTCCTTCATCACCTTTTCCGCGGTAGCCGTGATTATATCCTTCTGCATTTTTAACTCGTTTATATGGCTGACGAGCGGCACCATGATCTCGGGCTTGACGTTCAAGCCTTCCTGTTTGAGCTGGCACGCAGCCTCGAAGATGGCACGGGCCTGCATCTCGGTGATCTCCGGATACGTGATGCCGAGCCGGCATCCCCGGTGGCCCAGCATCGGATTGAACTCGTGCAGCGCCTCGACCTTGGCCTTGATTGTGCTCGGCGGAACCTTCATCTCCCTGGCCATCTCTTCCTGGTTCTTCTTCTCATGCGGCACGAACTCATGCAGGGGCGGGTCAAGGAGCCTGATCGTGACGCCGAAGCCCTGCATGGCCTTGAGTATCCCGTAGAAGTCTTTTCTCTGCATCTTCAGAAGCTTTGCAAGGGCTTTTTTCCTGCCCGCGAGGTCCTCGGCGAGGATCATTTCGCGCATCGCCTTGATGCGGTCTCCTTCGAAGAACATATGCTCCGTACGGCAGAGCCCTATTCCCTCTGCGCCGAAGCCGCGCGCCACCCGGGCGTCGTGCGGCGTATCCGCGTTGGTGCGCACGCCGAGGGTGCGCAGCTCATCCGCCCACTTCATGATGGTCCCGAAGTTTCCGGAAAGCTCGGGGTCAACCGTGGGGACCTTGCCGAGCATGACGTCGCCGGTGCTTCCATCGAGGGATATAAAGTCACCCTGCTTTATCGTCTTATTTTTTACCTTGAATATTCTTTTTTTGTAATCGATCTCAAGCTCGCCGCAGCCGGACACGCAGCATTTGCCCATTCCGCGCGCGACAACCGCGGCGTGGGACGTCATGCCGCCGCGCGCGGTAAGTATTCCCTGGCTCACGGACATGCCTTTTAGATCTTCCGGCGAGGTCTCGATGCGTACCAGTACGACCTTGTCCCCTTTGGTGCTGAAAACCTCTGCGTCGTCCGCGTTGAACACGACCCTGCCGACGCCGGCGCCGGGAGATGCCGGCAGCCCCCGGGCGATGACGCTCCGCTTGGCCTTGGGGTCAAAGGTGGGATGGAGGAGCTGATCAAGCGATGCAGGCTCGATCCGCATAAGCGCCTCTTTTTTGGAAATGAGCCCCTCTTGTTCCATGTCCACGGCGATCCTGACTGCGGCGGCTGCGGTGCGCTTGCCGTTGCGCGTCTGGAGCATCCAGAGCTTTTTGTTCTGGATGGTGAACTCTATGTCCTGCATGTCGCGGTAGTGTTTTTCAAGCTTATTGTATACCTCATCGAGCTGACGAAAGGCCCCGGGCATGTATTCCTCAAGTGAGGGATATTTCGCCTTCCTTTCCGCTTCGGGAATCCGGTTTTCCCTGGCCCATTTCTGCGATCCTACAATGGTGATCTGCTGCGGTGTCCTGATGCCGGCGACCACGTCCTCGCCCTGGGCGTTGATGAGGTATTCGCCGTAGAAGCGCTTCTCGCCGGTTGCCGGATCGCGGGTGAAGGCGACGCCGGTGGCGCAGTCGTCGCCCATATTGCCGAAAACCATGGCCTGCACGTTGACCGCGGTTCCCCAGCTGCCCTCGATGTTATTTATCTTGCGGTAAAAGATCGCCCGCTCGTTCATCCAGGAGCCGAACACCGCGCCGATCGCTCCCCAGAGCTGCTCGAACGGATCAGAGGGGAAGTCCCTTTTCAGCTTTCTTTTTATAAGAGATTTGTATTGTCCCACGAGCTCTTTCAGATCCCTCACGGTCAGGTCGAGATCCATTTTTACTTTTCGTTTCTTCTTCAAGGCGTCCATGACTTGCTCAAAGGGATCATGCTCATCCTTGGATTCCGGCTTCAGTCCCATGACGACGTCGCCGTACATCTGGATGAAACGGCGGAATGAGTCCCATCCGAAACGCTCGTTGCCCGATTTTTTTATTATACCTTGGATGGTGTCGTCGTTGAGGCCGAGGTTGAGCACCGTATCCATCATGCCGGGCATCGACGCCCGCGCTCCGGATCTGACGGATACGAGAAGGGGATTTGCCGGGTCTCCGAACCGTGCCCCCATGATCCGCTCAACCTGCTTTATCGCTTCGTTGGCTTCATTCTCGAGGCCGGCCGGATAGCGGCGGCTGTTTTTATAGAATTCAGTACATACGTCGGTCGTGATGGTAAACCCGGCAGGTACGGGAATAGCGAGGTTCGACATTTCAGCCAGGTTTGCTCCCTTGCCGCCGAGAAGGTTTTTCATATCAGCTTTTCCTTCGGCGGTTCCTCCTCCGAACAGGTATACTCTCTTGTCCATACTGATTCTCCTGAATTTATTTTTATTATTATAAATAATTTCAGAGATAATTTTTTATTTTTCGGAGCAGACATGCCTCCACGTTTTTACAGTTCTTGCAGAAGTTGTCATCAAGATTGAAGTCTTCTTCCACGCACAGGCCGTCAACGTCCTGCAGCATTATCTCCATATATTTTATGAACTGATAATCGTCGTCCGACAGAGAGCCGGAGCCGGCGGTTGAAATCTTATCTAAAATGTTCCGCAATCTGGATTCATTGTCCCGGGGCTGATACGCCGGCATGGTCTCTTTTCGTTTGATTTCCCTGCTCAGGCGGGCCTTAATCACCTTTGATTTAAAGGAGATACGGCGATTCCGTATAATGAGAAAATAGATTATGCCGAACAAAAGCCCTCCCAGATGGCCGGTGTGCGAGATGGGGCTCTGGCCGCCTGATGTGATGAGTGCATAGAGTTCAAGGCCGCCGTAGAGAAAAACGAGAAATTTTGCGCGCATCGGAATAAAGAAAAAAAGAAGGATTTGCGCATCCGGAAAAAGCATCCCGAAAGCCAACAGAAGCCCGAATACAGCGCCGGAAGCGCCGATCGTGGGTACCAGGTAATTAGTTGCGCCCAGCAGGGTATTTATAATCAAGATGGTGATCCCCGCGCCGGTTCCGGTGAACAGATAATAGGCCAGGAATCTTCTGCTTCCCCATGCCTGTTCCACCGGTATTCCGAAGATTAAAAGGGCGTACATGTTCAGAAATACGTGGAAAAAGCCGCCATGAAGGAACATATAGGTGACAACCTGCCACACGTAGAATTTTTCCATGACCAGTATCGGCCGCAAGCCGAAGTAATTGGTGATCATATCGCCCAGGGGAACAGACGGGTCGCCGATTTGTCCCGCGGAAAAGATTTCCTGCATGAAGAAAATGACGACATTGAGTACGATGAGCCTCACCACCCAGCTTTTTGTATAGGTTCCTGTTTCGTTCATATGAGGTTACCGCACTCTGTTCTATTGTTTCAGTTTATTCGCCGGCCGCCTGAAACTGCGTTGATAATGTACGGCAGAGGCTTCAAATTTTCATACTGTTCAAACGTTCATTTACCATTAATGTATAAAGAAAATATCAGTAAAGTCATTTTTTTAGCAGTGGTTGCAGAGATTGATATAAACCGACATCTCTAAATCAAGTCTCTCGGCCCCCTAAATCCCCAGAGGGGGACTTGAAGATTATGCATTATTATAAAGATACTCATATATTGAGATAATACATTATTACTCTTAGAAAACAATATTAGCCCCCCTTTGGGGGGTTGGGGGGTATGAGAGAAAGAGATGTAGGTAATGGATAAAAACCCTCGGAGGGGGCGTGCGAGCATGATACGCTGGATAGAGCGATGATGAAAGACCGCAGCAAATGCGAGGGCAACTCGTTATTCAAATTCGGAATATCTGCTTTTATCGACTTCAAAATTGTCGAGGAGGAGCGCTCCGCCGTGAGATGCCGAGATCTGAATCAGGAATTTGGGATTTCCCCTGGCCGTATTGACGCCGGCCGCAGTTTCAAGTTGCTGTTTGTTAAAGTCAAGATCAAGCCCGTACAGGTACCGGTAGCAGAGTTGATACGAGAACGGAACCGACACCTTGTATAGTCCGGTGGTCTTGAGGCCCAGGGTAAAGGCCAGGTTCGCCGGCACCGTCACGGCATGGGTGTAGGGTATCCAGTTGCTCCAGATGGGCGGATGGTAGCCGATGACCGAATCAGCCGTAGAGGGAAACGCCATGCCGGCGATCGGGTCATAATCATACAGGAGCAGCTGCGCGTGATGGGCGAATGATGAGAGCTTTCTAAGCCTGTTTTTATTGAGAACCGAGAAGGAATTTTTAGCCGGCTCCTTTTCCGCAATATCGTAAAAGGCCGCTCCGTGCACTATTTGGCCGTCATGATATGAAATCTGCATAATAATTGCCGCGTCCCCGAAGATCGAATCTGAATTTTTTTTCAATTGATAGAGATGCCAGAGGGATTTGATGGCGCTGCCGGGCGTGTGTATTTTTTTCCCGTGAAAAAGCTTCTTCATGTCCGAGAAGATCGATCTGGTGAGGAGCTCCCTGTTCCAGTTTTCGGGGTAGCTTTCTTTTATGTTGGTATAAATAAGGGACTCGAGCTCAAAGGACAGGTTTTTCATGTTGTCTTTGTTCCCGGTCGGCAATTGTTTTATGATTTTCATTTTACTAAAATGGGCTTACAAATTAAAAATAACAAGCAATTTTTATTTTTTTTGCCTGAAGAGCCACTCGAACATTCGAGGGTCGCTGAAGGCCGGTCCCCAGGAGTAGTGAGTTATGGTCGGATATTCGGTATACCGGGGGGTGCCGCCCGCCTTTACAACGGCATTTACCATGTTCCGTGACCGGCTGACTCCGACTATCTGATCCAGCGATCCGTGGAACGCCCAGATCGGGATTCGGTTTATGCGGTATGCCTTGCTTTCATCGCCGCCGCCGCAGACCGGCACGGCTGCGGCGAACAGCTCCGGCCAGCGCACGATTGTCTCCCATGCGCCGAACCCGCCCATTGAATATCCGACGATGTAGAGCCTGTTTTTATCGATTGGATATTTTTTCTGAAGCTCGCCGATGAGCTCTATGGACAGTGCCAGGGCCGGCGTGGGGCTCTCGGCCATGAAATGGCGCTCCGCCTTCCAGTCCGCGTCCGCCCATTTCATATCCGGAGGGCATTGGGGGGCCGCGATAAAGCAGGGATACCGCTTCATTATTTTTTCATTTGCGAAGATATTCAGCCCCACGTAGAGCTGCCTCGTATTATCGGTTCCGCGCTCATCCGAGCCATGGAGAAAAAGGATGAGGGGATAGCGTTTAGTTCTAAGATAATTTTTCGGGCACAGGAGCCGGTACGGCAATAATACAGAATATTTTTTGCTGCGGAATGTCCGCGCCTCGAACCTTTCGGATACATCATCGGGAACGGCATTTCCTGAGACGAGAAGCAGCAGAAGCAGACAAGCCGCATAGCGAAAACGACTATTTCCCGACAAATACGTCATTCAGGAATTTTCCCCGCTCCACGATTCCGTCCGCGCCGGTCATCACACCCTGGCCCTGGCGTTTGCCGTCTTTCCACTCACCCTCATACTTTGAGCCGTCGGGCCATACGTGGACCCCGTAGCCGTTTGCCACGCCGCTCTGCCACTGGCCGGTGTATTTTTCCCCATTCGACTTGGTCATGGTTCCCTGGCCGCTGCGCTCATTGTTATTCCATTCGCCGTCGTAGAGAGCGCCGTCCGCGTATTTCATGATTCCCTTGCCCTGTCGCCGGCCGCTGGACCACCGGCCTTCGTATCGGTCGCCGTTAGCCCAGGCAAATGCCCCTTTTCCCTGCATCGCGTCGTTGTTCCATTCCCCCTCGTATACATCTCCGTTGGACCAGGCGTATTTGCCGAAGCCCTGCTTCATGGCGCCTTTCAACTGACCCGTGTATTTTGAGCCGTCTTTGAAGGTGATGGTCTTGACGTCTTGATCAAGATCGCAGCGAGTTAAAAACATTCCGCTAAATATGAAAACGACGGTTATAACATGCGAAAATTTTTTTTTCATGGCGATGCTCCTTTTTATTATAATTCAACGCCTCTCGCAATTGGTGAATATCACCATTAATTTCAATGGCAAGCATTTTTTTATGTCCCCAATCCTCCCGCTTCTCCGCCCTCACCCGCGCTGTGCACTTTGATCTCATCGCCTTATCCCTTCTCATGAATCTTTCGGACCTCACCCCGGCTCCGCCGCGAGGTGAAATATTCAAACGCAGGGGATTGAAAGAATTGCGGTTCAGCAATGATGAAGTCGTAAATGATCCTGAAGCAGTGCGATAAATTTAATATATGGAGATAAAATTTACTTGAAAAGGCCCGGCTTCTCTGAAGAATTGTGGTTAAGGAGCATAATAATGAGAAAAGCAATACCGGCATTCATATTCTGCTTTGCGATCGGAACATTCCTCTCATGCGCGCAGGGAGCGAATAATGAGAAATCGCTTGAATCCGGCACTGCCGGTAAAGGCGATCCGGGATACACCTACAAGATAACCATTGAAAAGATGCAGTTCAATTGGATTATCGAGGATAAAAACCTGCGCGTCAAGCTTAAAGCTCAAACAGCGGGCTGGGTGGGCATTGGGTTTAGCCCGACAAAAGGAATGAAAGACGCCAACTTCGTACTCGGATTCGTGGAGAACGGTGTTGCTACGGTCAGCAACCAGCACGGCACAGCCCCGACCCTCCACATGAAGAATATAGATCTGGGCGGCGCCAATCATGTCATGAACCCCTCGGGCGCTGAAAAGAACAACGAAACAGAGATCAGTTTTGCCTTTCCCTTTTCAACCGGTGACGAGCTCGACAGGCCGATTATTGTGAACGGGGACACATCCATTCTGCTTGCGTACGGCCAGGCCAAACAATTGGCGCAGGTCCATTTGTTCAGGGCCAAGCTCAAGGTGAATCTCTCCAACGGAAAATATTCGGTGCTTCTCATGACGGGAAAATAAAAGAACCGAAGGATTGGTAAAAAGCCATGAATCCCCCGGGGAAGATTAAAGTTGCTTTATTTCTTTTTATCTGGGCTGTGATAGGGATGCCGTTCGCTCAGTCCGAGGGGCATGAAGCAGGGAAGGATGTGGACTGGAGCGGCGTTGCGCTGGATGAAAAGCTCGGCAAGAAAGTCCCCCGTGACGCGGTTTTCCTTGACGAGCATGGCGACAAAATAACCGTCGGCAGCTATATCGACCGGCCCGTCCTGGTCCTCCCGATTTATTATACCTGCCCCCAAACCTGCGGCCTTCTGCTCGGCAACCTCGCTTCCGCCCTGAACGACGTGCCCCTGACTCCGGGCAAGGATTTTAAAGTGCTCTCCTTAAGCATCGATGAGGAGGACAATCCGTCAAATGCCCTTCAAGCGAAGAAAAACTATCTTAAGATATTGAAGAGAAGCTTTGCCGATGACGATTGGAAGTTCCTTACCGGCGATATTAAAACGATACGCCGCTTCACCGATGCCGCCGGGTACGGGTTCAAGAGAACGGGCGGGCGGAACTTCGTGCACCCCAACGTGCTGATCGTGCTTGCTCGGGACGGTACCATCATTCGGTACATATACGGTCCGATATTCCTTCCCTTTGACGTCGGCATGGCGCTGACGGAGGCGACAAAAGGGATTCCCGCCATTTCCGTGCGCAAGCTGTTGGCCTACTGCTTCAGCTACGAGCCGAAGAACAAGACCTATTCTTTCAGGCTTGTGCAGATACTGTCGCTCGGGTTCCTGGTGCTGCTGGGGATCATGTTTTTCTTTCTTTTGCGGAAAAAAAAGGTATGATTGAGGAGGTGCTCGATGGCAGCCGGACAGTCATTTTATCAAACTCCCTCGTCGGATCGCCATTCCGGGATCGGTGCATGGCTGCTCACGACCGACCATAAGCGGATCGGCCTGATGTACGGGGCCGTGATTCTTTTCTACTTTTTTGTCGCGGTGGTCCTCGGCCTCCTCATGCGTACCGAGCTCATGGGGCTGAACACGAAGATCGTGAGCGCCCAGACGTATAACGCGCTCTTCACCCTGCACGGCGTGATCATGGTATTCCTTTTCATCATACCCGGAATGCCGGCCATTCTGGGGAATTTTCTGATGCCGATTCAGATAGGCGCGAAGGATGTTATCTTTCCACGGATCAATCTTCTGACATGGTACCTGTTCGTAATCGGCAGCGTACTGGTGATCATCTCCCTGTTTGCGCAAGGCGCGCCCGACACCGGATGGACCTTCTACGTTCCCTTCAGCATCACCACCCATACCGGGGTGACCCTTACCGTGTTCGCCGTCTTCGTACTTGGGCTCTCATCAATGCTCACGGGCATCAACTTCATAACCACGATCCACACGCTCCGGAAGGAGGGGATGGGCTGGATGCAGATACCGCTCTTTACCTGGTCTATATACTCGACCGCGTGGGTGCAGGTTTTGGCGACCCCGGTCATCGGCATCACCATGCTTCTGATCATGATCGAGCGCCTGTTCGGCGTCGGCCTGCTCGACCCGTCGAAGGGCGGCGACCCGTTGATGTTCCAGCACCTGTTCTGGATGTACTCGCACCCGGCGGTCTATATCATGATTTTGCCCGGCATGGGGATCATCTCCGAGATATTCCCCGTGTTCTGTCGAAAGTCGATTTTCGGCTACCGGGCCATTGTCGCGGCCGGCCTGGCCATAGCCGCCATCGGCTCCCTGGTCTGGGCCCATCACATGTTCGTGAGCGGCATGAGCGACGCGGCGGTTCTCGTGTTTTCATTCCTGACGTTCATTGTGGCGGTGCCGAGCGCGGTCAAGGTCTTCAACTGGGTATCAACCATGTATAAAGGGTCGATTTTCATGGCGCCGCCGTTTTTGTTCGCCCTCTGCTTCATCGTCCTCTTCTCAATAGGGGGGCTTTCGGGTCTCGTTCAGGGGGCGGCGGGGCCCAATGTCCACATCCATGATACGCACTGGGTCGTGGGTCATTTTCATTTCGTCATGTTCGGCGGTGCGGCGTTCGCCTTCCTGGGAGGACTTCATTTCTGGTGGCCGAAAATGTTCGGCCGCTTGTATGATTTCAAAAAAGCCTACATCGGCGGCGCCATGCTGGCGGTGGGGTTTATGATGCACTACTTCCCCATGTTCATCCTCGGGCTGGAGGGGATGCCGCGGCGCTACTATGCATACCTGCCGAAATTCTGGGCCCTGAACTTTTTCGCAGGAATCGGCGCCTACATCATGGTTGCGGGCATCGCGCTCATATTCATCAATCTCTTCCTGAGCTTCAAGAATCCGCAAGCGGCGCCGGCGGACCCCTGGGGCGCAACCACCTTGGAATGGTCGGTCCCCTCGCCGCCGCCGCTTGAAAATTTCGTGAAGGAGCCGGCTGTCGAGCCCTATCCGTACGATTTTGCCGGAAAGGCGAAAAAATTAAAAGCAACGGGAGATTGACAGAAGCTGATGAGCAATCATGCCGATGAAAAAGGCGCGCGGATGGGGATGTGGTTTTTTCTCTACACGGAGATCATGTTTTTCGGCGGTCTTTTTGTCCTGTATGCGGCCTATTATCACCGTTATACTGAGGATTTCATCGTTGCCGGCAGGGAGACCATGCTGGTACTGGGCGGCCTGAACACGGCGATACTTCTTGTCAGCAGCTTCGCGGTCGCGGCCGCGGTCAGGGCCGTCAGCAAAAGTTCGTCGAGGACTGCTATCCTGCTTTTGGGCGTTACGGTTATACTCGGCCTGATTTTCCTGTTCAACAAGTACCTTGAATGGAGGCGCGATTTTGCAGACGGCTATTATCCCGGATCGGACAAGATGGCGAGCGGCCCCGTTGGCCAGTCGATTTTTTTCGCCCTTTACTTCACCCTGACCGGCCTCCATGCCCTGCACGTGCTCATCGGGACCGGCATATTGGCAGCCTGTCTCGTACTTACGGCAAAGAGGCGCATAACCGCGGATCGTATGAGCTTCATGGAGAATTCCGGGCTGTTCTGGCACCTGGTCGACATAATATGGATATTCCTGTTCCCGTTGTTTTATTTATTGCTCTGAAAGGGCTGTCTGAAAAGATCTTCTTGCGGAGAGGACCTCACCCCCCGGCCCC
>MIBJ01000078.1:0-32012 GCA_001829495.1 Spirochaetes bacterium RBG_16_49_21 | reverse complement strand
CCGGGGGGTGAGGTCGGAGCACGGAGGCATAATTTGTCCGATAAAAATACAGAGTCTTTTTATTCATACCGCGGGCTTGCCCTTATCCTGGCCGCGCTCCTGTGCCTTACGGCGCTCACGATCGCGGTTTCGCGGATCGACCTGGGCCCTTTCAAGATATGGGCTTCTCTTCTCATCTCCGCAGCGAAGAGCGCCCTCGTGCTCATTTTTTTCATGCAGATCGGGCGGATGGGGAGGGCGGTGGCGGTCACCTTTATCGTGACGCTCTCGATTCTGGCTATCTTTATCGGCTTCATATTTTTTGATATTGAATTCCGGTGAGGTGAATATGGAGAATATAGTGAAATATGCGGACAATGTGCTCATCTATATCATCGTATTCTGCCTTATACTGCTTGTTCTGATCACGGCAGCGATGATCTATTTTGCCGTCAGATACCGGAAGAGCAGGACTCCCGAGGCTTCCGACATCAGGGGCAACCTGAAGTTGGAGCTGGCGTGGATGATCCTTCCCACGATCATTGCGCTCTCCATGTTCTATTTCGGATGGGAGTCGTTCCTCGGTCTCCGCGCCGTTCCGCCCGACGCGATCAATATCGACGTGAACGCCATGCAGTTCTCGTGGGTTTTTATCTATCCGAACCAAAAGGAGTCGGAAGGGCTCATGGTGGTTCCCCAGGGAAAACCGGTGAAGGTGAACCTGACGTCCCTGGACGTGATCCACAGCTTTTACCTGCCGGCATTCCGCATCAAGATGGACGCGGTTCCGAACATGAAAACATACACCTGGTTCTACGCCGACAAGCCCGGGGACTATCATATTTTGTGCGCCGAGTTCTGCGGCGTCGGCCACGCCGACATGACCGCCACCCTGCGCATCGTTCCCGAATCCGAGTATCAGAAATGGCTGAATAAAAAATAAAAAACAGGATAGTAGCCGTGTTCGACTGGATTCGCGACAGAGCCGCTCTTATAAAAATGCCGGTCAGCCTGATGAGCGGATGCGCGGCCCTGTTCGGATTTTCCCTCTATGCATGGATACTCAGCCCCGCGGCGCTCTGGACCGGTCTCGGCGTGTTCTGTCTTTCCGCAGGCGCGGCTGGCCTGAATAGCTTTCAGGACAGGGTGCCGGACTCTCTTATGGCGCGCACGCGGCAAAGGCCGCTTCCTGCCGGACGCATTACGCCGCTCGAAGCCCTGATTGTGTCGTCGGCGTTGATCTGCTGCGGGATTGCCGCCCTTTGCCTTACTGCACGCTCGATAGCGCCGTCCCTCGCCGGTTTGTCTGCGGTCATATTGTATAACGGGCTCTATACCCCTTTTAAGCTCAGGACCCAGCTGGCGCTGATCCCGGGCGTGATCTGCGGCATGCTGCCTCCTCTTATCGGATGGCTCGCAGCCGGCGGCGGCCTTGCGTCGACCCGGATCTGGTATATCATGGCCTTTTTCGGAACATGGCAGGTTCCCCATTTCTGGCTGGTTTTTCTTTCATACAGCGCGGATTTCAGGCGTTCCGGGATCCCCATGATACTGGACACGTTTTCGGAACGGCAATTGAAGCGGCTGGTTTTTCTCTGGGCCCTTTCCTACGCGGTGCTGATGCTGTTTGTGTGGCCCTTCAGCATAATAAAAAGCGGCGTGTCCGCCGCGTTTGTGCTGGTGAACGCGCTTGCAGTGCCGCTCGTTTTTCTGAGACTGCTCTACAAGGCCGAAGGCGCCGGCAGATACCGGAGGCTTTTCAATTATCTGAACGCGACGACCCTGGGGGTGATGTGCATCGCGATTTTTGATTGCGTGCTCGCGACCTGACCTCACCCCCGGCCCCTCTCCAAATTGGAGAGGGGAGCTTATAACAATAAGCTTTATGCACCCCCCTTCTCTTATTGAGGAGAAGGGGGGAAGGGGGGGATGAGGTCAGATCATGTCTCATAATTCTGTGAAATTGCTGGAGATATCGCATGAAAGATCCCCAAACGGCAGACTACTCGGCCTTTGACCGGCCCGAGATTTTATCGTTCTTGTTCTATCCGCGGAAGGAGGGAAGGGGACAGACCGGCGGCGGATTCTCGGAGATCCGGATTCCGGTCGATGAGGGGATCATAATCGGCGGCCGGTTCTACGGCGCGGGAGATTCCGCTCCTCTCATACTGTTTTTTCACGGCAACGGCGAGATCGTTGCGGATTACGACGATATTGCCGGGCTCTACAACCGCAGGGGAATATCGTTCATGCCGGTGGACTACCGGGGATACGGTAAATCGACCGGCAGTCCCACGGTGGCCGGAATGATGAAGGACTGCCGCGTAATCTTTGATTTTGTGCGGAATTTCATGGACAAAGAGAATATGAGCGGCCCCCTGATCGTCATGGGCCGGTCGCTCGGAAGCGCTTCAGCCCTGGAGCTGGCATCGGGTTATGCGGAGCGGATCGACGGACTCGTGATTGAAAGCGGATTCGCGTTCATTACGCCGCTGCTCCGGCTCCTGGGCGTGGATCCACGGCGGATCGGGGTTACCGAGGAAATGGGATTCAGCCATATCGCAAAGATAGAGACGTTTACAAAGCCGACCCTGATAATTCACGCGGACCAGGACCACATAATCCCCTACAGTGACGGGCTTGTCCTGTATGGGGCGTCGAAGTCTGAAAATAAAAAGATGCTTGCGATAAAAGGCGCAAACCATAACACTATTTTCGAAAAGGGTATTGCGGAATACATGCAGGCAATGCGCGAGTTCGCCGGGCTGGTCACCCGTCAAGATACGGCTTGATATCCTCATAGAAGCGCTCAAGGCCGGCTTCAATTTTTTCGCACACGGCACGGGGATCAATCCTGTCTGCTGTAGGATTGTCGATCAGATTGCTGATTATTTCCTGCGCTTTGCCGCGGTCGACTTCACTCAGGAGCCCGAGATTCACCGCATCGATATCGTTTCCCGCGATATCGGCCAATTGGGAATGATATCCGGTCGGATTGACGCAAACGAGCCTGCACCCGCACGCATATCCTTCGTACAGGGCTATGCCGAAATGCGAGATCAATACCCTGGCGGACAGGATCGTCTCGGCGTATGATTGGCTGAGCGAAATCGCCATGCCGCCGGAAATAATAGAGGTTTCCATGCCGTGCAGAACGGCGCAGATTTTATTCCGGGGGATAAGCGAATGGATAAAATCGACTGTCTCCGCTGCCGGTTTATAGCCGCAGTAAAGGAGCGCGTCGAGGTTTTTTTCAATATGCTCCTCATTAAGCTTCCTTAGAGAGTCGATAAAATTATACCCATATATGAACGATTCTTTTTTATGATCCCTATTCTCCGGATTCGGCAGAAGATCAATGGCTGCGTCCGCCATCCGCCTCCCGGGGCCGCGGTCGTCGATGGTTACGACGCTCCCGATCTTTTTCAGCTCCCGCATCTCTTCCTCGGAGGAATCCCGCATGTCCCGGATTATGCATCCGGTACCCGGTTTGATCGAGGGGAGGAAGCAGTCGTGCAGTTCAAAAGGGAGGAAGTCGGGTTTCCGGCCTGCGACAAGGAAAGCCGAAATTCCCTTGCTGCGGTTCAGGAAACTCGCGAGGCTTGCCATTCTCTGGACATGGCCGGTGCCGAGGCCGCTGCCCCAGCCGGTTACTATGGAAACTATGCGGTGTTGCATCGGATGCTTGAATGGGTCATGGAGCGCTGATCGATGCGGGCGTTAATACGGGCAAGACCCGGTTTCTGTTCCAGAAATTTCACTACTTCCGAGAAGGGGAACGGCGCGCCTTTGTACAAATTGCGGTAGATGATCGACGCGAGCTCGTAATCCTCGGGCGTATCGACCGTGAGGCGCAGGCTGGTGAAGGGATTAGCGAGCTCGATCTCACGGGTTATGATCTTGAAGATTTCCGGATGCTCTTTGATGTACGGCGACACGTGCTCAAACTGGTACGGCTCGTCGCTGTGCAGATACGCAGCGTCCAGGGCGGATTTTCTGATTATTCCCGCGCCGGTTCCGAGGGGAAGGTTCGACAGGTAGCAGAGGTCCGCACGAGCGGAGAGGGCTATCTCGATGGTTTTGGCGGCGAAGCCGGGGTCGGTAAAGGGGTTGTCGCCGGTTACCCTGAGGATATAATCGCCGCCGAACTCCTGCGCCGCCCGGTGAAATCGTTCCAGGACGTTATCCTCCGATCCGATGAACACGGGGATACCCATGGACCGGGCCAAATCGATGATCTTCACGTTCTCGCCGCTGTCGCAGGTCGCCAGGACCGCGCGGTCGACGCCGGCAACGGCCAAAACCCGCTCGAACACGTGGCGAAGCATCGGCTTGCCCGCGAGGTCCATCATCGCCTTTCCGGGGAGGCGGGTCGAATTCATGCGCGCCTGGATTATTGCCGTGACCGTTGGTTTCATGATTGTATTATCGGAACCGATGGGTTCGAGGTTGAGCGCGATTAAAAATTAAAGGTATACCACTCGTCGCAGGATCTGCAGTCCGGGGCCGTGGCGTAGTCCCTTTTGTAGTCCTTGACGAAGCTTTCTTTTTTCTTGTCCCAGAGCAGGGGTATGGTTGCGGCGCCGGCGTTCCCGCACGACCACTCGCCGTCGACGTCCTGCTTGCAGAAGGACACGCTCCCGTCCGAAAGGATAAACAGGTCCCTCTGGAGGTGCCAGCAGGGAACCCTGTCCAGGGGCGTAAGGTCCGAATAGCGCCGGTCCCGGACCCTTCCCAGATACGTGTTCTGCTTCTGCAAGATGATCGATATCTTCTGTTTTTCCCAAAAGTCGTAATAGGCGTCGAGGAAGGGCTCGGTTTCGCCGATCTTCATGACCTGGATGTAGAGGCGATCGCCGCTTGCCTCATTAAGGGAGAGGATATTCCTTTGTACCTGGTCGAAGCAATCCTTGCCGTGGAGCTTCAGGTAGGTTTCCGCGTTCATACCGTTCATGTCAACGATGGTTTTGATTTTCGATCCATGGTTGAGGATGAAATTGCGGTAGTTGGCGTCGGCATACAGGCCGTTCGTCTCAACGATGATCGATTCAACGAGCGGTTCCTCCTGGGTAAAGCCGAGTATCTCATAAAACCCCGGGTGCATCATCGGCTCGCCGGATCCGCCGTAGCATACGGTGTAGGGAAGATCGAACGACCGCATCTGGCCGATTATTTTTTTTAATAGCTCCGCGTCCATGTCCGGGTGAGGCTTTTTAAGGGTATTCCGGTAGCAGTAGAGGCAGTCCAGGTCGCACGCGCCGGTGAGCTCCACCTCAAGGTATGAGGGCCCGATGTAGAGTACCTCGGGATTTTTTTCAATCACGTCCCTGATTTCAGAATAGGCGGGGATCTTGTTGACCGAGGAGAAGATATTCTCCATGATTTTTTTGTCCCGCTTGTCGCCGGCGAGGAACGAAAGGCGCTTGTCTCTGATATCCGGGTCCGCATAGTAGAGCTCAATGTCGAACTGATTGATGTTCGACTTGATCACCTGATTTAAAGGAAGGGTTTTCTCCGCGAGCTCCGGTATCGATGCGATGAGATCCTTGGCTATGATCTCACCGGAAAAGCCGGGGGGAAGATTTTCCGAAAAGGTGAATTCCGCGAGGTATTTCAGATGCAGGTCGACCATCTCCCGGATCAGGGAAGCGTCGAGAAACGGCGATTCCGCATGGATCTTGCACAGGTGATCCGATCCGGTGCGGGAAAACATATCCTTCCAGAATCCGATGTCGTCAAGCCCGGTCCGGATAAAGCAGTTTTTATCTCCGGAGAGCCTTCCGGAATATGCTGAAGGGGCTGAGTAAAAAATCTCGCCCGTGTTGTCGAGCTTCTTAAGCGCTGCGGAGAGCTTCTCCGCCAGGAAGCTGCCGGCAAAGGTGAGATCCCGGTCGTCGGAGGCGTTTTCTATGTATATGAGTATGTTTGAATTCAAATGGGTCTATCTCCTTGCACCGAAGGCGAGAATACGCAACATGAGGGCGAGGATGGCATCCTCGCCTTCTACACCTGGATGTATTCCTTCATGAATATCAGAATATCGGATTCCTTTTTTTTCTTCATCACCCATTTCCTGAACTGGTGCTGCATGTTTTCATTGTAGAGCTTATACATGATCAGCCGCTCAACCCTGTCGTAGGTGAGGGAACGCCTGCCCATGAGCTTGACGATGTGGTATCCGTACCCTGATTTAAAGACCGGGGATATCTGGCCGACGGTTCTCATGGTATTGACGTGTCCGGCAAAATTGGGGTCCATCTCCGCGAGCATTTTCCATCCGACGTCCCCGCCTTTTGCCGCAGTCTCGTAATCCTGCGATAAGTTGCCGGCCAGATTTTCAAAGGATCCGCCGGCGACGATCTTTTCCCTGATTTCGGATATCTTCCGGTTCGCGTCACGCTCGGCCGTGAACGAGCCCCCGGCAGGCCGTATGAGGATATGCTTGATCCAGACCTCGTCTCCCAGGTGGCCCTTGTTTTTTTTGAACCAGTCCGTGGCTTCTTCCTTGGAAGGCGGCGTGACGCCGATGGCTATGGACATGACCTGCTCCTTCCTGATGTGGGAGCGTATTTCTTCAAAAGAGTCCCTGAACGGGAGCTGGTTTTTCGTTTCGAGGAAATTGATGAACGCGTCGAGCTGCGCGTCGATCTCCTTATCCTCTATAATCACCGGCTCGTCGTTGATCTTCTTTGCAAGCCTGCTTATCATTTTTGATATGAATTTATCGAGCTTTTTTTTATCCTGGATTTTCGGCGCAAAGTACTGCCGCATGAACTCCTCGATTTGCAGAAGCACGCGCTTGTCGTTCACGACTATGGCTTCCTCGGTCGCGGCCTCCAGTATGAGGGCGTCTTCGATAAACTTGTCGAGGATCCTGCTCTTTTCAAGGGAGTACCGGTCTTTGCGTATCTGCTTGAATTTTACAAGCTGGCCGAATTTGTTGTCAACGTCGCTCTCGAGGATCGTACTATCGTTGACCACGGCGATAACGCTGTCGTACCGCTCCCACGGATACGCGCGGGAGCCGGCGGCCAGCAGCAGGGCGCCGGCGGCCAGAACGAGCGATAATTTTTTTATGGTATTGATTATCATATGCTTAATCCTCTGACTTCTCCCGTTAAATTTCAAGACTTTTTTCTCTTCGTGGTCTTTTCCTTCTTTTTAAAGAGCATGTACTCAATGCCGTCGACCAGGGCCTGCCAGGAGGCTTCGATAATGTCGGTTGATACGCCCACCGTGCCCCAGTGCTCGGTTTTTCTTTTCTGATCGATGAGAACCCGTACCGCCGAGCCGGTGCCGCCCTTTTCATTCAGGACCCGCACCTTGTAATCTGAAAGCTGTATCTCCCTGATTTCCGGATAGAATTTCTCAAGCGCCTTCCGGAGCGCGTTGTCGAGCGCCTCTACCGGGCCGTAGCCGTTGGCGGCCGTGTGCTCGATTACCCCGTCCACCTCCACCTTGATGGTTGCCTCGCACAGGAGCTTTTTCGATCCCGCCATTTCGCTTATAACGCGGAACCCCTTGAGCGTGAAGAACGGCTTGTACTCTCCCGCGGCCTCCCTGAGCAAAAGCTCGAATGAGCCTTCGGCAGCCTCGAATTGAAAGCCCTGCTCCTCCAGATCCTTGATTTTCTGCAATAATTCCGCCGGAAGCGCCACCCGGTTTTTCAGGTCTATGCCCAGCTCCCTGGCCTTAAATAAGATATTGCTTTTGCCGGAAAGCTCTGAAACGAGCACCTTCCGGCGGTTCCCCACCCGGTCCGGGTCCACGTGCTCGTAGGTCTTTGTGTTTTTCTGGAGGCCGGAGACATGGAAGCCGGCCTTATGGGCGAAGGAATTCACGCCAACGTAGGGCGCCCTCTCGTCATGGGCGAGGTTTGCGGTTTCGCTGATGAGCCTGCTCACCTCGGTGAGATGGATCAGGGATTGCTCCGCGCCGCATCTGCACCCGAGCTTGAGGACCAGGTTCGGGACAAGGGTCATGAGGTTGGCGTTGCCGCACCGCTCGCCGTACCCGTTCGCCGTGCCCTGGACCGAGACCGCTCCGGCCCGGACCGCAGCAAGGGAGTTCGCCACAGCCATGCCCGCGTCGTTGTGGAAGTGGACGCCGATCGGCGCCGGTATGCCCTGCTTTGCCTCCTCAATGATCCGCCGCACCTCCTCGGGCATGGTGCCGCCGTTGGTGTCGCACAGCACGATCATGTCCGCGCCGGCGCTCAAGGCTTTGTCGATTACCTGAAGGGAATAGTCGGGGTTCGCCTTGTATCCGTCGAAGAAATGCTCGGCATCGAAGAACACCGCACGCCCCTTGTCCTTCAGGTAGGCGATCGTGTCGTACACGAGCCTGAGGTTGTCTTGTAAGCCGATGTTCAGGGCGTGGGTGACGTGGAAGTCCCAGGTCTTGGCCACTATGGTTATGATCTCGGCCTTTGAAACGACCAGGGCCTGGATGAGCTTGTCTTTCGCGCAGGCGAGGCTCTTGTGCCGGGTCGAGCCGAAGGCGACCACCTTCGCATGGCGCAATTTTTCTTTTCTGATCTCCTTGAAGAACTGGTCGTCCTTGGGGTTGGACCCGGGCCACCCGCCCTCGATGTAATCGATCCTCAGCCGGTCGAGCGCTCCGGCGATAAGGAGCTTGTCGTTCAGGGAAAAGGATATCCCCACGGTCTGCGCGCCGTCTCTCAGGGTCGTGTCGTATATCGTGATTTTTTTATCGCTCATAGGCTCGTCCGGCCGGCAATCCGATGGATAGACCAGCATATGCGCAACTGCCCGATGATATTGCAAGGATTTTTTATACTGTGGAGAATGCAGCCCGGTCGCCTGCCCTAGGCGAGAAACCCGCCGTCCACGACAAGGGATGTTATTTCAAGCACGCGCTTTTTTTTCTTTCTCCATCTTGCGCAGCTCAACGCGCCGTATCTTGCCGCTAATGGTTTTCGGCAGCTCGCTCACGAACTCGATTTCACGCGGATATTTATACGGGGCGGTTACTTTTTTTACATGTTCTTGAAGATCTTTCACCAGTTCCGGACCGCCTGCATATCCCTGTCTGAGCACCACGAATGCCTTGACGATCTGCCCCTTCAAGTCATCCGGTACGCCGATCACGGCGTTCTCCATCACTGCTTTATGTTCCTGAAGAGCGCTTTCCACTTCAAATGGCCCGATACGGTATCCGCTCGATTTAATGAGGTCGTCGGACCTGCCCACGAACCAGAAATATCCATCCTCATCTTTATAGGCCCGGTCCCCGGTAAAATACCAGTCGCCTACAAAAGACGCGCCGGATTCGGCTTTCCAGTACCCCTCGAATATGCTCGGCGGGTTGACGGGCTTCACCTTTACGGCAATGTGTCCCTCTTCATTCACCGGAACGGGGTTGCAGTCGTCGTCGAGTATCTCTACTATATGTCCCGGCGTGGGCTTTCCCATGCTTCCCGCCCGTATCGGGAGGCACGCATAGTTGGCCACCAGGGGGATGGTTTCCGTCTGCCCGTAATAATCGTATATGTACAGGCCCGTTTTCTCTTTCCACGACTTGATTACCTCCGGGTTCAGCGGCTCGCCCGCTGAAAGGCAATGGCGGAGCTCCTTCCAGTCGTATTTCGCAAGGTCAAGCTGGCCTATCAAAAGCTTGTACGCGGTCGGGGGCGCACAGAAGACCGTGACCCCGAATCTCTGGATGATCTCAGGTATATACCTCGGTTCGAACTTGGCGCCCATCTTCCACTGCATGACGGTTGCGCCGATGATCCATTGCCCGAATATTTTCCCATATGCCGCTTTTGCCCAGCCGGTGTCCGCGTGCACCCATATGATATCGGTCGGCCGGAGGTCCTGGATGAACTTGGCCGTGACTATGTGGGAAAGGGCGTACGCCTGGATATGGCGCACCATCTTCGGGTTGCCGGTGGTGCCTGAGGTGAAATAGATCAGCATAGGATCGGTGCTCCTGGTCTTGCCGCCGAAATCGTCGGGATTGAATTCGCGCGGCGATTCATCCATCAGTTTCTCAAAGGACTCCCACCCCGGACGGGACTGGCCGAT
Source organism: Spirochaetes bacterium RBG_16_49_21 (assembly GCA_001829495.1). Classification (GTDB taxonomy): domain Bacteria; phylum Spirochaetota; class UBA4802; order UBA4802; family UBA5550; genus RBG-16-49-21. The sequence continues at coordinate 21,984 of MIBJ01000078.1, read as the reverse complement.
AACCATCCTGTGTTTCAATCCGGGGATCTTGTCTCTGGCCGCGTCGACCTTTGCCGCGCCTTCGGCGTCCGTCAGGGCCATAACCGCACCGGCGCTGTTGATCCGGTAGTCGATGTCGTGGCCTGTCACCAGGTTCGGGGTGGGCATGGCCGCTACCCCCGACTTGATCATCCCTAGCATCGCGATATACCATTCCTCTGAGCGGGGGAGCATAAGGAAAATCCTGTCGCCCCGTTTCAGGCCCATTTTTTTCAAGACGTTCGCAAACTTGCCCGCGCGCATCGAGAGCTCCCAGAATGAAAGTTTCGATGCCCGGGTACCATCCTCTGAAACGGTGACCAGGGCGGTCTTCGTTTTATCGCCGGTCCATTTATCAAAGTCATCAAGGGCGAAATTGTAATATTCGGGAACATTCCATTTGAAATTATCGTAGGTCGCTTTGTAATCCGTCATGTTGTGCTCATTTTTTTTCATAGATCGTATCTCTTTCCCTATTTTTTAAATTACCTAAGTTAGGCGTTTTTCAATTATGCGGGCCTCTCCCTCCCCCTTAATGGGGGAGGGTTGGGGTGGGGGTGCTATATTTATGACAAATAAATAATTTCTGTATTGCAAAAACACTTATCTCACCCTCCCCTAGCCCCTCCCATCAAGGGAGGGGATATCATGACTAAGATTCGCCTAGGTCGAATAAATTAAATTTGCGATAAAACACCTACATTTTTTCCAACTCCCGCGCAATCACCATTCTCTGGATTTCAGACGTCCCCTCATAAATGGTCGTGACCCGCGCGTCCCTGTATATTCTTTCAATCTTGTAATCTTTGGTGTACCCGTACCCGCCGAACACCTGCAGCGCCTTGTATGCGCACCTGTTTAACGCCTCGGTCGCAAATAGCTTCGCCATGGACGCCTCCATAGAGAGGCTCTTCCTGTCGTCCTTTAACGATGCGGCGTTCAAGACAAGCAGGCCGGCCGCCTCGTAATCCACGGCAATATCGGCAAGCATGTTCCGGATTGACTGGTGCTTGATGATCGCCTTGCCGAACTGTTTTCTCTCCTTTGAATATTCCAGAGCCTCGTGAAGGCACGCCCGTATCATCCCCACGGCCTGGGAAGCTATGCCGATCCTTCCGCTGTCCAGGGCGCTGAGCGCGATCTTCAGGCCCATGCCCTCCTTCCCCAGTACCAGGTCCTCCGGGAGCTCGCAGTCTTCAAATAAAATTTCCACGGTGTTTGACGCGTTGAGTCCCATCTTTTTTTCGTCTTTCCCCACCTTCAATCCCCTCGCGCCTTTCGGAACGATAAAGGCGGTAAGCCCGTTTTTTTCGGGCGAGGTCCGGGCAATGAGGATAATAACCCCGGCATACGCGCCGTTCGTGATAAACTGCTTTGCGCCGTTTACAATATACCGGCCTCCCCTTTTTACGGCGGATGTCTTTAGTGCGGAGGGGTCGGATCCCGCCTCAAGCTCGGTCAGCGCGAAAGCGCCGATGTGCTCCCCTGAAGCGAGCGGACGCAGAAACTTTTCCTTCTGCGCTTCGGTCGCGAAATTCAGAAGGGGCTCGGCGGTCAGGTTCGTTACGCTCAGCGTCACCGCCACGGAGGCGCATGAATAAGCGATCTCCTGCAGAGCGAGGCTGTAGCTCACCGCTCCGGCCTCGGAGCCCCCGTAACGCTCGGGCACCATCATTCCGAACAGCCCGAGCCTGCCGAGCTTCCCGATTATCGCCTCGGGGAATTCACCCTTCAGGTTATATTCCTGCGCGAACGGCTCGATTTCGGTGCGTGCGAATTCGTGCGCCATTTCCCGTATCATCATCTGTTCTTGCGTTAAGAGCGGTTTCATCGGAGCGTCCCTTATGGAAAATCCCGTTTACACATTTTCAACAATCATGGTAACTGCTTCAGCGCCGCCCAGGCAGAGCGACGCCTGGCCCAGGACCGCGTTTCTCCTCTTCATCTCATGGATCAGCGTCGTGAGCACCCGCGCTCCGGACGCGCCGATGGGATGCCCCAGGGCTATGGATCCGCCGTTGACGTTTACCCGCGCCTCGTCGAGGTTCAGCACGCGCATGACGCATACGGAAGAGCCCGCGAACGCCTCATTGAGCTCATGAATATCGATTTTTTGGATATCAATGCCCGCCTTCCGCGCCACTTTGGGGATTGAATTGATCGGGGCGGCGAGCACGTGCTTGAGCTCTATCCCGGCGGACCCGGAGGCGATGATCTTGACCAGCGGCCGTATCCCCCGCTCCCTGGCGGCTTTGCAGCTCATCACGACCGCCGCGGACGCCCCGTCGCTTATGGCGGAGGAATTCGCCGCGGTCGCATACCCGTCTTTCCGGAACGCGGGCTTCATTTTGGAAAGGACCTCAAGCGATGTCGGTCTCGGGCACTCGTCGGTATCGAATAACCGTTCGCCTTTTTTTTCCTTCACCGACACCGGCAGGATCTCGTCCCTGAATTTTCCGTCTTCAATCGCTTTTAGGGCTTTTCCGTAAGACCTGAAAGCGAGCAGGTCCTGGTCCTCGCGGCTTATCCCCCATTTCTCGGATATGATATCGTTGCTGATCCCCATATGAAAATCATTCACGACGTCCCAGAGGCCGTCGTGCACCATGTGGTCTACCAATTTAACGTCTCCCATGCGCGCCCCCCATCTCGCGGAAGGCGTGTAGAAAGGGGCCATGCTCATATTCTCCATCCCGCCCGCGACCGCGATCTCCGTATACCCTGATCTAATTAACTCCGAGGCCAGGGCTATCGACATGAGGCCCGAGCCGCAGACCTTGTTGATCGTGAGTCCGCCGGCTTCCATGGGGATGCCCGCCTTGATGGCCGCCTGCCTTCCCGGGTTCTGACCGTAACCGCAGGGGAGCACCATGCCCATAATCACCTCCTGTACGTCTCTTTTTTCGATCGAGGCCCTGGCGACCGCCTCTTGTATGACGAGCGCGCCGAGATCGGTGGCGCTGATTTTCGACAGGCTCCCGCCGAACGAGCCGAGGGGCGTTCTCACGGCGCTGACTATGACGGCATCGGTATCTTTTAACATGGCTTACCCTTCACGACTTATTTTTTTGTCTCTTCACCGAACGCGCGATCTTCGATCTCCAGGGGCGAATAGTCTTCCACCATGATGGATTTTACCTTACCCTCCACGATCGGCAGTATTTTATTGATGAAAAAACGTGCCGAGTGTATCTTCCCGGAATAAAACGCGGCGTCCGCATTCTCGCCGATCAGTTTTTTTTGTTCCCCCGGCGTCCGCGCGTTTTTTTCGCCGCACAACGCCTGGAATTTCTTATGAGCGATCGTAAGCTGCCACAGGTGCATCCACCCCAGTACGGTATCGCCCACGACCTCGAGAAACGGCGTAGCGCTTATAAATGCCTGTTGAATTCTTCCTTCCGTGATCATATTTGTCAGGTAATTCGCCGCGGTGATGCAGCTCTTTTTCGCGTCCCTTACCCGCTCCGCAAGCGGGACGAGATCGGGAACGGCCATGGCGGCATTGATCGCTCCGTCGATCTCGCCCGTCAGGTATTTGAAAACCACGCCTTTCAACAGGGGGACCTTCCGCTGCAGCAGATCGATTGCCTGTATGCCGTTGGTGCCCTCGTACAGCGACGTTATCTTGCTGTCGCGCGCGAACTGCTCCACCGGATAATCGCCGCAGTACCCGTATCCGCCGAATACCTGAATGGCCTGCTCGCAGATCTCCCAGGACCGGTCGCTGGAGTACGCCTTGCTCACGGGAGTCAAAAAATCGACCAGGGCCCCTGCCGCGTTTTTAAGGGTTTCGTCCTGCTCGGCATTCCGCCTGTCTATGCACAGGGCGGCGTAATAGTTCAGCGCCCTGATGCCCTCGACGTATGATTTCATCCAGAGGAGCGACCTTCTTATGTCAGGATGATTAATGATCGGAAGGAGGACCGTGGAGTGTCCTTTCTGGCCGATATCCGCTCCCTGCAGCCGTTCCCTGGCGTATTGGAGGGCATGCAGGTATGCGGTCGACGATAGCCCCAGCGCCTGCACGCCCACGTTCAGCCTCTCCTCGTTCATCATGTGGAACATGATCAGTATACCCTGGCGCGGTTCGCCGAGGAGCTCGCCTATGCAGCTGCCGCTGTCCCCGAAGCTCAACTGGCACGTCGCCGAGCCCCTGAGTCCCATTTTATGCTCTATTCCCGGGCAGACCACATCGTTGAATTCCCCCACGTTCCCGTTGTCGTCCACGCGGTATTTGGGAACGATGAAGATCGAAATGCCCTTTACTCCGGCAGGGTCGCCTTCAATTCTGGCCAGCACCGGGTGGATGATATTATCCGTGAAGTCATGGTCCCCGCCGGTTATGAAGATCTTCTGGCCGGTGATTTTATAATGGGTGTCGTCGATTTTAACCGCTTTGGTCGATATATGGGCGAGGTCGCTGCCCGCGCCGGGCTCGGTAAGGCACATGCTCCCGGCCCATTCGTACGTATACAGCTTTTCGAGATATTTTTTCTTTTGATCTTCGGTCCCGTAGAGTTCGATCAGCTTTCCGGCGCCGTGGGGGAGGCTCGGATACAGATTGAGGGCGGTGTTCGCGGCATGGAACATCTCATTCGCCGCGGTGAATAGCGCGATCGGCAGCCCCTGCCCTCCCACTTCGGGAGCGTCGCATGCCGAAACCCATCCCTGCTCGGCATAAAGTTTCAGGGGTTTGTGAAATGACGGGGGGACGGTGACTTTGCCCTTGTCCCACTGTGCGCCGATGCGGTCGCCGTCCCTGTTGGTGGGCGCAAGCTCGTCCTCCGCGAATTTAAGAGCCTGGTCGAGAACCATGTCGAACTCGGCCTTCGAGAAATTTTCGAACATTCGTTTTTTCGTCAGATCCATGATGTCGAACTGTTCGAACAGAACAAAATCCACATCTTTTTTATCGACTAACAGACTTGCCATGGACTATCTCCGGGATAATCAGATTCAGCCGCAATTACGCCGCTGCCGTCGTATCCTCATATATTTTCGATAAGCACTGCTGCGCCCATTCCGCCGCCGACGCAGAGCGTTGCAATACCGTGCTTTGACCTTCTTTTTTTCATCTCGTTCATCAGCGATATGATGAGCCTGGCACCGGTGCATCCTACGGGGTGCCCGAGCGCTATGCCCGACCCGTTTACATTGACTTTCGAGCGGTCGAGCCCGAGTCCCTTTTCGCAGGCAAGGTATTGGGCGGCAAACGCTTCGTTGCATTCCATGAGATCCATGTCGTTTAAATTTTTACCCGTCTTCTTTAACAGCTTCTTGACTGCGGGGACCGGGCCGTATCCCATGAGGTGCGGTTCAACCCCCGCCAGCGCATTGGCGGCAATCCTCGCAAGGGGCTTCACGCCGAGTTCTTTCGCCTTTTTTGCCGACATTATTATCATGGCGGCGGCCCCGTCATTGAGTCCGGAGGCGTTGCCGGCCGTTACCGTGCCGTTCTTTTTAAATCCGGGCTTCAGAAGCGCGAGGCCTTCTCGTGATATGTCTCTTCTCGGATGTTCGTCCGTATCGAACATTTTGGGTTCGCCCTTTTTCTGAGGAATCGGCACGGGAATTATTTCATCCTTAAATTTTCCGGAATCGATTGCCGCGAGGGCTTTTTTATGGCTTTCAAATGCAAGCTGGTCCTGTTCCTCCCTGGTGATATTATATTTTTCAGCCAGGTTTTCCGCGGTAACTCCCATGATATACGCATTGCCCAGCAATCCGCTGCCGGAATGAAGCAATTCCCACATGGCATCGGTCATTTCCGCGTGCGTAAGCCTGGCGCCCCAGCGGGCCTTTTTTAAAACGTAGGGCGCGTTGCTCATGGATTCGACCCCGCCCACCAGCACGATATCCGAATCGCCGGAGATGATCTGCTGGGAGCCGAATATCGTGGCCTGCATACCGGAGGCGCACTGGCGCTGAATCGTAACCGCCGGAACCTCCACCGGTATTCCCGCCTTGAGCGCGGCGGTACGGGCCGTATTAGCCTCGTCGCAGCACTGTACGCAGTCTCCGAATATAACGTCATCGAGCATATCGGAAGAAATTCCGGCCCTGCTGATCGCTTCCTTCATCACCAGGGCGCCGAGTTCGTATGCCCGTATATCCTTCAAGGATTGGCCGAAGCTCCCGATCGGGGTCCTGCACCCCGATACAATTACTACGTCTTTATTATCCATGAAATATCTCCTTAATATTTACTCGAGCTAAGGACTGTCTGAAAGGCACCCCGACTCCCCCGGAGCTAATTTCTATCCACAATTTAGGCCAGGGCCTCCCCTACCTCCCAAAGCTAACTACTACTACACACATTTCATTCTCTTATGCCCCCAAACCCCCCAGAGGGGGGCTAAGAAATATATTGATACATTTTTTAATATCAATATAAATTACAAGTTATTTTTATATAATAAAACATAAAATACATCAATTTACATACTATTATTTTATTTAGAATAATAGTATTATAGATTAATAATAATTTTAATCGATTTTTCTTATTATAACTAATAAATTGGTGGACAATAAGTTTAAAAAATAGCACATGATATCCAGTAATTAATATCAGCCCCCTCCGGCAGGGTTGAGGGGCTTTTCAGACAGTCTCTAAATATGAATCATTAAAGGAAAAAATCATGAAAATTTCAGATGTGAGAGCTATTGTTACCGGCGGCGCATCAGGGCTTGGTGAAGGAGTGGTGAGGGCTTTAATTTCCAACGGCGGAAAAGCCGCTATTTTTGATCTCGATGATGAAAAAGGAAAAAAACTGGAGAAGGAACTGGGCGAATCCGTCGTATATCAAAAAACTGACGTTACCAGCGAAACCGACATATCGAATGCCCTGCGCGCTTCAATTAAAAAGTTCGGTAAAATAAATGTTGCGGTGAATTGCGCGGGTATAACCATTGCTGGAAGGACGACCGGTAAAAACGGCCCGATGCCTCTCCCGGATTTTGAAAAGGTAATAAGGATCAATCTTGTCGGCACGTTCAATGTTGCCCGGCTTTTCGCCGCTGAAATATCAAATAATACGCCCGGACCGGACGGCGAACGGGGAGTCATAATCAATACGGCTTCTGTTGCGGCTTTCGACGGCCAGATCGGCCAGGCCGCGTACGCAGCCTCAAAAAGCGGGATCGTCGGCATGACCCTGCCCATCGCGAGAGATCTCGCTTCCCTGGGCATCAGGAACGTAACTATTGCGCCCGGCCTTTTTGATACGCCGATGATGGCTTCGCTTCCCGAAAACGTCCGGATATCTCTCGGCCAGAGCGTTCCTTTTCCTTCACGGCTGGGACGGCCTGACGAGTTTGCCTTAATGGTTCTGAGCATTATTGAGAATACCATGATCAACGGTGAAACGATACGGCTCGACGGCGCGTTAAGAATGGCGCCGAAATAGTAAATACTTGAGTTAGGTGATTTTTAATCAAAGCAGTTCCCCTCCCTTGAGGGGAGGGGTTAGGGGAGGGTGAAATAGGCGTTTGGGGCATACAAGTCACCTATTCGCCATAAATTTATCAACCCCCACCCCCAACCCTCCCCCATGTAGAGGGAGGGAGTAAGAGATAATAATAAAATTCGCCTGAATCGAGTTAATACTTCGGATTTCTGAATTTTAATTAGTCATGGATGAACGTGGATGGAATGAAAAAATGAAAATCAAAACAAAAAAAGAAAACAGAAGGGAACAGATAATCAAGGCGGCCGAGGAGGTTTTTTCCAAAAAGGATTTCCAGAACTCAACCATATCCGATGTTGCAAAGCAGGCCGGGATTTCCGATGCAACGATATACGAATATTTTACCTCAAAAGAAGACCTGCTTTTTTCAATACCGGGGGAAAACATCGAGAATGCAAAAAACATCCTGAACGATCACCTGCATTATATCAAGGGAGCGGGCAACAAGCTGCGGGGAATAATTTATCATATGTTGTCCTATTACCAGGATAATGCGGAATTCGCCGCAATATCGCTCATGATCCTCAGAACGAACCGGAAATTCATGGAAACGGAGGTATATAACAATCTCCGCGAGTATTACCAGATAATAATTAAAACTATCGAGGAGGGAATGGAATCCGGCGAATTTAAGAATGATATTAATCCGCATTTCGTCCGATCGGCGATACTCGGCACCATTGAATTTATCGTCGTCCGGTGGCTCATGAAAGGTGCGCCTGACGATAAAACAAAGCCCGTCGAAAGCGTGGATCCGTTGTTCAATCTGATATTCGACGGAATAAAAAAGGAAAATGGCCTTAAAGAGATGAAATGCAGGATAATATTCACGCCGGGCGAATAATCCATAAATATTTAAATCGAAAAATAAACACATGGGGAAATTATGGCAACGCAATTATTACGAACACGTCATTCGTGATGAAAACGAATTAAATCGAATCAGGCAATACATTATTGATAACCCGAAAAATTGGGAATCATTTGACAGAATGAGCAGGATAAAGAATTAATCCTGATAAAATTTCCCATGAAGCTCGTCATCGACAACATTATCCTCTTCCCCGGCCAGGATGTAGGGGCGATTCATGAATCGCCCCTACCGGCGGCAATCAAAGAACGGTACGGCATCGATTTTGATTTTGACTGCACCGTCCTCCGGAAGTCCCTTGATGCCCGGAACAAACAGAGAATAGTGTACCGGTATCGCGTGGCAATCGAGGTTCCGGACGACAAGGCTGCAGTCCTTCTTCAAGATAACGATATATCCGTGTATAAGGCGGTTGAATTCCCTGTAATCGTCAAACGAGACATGAAGGACACGGTGCTTATCGTGGGGGCGGGGCCTGCCGGCCTCTTCTGCGCTCTCCGGCTTATCGAGGCAGGGTGCAGGGTCGAGATTTTCGAGCGGGGCAAGCGGGTTGAAGAGCGGATGAAGGATATTGAGATTCTTGAAAAAAGCGGGATATTGAACGAGCAGAGCAACGTGCTCTTCGGCGAGGGAGGGGCAGGCGCCTACTCCGACGGGAAGCTCGTCACGCGCACGGGAAGGCCGGAGATCGCGTGGCTGTTTGATAAGCTGGTCGAGCTCGGCGCTCCCTCGTCAATCCTCTACGACGCCAAGCCGCACGTCGGGACCGACCGGCTCAGAGTGATAGTGCGGAATATCAGGCAGAAGATTTTGGAGAGCGGCTCGCTGATCCGCTTCAATGAATCAGTAGAGGACATCATCATTCATAACGGAGCGGTTGCCGGCATCGTCACCTCAAAGGGGAACGAGCTCGCCGGATCGCGCCTGGTGCTGGCTGCCGGCCATTCGAGCCGGGATACGTATGCCCTGCTCCGTGAAAAGGGGATAGCGCTTGAAAAAAAGGGCTTTGCCGTGGGCGTACGAATCGAGCACCCGGCTGAGCTGATAAACGCCATCCAGTACGGGGATTCGCCCTTCAGGGAAATATTGCCGGCTGCGGATTACCGGCTATCGTTTAACAACCGCGCAACCGGACGGGGTGTGTACTCCTTCTGCATGTGCCCCGGCGGCAGGGTCATCAATTCCTCTTCGGAGAGCGGCCTGCTGTGCGTGAACGGCATGAGCCCGTCCAGGCGAAACCTTCCCTTTTCCAGCTCCGCAATAGTGGTAACGGTCGCGCCTGAAGATTACGATCATGATGCTGCCGGAGGGATCGCCTTCCAGAGGATGATCGAGCAAAAGGCGTTTACCGAGGGAGGCGGCCGTTTTACCGCTCCGGCTCAGCGGGTCACCTGCTTTTTGCAGGGCAGGATCGATCCGGATCTGCCGCCGGTATCGTACCTGCCCGGCGTGCGGCCCGCAGACCTGAGAGCCTTTTTACCGGACTGGATCGCGGATGAGCTCGCATTGGGACTGCGGCATTTCGGTGCGGTCATGAAGGGATTTATAACTGACCAGTCAGTTCTGATCGGCGCTGAAACCAGAACCTCATCCCCGGTGCGCGTGACCAGGGGAGCGGATCTCCAGTCGGTTTCCGTGAAAGGGCTTTTCCCCGTGGGCGAGGGGGCCGGATACGCCGGAGGGATCGTGAGCTCGGCGGTGGACGGGATACGGTGCGCGGATGTGATTCTGACGAGTGTCGAGTGACGTGGGTCGGGTGTCGAGAATCAAGGGTCGAGATGCCTAATATGAAGGCGGGGATGCGCATCCCCGCCTTCATATTAGGGGGAATATACAAATATATATTTTTGTATAATAAAGAATTTTTAAGGAAAAGCGTTGATTTTTTTAAGAAAAAAACTGAATTCTCAGTTTTTTTATTGACAATTTTTAATGCCCGCGAGCAGTTGAATTATCGGCTTGTTTCGCTGATGTCGTCTCGATGCAAAATTCCAATTATACAAAGAATAATATTTTCACTTTTGGTTACAATCGAGAGTATTATTAACGGAAATTATCTCAATTTAGCCCAGGAAATACTGCCTTTTAACGCTGCTTAATCAATGGATTCAATGTTATAACATTGAACCTGTTATATAAAATTACGTGCTTTTTTAACGCCGCTTGATGCGGCGGGGCCAGAATCGATGTCCATTTGAAGAAAGCTCTTAAGTCCCCCTCCGGGTGCTGCACTGAGCCCGTCGAAGTGGGATTTAGGCGGCCGAAGGGAGGATCGTCATGAAAAAGCTTTATGTCTTTTTATGCAGCGCCGTCCTGATTATATCGGCGTTAACCGGGTGCTCGAAGAGCGACCTGCCCGATTTCCAGACCAACGAGCCCGATCCCCCGTTTAATATCTTCCATCTTTTCGACGGGTATCCGGCGCTCAAAGCAGCGTGGGACAGCGTGCCCGGAACCACCGGCAACCAGGTCCTCGCGGACATGATGCGGGATGATATTCCGGGTACTTCCGAGTTTTTGTCCATTCTCGGCTATTTACTATCGTCCGCGAACTCTCCGGGCCTGGGGCTTCTCGATAATCTCAAAGGAACCCTGAGCCTTATGATCGACCCGAGCGAACGGTTTTACGTCAACAATAACATCAAGACTTTTTATTCAGATCCCGAGCTGGGCGGAAGCCCTGAGGATCACCTTCAAAACTTTTATGCCTTCCTTGACGAGATCACCAGAAACGCGGGCGGAGGCACGCCCAAGGTGGGCTCGAGCGTGATCGGAATACTGAACAAGGTTCTGCCGTATTTGCTGCTCAAGAACGATCAGGAGATTCAGGATTTCATGGAAGAGCTGTACATGCCGGCGTTTTATACCGATAAAAACTATGGCGAAACCGGAAGTACGGTGAAACTGAAAGAGGGGAATTATTCCAATGCCGCTGCCATTGGTCTTCTTGATGATAGCATTAGTTCAATAAAAGTTCCGTCCGGATACAAGGTAACAATGTATCAAAACACAGGTTACGGGGGGACTTCATGGGTATGTGATTCCGATAAAGCGGATCTTACCGGATGCGGCCTCGGCGACATATCTTCATTGAAGATAGTAAAGGACAATACCAATTTTACCGATCTGGCCAAGCTGGTCGCGACCCCTATGGTTCTGGGGGATTACCCCATGTGGATCAATCTGAACGGCTCGCCGCTTGATGCCGGCAATGATACGCTCATAACGAATTACGGGGACATGCCGGGCGGAGTCAATTCAAACCTCGGCAACATGGCAAAGGGTATGCACTCCCTCATGTACGGCGTGTTCAAGCTTCTCAACGGAGAGACGGTGGACCGCTTATCCATGTATGATACGATTGATAAATTGAACGGCCTTCTGGACAGCGCTGAAGACAAGGAAATAATCAAGCGGCTTATCTGGAACATGTCGAACTTTTTCACCGCCGGCACCGGCAGCGCCGCATACGGCACTGCGGTCAACACTTCCAATACTGATATAAATCAGAATATCTATAATACTGATAATCCTGACAATCTCTTTTCCAATTCGGAGCTCAGGGAAACCCTGCGGGAGCTTCTCACCCTTTCCGGCGGCCTGTTCCAGCGCGACGACCGGTACAGCTCCATGGTGTATCCATCCATGGGAGCGGCCTCGCAGGACTATCCCCTTACCAATGTCATAAAGCACATAGACGATATATACATCAACTGGGACCAGACCCAGCTCAAGGAATCGATATACGACCTGATTCGCTACGACGCGTACGGCCGCGACCGGAGAACGTCGTCCGCGTACCGGCAGAGCCATCTGGAGCATCTGCTCTATTTAGGCGCTATAACCGGTAATTTCGGATACAAACATCTAGACAATGCGAGGGAATTGGGAACCAATACCAATGAGTCGTGTACGACTGGCGTTTGCAATGGAAACAAGCACGGGCACGGCGAACATACCGGTTATCTTACTCTCAATGATTCGCTCTTCTCCATGACCTCGGTTTCGGATAGCTTATCATTTAAGAACACTTACGACCTGCTTTTCGACGATAGCGGCGCCGATAGAGGCGTGAACAAAGGGCAGAGCGACGGCCGCAACAGGGTGTTCAGGAGCAAAAGAAGTTTTGGCCGGGCCGATAAAGATAATTATAAATTCGCATATACCTGGGAATATCCGGTCCTCAAATTTTTAAGCGGACCGAGCGCCGGCGACTTCGGCAGTTCCACAGGTGGAAACACAAGTGGTGGCGGAGGGAACGATCCAGATGAATACGTTCCCTATACTGCGAACGGCATCGGGACCAAGGACCTGGCCTCATGGACCTTTTCCCATATAGCCAGGGCATGCTGGGAGGGTGAGGGGCCATACTACTCAACGCAGGGTGCGGTATCTATAGGCACCAATAAATACCGATACTTTCGGCCGGACGGTACAATATACGCGGAAGTTGATAAATCTGGGGGGATTTGGGCGTATACATATCCAGCAGACCCGAACGCTTCCTATGACGTAAGTGATCCGGACAGCCCAACCCAGCGGTGGAACAGGTTTAAATCTTCATGGAATACGGATTACTATATGATTCAATCTGCCACGAATAAAAATCATGATGGTCAGGAGGATATTTACACACCAAGCGATATGAGCGGCAACGCCTCTGGTGCGGGATGCCTTATCTATAATGAGATATCGATTCCGAACGACAAGCGGGAATGCGCGAGTCAGGAGGAGGCCGTTTTCCGCAACTTCCAGTGGGGCATGAACGAGAAAAAAATGGTGCTGGTCATTCCCATGTGGCTATACGTCATGGCCGGAATCGCCGGGGTGTGTGAGATACTGCCGGTTGAATCTTGCGTATATCAGATTCTTGAGGGAAACGGCATCACCGGCCTTTCCATGGCGCGCAAATACAGGGACAATAATGTATGGGCGAAGGCCAACACCTCCGGTTCTTCATCCATACCAGGGGATTTCCGTATAACCATACTGGCAGCTCCCACTCAAACTGCATTGGGACTTGGAACAATAGACGCGGATAAGGTTTATAATGGTACGATAGGAAACGGAACGGCCACGCCCGCTGCTGTGGCTCATAATATCGTAGCGCTCTCAAGGCTTGCGTTCCCGCGGAGCGCAACCCTTACGCTGACTTCAAACGGGAGATCATATCTGACTTCCCTGCTTGGGTCGCAGCGGATTGATAATGACGGTGAAAATACCGATGCAGGTTTCAGCGCTTGGAGCACGTCGACACAGGGCGACAAGGTATGGAAAAAACGTAACTCGCTCATTCCGATCCTGGTTGCGTTGATCGCGAACCTCCATATAAAATCGAGCGAAAGCAACAACGCGGTTGCTAAGATGCTCGCCGGCCTGCAGCCGCTCGTGAAGCCGCTCGTATTTTTCAACTACGATCTGTCCGACATAACCGATGTGGCAGGAGTTGCTAAAAACTGCTGGCTCCCCCGGATCAAAGGCGTTAGTGGGTATCGATATCCACATTCTGCTGAGCTTTTACCGGACTGTAATGTCAGCGGGTTTGTAGATTCAACGAGTGGTTCAGGGAGTGAAAAAGGATGGTACGGCGGAGACGCGGCGCGAAATTATTATTCGCCTGCAGACAAACCGACGTTTTTGTCCGTGCTGATCGATTCCAATACAGCTCAGGACAGGGCTGAGAAGTATCAACCGGCTAATACAATATACCGGTCCGCAGACGGCCTGCTCGCGAAGCTGACCGAGTATACTGACAGCGATCCGTCGACGCCCACCCTGCTCGATCGGCCTTCTGTTAATGAGACTTTGGCCGCGCCGGACCCGGTCAACATGGACGCAGTGAATAGCTTTTTAGAGGGCCTTGAGCAGCTGACCAGCGGCATGAAGATGGCCAGGTCAAAGGCGATCCAGATATACGAGGACATGAGCAATTCCGGCGGCACCATCGGCATCGCCACCAAACAGGTTGATCCGCCCGAGTGGATATTTACCAAGAGGGTCCGTCCGAATGATCCCGGCACGTATGTTGACCTGGACCTTGACGAGATACTTAATAAAGTTGTGGGCGGTGCCGACGGAACCGATATGACTAAAGGCCTGAACCAGTTCCATGGCGCCTATGATACAGGAGCGTTGGTTTGGAACGATCTCACGGATACCGTAACGGACCTGAACGATCTCCTGAACAAATTCGTGGTCCAGGGGGCTCCCTACGGCATATCCGAGTACCTGTTCGACATATTAGACGTGGTGGCACGGCACAACCCGACCCCGGAGCAGATCAAGGGGTTCCTCTACACCCTGGGCAAGATGCTCGCCTACTATGATACGTCAGCATCAACATGGAAGCTGCAAGGAGAATCGGGCTTTACCACGCTCTATGATCTGACCCTGATTCCCAACGTAGACAACGTTATGAGCCAGTACGCTTTCTCGAACGGAATGACCAAGGGCGCCGTGTACCGCGCCCTGCTGCACAGCATGCAGATGGCTTCAAAGGACGGCGGCCTGATCCCGTTCATATTCGACTCGGTCTCGATCGCGCCCTACTCGAGCGGCGACCTGATCAACGACCTGTACCTGTGGCTGAACAGCTCCCTCATCAGCGGCTCCAATACGCAGTTCTATTACCTGATGGCGGAGCTGTTGAACAGCATGGCGGAGGTCGTGTCCCAGTGCCCGACCGGGGTGCAGTTGTATGAGATTTACGATCACTATGGGTTCCAGTCGAACGATTATTAGGAATTGGAGATATAATAAAAAAGATTGTGCGGATATTCTCAGGGGAAGGTCTTAAGTCCCCCTCCGGGCGCCGCACTGAGCCCGTCGAAGTGGGATTTAGGGGGCTCTTTTCGGACGGCCCTGTCCGCGTAATCCTCACGCATTCCCTTTACTGTTACATTTAAGGTGAGCCGGGTTCTTCGAAGAGCTTGCCGCGGAAACAGGGGGCGACTGCTGTATGCAGGCGCATGGGTGAAGCTTTATGCCCTCATATTCAGGATGAAGGCGAGGATGCTCATCCTCGCCTTCATCTATTTTTAGGAAACAACGGGTGATGATATGAAGTCAAAATATTTGCTCATTCTCTCAGTCATTCTTTCTTTCGTTTTTTCATCCGCGGATATCTTCGCAGCCAGCATGGCGGAGACCTACGGCTTCTCGGCAGAGGGGATCGGCCGCGGCAACGCCATGGCCGCTACCGTGAGCGACTGGTCATCGGTCTGGTACAACATGGCCGGCCTGGGCAGGACCCGCGATCTGACCGGCAAACCCGCGCCCAAGTTTGGAGATGCGGATCTCAAGCTCAAGAAACCGGAGCCGGGACAGGATGCGGGTAAGGAAAAGATTTATCCGAGCCAGATCGCCATAGGGTTTATGTATACTTTTCCCAAGCTGGAGCTCAATATTCAGCGCTTCGGCCAGAGCGGCGGAAGCTATGTTCCCCTGGAGACCAACGCAGCCAAGATCGATCCGTACGGTTATATATCCCTCGGGGCAGCCGTTGATCTCAACGTCCTGTTCAAGATGCCGGACTTCATTTCATCCGCCCGCCTGGGCGTGGGCCTCGCGATCAACGCTGACGGGAGCATGGTTAAGGTTTACGACGTTGACCCGCGCACCCACGATTTCTTAAGCTACGGCAGGGAGGCGCAGCGGGCCATGATCCTTGCCGGCGCGGGCCTGGGCTTCCTCAACGACCTCATGGGGGCCGGCGTGGGAGTGAACCTGTCGTTCGCGGGCCAGGGCAGGGTCTTTCTTGACGCCGCGCTTACCGGCAATGCGCAGATACCGGTCGGCCAGTCCACCATGGATCTGAGATTTTCGCCCGGCGCCCTGGCAGGCGTGTACCTGAGCCCGGGAAAACTGGTGAGCGCGCTCGATGGACTCCATATCGGAGGATCATACCGCATGAAAACCGATCTCAAGATCGATCCTTTTGATACCGCGGCAGCCATTTTAGGCGGCATCATCCAGATGAACCTGCTCCTCGCGATCTACGATTACTACTCTCCCAACGCCCTGACCGGCGGCATCGCCTACTCCAGATGGGGAGTCACCCTTTCGTACGACATAACCTGGGAGCAATGGTCCGAAGCGGGCCATTCAAAGATGATCAAGAGCAATTATATCGGCATCCCCAAGTACCGGAACGTTTACGCGCACAAGGCGGGCGTCAAATACGACACCCCGCTCTCCTGGCTCTCGGTCATGATGGGATATTCGTACGTTCCCTCGTATGTTCCTGAAAGCGCGACCAGCGCACTGGGGTTAAAGCTCTCCGGCTCAAACGCGAACCAGTTGATCTACGGCATGTACAATTTCCTGGACAACGACAAGCACCTCGCATCCCTCGGTCTGAAATTCACCATACCCCAAATGTGGAGGCTCGGGGGCCAGGTTGTGATTATTCTGTCCTATCAATACCAGTATCTGGTACCGAGAAGCGCGACCAAGCTCGGGAACGTCTCTCTGCTCAACGATCCCACAAACTGGCTCCCGGCTTACCTTTTGAATCCTGGTTATTCGTACGGCGGAACGAATCACAGCGCGATTATTGAGGTCGGGATGAGGATTTGATGATCGAGTGACGTGTGTCGAGTGACGAGTAGCGGGTGACGTGTGATGAGGGGCGCGTAACGGGTAACGAGTGTCGCGTGTTGGACCGCTTTAAGATGCATGAATCAACCGGCTTGTTTCGCGTATCGACCAAGCAAGAGGCCGGGAACATGTATATCCTCATCCAATTCATCCCAGTGAAGGCCGATTCCTCCGCCGCTCATCTCAAAATTATTTCTTTGCTCAGGAGTCGCGTTATGCAATCGCGGAAAATATGCCAGGGGCACCGATAGCTGACGTCCGTCAGTGAACATGATCCACATGCTGAACTCATCAAACCACACCTTCTGCGCCCGCGCCTCAACGGTTAAAGTGCTCATCCCATTTCTCCATAATCAAATCTTTATGCTCCTCAATAACTTTTTCCAACGTATGCAATTCTTTGGTAGTCAGGCCCCATGACGAATCCAGATACACTTCGGGGGCGACCCAAAATTTTGCCAGGTTCCCGCCTTTCCGCACATGGATATGGCACGGCTCCAGCGGATCACCTTCATTGGAAAAAAACAAAAACTTGTACCCATTCCATTCAAAAATCTTCGGCACGTATCCGGTCCTATTTTTTAAGATAGCATAAAATCACTAATAGTAAATAAATCAACCTATTTTTTCGGCATAAATGCTCTGGGAGATGTGGTTCTTATTCCATAGCGTCCCCGCAGAAGGGAAGGTGGGGTTGCCTGAACGCTTACTCGACACCCGACACGCAATACTTTCTTACTCATCACCCGAACCGCGACCCACGTTATTGTCGGAAATATGACGGCATTGGGAAAGTTTTTACAAAAAAGCTCGGGAATCGATCGAAAAAGGGCACGTTTTCTGCGGTTGGAATTTGGGAAAAAGTATGATCAGAAAAAAAATTTTAACAGTTCAGCGAACAGTCTCGAAGTGTCAGGTATAGTCTAAGCTTCTACAAATCATACGATAATAAATTTTTCATTTTTTTCTATAATTTTATAATGATAGTCTTTCAGGAGTAACAAATCGTGCAATCTCTGGATCATAATACCCATTTTCACCTCTCCACGTCCCCCTCGAACAGCTCGTCGAAAAAGCGGATCAGGTATTTCATCTCCTTGAGGAATCCGGTGACGGAAACCTGGTTCTGCGCGTGCTCCAGGTACTCGGACCCGAGGAAATTGGTGCTGATTCCGCTCTTCTTCATGAAGTCCGACAGGTTCCTGCCTTCGAAAAAGGGAATGATGTTGTCGGTCTTTGAATGAAGGATGAAATATTTGCAGTTCGCGCTCCGGTTCTTCCCGAACATGACGCCCGGGCTGATGGCCTCGAAATCCCTGTGATGGAGCCTCACCACCGCGATGTCGTTGTAGAGCTTTCGGCCGAGGATCTTTTTCATCTCGCTCCGGTCGGTCGTTCCCGGCTTTGACGCTGCTATGGCCCTGCGGATGAGGCTTTTTTCTTTTTCGGTATAGATATCCATGTTCAGGGTGAGCGCCATTTTTACCATGATATCGATGTCTTCAGGCTTGGCAATCTTGTTGAAGAAGTCGAATAGGCCCTTGCCGCTGAAAAAAGGGCCCAGCATGAAAATTTTCTCCGGGTATATCTCAGGCGGCACCCGGTTCAGGGCCACCAGTAGAATGTTTGCGCTGATGCAGGCGCCGAATGCCCGGTACCTGCCGGGGAATTTCTTAACGAGCGTAACATAAATCTGCGACATGCGATTATAGGTCTTCTCGATCGTGGCGCCTTCCACGCTTCCCTTGACCGCGGGTATGAGCACGTTCATGCCGGTCGCATCGCAGAGGGAGGCCGCGAACAGGTTGATCCGGGGATGCTTATTGGCCTCCGGTGTGAGCCCATGCTGGAGAACGAAGTATCTGTTTGACTTAACCCGCGGGTGACGGTACGCCATGACGGAGATCTTTTCGCCGCTGACATCTATGAATATTTCTTTTTTCGTGTAGTCCGTCGGGGTGCGGAACCCTGAGTTGCTCAGGAGAAACCTCATGCTCGGTTTCTGTATGGCGATAGAGTAGCCGATCGCCGCCGTTGTTACAAGCAGCGCAGTCACGGCGAATACGGCGATGCCGGAGATTATGAGGATTTTTTTCAGTTTCATATTCATAACAACAATCAATTAGTGTTCTGCTCCGAATGTTTGTCAATAAAATTGTCTGATCCGTAAAGAGGGGGGTCGGTACAAGAAGCTTATTGCGTAAATCTCCCCCTTCTCTTCCCTGAAGAGAAGGGGGCCGGGGGGATGAGTTGAGCGGTGAGTGAGTCGAAAATGATATGGTTAGGTTTTTGAGACGCGCCCAAATTTTTTAAAGCTTTTCCGAAAAAACAAAAACTTCACAACTAAGCTCCTAAAAACAGTTGCTAAAAATTTGTCTAAAAAAATAATAGATTTGCTGTGGAATTAGAATTCCGCGCTTTAAGGAATCCCTGAATCGATCCGTTGATCAAGACACGATAATTTATTCTCCAGGCAGGTGAATGACATGATAGATTTCAAAGAATTAAAATCCTATTTCACTATGAAAAAGATGATCCGGGACTGCCTGGTCAGTCTCATCTTCCTGTCAGCAGGCGTGGTCCTGTTCGCTCTATTCTCGATCCTGGCGCAAATCCCTGAAAGGGGCGGGGACACGCATTCTTTTTTACAGAATGCGGGCTTCTTTTTTCTGTTTGTCGGCATCCTCCTGATATACGCCGCTATCCACCGGGAAAATGCCCTGGCCGGAGATCATGATTTAAAATCCCTGGTTCTGTACACCGGGAGGCGGAGCCCGGAGATTGCCGGCATACTGCTCGCCTCTATAGTTGCTATTTTTATTACGGCGCTTGCGCAGATGATATTTTCGCTGTTCGGCTTCATTCCCTATGCAGGCCCGGTGATCCTCACCCTGCTCTCACTGCCGCTCTTCGCCGTCAACTTCGCGGTCGTAACCGCGGCGCTCCTCATATGGATAGCCGCACCGCCCATGATCGGCGAGGGGAGGGGCCTCAAGCAGCTGCCTTTCGATTTCTATGAACTGGTGAAAAAGAGGGGGCTTCTCATCATCGCCTACACGGCAGCGGCGCTCGCGCTCCTGGTGCTTTTCCTCGGCCCGATTCTTATGATAGCCCGGTATGCGGCTGGCATGACCCGTGCCGTGCAGTGGAACATCAGCCCGGCGTATCCCCAGATCTTCAACGCCGTGCTGAAGCCTTCATACATCACCGACATCATCACTAAGATCGCGCCGCGCACCGATCCGGCGGCTGCTCTGCAGCAGTACGGCAGTGCCGTGTTCAACTATATCAGGATGCTCGGAGCAGTCCTGAATATAACCTACGGCATCGCACTGACCGTGCTGGTGTCCTTTGTCTTATCGCTGTTTTTCAACGTGCTGTCGTTTTTCTATGTTCAGGTTAAGAAAAATGTTTTGAAATAGACCCAGATCTGTAGAGTGAGGATTTCCCATGATGTTAAAAAAGATCATAATTTTAGTATCGCTTCTTTCGTCCCCTGCATCGCTGTTCGCGCTGCAGGGCATTCCGGTCGGCGACTCGTTCACCTCAAAATCGATCGGCGAATCTCTGGAATACCTTGAGGACAAAACCAAAACCTTAACCATAGATCAGATAGTTCAAGAGACAGAATGGACCGTATCTCGATCGGAATCCCTGAATTTCGGGTTTACCCCATCCGCGTACTGGTTCCGCTTTGCGGTTAACAATACCGGCACGGAGATCTTGGACCTGTTTTTTGAGATAACCTATCCCCTGCTCAATTATGTGGACCTGTATGTCCCGGCCAATGGCGGATATAGGGCTATAAAAACCGGCAACAAGTATCCTTTCGGCAATCGCGACATCGAGGATAAGAATTTCGTGTTCGATCTCAGGACCGGTTCGGGACCTCATACATACTATCTGAGAATCGAGAGCGCAAGCTCAATGAATTTCATCCCCGTGCTCATGTCCCAGAAGGCTTATCTGATCAGGAACCAGGAGAAGCTTCCGGTTATCTGGATTTACTACGGCTTCATGATAATAATGATCGTGTATAACTTTGTGATCTTCGTATCGAGCCGGGACCGGAGCTACTTGTTCTATGTTCTGTTCATCGCTTCTTATATTCTGTTCCAGATGACGCTCAACGGCTATTCGTTCCAGTACCTCTGGCCCAACGCAATCTGGTGGGGGTCCAATTCCCTCCCCCTGTTCATGTGCCTGTCGGTTTTCTGTTGGGGAGTATTCATGTGGGACATCCTTGAATTGCGCCGAAAATTCAAGGTTATTCACAAAATATTCGTATGGGGACTGTTACCCGTGGCGCTTTTCTGGGCGGTGATGAGCCTCCTGGTTAAGTATTCCGTTGCCATCCAGGTGGCCACCCTGCTCTCCGGCGTCATAAACGTTTCTTATTTCATATTCAGTGTGATCCCGCTCTTTTACCGCTCCCGGCCGGCCGTGTTCCTGAACATCGGCTCCGTCGGGCTCATGATTGGCATTGTCCTGTACGTGCTCAAGACCTTCGGTGTGCTGCCGGAGATGTTCATCACCGAATGGGGGATACAGATCGGCTCGGCCCTGGTGGTCGTGCTCTTCTCCCTGGCCCTGGCCGATAAGATCAACGTCATGCAGAAGGAGCTCAAAGTAGCGCTCGCCGATCAGCGGGAGAGCGAGAGGCTTGCACAGGAGCGCGCCTCACGTCTTCAAGGGATCGTGGGCACGGCCACCGGGCTTACGCAGGAGTTCATCAGGGTGAGCGGCCAGCTTGAAGAGATCGCCGGCCGGTTTTCCGGCCTGTCCATGGAGCAGGCGAGCACGAGCGAGCAGATGTCCGCGACCTATGAAGAGCTCACTTCTTCGGTCGACATGATATACCAGTCCACCATCACTCAGAAGGAGGAAGGGGAGAAGTCGAAGAATCTCGCGGAGGAGCTGAACAGAGCCCAGAAGGGTCTGATACAGGAGAGCGTGAAGGTGGAGGAGAGCATCCGGAACATTCTCCATACCGCCGGCGACACCGGCGAGAGCCTCCGGAAGATGACC
>MIBJ01000077.1 GCA_001829495.1 Spirochaetes bacterium RBG_16_49_21 | reverse complement strand
GCAAAATGTGAGGTAATTGTTTTCATAAAATAACCGGTTCATTTTGAGCCGCGATCCGGTTCACTTTGAAGCGCGGGTAACAGAAGTCGTGTGCTGGTCATAGATCTTGCAGAGACGGAAAAGCGTCGTGTCCCAATGAGATTGGAAGGTCAGCGACCAGAACGTCCATGATTGGTGGAACGCTGTTGCGAACTCGGACCGGGCTGCTTCGAGATCTTTGTACAGCCGAAAATGAATGGAAGCGGTAACCGCTTCATCGCAGAGCGCGTCGAGAAGCCGCTCGAACTCACCTGCGCTGGTGATATTGATGCGCACAGAACTTCTCCGGAACTCCTAACGCTAAGCTGAGCTGCCGCGCCGAACCAGGCTGCCCATTCCTATAGGCAATGATAATGAATCTATTCAACTGGCAGCTACGCGGTCAGCTCCAGCGCCATGTTATAGCTCCTCGTTTTGATTCGACCAGGATCTATTTGGTGATTAAATAAGCTTGTTGCACATTGGGCCATATATTATCCGCTAATTGTTTTAAATGCGTGATCAATAATCAAATCTAAAATGATAACTGGGCCTGAAAAAACATCATTGATTTCGTTTTCAGGTATCGGCTTATCTGCAATGCTATTATGGAATGGTATTTCAACGTTTCTTATCCACCAAGAATCTGCTTTATAGACTAAGTTTCTAATTGTTTTGATTAGTTCAATCCTTACACTCCTATTACTGTAGAAAAGTATTTCATGAAGCTCATGAGCAATTTCATTTCTATGTTGTCGAACATCTCTTATGGATTCAACATCTTCTTCAGTAAGAGCTTCCATACTTACTAGCCAAAGTGCTGAAGCTATCAGTATATCCTTGCCATCCTTTACCTTTGAACGCACCTCAGTCTCATATAGGGGATTATATTCTTTTCCGCGGCCTTGCTGATAACCAATCTGGTAATAGTCGTGAACCTGCTCGATAATTGACGACTTAAGTATCTCATATGAAGTAAGGTATAGCGATGCCAATAGCATCTTTTGGCTAATTAGCTTTCTATTTTGAATTTCGTCAAGGCTTTTCCACAGGTTCAAATCAATTATTCTTCCCATAGAACCTCACAGTTGAATTTGCAAGGATAATAGTAACTCCTGAAACATAAAAGGCCATTGTGCTTATTGATCATAGTTCAGAATATGACTTTACAGAGGAGCTATAACGCCATAAGCTAAGCGGCGGTGCTTTTACCGTCCGCTTGAGCGCCCTTGTTCTTAATTTTTGTGAAGGCTTGGAAGTTTTATCAACAAAAAAATAATGGTTTCTTTTATCTTATTAAATAATTTTCCATTTTTTTAGATACCATTATTTTTTTTCATTATTATAAAAGAAATTAGAGTGGTGCAGGAATTATTGGGGCATAGACAAATAGAAACCACGATGATATATATACGCATGTAATACTTGAATATAAAAACAGGATAAAAAGCCCTTTGGATTATTTATAAAAAGTATTTTTATGTAAAATCCTACACCCTCAGCGTCACATCCCCGTTTGTGATCTTTTTCCGTGTTCCATTATCATCAAGTAAAATAAGGCACCCCTCGTCATCGATTGTCTCTGCTTTTCCTTCAGATCTCATTCATATCACCCCGTGGTGAATCCCTCAGGCAGTTCCCGCCTGAAGGATTTCCAGTTAGCCTTTCTCTTTGCCAGCTCGTCATCGGAAACATGCCACGCATACATCCCCTTTTTTCCGAATCCTTACAAAAAGACTTGACTTCTCACAAATTTCTCCTCAAGTGAGGGCACAATCGTACTATAAAAAAGGCGCAAAACATGAAATTACTGGAAGGCAAAATCGACGCGACCGGATTAAAGATAGCGGTTGTCGTATCCCGATTCAATGAATTCATCACCAATAAGCTTCTCAGCGGGGCGTTAGACTGTTTGAAACGCCACAACGCCGACGAAGGGAATATCACCATTGCGTGGGTCCCCGGCTCATTTGAGATCCCGGCGGTCGCCAAAATTATAGCTTCTTCAAATAAATACGACGCCGTATTATGCCTCGGCGCGGTCATTCGGGGCGCGACCCCGCATTTCGACTATGTCGCGTCGGAAGTGTCCAAGGGGATAGCAAGCCTCGGCCTGAGCTCCAAAATCCCGGTGATATACGGCGTGCTGACTACCGATACGATAGAGCAGGCAATCGAGCGGGCGGGCGCGAAATCGGGAAACAAGGGCTTTGACGCTGCCATGTCCGCGATTGAAATGGCAAATTTATACAAACGCATTGAATAATGGGCCATAGAAGAAAAGCCAGAGAGTATGCCCTTCAGGGTCTGTATATGTATGAGCTGTCCGATACCCCGATCGAAGAATTGTTGAAACTCCAATGGGTTGACAAAAAAATTCCCGACAATATCCGCGAGTTCGCCGTAACCCTGATAAACGGGTCAGTCGAGCACATGGATGAGATCGACGAGCTTATTATTAAGCATTCAAAGAACTGGAAATTCGAGCGGCTCAGCCTGATTGACAAGTCGATACTCAGGCTTTCCCTATATGCAATGCTCTATTTGAAGGATATTCCCGTTGTCGTCACCATTAACGAGGGAATAGAGCTGGGCAAGATATACGGGGGCGAAAGCTCCGGGCAATTCATAAACGGCATCCTGGATGCCGTACGAAAGCATGAGCTTGCGGAGGATGTAAAACTGCAGTGATCGGCGAGAAAAAAAACCCACCGGGTCCCGGATTCATGGAGCGGGATGAAGCGCGGCTTGAAAAAAACAGAATCAGCGGGATCGAGATCGCTGATGAGGGAAGGGGCAAAAAAAAAATTGAAGTCAGGCCGATAATTCCCCTCGTCATACTCTCCCTTATAACGGCAGCGCTATTGGCCGGTATCCTGATTCTGACGAAGTTCTTCTATAACAAGCCGGAAACCCTGACCCAATCCCCCGCGAACCCCAATGCCCCCTTTGATGAGGTCGCCCGCGGGACCGACAACCTCAAGTCCGACAATGTCCATATCGTTCGCGGAAGGGAGAGCTATGCCCGGGGGTACCTGGCGGACGCTATAACGGAATTCAACGAGATCGTGGAGTCAGCGGCATCGGACCGCGACAAGGCAATCGCCCTCACCTATCTGGGCATGATAAGCGACGACAAGG
This sequence comes from Spirochaetes bacterium RBG_16_49_21, assembly GCA_001829495.1. Taxonomy (GTDB): domain Bacteria; phylum Spirochaetota; class UBA4802; order UBA4802; family UBA5550; genus RBG-16-49-21. The sequence continues at coordinate 22,032 of MIBJ01000077.1, read as the reverse complement.
GGGATTATGACAAAGCCATTGACTATTACACCCGGGCGCAGACCTACGATAATAAAAATCCGGATATTTTCAAAAATCTCTCCCTGGCCTACCGTCATAAAAAGGATTTCGATAAAGCCCTAGAGAGCGCTCAGAAGTCATCATCGCTGAAATCCGACGACGCCGGGTCCAAAAAACTCATGGGGGACATATATTTTGAAAAGGGGATGTACGACGAGGCCATAAGCCAGTACCAGGGGATACTGGATAAAACGCCGGAGAATCCGGCGGTGCTTTACAATATGGGATCGGCGCTCATGGCCAAGGGAGACGAGTTCGCAGCCATGGAATACTTCAAGAAGGCGGGAGCCGTCGACCGGATCGGCGAGGTCGCCCACCGCGCATACTCCCGGCTGGGCACGATATACATAGAGCGGAAGAATTACGAAGAGGCCCGGAAATATCTGAAAGAGGCGGCGTCCATAAGGCCGAATGACGCCGTCAACCGGTATAATCTCGGCATTGCGTATCTGAAGCTGGGCAAGCGCGAGGAGGCGATGGAGGAGCTTTCCAGAGCGGAACAACTGGGAGAAAAAAATGCCGCTCTTTTGGAAAAGATCGGCGAGGAATATCTGAATCTTAAAAATTACGACAAGAGCCTCGATATCTACGGCAGAATAAGAAAGAACAACGAGCGGAACGTGAAGATCCTGTCGCAGATCGCGAAAATATACTACGAAAAGGGCGAGCTTGACAAGGCCTTTGACGCATACCGGCAGATCACCGCGATAGAGCCGGCCACGGAAAACGCCCGGGTGGCCTATCTGAACATGGGGAATATCCTGGATGACGCCCAGCGCTTCGACGAGGCGGTCGAGGCTTACGAAAAAGCCCTGGCCATAAGTCCCAAGGATCATGCGGTCTTCCTGAACATCGGGATCGCGTACAAGCACGCGGGCAAGCCCGAGCTCGCCATCAAGGCGTGGAAGCAGGCGGCACAGCTTGCGCCCGATGACCCAAAGCCGCTTACGGCCATCGCGGATTATTATTACGAGCGGGGCTACTTTGACCTTGCGGAGATGGAGTATCAGCGCATAATCGGCCGGTGGCCCAACATACAGGAGCCGCACTTCAAGATGGGCACGATTTATTACAAGCGGGGCAATTATGAATACGCGATGAACGCCTATAAAAAAGTGATCGACATCGATCCGAACTCCGACCAGGCACGGAAAGCCTTAATCAACAGGGGGGTGCTCATATCCAAGACCGGCACGGGGGAAGAGAGCATGGAGGCGTCGATAAGCCTGATCAGGAAAGCCCTCCTCATGAAGCCCGAAGACCCGCAGGCACTTCTGGCCCTCGGCATCATCTACATGAAGAAAGAGCGATATGACAGCGCCATGGATACCTTCTACCAGGTCATCAAGGGATCCAATGACTCCAAGCTCATTGCCGACGCGTATAACAATATCGGCAAATGCTACTTTAAGAAACGGGAGTACAAAAAGGCCCTCCAGGCCTTCACGCGGGGCGTCGATGAAGACCCGGGTAACGAAGAGATACGGATGAACCGCAAGGTGGCGACGCAGGAATACGAAAAAGAGCTGGGCAGAGATTGATGATGCGGGTCGATAGAGTCTATCTTCAAGAGATAGAAAAAAAAAGTCTCGCCCCCTACGCCGCCCTGTCGGCGAATTCCCCGGGAAGAAAGTACGCTGAAAATCCCCACCCCTACCGCACCGAATTCCAGCGGGACAGGGAGAGAATCATACATTCCCGCGCCTTCAGAAGGCTTGAGTATAAGACCCAGGTATTCATAAACCATGAAGGCGACCATTACCGCACACGGCTTACCCACACCATCGAGGTGGCCCAGATATCGAGGAGCATCGCGCGGGCGCTGCGGCTCAACGAGGATCTGGCTGAAAGCATCGCCCTCGCCCATGACCTGGGGCATACCCCGTTCGGCCATGCGGGCGAGCGGGAGCTTAACGAGCTCCTGAAAGATCACGGCGGATTCGAGCACAACCGCCAGAGCCTCAGGGTCGTTGATGAGCTGGAAAAAAGCTACCCCGACTTCAGCGGATTAAACCTCACCTGGGAGACGCGGGAGGGGATCATCAAGCATACCACAGCCCATGACCATCCCGACGCGAAAGACTTCTCCCCGGAAACCCGGCCCTCGATGGAGGCCCAGATCATCGACCTGGCGGACGAGATAGCGTACAACAACCATGACCTTGACGACGGCCTCTCGTCCGGGATACTATCCTTAAACGACGTGAAAAAGCTCTCCATCTGGTCGTTGGGCGAGAGGCGGTACGTTCATGAGGCCAAGGGCGACGCGAAAATCAGAATAATGGGGGTGATCAGGTCGATCATAGACCTTCTGGCGTCGGATCTGATAGCAAACACGGTGGGGCGGATCGAGCAATACTCCGTCAAAAGCTACGGCGACGTGACCACGGCGACGGAGAAGCTGGTCGCCTTTTCCCCGGAGATCGGATCGGCTACGGCTGAGCTTAAAAAATACCTCATGGACAATCTGTACCAGCATTTCCGGGTCGCGCGCATGACCATCAAGGCGGGAAAGGTCGTGCGGGACCTCTTTCAGATTTATACGGAGCATCCGGACACCCTGCCGCACGACTACCAGAAAAAATTTTTCCGGTACGGCGTCATCCGTACCGCCACCGACTACATCGCCGGCATGACCGACCGCTTCGCCCTGGAAGAGCACCAGAAGCTCACTGATCCAATGATACGGGTGTAGGGCGGTCAAAAAATATTATTAAAGCAGGTTTAGCCCATGAAAAAATTCGTGTACGGAATCTTCAGCCTGTCGGCCGCGGGCGCCATCATTTCGGGAATTCTGATCTTTCAGCACTATAATCCGGACAGCTCAATAAGCCGCCTGTTCTGCGGCGACGGGCTTGCCAATCCCTGCCGGGCCCTGGCGGAGTCGGATTATTCGACCCTGTTCGGGATGCCGGTGGCCTCCTATGGCCTTGTCTATTACCTGCTGGTTCTTTTTATTATCCTGATCGCCGATTACGCAGACGGCCGGTATTATGCTTACTCCCTGGCGTCGCTTCTGCCGCTGTCGGCTGTGGCGGTCGCCGCGGATATCGCCCTGGGCATTGTACTCATTGCGGTAAAATTACCCTGCTGGCTCTGCCTGGCGACCTATCTCATCAACCTGGGCATTCTGGCCCTGCTTATAATCTGGCACCGAAAGATGAAAGCCGGGGAAAACTGGTCTTTGCCGGGATTGTACAGAGAGATCTTTTCAGCAGAAAAAGCGCCCGCGGACCGCAAGGCGTTTTATGCATCCTTCGTGCTCTTTGCTTTTCTCCTCCCCTTTTCTATATTCTCCACTGCACAAATCGTGAAACTGAAAACAGCACTATCCCGGTCCGCTGATGATCAAAAACTATCAGCCCGGCAGATCACCGGATATATAACAGATTTCTATAATCAACCGGTGGAAAAAGCAAAGTTCCCGGACACCGGGATGGCGGTAGGAAACCCGAAAGCTGAACTCTCGATCATTGTATTCAGCGATTTTTTATGCAGCTACTGTTACAAATTCTATCTCGTCGAGGAATTCCTTTTATCGAAATATAAAAACAAAATAAAAATAATCTACTATAACTTCCCCCTTGATAGAGGGTGCAATCCTGCCTTGTCCCGAACCATATATAGAAACTCATGCACGGCATCACGGGCGTTCCTTGCAGCATCCGAGGCGGGAATTTTAGAGCACTATATGAAAAAGCACTTTTCACAATACCAGAGCCTTGACCACGCATACGATTCTCAAAAGCCTCTTGATGTTCTTAAGCTCATGGACACGGGGGAGCGCAGGGGCATCGACAGCGGAAAATTCCGGATTTTAATGAATTCCGCCAAAACCGCACGCCAGCTTGAAGAGCATATTAAGTTGGCGAACAAGCTCGGCATTAACGGCACTCCGACCATATTTATCAGCAACCGGAAGATCGACGGGTTCCGGCCTGCCGAGGTACTGGACACGATCATAAATATCGAGCTCGGCGGCAGAAAGGCGCTACAGTAGGTCGACCGGATCGATATCGATCTCCAGATAAACGTCCCTCCCGGAAACGGCATCCCGCGATGCCAGTATGGCGCTGCGCAGCGGGGCCAAACCCTCGGACTTCAGGATTATATGATGCCGGTAGTTTCCCCCGATCTTGCCCAAGGGAGCTGATGAAGGGCCGAGTATACTTATCGCATCATTCTTTGTTTTAATATGTTCCTCCAGCGCGAGCCGGAGGCTCTTGATGGACGATTCTACCCGGACTTCATTTTTTCCGCGCACCAGCAAGCGCGCCATGCGGGAAAAGGGGGGATACCGAAGCATCTTCCGGACCTTGAGCTCTGATTCATAAAATCCGCGGTAATCCTGCGACGAAATGAATTTAAACAGCGGATTCTCGTCGTTCAGCGTCTGTATGATGACCCTCCCGGGAGACTGGCCCCTGCCGGAACGGCCTGCCGCCTGCAGCAGGAGCGAAAAGATCCGCTCGGACGAGCGGAAATCGGGAAGGTTCATGCCGATATCGGCAAGCAGGACGCCCACCAGGATGATGTTGTGAAAATCGAATCCCTTTGCAACAAGCTGAGTTCCCAAAAGAATATCAACCTCGCCCCGGTTCATCTTCCCGATAAGGTCGGGAACCGTATCCTTTTTGCGGGAGGAATCCTGGTCAAGGCGGAAAATACGGAATCCCTTAAATGCGGCTGAGATGATATCCTCGATCCTCTGGGTGCCTGATCCGAGCTTTGACAGATCTTCGGAGCCGCACGCGCCGCACCGCACCGGTGCGCTCCGCTGAAGACCGCAGTAGTGGCAGCGCATGATCCGGTCCCGGTGAAAATTCATGCTGATGGTGCACTGGGGGCATTTCACGCTCCAGCCGCACTGATTGCATATCACGATGGGCGCGAATCCCCGCCGGTTCAGCAGATAAATCGCCTGCTTCCCCGCGTCAACCGCCCGCTTGGTATGGAGCTTAAGGATCGAGGATATGATCGCCGAGGGCCGGGCCGAGTTAAGCTTCACGATTTCTATCAGGGGAAGGGCCGCATTCCCATAGCGCTTTGTCAGGGTATGAAGCTGTACGGCGCCGCGTTCGCACGCGTACAGGGTCTCGATCCCGGGCGTGGCTGATCCCATGATTACCAGCGCACCTTCAGCCCTGCTTCGGTACAGGGCGATGCGCCGGGCATTGTACCGGGGTGCGCTCTGCTCCTTATACGAGCCGTCGTGCTCTTCATCGATGACGATCATGCCCAGTCTGGGGCACTGGAGGAAAACGGCGGATCTGGTGCCGACAGCCACACGCACCTCGCCCCGGTAGAAGCGGATCCAGTTATACAGGCGCTGGTTCGGCGTCAGACGGCTGTGATAAATGATGAGATCGTCGCCGAACACGCTGTATATCCGCTCGAAGATCATGGAGGACAAGGATATCTCCGGCACCAGATAGATCACCGAAAGCCCCCGGCGCAGCAGATACTTCGCCGTCTCTATGTAGATTTCGGTTTTGCCGCTGCCGGTAATTCCAAAAATGAGATGGGACAATGCGCCTTTCCCGGCCGAGGCAATGATCTCGTTGTAGACCGCGACCTGCTCGTCATTCAAGGTTATACCGGAAGGCTCTTTTTTCTCATAGGGGATTTTGTATCTTTTCGACTGCCGCAGCCCTGACGGGAGGGCCATGGCCAATGCCTCGCCGGTCGTCGCCAGATACGTTCCGGCCGCGTAATGCGCGAGATCAAGGAGCCTCTGGTCGAATATCGGCTCAGGGTCCAACAATTCCTGGACATCCTTTACCTCGAATCCCTCCGGCTCCCGGTCATGCACGCGATGGACAAACCCGACCTTGCGCCTGCCGGCGAAGTCGACCATCACGCGCTTACCCATTGCAACATCCATTCCAGCGGGGATGCGGTAGGTAAAGCTCCCTTCAAGGGGATATCCGATGTAAACGTCGGCGAACATAGATATACTTTCTTCGCCCTCACCCGCGCTGCCGCGCACCCTACCGACTGTAGAGACGCAATGCATTGCGTCTCTACAGTCGGGTTTTCGAATCGTGTAGGGAACGGTCGCGACCGTTCCCTACACTTCATCCTTCTGCTCCCCCCTCTCCTTTTTTCATTCCTTAATGGGAGAGGGGCCAGGGGGTGAGGGCATGACACGACAATATCAGGAAACGACGTGAGAAGTCAATTTAAAAGGAGACATAAGAAAGAAATAATAATTGACAGAATTTTTCCTGCCGAAAAAACCATTACATCCCACAATAAGGAGAACAAGCTCTCCGCCCTGGGAACAATCACGAACAAGGATTTCGGCAGGGTCATGGGAGAGATCATGAAAGAGCTTAAGGGAACGGCGGACGGCTCGCTCGTTAAGTCCCTGCTGTCAAAAAAACTTGGAACAAAATAGCCGCTAAATACCCTATTGAAAATTTAATTCCTTCATTTTGGCCATGACGAGCTTCAGAGTGGTCCATGCCTGCCGCTTCAGCTCCGGGTTCTTGATGAGGGTGATCGGATGCTCGATGTTAAACCAGTGGATATCCCTTGATTCCTGTATTATATCTTGCAGGGGAAGTATATCGCCGAAAACGACGGCTATGCGGGGTTTCATGATTTCAATTTCAGCAGTGATGATCGATTCGCAGTTTTTGACGACCTGGCTCGGCTTCATCAGGGAATCGCGGACGTCGCATTTCACCAGATTGGTGATGTAGCATTCATTGAATTTGATTTTGGCGGCCTGGATCATCTTCTTTAATAGTTCCACGGACTCCTTTTTATGAACCTTCCGCTCCAGAACATTGACGAGCTGCGGCGCGTTGAGTATGATCATGACGCGGTTGGCGCCGCTGCCGATGCCGAACTTTCGGTCTTCAGCATCGTTGCACCGGTTGCACTTCTCGATCAATTGCTTCAGGTCCTCGATGCCGACGAGCGTCCTGCCGAGATCGGCGTCATGCACAATCCAGTCTGAGAGGAGTTTGGATTCAGCTTCTCCCCGGTAAAGAAGCAGACGGCTTCGGAGAAAATTATTTTGAAGCAATGCGATCAGGTCATGATAGAGAACATTTTTGTCCATATCATATTTTGTTGATATTTATATTGTACTGCTTGATCTTCCGGTGCAGATTCGTTCGCTCTATGCCCAACTCCTTGGATGCAAGCGTGATGTTCCTTTCATTCTTCTTCAGCACCTTGAGGATATAATCCTTCTCAAATTCTTCCCTGGCTTTCTTCAAAGAGGATATGTCCTTGGTCATGAAATCGTCATAGTCGTAAGCTTCCAGGTGTTTGCGGATATCATCCCTGCCGATCGACTCGCCCGGCACCATGATGGAAAGGCGCTCGATCACGTTTTTAAGCTCCCGCACGTTACCCGGCCAGCTATGCCGGGTGAGATCCTTCATGCCCGCATCGTCTATCTGCTTTATCCCCAACCCGTGCTCCTCGGCGAAGCGCTCGAGAAAGTAATTTACCAGCAGGGGAAAATCTTCGATCCGCTCAGCCAGGGTCGGCATGTGTATGGGTATGACGTTCAGCCGGTAGTACAAGTCCTCGCGAAAGGTGTCTTCCTCCACCGCCTTTTTAACGTCCACGTTCGTCGCGGCGATCACCCGCACGTCCACGGTAATCGTCTCATTCCCGCCGACCCGCTCGAACTGGTTTTCCTGGAGCACGCGAAGCACCTTTGACTGTGCCGAAGCGCTCATGTCGCAGACCTCATCGAGGAACATGGTGCCCTTGTTGGCGATCTCGAACTTGCCCATCCGCCGATTGATCGCTCCGGTAAAGGCGCCCTTCTCATGGCCGAAAAGCTCGCTCTCAATGAGCTCGTTCGGAATCGCCGCGCAGTTCACCTTGACAAAAGGCTTGTCTGAGCGCTTCGAGCGGTAATAGATGGCCCGCGCGACGAGCTCCTTGCCGGTGCCGCTGTCCCCGGTGATGAAGACACGGGCGTTGGTCTTGGCCGCGGTTTCGATGATATCCCTGATCTCATCGATCCGGGGCGAATTCCCGATCATCTCCTCGTCGATATGAAACTCCTTCCGGAGCTTTATGTTCTCTTTGCGAAGCCTCATATGCTCGAGGGCGTTGTTCACGGAAGTGATGACGCGTTCCATGGACAGCGGCTTCTGGATAAAGTCATATGCCCCGAGCTTGGTGGATTTCACCGCGATATCGATGGAGCCGTGGCCCGATATCATGATCACGGCCGTGTCCGGATACAGGCTCTTGATCTGCTCAAGCAGGTCGATGCCGTCAACGTCGGGGAGCCATACGTCCAGTATGGCCATATCCACGTCATTGGTGCGCAGAAATTCCCTTGCCTCTTCCCCGTTTTTGCTTGAGTACACGATATGCTCCTCATCCGTAAGGATGGAGCTCAGGGTCTTGATGATGTTTATTTCGTCGTCAACGATCAGTATTTTTGCCATGATTCTGTCCTTCATTAGTATCGATGGGCAGGTCGATGATGAATTCCGTTCCCTTCCCGTATTCGGATTTGCAGGTTATCTCACCCCGGTGTTCCATGATGATTTTTTCGACAATGGCCAGCCCGATCCCCCTGCCTGAAGACTTGGTCGAAAATCCCGGAGTGAATATTTTATCCTTGTCGAATTCCTTGATCCCGATGCCGTCATCGCGGATGATGATTCTCACAAGACCGGTGCCGTTCACGGCCACATAGGCGGAGTTGACGAATATATTGCCCTCTACGCCGACCGCATCGATCGCGTTCTGTATCAGATTATTCAGTGTCTGTTTCATCAGTCTCTTGTCAATATAGATTTCGGGTATCTGTTTGTCGATGATGGTATGGAAATGTATCTGCTCATGGCTGGAAAAAAATTTTACGCAGCTTTCGAGCAGGGCGTTGATGTCGGTCTTCATCGGCTTCATCTCGGGCAGGCGGGCGAATTCAGTGAACTCCGAAAGTATGTTCATGAGCACGCCGATTTCCTCAATGATCGTCTCGGTTCCGGTCAGAACTATATTCTTGATATCAGGGTGGTTTTCTGAAAACTGTTTCCGGATCCGCTCCGCCGAAAGCCTGATCGGGGTGAGGGGATTCTTTATTTCATGGACGACCTGGCGGGCCATCTCGCGCCAGGCCTCGAGCCGCTGCTTCTGATAGATGATCTTCCGGTTCCGGTTAAGCTCGTATACCATCCGGTTGAAAGACTTAAACAGAGTCCCCAGCTCATCCTCCGACTCCCGGTACAGGGAGACATCGAAATTCCCTTTGGCCACGTCCTGCGCCGCCTCGGAAAGCTTTAAGACCGGTTTGGTGATGTTCTTTGAAAGATACAGGCTCATCAGTACTGAAACAAGGACGATAAAAAGCATGAGCCCGAACAGGTACATACCGCTGTTCGACTTCAATTCATTTATAGTATTCGCCAGCCTCTTGTGGTCGGCAAGGGAATCCGTGAAAATTTGAGCGCGCTTCGCTATGTCCTCGGGGATGTTTTTGCAGAGAACCAGAAGATACTGTTTATACCGTAGCGACCCGGCCAGGAAATCAATCTCCTGTATGGAGAGCTTATCGATCCTGATGCCGTCATCGAAACCGGCAATCCGGAAAAAATCCATGAAATTTTTCTCGAAATCCTCGGATACCGGATCGACCCGCCACAATGCATTCCCTTTTTCACCGGGAAAAAAGTTAAATATGAACAGCGTCATCCCTTTCTTTGTGTATATTGAACGGAGATATTCCCTTCCTTCCCGGAAGTCCACGGACAGGGTCCGGTTATCAAGCTGGTACTTAAGCGCTTCCATCTCCCGGTGTATCCCCAGCTTCATCTGCACCACCGGCTCGTTTGACATCGACACAGCCTCGGTGAGAGCCTGCGAAGTCTTGTCAAAAATAAGGCCCGACAGGGTCTGATTGAGCAGGTAGTTTGAAGTGAGCACGATCGGGAGCGAGGGAAGAATGGCCACGAACACAAACGCCATTGCCATCTTCTTCCGGATGCTTGAGCCGAATTGGGCCGGTTCGGTATACAGGTGCCGCCGCAGGGACATGACGATGAAGTACAGAGCCGCCACAAGGGGAACGGTCATGACGGCATAGATGAAGAACTCCTGGCTTTTCACGATCATGACGTTCTTTCCGGGGAAGAGGCCGATAATGAGGATTGCGATGAATACAAAAATTCCCACCAGGAAGAGGACGTCCTGAATCCGGGTTTCATCGGTAAAGAGATTTAATTTTTTAAGCAGATTCTTCATTCGATCTGAAGTTATTTTCAATCATCGCTACTATGGACTCAACGACATTTGACTCCCCCTCGCCGTCGGCCCTCACAATCAGCTTCGTTCCGGAGATAATGGCAAGTCCCAGTACCGACATGATGGATTTGCAATCCGCTTCAATGTTGTCCTTAATGAGCTTCACTTCGCACGGATACTTCATTGCCTCTCTCACGATCATCATGGCCGGCCGGGCATGCACGCCGGCATTGCTTTTCACGACGACTTCCCGCTCCGTCATTCTCCGGCATCCCTCCTCTTGAGGGACTCCTGAATATTTTTATCCAGCTCCCGGGCGGAATAGACGCCGAGCCTTTTCAGACGCTGATTGAGCGCCGCAGTCTCGACAATAATGGGGATATTCCGCCCCGGCCTGACCGGAATCACAATGTTCGGAATATTTATTTCCAGAATCGTGTACACCTGCTCTTCAAGCCCCAGCCGGTCATATTGCTTATTCTTTTCCCACTCTTCCATGACCACCACGAGTTCCACACGCTCCCTGTTTTTTATTGAGCGGATGCCGAATATATCACTCACATTGATAATCCCCAGCCCCCGAATCTCCATGTGATACTTGAGGAGAGATGAGCCGCTCCCCATCAATATGGATTCATCCACCCGCTTGACGATGACAACGTCGTCGGCGATAAACCGGTGCCCCCGTTCGACAAGCTCCAGGGCGCACTCGCTTTTCCCCACCCCGCTCTTCCCGATGAGAAGGACTCCCACACCATAAACATCCACAAATGTCCCATGAATACTGACTGACGGGGCCAGCGCCTCGTTTAATAGATAAATGAGCGAGCTGGTGAATTTGGTGGTATCCTTTTTGGTGACGAAAACAGGAACTTCCTTCTTATTTGCATAGTCGATGAAGAACCGGTCCGGCTCCTCGTCCGTGGTGAATATGCAGCAGAGCACATTGTACGAGAAGAACTTTTCCAGCACCTCTCTTTTTTTTTCCTGCGTGAGCTGGCGCAGATACGCGCACTCTCCGAGGCCGAATATTTGAATCCGGTCGTAGGCGAAAAAATCATAAAATCCCGCGAGCGTCAGTCCGGGCCGGTTAATATCTCCCACGCGGATCTCCTTATCAAGCCCCGCTTTCCCGGCCACGAGCCGTATCTGGAGGTCTATGCTCCCGGTATCACCCAAAAAATTTTTCAGCTGTATCTTTTCTTCCATTCTAAAAACCGGGAACCATGACCTCGTACGCGTTCCCATTCTTGTAGATGACATTGATGACCTGAGATTCCGTGTTATAAAAAGGCAGAAACTGGTGAGCGGATTTTTCAATCTCCACTAGGGCCTCATGAAGCGTCAGTTTCGGAACATCAAAGGAATTATTTATCGTGAACTCAATTTTCGGATCCGTCACGGAATCATCCAGTACGGCGAGGTCATACACCAGGTATTTGTTTTCTGCCGGGCCGCTCGGTGACCGGTCGGCGGGAACCTCAATCATCTTGAGTCCGGTAAGGTCCCGGTATATGAGCGCATAGTTCTTATTCGCCGAAGCGGGATCGGCTTCAATCCGGTTAATTTCCCTTTTGAAGAGTATGAATTCCTTCTTGTCGATACGCATCTGAAGAAAAGCTTCCACGTTGTCCACCGGCTTGTCGCTCACCTGGCGCAGAATCACCTGTTTTTCCTTGACGCCGGTCAAATCGCCGGACGCCTCGCCCTTTTCCGGGCCCTTGTGCATCTGGTGCTTTTCCTTATGCCGTCTGATCTGCTTCTCCATTTTCTCAAACAGAAGGTCAATGGATGAAAAAAAATCGGCGGCCTTTTCCTTCCCGTGAAACTGGACCCCGTCGCCGTTTATCACGACCTCTGAAACATGGTCGAGCTTTTCAGCGCTCAGGATAACATGCGCGTCTATGAGCTGGTTAAAATATCGATCCAGCTTTGTGATTTTTTTTCCGGCATAATCTCTCAGGCTGTCCGAGACATTCACATGCCTTCCGGTTACCGTAATATTCATATCGACTCCCCCGCCTTGATTAAATTAATTTTCTTTCGTTTATGAGAAGGGGGAATATGCAGCATTCCCCGGTATTTTGCGACTGTTCGACGGGCGACCCGCACGCCCGCCTTGCCCAGTATTGAGACGATCTCCTCATCGCTGTGCGGCCTGCCCGAATCTTCCCGCTCGATGATGTCCCTCATGAGCCTCATGACCTTGTCTGAGGATGCATCCAGGTCATTGCATCCCGACTTTATCCGGGAAACAAAAAAACATTTCAGATCGAACGCCCCCCAGGCTGTCTGAACATATTTATTGCTCGTTACCCGGCTCACGGTCGATTCATGCATATCCACCTCTGCGGCGATATCCGAATGCGTCAAGGGCTTGAGATGGCCCGGCCCGCGGGCAAGAAACTCCCGCTGATGCTCCATGATTGAGCGGGCGACCCTGAGTATGGTGTTGCGCCTGCTGGCGATATTCTTCATTAGATGCCGGGCCGATTGCATTTTATCCTGAATATAATCCCTCAATTCTTTTTCAATGTTTTTTTTCTTTAAAAGGGATTTATAGTAGGAACTGATGCGGAGCGGGGGGATCCAGTCGTCATTGAGGCTCACGATGATTTCTCCATCCACAAGCCTGACCTCAACATCGGGTATGATATACCGGATCACCCCGCTGCAATGATGGGCGCCGGGATAAGGGTCCAGGTTATGAATGATCTTGCCCTGCTCCATGATGCGGCTTACGGGAAGGTTTAGGGATCGCGCGATCTTCTTGTAATCCAGGTGCTCAAATTCTTCGAAATAATCGGCCAGAATTCGCACGAGCAGTGTTTCCGTGGAAAAATAGTGCCGGCACTGGACGATCAGGCTTTCGCGCACGCCCGGTACCGCGCAGCCGACCGGATCAAAGAGCTGAATGGCTGAGAGAGCCCTGCCGACATCATCCTCCGCATACCCGCTCTCCTTGATAAAGAGCTGGAAATCAGTTCCCAGGAATCCATTCCCATCGAGCGACGTGATAATGACCTGATAGAGATCGAGGTCGGCCTCGGTCCGCGCCGCAAGCCGGGCCTGCCACAGCAGATGCTCTGCCAGGGACTCTTCACGGGTAATGAGGGTCTCCAGGTATTTGTTTCTTTTATTTATCTCTTCATTGTCGACAGTACCGCTGTCGCTTGTATCGCAGAAATCGATCTCGCGCTCTTCAACCGTTGAGAGGTCCGTTTCGTCCCCCGCCAAAATATGATCGACGCCCCGCGCCAGACCGGATTCATCCATAGAAGGCGCGGACACGGGAGCCTCCTCTTCGAGCAGGGGATTTTCAGCAAGCTCCAGGGTTATCTTTTCATACAGTTCGACGGTTGACAGCTGTAAGAGCTCAATGGCCTGTTTCAAGGTCTGGTTCATTACCAGTCTGGGCGACTGTTTCAAGCCCGCATGGAGAGATATTGTCATAAAATCCATCACCGCCGAGCAGATATAGTGTCCCCTCTGTTTAAAATTACCTAAAAATAACGTTAACGGCCAACATTACTCGATTTTTTTTATTTCACCACGCATACACTGCAATGCGCGTGATGAACCACCCTGTCTGATATTGATCCTATAAGAAAGCGGCTTATTGCTGAGCGGCCCGTACTCCCCATAACGATCATGTCATACTTTCCCTTTTCCGCGATCTCGCATATCTTGTCGGCCGGATAACCCTCCACGACAATCCGGTCCCACTCCACGTTCTCATTATCGAGCATCGGATGGACGTTCTCAAATCTCTGCTCAGAGAGCCATTTTACGCGGTCGACTCCCTCCGGAGCGGCCCCGTAAAATCCGGGAAGCGGCCCGAACTCCTCGACCACTTCCAGCACCGTTAATTTTGCGTGCGATTCCTTGGCTATGACGATTGCCATCTCCAGCGCTTTTTTCGAAGGCTTGGATCCATCTACCGGCACGAGAACCTTTCTGATATATCGTCTCATTGTTGCTCTCCACGGTTACTATTGTATATATAAATTCCGGGACTGTTTAATACCTCCCCTAAAACATGTTGAGTAGATACCTATTCACGGATGAGTCAAGAAATTAATTCTTTCTGTTTTGAATCGAGGCCCTGATGAAATCCTTAAACAAAGGGTGCGGCTCTATGGGTTTCGATTTGAACTCCGGATGGAATTGCGTGGCAATGAACCAGGGGTGATCCGGAATCTCAATGGTTTCAATGAGATTGCTGGCAGAATGAATCCCTCCAAAAAACATGCCGTTTGCTTGAAACAGCTCCCGGTATCTGTTGGTGAATTCATACCGGTGGCGGTGCCGCTCCATGACCGAATCCTTGCCGTAGATTTCCCTGACCCTGCTCCCCTTCTGCAAGTCGCACCGGTAAGCGCCGAGCCTCATGGTGCCCCCCTTTTCCAGTACGATCTCCTGATCCTCCAGGAGGGATATGACCGGATCCTTGGTCTCAAGATCGAATTCCCGCGAATTGGCATTGGCACGGCCGCACACATTGCGGGCAAATTCAATAACCGCGCAATGCAGCCCGAGGCATATGCCGAAAAACGGGATCAGATTCCGGCGCGCATAAGACACCGCAAGGATCTTTCCCTCAATCCCCCGGTCTCCAAAACCGCCCGGCACCAGTATGCCGTCGATATCTTTAAACAGATCGCCGATCCCGTCAGGATTCTTCTCAATATCCTCTGAATCGACCCTGACGATCTCAAGCCGCGCCCTGTTCGCCACAGCGCCGTGGAGAATCGCCTCGTAAATGGAGCGATACGAATCTTGAAGTGAGATATACTTGCCGACTACGGCGATCCGCACCCCCTTTTCCGGATTCAAGAGGAACTTCATGAACTTGTCCCATGCGGATATGGCCAGGCGCTTCTTCTCCATGTTAAAATGTTCAAGCACGATCGTGTCGTAATCATTGTCGTGGAACATGAAGGGGATTTCATAGATCGAGCCCTTGATATCAAGGGCCGGTATGACGTTCCGCTCCGTCACATTGCAGAACAGGGCTATCTTGCTCTTCAGCTCCGGGGAAAGCTGTTGGCTTGAGCGGCAGAGCAGGATATCGGGAATTATCCCGAGCTCCATAAGCTCCTTTACCGAATGCTGGGTGGGCTTGGTCTTGAGCTCCCCGGCCACCGCGATGGTCGGCACCAGGGTCACGTGGACGTTCAGAACCCGGCCTATGCCCAGGTCCTGGCGAATCTGGCGGATGGCTTCCAGGAACGGAATCGACTCAATATCGCCCACGGTGCCGCCGATCTCCACCATGACGAAATCCAGATCATTGTTCGTGGCTACGTGATATATCCTGCTTTTGATTTCGTCGGTGATGTGGGGTATCACCTGTACCGTGCGGCCCAGATAATCCCCGCGCCGTTCCCGCTGTATTACCGTATAATATATCTGGCCGGTTGTGACCGAGTTCTTCCGGGTATATACGGCATTGGTGAACCGCTCATAATAGCCCAGGTCCAGGTCCGTTTCAGCACCGTCCTCGGTTACGTACACCTCCCCGTGCTGATACGGGCTCATGGTTCCGGGATCGATGTTTATATACGGATCCATCTTTATGATCGATATCTTGTAGCCGCGTCCCTCAAGAAGGAGGCCGAGCGATGCAATGGAAATTCCCTTGCCCAGGGAGGAACAGACCCCTCCGGTAACGAAAATAAATTTTGTTTTTAAAGTTTTCATATGCCGCCAGATTGTAAGATTAATCATTCTCTTACTCCCTCCCCCTTGACGGGGGAGGGTCGGGGTGGGGGTGATTAATTCATAGCAACCGGATGATTTTGTATGCCAAAGCTCACCCTCCCCTTGCCCCTCCCATCAAGGGAGGGGAACTACTTTAACTAAAACTCGCCTCAGTCGAGTAATTAGTTAACTCCGTGCCTCCGTGGCTGACTTAATGGATAATCCATAAATTGAATTATCCAGTAAGATTATATGACATAATCCGGTAAACGGTGTAAACTAAAAAAAAGAAAAAATATTACCGGACTGTTAATTTTTTCATGCCGTGAACATGAAATTCTTGCTTTTTCCGGCAAGCCTCGTTAATCCTGTTCATCCTGTCAAAATTTTTTTGCAATTCGCCCATTTAAATCATTTAAGATCGTTTAATATGCTCGAAATCGATTTTACGGATATCGACTGGCTCCTGATCCGCCAGGCCCTGTCGCTCGCCCTGCTTAAAAACAGGCCGGTGCACATTCTTCGCGGCCGTGCGTTTCTGGAGCGCAATCCGGAATACCTGCCGCTTTTCGACGATATTGCGGCTGCGGTGTCTTCAATCGGCGCGGGGATGCTCTTTCCCAGAAACGAATCCATTGTATTTGAGCCGCACAAGGCTCAATCAGGCATTTATCGTCTCGAATCAGCCCCCTTCTCATCATCAGTGGAGATTCTTTTATTTCTGATGCCGGCGCTCTTCTATAACAAGGTCAGGTCGATACTATACCAGAGAGGCGTCACTCACTCAGTGCTCTCGTACCCGACCGGATTCGTCAAGGAATTCCTCCTGAAA
The DNA here is from genome assembly GCA_001829495.1 of Spirochaetes bacterium RBG_16_49_21. Lineage (GTDB taxonomy): Bacteria > Spirochaetota > UBA4802 > UBA4802 > UBA5550 > RBG-16-49-21. Next base: position 5,207 of record MIBJ01000077.1, on the reverse strand, counting down.
GCGCTGGAACAGCTCGGTTTCTACGCAAGCCTTACGCTGCGGCGCTTCGGCTTTTATGGATCAGGCGGCGGGGCTCTCGAATCGCGAATCTATCCGCAAGAGGCAAAACGCGCACCGATATTTTCAGGGATACCCTGCGCGATATCCGGGGCAACGATATACATCTCCCGCCTGGGCATGGAGCTTGCCCTGGAGGAAAAGCGGCTTATCGCGGAATTTACCGGACTCCGTCAGGATAGAATCTCCATCATGGATGTCCAGGATTCAGACGGCTGCGGCAACTCGATACAGGTATATATCGACCTTGGCGGCATTCATCTGATTCTCTTCAGGGAGGTGCGGATTTACAACGAAAAGGGGGATAGGGCATTCAATAAGGATAATGTTCCCGCTATTCTTTCAGGACTCTCCGCAGAGGTCAATACCCTGATTCTCGACCGACTGCTGCCCGAACATATCATCCGCGAGCTTTATCCGTATATCATTTTCTCAGGAGCCGATCTTCCTCACAAAATCGAAGCACCGCCGGTTATACGGACCGGAAAGCTTTGCGAGTTAATCCTGGGATGAGCGGGGCTCGAGACTTTACGTTTGCGTCTCTTTGTCTATCTTATCGATGAGCGCGGCCTCGTCGCTGACAAATTTAAAAAAGTTATGCAGCCCGGCGATTTTGATAAGGCTCATGATCTTCTCATTCACATTCATAAGCAGAATGTTGATTTTTTTTGCGGATAAATCCCGCACCAATTGCATGATCTGGGACAAGGCCGAACTGTTGACGTGCCGAACCCCGTCAAAATTAAGATATACGTCCCTGTCTCTTCCGGCAACGGCCTTTTTAACAAATTTCACGATCTCCTTTGAACCGTCAGCCATGATATCCCCGGAGATATCGATGAACTCATGCCCCTTTATCGATCGTCTCGATAGTTTTAATTTATCACCCATACGCTGTTATTCTGTAAATGTTATTTCCGTGCCGCCGGCATTCATAAGAAACCATGCCTTTATAGCCCTCGATTTTTGGTACAGATTCAGTATCCTCCTGTTTATGTCAACCCTTTCTATTTCATCGGCACGGGCGTACCTTTTTTTGAGGCTTTCTATTTCTTCTTTGACGGATACAGTCTGTATTATCTGCGATCCGTGGCCCCTTTCATTGATCGTAAGGATCGGCTCAATCTCAAACCGGACTATAGGCCTCCCGCTTGAGCCGGAATGCGACAGTATGCAGCGGAGAATTATTGAGTCCCTGGTTGTTAAACCCGCGCCGTTGACATAAAACTGCGCCTTTGCGTCCTGGTTGGAGATGAAATTCCCGAGCGAATAAAAAATATAACAGACCCTCCCATCGGACGCCGTAACCTTTTCAGCCGGCTGGAGCAGGTGCGGATGATGACCTATAATAAGGTCAACCCCGCGGTTGATGTACGACTTCATGATAGCAGTATCCATTGAGCGGGGGCGGGAATTATATTCAACGCCCGTATGCACGACCATGACCAGATAATCGCACCGTTTCCGCATCCCGTCAATATCGCGCTCGACGTTGTCCTTATCATAGAACCAGTTCAGATGAAACCTCTTCTGTTTTTTCGGCATCGGGTAATTCAGGTATCCGGCATAACCGATAAAACCGACCCTGATTCCATGAATATCCTTGACGATCCCCGCCCGTGCAGCCGGCTCATCAGCGGCAACGCCGAGATAGTCCAGACGGCTGTTCCGGATAAACTCCATCGTATGGATGACCCCCTGCTCACCCTGGTCGAGAATATGGTTATTGCCGATATGGAGGATGGTAAAGCCGGCCTCTTTCATTGCGGGAATAACATCCGGATGGCAATTGAAAATTTTCGGCTTGCCCTCAAAGGGCGGGGACACGGGAAACTCCATGTTGCCGACCGCGATGTCCGAGCTCCGGAGAGAACCTTTAATCCTCTGGAAGAGGAAATCAAAGCCTCTGTTGTTGAGGGATTTCTTGGTGTTATCGTCTATCTTATTACGGGAAAGGGCGCAGGTCTTAACCGGAATATGCATCATGATATCGCCGGTAAAGCTTATTATAACTTTGCCGCTCCTTGAACAGGCGTAGAATGAAAGCGCGGTCAGTACAATAAAATGGATATACCGTAAATTATTCATACGCACTATACAGGGGAATGGTAACTATCAAAAGCGTTATACGCCGGATGTCAATTGAATTTTTTTCCGGAGCTCGGGCAGACAACGAATCAAATAATAATATAATGGCCGGACCGTACTTTGGTTGACATAAATATCCCCCCTTATTATTTATATTATTTATCACTCAATGCCATGAAACGGCGTTTCATTCAAGGCTGCGGGCGCTTCAAAGACCGGATTAACCGGGGGTGGAGATGAACATTACAATCCAAAAATCCAACGACATGGTGCTCGTAAGCATCGAGGGGAACATCGAATCCACAACGATACGGCCTTTCACTGATGAGATCGAGAATATCCTCAATTACAATAAGAACGTCCGGATTGATCTGGCTGCTGCGCACTACATTGATTCATCCGGCATTCGGGCCTTATTGACATTGATGAAGAAACTCAAGGAAAACGGCAAAACCCTCGTGATTATCAACAGCTCGGAAAATATCAAACGGATACTGCAATTGTCCTCTCTTCAAGAAGTCCTGAAATTTTCATGAAAAACCATTCGGAAACAGGAGAACACCGTGGAAAAATTATTCTACCCTGAATCGCTGGCGATCGTAGGCCTGTCATCCAAAACAAGCAACATCCCAAGGCTGGTTCTGGAGAATCTGATCAGGTGGGGATACAAAGGAAGGATATTCGGGGTAAATCCCAAGTCCGAGGACGTCGAGGTTGAGGGTATACGGATGTACAAAAGCGTCAAGGATCTCCCCATCGTTCCCGATCTGGTTTACGCCCTGGTGCCTGCCAAATTTATCCCCGGTATTGTGGACGAATGCGGTGAATTCGGGGTACGGAGAATGGCGATACCGAGCGGCGGCTTCAACGAGCTCAACCAGGAAGGCCAAAACCTTGCGGACCTGTTGCTGGAAAAGACGCGGAAACACGGCATCCGCTTCGTCGGGCCGAACGGCGTGACCGTGGCCAACACGGCCAACGGCCTGTGCCTCCCGTTCGTCCCGTCCTTCCCGCCTCCCAAGGGAGGGCTTTCAATCATCGCCCAGAGCGGCGGGATCGGGCTCATGCTCTGGAACTTCATGACCGATGAGAACCTGGGAATGGCGAAATTTGCGAGCATCGGAAACAAGCTCGATCTCGATGAAGTGGACTTTCTGGAATATTTCGGCCGCGACCCGGACACGAAGATCATCTGCATGTACCTGGAAAGCATTCCGCGGGGCAAAGAGCTCCTTCAGGCGGCGGAGAAAATCGACAAGCCGATCATAATTCTTAAAGCGAACAACACCGCGGCCGGACAAAGGGCGGCCATGAGCCATACCGCAGCCCTTTCAAACGACGATGAGATCATCGATTCGGCGTTCGAACGCGCCGACATACTGCGCGTGTCTCATTTAAACGAGATCATCTCCGTGTCCAAGGCCTTCGAGCTCCCCCCCATGAAGGGGAATAGATTGATGATGATGAGCCCCGCCGGCGGCATAACCGTCATGATGGCCGACCTGTGCCAGAAGAGCGGCTTTCAATTCGCGGACCCGGGTGAAAAATTCTACGACAGCCTGAAAGGCTTTTCCAACGCCGGGGTCATCAATTTCTCCAACCCGCTTGACATGGGCGACATCTATGACCCCAATCTGCAGGCGCATATATTCTACTCGGTAATGCATAACGAGAACGTCGACGGCGCCATGTACGTGAGTCAATGGCCCCATATGCCGCGCGGAGAGGATGTGTTCTACAAGATGTTCCATACCGATATTTCCGCAGAGGCGACCGGGACGATGCTCTCGTCCGGCAAACCGCTGGCGGTGTGCCTGTTCGGACTGTCGAAGACCATTTCGCAGATAAAGCAAAACCTCAATTTCCCATTGTTCGACACCATAGAGGAAACGATAATGGCGCTGAAAAAACAGCACGACTTCCATGCGCGGCGCAGCCGGAGGGGCATCGAATACAGGCTTCCCGAAGGGTTTGACATCAGCGCTTTAAAAAAATGGATCACGAAACACCCCGGAGATACCGGAGAGGATTCCATGGAGCTCTTAGACCTTTGCGGAGTTCCGGCAGCCCGGTCGGCAAAGGCCAAGAACCGCGACGAGGCCGCGGCAATCGCCGGGAAAATCGGCTACCCGGTCGTGCTCAAAGTTGTCTCTCCCGACGCATTGCACAAATCCGAAGCGGGCGGGGTGATCGTCGGTGTAACGGACGGCGAAGCAGCGAAAAAAGGATTCGACCGGCTGCGGGACAACCTGACCGCCTACAAAAGAGAGGCTAAATTCGAGGGCGCGCGGGTCGTTAAAATGGCGGGCGAAGGGTACGACCTGTTCATCGGCGGAAAACAGGACCCCTCATTCGGTCCGGTCGTGTTTTTCGGATTCGGCGGCATTTATATAGAGGTTTTCAGGGATCTGAAAATACTCTTGTGTCCTGCAAATCGTGAAGAGATTTCGGATAAACTGCGGCAGTTGAAATCGTATAGTATACTCAAGGGGATCCGGGGCGGAAAATCCGGCGATATCGAGGCTTACATCGACATGATTGTGCGCGTTTCCCACCTTCTCGCGCAATTCCCTGAAATAAAAGAGCTGGACGTCAACCCGGTCCGGATACTTGCCGACGGCTCAGGCGCAATCGCCCTGGACGCGCGGGTGCGGGTGCAGGGGTGATTTGTTTAATTCACATAGATCGTTTCAATCTTCTTAATTGCAACTCAATTTGATAATTTTGCTCTTGAAGCCTCTCTTTTTTTGAATCATATGCATCATAAACATCATCCCGTCACATCTATTGCCCGGCGAGTATTACTCTTTTCGCATCGGCTCCTGATCGCCTTCACTCTGGGTTTGGGGGTGACCGTCCGATGGTGCACAAACCACTGGTTTTTCTCAAAAATACGATAGATTTTCTTCTTGTTCACGATAATTCTCTAACGAAAATCAGTAATTATTCCTAAACAATAAAAAAGGAGCAAAATCAAAAAGTAGTATTAATAAATGAAATCCTCCAATTGAATGGAATCACGACAAGACCAAACAAGAGGAGGATTTCAAAATGAATATAAA
>MIBJ01000076.1 GCA_001829495.1 Spirochaetes bacterium RBG_16_49_21 | reverse complement strand
CTTTCTTCTTTGCGCCGCGTTTCGCGATATCATCAAGGCCGCGGCGCCATTTGTCAAACTCGTCTTTATCACCGCCGCAGAAAAAGACCTGGCGGACGATGAAGTTGGAGCCGTCGTAGTCATCATCGACAATCCAGTAAGCGATGTCTGCGACATTGCGGGGTTTCACTTCGTCCTTGATGGGGTCGTAGATGTCAAGACCTTTAATCTCAACCCTGACTGTGCGGTCTTTGCCGCTTCCTTCTTTAATCAATTTAATGTCAGGCTCGCCGATGGTTACAAAAGATGCCGCCTTTTTGTCCCTTTTCAGGAGCCCTTCCTGCATCAAGTCATCATGCATACGGGTCTTGGTGACCTCGAAGCTCCCCATGCTGGTGGTCACATTTTCGTTGGCGATGTTACTCTCGAAGGAAAAGCCGAGGATGATGAGCCAGTCGGCATCGCCACGGGTGCGGCATTCCTTGACGGCTTCGTTGACCGCCTGGCGGCTCACGGTGCCGAAGCGGGGGCCGATATGCAAATAAGCCTTCCTTTCACCTTTCGGCGTATTATAGAAACCTTCGGCATGAAGCCAGCCGGAAGCGAGGCGCTCGATGCGAATGAAGATGGCGGTCTCGTTTTTAAGACCATTCTTTATACCGGCGGATTTCATATGCTCGAAGATACGGTCCTCGAAGTTCTGCAGATCATCAGTGTTGGTGGATTCGTCGATGGCTTCCGGTGATTCCGGCTCGAATGCCTGGAGCGTTTCGACGGTGAAGGGACCGGCAACGCGAAGGCTTTTATTGTCTACTTCCGGTTGATCGTACAGAGTTTCATCTTCCGGCGGCTCGTCGTTTGCGAGAGATTTTAAAGTGATATGAGGCACTTTCTTATATATGAATCCTTGCCGGATGTCCTTTCCCTTTTCATCGTAGAGCTTGTAGTACGGAAAGGTTGTTGTCATAAGCCTCGTTTTGGCAATGTTCAATGCAATGCGCGAGGTATCGATTGTGATCCAGCGACGGCCCCATTGTTCGGCAACATAGGCGGTAGTTCCGGAGCCGCAGGTAGGGTCGAGCACCAGGTCGCCGGGGTCAGTAGTCATGAGAAGGCAACGTTGAATGACTTTTTCTGTCGTTTGAACAACATATTGTTTGTTTTGGGCGCCCATGACATCATCCCAAATGTTTGTCCGTTTCATAAAAGGAAAATCGTCAAGATACAGAACATAAGATAATGTTGAACCTGCTTTTTCTAATCTATTCAGCTTTATCAATCTTTCCATGCCAAGTTTGTTGGTTACCCAACACCAGTTTTTCGGAGGAGAAATGTTCTCTCCTTTATAAAGAATTGTAAAATTGTTTTGTTCTGAATATGTAGGTGGTTTTTGATAAAATAACTTAAATATCCTTGCATCTTTTGGTAATAAACGATGATTGTGAATTTCATTTATATTCATTTTATTACGAACACCGTCGGGTAATTCATAATGACACCAATCGGATTTTCCTTGAATATCTTGTGGAACGTATAACTGACGATATTTCACTTGATTAATATCTTTTGAATACCAAATAACAAAATCATTCATTGTCTCTAATGTAATACTCCCAAGAGGCATTAATTTTTTTCTGAAGATTACTTCGCTTACAAAATTCTCACTCCCAAAAACCTCATCCATCAAACATCTTACCAGATGAACATTCTCATCGGATATCTGCACAAAACAGGACCCGCTCTCGGTAAGAAGCTCGCGAGCCACCAGAAGCCGATCACGCAGATAGCTCAAATAAGAATGAATCCCCAGCTCCCAGGTGTCGCGGTAGGCCTTGATCTGCTCCGGCTCGCCGGTGAGATGCTCGTCACTCCCGTCCTTCACATCACGGCCGTGCAAATGCATCTGCCAGTTGGAGCCGTATTTGATACCGTAGGGAGGGTCGATGTAGATCATCTGAATTTTTCCCGCCATGCCCTCGCGCTCGAGGAGGGAGGTCATCACGAGGAGGCTGTCGCCCTGGATGAGACGGTTAGACCAGCCATCCTGGTGTTTGTAATACTCAGATACTTTTTCTATCTCCTCGATTTCGAGAGCATTACCAAAGAGCTCGTTGACACTGAAAAGATCGCCCTGGACATCGTCGGCCTCTTTCAACCGGTAAAAGTTCTTTATAAGGAGCTCAGGGGATATATGCTCATGACGGTACAAGGACCGGATGTCTATTTTCAGAAGATCCTCGCGGTCGTCATGGCCGTATTTATTGAGCCAGAAAAGTTCCGGGTCCTGGCCGCGGTGAACAATGGGATTGACCGGATATTCCGCAGCGGATTTCTCCTTCACTTTGGAGCTTGCGCTTTCTATGCCGGCCTCCTCGATGGAAGGGATGTGAGAGCGTGTGTCGGATTTATGCTTTATGGAATCGATTTCTTTCATAACCCTTATCCTGATTTTGATCTATTCCTCCCCTCCCTTGATGGGAGGGGCCGGGGGAGGGTGTTGCGTGATTTTCAATTTCATTTTTTATCACTTCAAGAACACCCTCGATATTGCGAAGTATATCATTATCATAAAATCGCAATACCTTAAATCCCTGTGAAAAAAGCCATTCACTTCTTATATTATCATATTCACTATTATCAATATGCTGGGAACCGTCAGCTTCTATTATTATCTTTTTTTCAAAACAAACAAAATCTACTATGTATTTACCAATGGATTGCTGTCGCCTGAATTTCAATCCAAGAAATTGTTTCGACCTCAACTTTCTCCATAATAACTTTTCAGCATCCGTGGATTCTTTTCTCAGGTTTCGCGCAAAATGTACCTTGTCCAGTGCGATCACCCCCACCCCGGCCCTCCCCCATCGAGGGGGAGGGAGTTAAATTATATTCACAATGACTTTATCATATCAACCAATTGATTTTTAATGAACCGAATATCATTGGCTATCTCTATGAAATACCATTCATCATAATCGAATTTATCGCGCACGGCGTTCACCGCCGGGAGCCAGCGGTTTTCCACGTGCCACTTCTTGACGGCTTTATCCTTGTTCATACCGGTAATTTCGATGATGAGATTGACGATTTTACCGCTCCCGGTTTTACACCGGGCGATGAAATCGGGATAATATTCCTTGTCTTCCGCACCGTTCACGTAGGGAACGACGAAGCCGAGAAAGGCGTTTTTAATATAGCTTTTCACTTCATCGAGTTCTTCAAGAGTCTTGGCCGCGATCTGCTCCCAGCTTTCGGTATCGGCCACTACATAGTTGACGTGGCTTTTCACCGTGGGATACACCTCTCGGGAGGTGTTACCGTTCACGTATTTGGTGCTTCCGAATTTGTTATAGAAATTGAATACCGGAAGTATGGTGTCCGTCGATAGGCTCTGTGCGTGTATGCCGCGCATTATATGATCACAGATGACCTTGGGATCGAAGAAGAACAGCAGCCGTTTATAGTTATCATCGATGATGCCCGGCAGTACCACTTTGGCCGCATACCATTCGGAAACAATATTTTTCAACTTGTTGAATTTATGGAAGAATGGATTCCCTTCGTCGTCGGAATAGTAATATCTGATAAGCTCTTTTGTAATGAAATAAATAATCTCCTGATCTCGCATCTCAAGTACGCTTTTAACCTTCATCTTCTGATGCTCAGGGGTAAAGGCGCTGCCCATTTCGGTCTCAACGGGATACTTGGAGCCGTCGATCTCAAAATTTTCGATGTTGCTGAAATCGGCCTGTATATCCCCCTCCCGGCTTTCTATCCGGTAGCCGATGAGATTGGGGAAAGAAATTTCATAATCTTTTTGCCTCTCGGGAACCGCGTAAATACGAGTGTGTTCAACCGGAGGTTGGGGCGGTGTTGTTCCTCCTTTAAACATCTTGAAAGGAACCCCGATGATATGGGCGTATTCAGGGGGAAATTTTTTCACCGCCACGCGCCTTCCGTCGGTTGTGGGATTACCATCTTTATCATAGCTTTCCAGATAGTAATTGCGCCGGCGTAGCGCCCTTCCGGCCACCTGTTCGCACAGGAGCTGGGAGCCGAAGGCTCGAAGCCCCATGATGTGGGTGACGGTATTGGCGTCCCATCCCTCGGTCAGCATCGACACGGAGACGACACAGCGAATATGGGCGCCGAGGGTGCCGGGCTTGCCAACGGTGTTCACCACTTCACGAAGGATATCGGCCTCGTCGATGTTTTCCGGAGAGCGGTCGGGGTGTTTGATGCGATATTCTTTTTTGAATTCTTCTATTTCCGGGGCGAATATCTTTTTGAATTCATCGTTTATCTGATTTGAGTTTTCAAGAGCATCGCTGTCTATAAGCAAAGTGGGGGGTCGGTGTAGTGGTTTCTTAGTGACGCGATCGTAATTGGAGAAAAGATCGTAATAACCGGTGACCGTATCCACGATTTCACCCGAATCATCGATGATCTCGTAGCCAGCTACAAATTTATACATCTCGCGCGAAACCGAGGTATTGTTGCACACCACGATGAAAACGGGAGGAGTGTCTTCTATAGTGAGCTGTTCTTTCCCCTTGAAATCGAAAGCGTCTTTATAATGATTGTAGAACTGATCAAGGGCCGCCTTCACCTTCGAGGGCAGGCGGGGCGGCTCCTCGCGGACGGTTTTCCCTTCTTTTTTTGCCTCAGATTTAGCCCTTCGCTGGCCCTTGCGGGGCAGCTCATCCTTAACATGCTCATAGAGATTGCGTAATACAGGCATTTCAAGCTCTTGCGTGCTGTCAGACTCCGGAAGAAAGGGGATTTTCACTAAACCCGACTCTATGGCCTCAATCAATCCGAAGTCCACAACGGTCCAGGGGAACAGACTATAGGCCTCATATCCCGAACCGCTTAAAAAATAGGGCGTGGCGGAAAGATCGTATACGCTTTTCACTTTAAACCGCTTACCGATCTCCACCAAACCGTTGTACCAGATCGCCGCCCGGACGTTCTCCTCGACGGTATCCTCTCCCTCGGTCGATTTACCTTTTTCCCGGGGGAGATAGCAATGATGGGCCTCGTCGTTAAGGATGAGAAGACGACTATCAGATTTAAACTTTGCAAGAACTCTTTTTCTAACAAGATTATAATCTTCTTTTTCAACGACTTTCTCACCCTGTGCGTTGCGTTTTCCGTCGAAAGGGCTTTTTTTATTTCCAGATAGAGCACGCGGCTCAAAACCATGATAATTTGTGATGACTATTCTCGCGTTAAGATTGAAAAGCATACGCTCGAGATTTCGTGGGACCAGGCTGCGCACGCGGTAGTAATCCTGAATGTTCTGGGGCGAGGAATTTAGCGTATCGACAAAGAGCACGCCGAGACGGTCCTTGATAGTGATGCCGGGCGTTACCAAGAGGAAGTTGTCGGCAAACCTGATATCGCTACGGTATTCCTGACGATTAAAGAAATGGTAAAGGATGAGGGCCGCCATTACCACGGTTTTCCCCGTGCCGGTAGCCATTTTAAAGGCGATCCGGGGCAGATTATTCTCCGCCTGTCCGTTGATCGTCTGGTAACTCTTCAATCTTTCAAGGATATGATTACCCGCGTTTGATTTCTCCGCGACTTCGTTTAACCATACGGTGGTTTCCACAGCCTCGCGCTGGGCGAAAAACATGCGCTTCGTGTCATGGCGTTCGGGATCGTTAAACCAGAAGGAAAGCAACTCCTTCGTAACTCGCGTGGTCTGGGGATAACAGGCCGCACGCCATTGGCCAACTTCCTTTCGAATAAGGTTTATCAGCTCAGTTCCGTATTCTTCTTCAAGGTCATTAACTGAGAATATCGACTTCTGTTCTCCCTGCTTCGTGGGGATCACTTTTATATCCGGGGTGAAGATTCTTCTGCCCTCGATGATCCTGTCGTAATCGAGCTCTCCACTTTCGCTCGTGGCATAGTGATAGCGCGGTTCTTCGTAGGGGTTGTTGAGGATGGGGTTTGCAGAATTCATTAGTTATTTTAGTAACATTGACTTAAATAATTCAAGTTATAAATTTCCTTAACGATAAGAATTCTAAAATCATCCTTTAGGCGGATATGGATCGCGTCCTACTATGATCATTTCAATCGCCGATCAATCTCCTCAACCGGCAATCGATGACTCAGACCCAGACAAAGCTTTCTATGAGATCCAAACGACTTAAGAATATCAGAATATTGGCGTCCGTAACGATGAGCTTCATATAACGCGAGTAAGCTCATCCTTTAAATCAGATAATGACTTATTTAACAGCGCCGCTGCTTTACTGCTTGATATTATATCTTCCGATAACGCCTTGTACACGAGGCGCTGAAACCTCATCGGCGTCTCACAACCGCAGTAATTGCCCAATTCTTTCTTCTTGAATCCCGATTTGCTCAACCACATATGATACTCTTTGAATTTTGAATCGGATATTAATCCAAGATCATGCGCTCTCCACATTATTGCCTGAACTGATATGCCGTAATAATTCTCAAGAAGTATAAGCTCATTCAATAATATTGAAGAGCGTTTTTTACCAAGCTTTTCCTTGAAGACCGATTCCGGGAAAAGGACGGCACCGGCGAAAGAATAACATAAATGCTCCTTCTCTTTTTCAGTTACATCTTCTGCAAAGGTTAATATAAGATGAGCCAATTCGTGAAGCGCGGTTAACCTTTTGCGTACCGCGTTTACTTTTTCATTAACATTAACGACTATAACGGCGACGCCGTCCGTTACTGATGCCAACCCGGAAAATTCTTCAGGCGCATCTATACCGAATACCGTGACCTTATTTTCTTCAAGAAGCGCGATAACATCCGGTATAGGATCGAGACCGAGGGCCCATTTCCCTCTCAATTCATTGGCACATTTCTCTATATCCTGGACCTGTGACACGCGATGCTTTTTCAACGGATTATTGAAAACGCCGTTCACATTGAGAAGTTCTTCGATTTCAAGATACTTTTCAAGGTAATTCAATGTCTGAAATCTCACCGCCTCTACTTTCTTTTGTGAAAGCGAGCTTTTTTTTCTGAATTCAAGATGTTCAAGTTTCACGTTTGATTTTTTAAAAAAATAATCCACTGGTAAATCAAGGGCATTTGAAATGGCTATTATGACCTTGCTTGAGGGAGTTATTTGGCCCTTTTCATATTGGCTGAGCGCTTGTTTTGTTATAGGTACGTTCATCTTGCCCGCCAGTTCCCGTAGCGAGAGGCCGGACATCTTTCTTGCCGATAGCAATCTTTGGCCGAAATTATTCATGATGCCTCACTTTTCATCAATATCTACGCACTTGACAAAATACTATTTTTTTTCTATATCGTCAAGTAAAAAATTGGAGAAACTGCCTTCGGCCCCGGAGGTCTCGCACAATGATAAATTAAAAGAGGGGGCATTTATCATTTCTATAAATGTTACAAACATGTTAAATTTTCATTTAACAGTTAATTTCACTTAATTATATCTTGTTTTATTATAGTTATGCTAAATTATAGTACTACTTAATAAATTATTAAGTAAAAATTAATTTTATAAATTTCATACTTTATATCTTCCGAGGATGTATGCTTCACGTCTTTGCGGCTTTGCGAGAGCATCTTTAAAGATAGCCTTAGGCTTGCCTCGGCAAATTAATCGCAAGATAATATAGAGGAGGTTGATGACAATGATACAATGGTCTAAAACAAACGACGTTCTCGGTACGGTAAACCGGGGGAATCCCGCCGAATCAGGGCTCTGCACCTTATGCCGGTCCGACTGCCAGGGCAAATGCGAGACCTGGATGTCCTGCATGAAAGGAAGGAAGCTTTTGTATCCCCGCGACTTCGGCTGGGTTACGGCCGGCAGCGGGAACACGGTCCATGTGGGGGTCGCCTATAATTCAATCCGGGTCCACGGAGGCCTGTACGGCTCCTACGGCCTTGCCAAAGGGCTGTCCAATGATCCTGATGACTGCATATTTCCCAACGTAAACACCGAGGGTGAGTTCGGCAAGAAGCAGAAGACAAAATTCAGGATTCCGATCATGACCGGCGCGCTCGGCTCCACGTTTATAGCGGCCCGGTACTGGGATTCTTTCGCCATAGGCGCGGCCCTCGTAGGCTATCCGATCGTCGTGGGAGAGAATGTGGCGGGCATCGACCGCCAGGCGATCATAGAAAACGGCAGGATAAGCAAGGCGCCGGAGATCGACCGCAGGGTGCAGACGTATCTCAAGTACTTTGACGGGTACGGGGCGATCATCGTGCAGATGAACGTGGAGGACACGCGCAACGGCGTGGCCGAGTATATAGCTGAGAAATTCGGCGGCGACAAAGTGGTGCTCGAGCTCAAGTGGGGACAGGGGGCCAAGGATATCGGCGGCGAGATACAGGTCAACGATCTCGATTACGCGCTGTTCCTGAAAGACCGCGGCTATGTGGTCGATCCTGATCCTCGCAAGCCCGAGGTTCAGGAGGCCTTTAAGGCCGGGGCCGTCAAGGCATTCGCCCGCCACAGCAGACTCGGGTATACGAATCTTGCCAACACCGAGAAAGTCAGCCAGAATTTTATGAGCGCCGTGCGACACCTGCGAGGCCTCGGCTTTACCCGGATTACCCTTAAAACCGGCTCCTACGGCATGGAGGTGCTGGCACTGGCTATCAAGCTCGCTACTGAGGCAAAGCTTGACCTTCTCACTGTCGACGGATCAGGTGGAGGTACCGGCATGAGTCCCTGGAACATGATGGAGACATGGGGAGTGCCGTCCATATTCCTTCATTCGAAAGCGTATGAATACGCGAGCATACTGGCCGCTAAGGGTCTGGAGGTGGTGGATATGTCATTCGCCGGCGGTCTTGCTCGCGAGGATCATATATTTAAGGCGCTGGCCCTGGGTGCGCCGTACACCAAACTCGTGTGCATGGGCCGCAGTCTCATGATTCCGGGGTTCATCGGCTCCAACATCGAGGGTGTGCTCCACCCTGAACGGAAAGCAAAAGTGAACGGCCACTGGGACAAGCTTCCGGCCGGCGTGCTGGAGAACGGCGAGCGCGCCGAGGATGTATTTGCCGGATACTACGATTTACAGAAGAAGGTCGGCAAGGACGAGATGAAGAATATCCCCTATGGCGCCATCGCTGCCTGGACAGCGGCTGATAAGCTTTCAGCCGGATTGCAGCAGCTCATGGCGGGAGCCAGGAAATTTTCCCTTGACCAGATCTCGCGCGACGATATCTGGGCGGCAAACCGGGAGGCCCAGGAGGTGACCGGGCTTAAGTATATCACCGAGGCGGGCGATGAGTTCGCCAAGAAGATACTGAACGGCTGACGGACGGTGAAAACGGCGTTAAGCGGTAATGCCGGATACGATTACCTGAAAAGCGGCGATACATGAAATCGCCGCTTTTTTATTATTACTCTTGACAGTATGTACTGATATGGATATTTTATATGTATGAAAACTACCATTAACATCGACGACGCCCTTCTCGAAGAAGCCATGAAGGCAAGCGGCTCAAAGACTAAAACCAGGGCCATAGAACAGGGTCTGAAAGAACTCATCGCTATTCATAGGCGCCGTGAGCTTGCCGCTCTTTTCGGCAAAGAAAAAAATCTTTCCCTGCCGCAGCGGCGCCGCAGAATATGATCCTTATTGACACGAGCGCGTGGGTGTCTTTTTTTCGCGGCGAGCAAAGAAGCGCCGCCATGCAGGATGAGATAATAAACGGCAATGGTGCGATTCATCCGTACATAATTGGAGAGCTTCTTCTCGGCGGCATTTCATCAAAAATAGACCGGTTGCTTCAGACGATGGAATTGCTTCCTGTTACGGACAGTAATGTAGTTTTTCAGCTTATTAAGAATTATAACCTGCATAACAGAGGCATCGGATGGGTTGATGTGAATTTAATTGCAACTTCGATGATTTCGGGGTACAAAATTCATACATTCGATGAGAATCTTCTCAGGGCATGCCGTTCATTGGGCTGCTCTTGGTAATATTTGCGATCAATTACTAATTCAAGGAGGTTTATATGCCGACACCAGCATCGCTGCAAGCGCTTCAGGGGCTCAGGGACCCGTCAACTTTGAAGTGGTATGTAATACCGCTTCTGGCGATCGTTCTGTATATCTACGCGATCGAGATCAAGAGGGCCCGGGGGTCGGGCAACTGGGAGGCTGTTTTCGCCGGCCTCACCCTTTTCGGAATGGATTTCATAAATGAGACCGGGAACGGCTGGGTCTTTCATCTGACGCAGCGCTCCGCCTTCTGGACGACGCCGGGAGACACCGCCCTGCGCACCATGGTGGGATGGAACATCGAGATCATGTTCATGTTCGCCCTAGCCGGCATCATATTCTACCACACTTTGCTTGAGGACAAGGAGACAAAGATACTCGGCCTGCAGAACCGCTGGGTCTTTGCCCTGGCATTTGCCGCTTTCTGCGTGTTCGTGGAGGTGGTACTGAATATCGGCGGCCAGCTCGTGTGGGAATATCCCTGGTGGAACCGCTCCTTTGCCGGCATCTGGCTCATCTTTCTTTTTGGGTATTTCCATTTCTTCGTGGCAATCATATTCATGCTCTATCTGAAAACCATGAAGAAGAGGCTCATGTTCATCGGATTGATCTATTCGATAGCGATCGCTTTGAATGTCGTCGGATTGGGGATACTCGGATTCGTCTATTGATGCGTTGTGAGGGCGGCTCATTATTGGCGGGAAATGGCTTGAAGATAACGGTCTGTCGTATCCTGACTATGCAACGCCCTCTGGTAGCGTGGGGTTTAAACCCCACGCTACCAGAGATGATATAGAGCTGTCAGCCTACTGACAGTCATCAAAAAATAAAAGCCATGCCCCTAAAAGCTACAAAGATTTCACCCCAAAACTTCATACCGTAGAAAGAACCCATGCCCGCCGGCAGCAATGCAGCACAAAAGGCGGCCGGGAGATAGCTGGTCATTACTTGCCCTAGGTCGCCGACCCGCCCGCTGTCTGAGGTGTATATCCTCATTTCGTGTTGAGGCAACAATCTTTAAAATTTTTTACGATTAAATACCGATGTTCGTATATAGATTATAGAAAAAGCGATGTATTGAGTCTATTAAATTGAACGGACAGAATAAGGACTAACAGGCCGGGAAATGGATTTTCTATTTTTTGGAGGTTAAAGATGAAACAGAAATTCGGTGGTGATTGGACAGAGAAGAAGCTGGCCTGCGTCCGGAAATACCTTGAGGCATATGTCAAAATTATGGTAAAACAGAAATTTCGTTTTGCTTATATTGACGCTTTCGCAGGAACAGGCTACCGTGAAATACTCGATGAGGAAACAAAACAGATGATGTTTCCCGAATTGGATGAACATGAAACTGAGTCGTTTTTGAAGGGTTCTATCCAGAGAGCCCTGGAAGTTAAACCACACTTTGATAAATATATATTCATAGAAAAAGATAAAAATAAATGTGACGAATTGAAGAATATCGTAAATGAATATATGGATGTGAAGGACCGGGTTGATGTAAAAAATGTCGATGCCAATGAATATCTGTCAGATTTATGCCGTTATGACTGGTCAAAGCATAGAGCGGTTCTTTTTCTTGATCCCTTTGGTATGCAAGTGAAGTGGAGCACTATAGAATGTATTGCCCGCACACAAGCAATTGACATGTGGTTACTTTTTCCTCTCGGAATAGGCGTATCTCGTCTGCTGAAAAATGACGGTCAAATAAAATCTGCGATGAAAAACAAACTCGATGATTTATTTGGGACTAAAGAATGGTTTAATGAATTCTATAAAATTACTATTGATGACCATTTATTTGGAAGCGAAGAAAAATTGGAAAAAGATGTTGATTTTGACAAAATCACAGAATATTTTATACGACGTTTGAAAACTATCTTCAGTAAAGTTGCGGAAAAGCCAGCGAAACTTGTTAATAGCAAGAATAATCCGCTTTTCTTATTATGCTTTGCGGCCGGCAATCCAAAAGGATCAAAGACTGCGGTCAAGATTGCCGATTATATTTTAAGTGGAATATAAGTTATGGCATACAAGTCTTCAATAGAATGGACTGAATCGAGCTGGAACCCTATCACGGGCTGTACAAAAATAAGCGCGGGATGTAAGAACTGCTATGCTGAAAGAATGGCTGAAAGATTAAAAAAAATGGGACAAAGGAATTATACAAACGGATTTAATCTATCAATACACGAAAGTATGTTTGATTTGCCCATGAAATGGAAAAAACCACAAATGATATTCGTTAATTCCATGAGTGATCTTTTCCACGAAGACATGCCTTTTCCGGTGATCAATAAAATTTTTGATACCATGAATAAATCTTATTGGCATACCTTTCAGATACTGACAAAGCGTTCTCACATCCTGTACAAGTATCATGACTATTTACACTGGACAGATAATATCTGGATGGGGGTTACAATTGAGAGTCAGGATTATCTTCATAGAATTGATGATTTAAGAAAAACTAATGCAATAACAAAATTCATCTCATTTGAACCTCTTTTATCCGACATAAATAATTTAAATCTGAAGGGTATTGATTGGGTTATTGCGGGAGGGGAGTCCGGCCCTAAAGCGCGGGCCGTAAAGGAAGAATGGATTCTTCAGATAAAAGATGCGTGCATTTCACAAAATGTTCCATTTTTTTTTAAACAATGGGGTGGATTTAATAAGAAAAAAAGCGGCAGATTGTTGTTACAAAGAGAATGGAATCAAATGCCTGTAATATCTATGAAGAACTTGTAAAGTTTTCTATACATCTCCCGGGGGGATGAGTTGAAAATGATGATCGGAGGCTACCAGCCTCGGTGAGCTATCGGGCTTTCTCATTATATTCAATAAGCTTGCTCTCTAAAACAGTTATCTGCGTCACTATCAGTGTATCCGGAAAAAATATCGGCACCTTTACTCTGACCTTGACCGCGCCTTTGTGCAGTACCGGCACCTCTTTAACGAGGATGGTGCTGAACTCCATCCGGAACTCCTTCAGGGGAAAGTCGAGCTTTGCGAGAGTTCCCTCGATTTGCACGGTTTCCAGCGTGCCAACCGTGCAATAGATGCTTCCCCTGAAGTGGCGCGATGTTTCTTTTTTAGGCAGCACCTGTATCCGGTAGCATTCCCTTCCTTTGATATTTTTTTTATCCGTGATTTTCAATTCATAGCTTTCACTGCTCTTTTCGTCAAATACCGGATAAATCGGCATCATTTTCCAGATCCGATGTTTGGACGGGTCTGTTTCTTTCCCATCTTTTTTTAATGAAAGCGCCCTGATATCAGGTTTTTCATAAAAGTAATCTATTCGGTGCGTCGTCAATTCCGAGGTGCTTCTCAGCGCAT
>MIBJ01000075.1 GCA_001829495.1 Spirochaetes bacterium RBG_16_49_21 | reverse complement strand
TTTTTTTAATGAAAGCGCCCTGATATCAGGTTTTTCATAAAAGTAATCTATTCGGTGCGTCGTCAATTCCGAGGTGCTTCTCAGCGCATTGTTATCGGGATCGAATTCCTGGTGGATTTCCTTCCTGATCGACTCCACGCCGCTGTATTTTTTGTAGATATCGACGCTTCTGCTGAATATCAGGCGGAGTATTCTGGCGGATTCTTCGGGAGGGACCGTATTATTGTTTTCTGATGATACGTAAGCAGGTCTGATTATGATCATAACCGCGCAAATTGATGCAACTATAAGTGTTTTCATGAACGGTTTTTCTCCCTGGATTTTTATTTCAAAATTTTTAAGGATATGCAGTATGGCAGCAGGTTGTTTAAACATCAATTACTATTTCCAATATACTCCCCGCCGGATACAGCATGTGTAGCATTGCCGGATTGCTCGATGAATTCGTGCAACACCAAGGGGCCCAAGGACATCATCATCAGCGGCCTGAACGGCTATCTGGTGAAAAACAGGAGTGAGATGGCCGGGAAAATCATCGAGTATCTCGGCAACATTGATTTGCGCCGGAGCTTCAGGAAGGAATCGCTCAAGCGGGCCAAGGAATATGATCCCGATTCCATTATAACGCGCTTCCTGAATGATTTAAACACCGCTGCGTGAGGCCGCGGCAGGCATAATGGAACAGTGGACGTAGTGGAAACACGGGGTCGTGTATCAGATTTACCCCCGGAGCTTTTATGACGCCGGCGGAGACGGCATCGGAGATATTCAGGGCATCATTAAAAAAATCGGGGATTTGAAATAGCGGAAAGCTTCATGCAAAACCGCGCGCTGCCGGCTTGTCGCTGAAGCGTATCACGAACTCGGCGCCGCGGCCGGTGCCGGTGGTTATGGTGCCGTTTAGTTGATTGACCAGGGTGCTGACTATCTTGAGCCCGAGAGTGGATGAATTTTCCGGGTCCAGATCGGAGGGAATCCCGATGCCGTCGTCCCGGACCGTCAGCGTATACAGGTTGTTATCGTCCCTGTTTAATCCTACATGCAAAAGGCCCTTTGAGCGTCCCTTGAAGGCGTATTTTAATGAATTGGAAACCAGCTCGTTGATGATCAAGCCGCAGGGTATTGCCGTATCGAGCCTGAGATCCGGGTCGTGTGCGTCAATCTGTATCTGAATCGTATTCAGGTCAACCGAATAGGTCTGGGAAAGGAGGGTGACAATATCCTGGATATAATTATTGAAATTGATGTTGCTGAAGTTTTCGGATCGGTACAGCTTTTCATGAATGAGCGCCATGGATTTGATGCGGTTCTGGGATTCCTGAAACAACTCCGTAATTTTCGGGTCATCGATACTATATGCCTGGAGGCCCAGCAGGCTCGAGATGATCTGCATGTTGTTTTTAACCCGGTGATGAATCTCACGCAGCAGCACGGTGCGTTCCTCGAGAGCGGCCTGTATTCTTTCCTCGTGTAATTTGCGTTCGGTTATGTCCCGGAGTATGCCCCGGAACCCGGCTCGCTCGCCTTTTGAATTCTTCACCAGGGATATGGATATCTCCACATATATTTTGGCGCCGTCTTTTTTTATAAACTCCCAGTCAAATATTTTTCCGGGCTGCCCCGTATGGTAAACGGCGTTGAATATCCGGTAGATATTTTTGCTGGTTTCCGGATCCATGTAATTTCGATTATTCACTCCCAGTAATTCATCCCGGGAATATCCAAAAATGCTGCACAATGAATCGTTAAAGAAGGTGAGGTTTCCGGCAAGGTCGACTTCATAATAACCCTCTTCTATGCTTTCAAGGATGGTCCGGTATCTTTCCTCGCTCTCGCGAAGAGACCCTTCGATTTTCTTCCTCTTTTTTTTCTCTTCGGCCTCGTGGAGCGCGCGCCGTACCGACGGCACAAGCCTTAAAAGATTCTGCTTCAGAACGTAGTCGGTTGCTCCGCGCTTGACCGCTTCAACCGCCCGCTCTTCGCCGAGAGAGCCCGAGACAAAAATAAAAGGTATTGTTAATTTTTTTTCCAATACAATGTCCAGCGCTGCCATTCCGTCAAAATCCGGGAGGCTGTAATCGGCAAGTATGATATCGGGCTTAAATTCTTCGAGCTCTTGAATGAACGCGTCCCTCGTTTCCACGCGTTTTGATGAAATGGCGAACCCGGCATCGGTAAGTTCGAGCGCTTCAAGCTCCGCGTCGGCCGCAACGTCTTCAAGAATGAGAATTTTAATTATCGCGTTCATAACGCCTGCCTGCCGTATGGTTTTTGGTGCAAGCTTTCAATTACACGGTCACCTGACCGGCGGCTGATTGACCACGAGCCAGTAGAGTCCCAGATCCTTCACGATCGTAACAAAGCCTTCAAACTGCACCGGCTTGACGATATAGCTGTTGACGCCGAGATTATACGCGTCAACGATATCGCGCTCTTCCTTGGAGGAAGTCAGAACCACGACGGGAATGCGTTTTGTCTTTTGGTCCGATCTGATTCTTTCCAGCACCTCGATACCGTCCACCTTGGGCAGCTTCAGATCGAGCAGTATCACCTTCGGGTGCGAATTTTCTTCGCGTCCTTCATATCGTCCCGTGGTAAAAATGAATTCAAGCGCCTCTTCGCCGTCCTTGACGACGTGGACGTTATTCGCCAGATTGTTATCCTTCAATGCCATTAATGTCAGCTCGACGTCTTCAGGGTTGTCCTCAACGAGCAGAATATCCACTATGGTCTGTTCAGTCATGATCCCCCTCCTTTTATCGGCAAGGTAAAATGAAATACCGCGCCTTCATTAACGGCGCCCTCTGCCCGCACGCGGCCGCCGTGGCGTATGATGATCCGCTGCACCAGCGCGAGACCGACCCCCGTGCCCTCGAATTCATCCCTGCCGTGCAGGCGCTGGAACACGCCGAACAGCTTGCCCGCGTACTTCATGTCAAAGCCGACGCCGTTGTCCTTTACATAATATACATTTTCATTATTTTCCGCCGACCCGCCGAATTCTATAATCGGCTCGTTTCTCGGCCCCGTAAATTTCACCGCATTTGAAAGCAGATTCGTCAGCGCTATCTTTATCATGTTGGTATCGCCGGATGCCGGGGGCGGCGATTCAACTTTAAAATCGATCAGCCGGTCGGGATGTTGCGATTGTATCTGTTCAAAAGCCTCGCGGGCGAGACGCTCCATATTGATCCGCGACAGCCGCATTTCCTGCTTGCCGATCCGGGAAAAGGAGAGCAGGTCGTCGATGAGTCTCCCCATCTGCTGGGTATTGCTTCTGATTATATCCAGGTATCTCTGCGCGTCGTTATCGAGCTGTACGGAATATTTATCCATCAGGACTTTTGAGAAACCGTCTATGGCGCGGAGCGGCGCCCGCAGGTCGTGGGACACGGAATATGAAAACGCCTCCAGCTCGCGGTTGGCGGCCTCAAGCTGCGCGGTACGGTCGCGTACGCGCGTCTCCAGTTCGGCGTTAAGCTTTCGGACTTCATCTTCCGCTTTCATCTGTAGAACCGTCGTGCCCAACTGCATTCCCACCTTTTCCAGCGCTTCCACTTTTCTGAGGGGGACCATGTTCTCCCGGGGATCTGCTATGTGGATCAGCCCCAAAATAGGGTCGTTAAAGCGGATCGGAACCAGCGCCACGGACTCATACCCAACCTGATTGCATACGTTGCGGGTCTCCCCTTTCTCATCTGCCGAGACAGTGGCCAGAAACCGCGTGGTGCCGTTCATGTAAAAGGACCCACCCTCCGTGTAAAAGGGGAGCTTGGGGTCAGTAGTCCCTTTGATGACATTTATGCACATGCACGTATCATCATGGATCGAAAGGGGGCTTTCCAATTCGAAGAAGCTCCGGCTGAAACCGTCATAGGCCTGGTAGGGGATTTTGCCCTTCTCATCAAGGATACGGATTCCTACGGCGGCGCAGCCCGTATAATTCTTGATCTCCTTGATGCATTCAAGTAATAGCTGGGCCAGGTCTGTTTGAGATAATGCGATTTGAAGAAGACGATACGATATCCGAAGCGCCTCCTCCGCCCGCTTGCGCTCGGTGATTACGTCAAAGAGAGCCACAAAATATTCTTTTTCGGGGCTGTACACGGAGACAGAAAACCACATATCCAGGGCTTCAACATACGTTTCAAATCTCTCGGGTACGCCCGTCATTGCCACCCTGCCGTAGATTTCAAAGAGCTCCGGGTCGGATTCGCGTATGCCGGGAATGACTTCGGACACTTTCTTTCCGACGACATCTTTCAGGCCCGTCAACGTCTCAAATGCGCCGTTGACTTCCCGGTAGACGAAATCCACGGGATTCCCGCGATGATACAGCATCTTGCAGTACGCAAGCCCGTCCAGCATGTTGTCGAACAGGATGCGATACCGCTCTTCGCTCTCGCACGCGGTTTGTTCGGTGAATTTTTTTTGTTTCTTTTTCATATACGCGTCGCATTATGCGCCCGAGCGAATTCCTATACTCCCCTTCTCCTTTTTTCAGTTTTTAATGGGAGAAGGGGCCGGGGAAGGTCCTTATACTACTGTCTTTATTAAGAGTCAATAGAGGGTTTTACCTATGGCAGTATAAGCAAATTGAGAGGGTAATTTTTTTACTTTTCCGAGGCTGTCAGAGATAAATGTCTGTATTTTCAATTTTCCTGGCAAGCCAGCATGCCACAATTTTACCGGCTTTATGTATTTTTCTTGAAATTTTTCATTGGACTTGTTGCAATACTCAAACTAATAATTCATATTTGCCCCGCCGCCTTCGGGGGCGGGGCAAAATAACAGGCATTGAATATCCCATTCATTCATAAAAAGCCCAAAGGGCAGATGACAATATCCCATCCCTCCCGGAAGGTGATGCGGAGGGCGGCTGCGGTCATCAGATCCGGAGGCATCATAGCCTTTCCCACGGAAACCGTGTACGGCCTCGGCGCCGACGCCTTCAATCCTCTTGCAGTGGCGCGGATCTTCGAGGCAAAGGGGAGGCCCCTGTTCGATCCGCTCATCGTCCATATAGCCGATCTTTCGCAGATGAGCCGGCTCGCCTCCCCGGTCGACAAGCGCGCCGGAAGGCTGGCCGGCAGGTTCTGGCCCGGCCCGCTCACCCTGGTGCTGCCGAAGCATACAGCGGTGCCGGGGATCGTGACCGCGGGCCTGGACAGCGTTGCTCTACGCATGCCGGACCACCTGATCGCCCTTGATCTGATCAGGAGGTCCGGGACCCCTATCGCCGCACCCAGCGCGAACCGGTTCGGGTACCTGAGCCCGACGCGGGCCGGGCATGTGCTCGAACAGCTCGGCGAGCGCGTTGACATGATCATCGACGGCGGGGATTGCGCGGTCGGCATCGAATCGACGATCGTTAAGCTCACAGAGGGCGCAAGTATCATCCTCAGGCACGGCGGAATCCCTGCCGAAGAGATTGAGGCTTTGATCGGGCCGGTGAAAATGGATCATGATACGGCGAAAAATCCGGAGGCGCCCGGACAAATGCCGCATCACTATTCGCCTTCCGTGCCGGTGGAGCTGGCCGCCGGCATCAGACAGATCGATTTCTCGCGCAGGGATGCCGGATTTCTTCTCTTCCGGAAGCCCGGCTTTGATACCCCGGCTGACCGGACATTGTTCCTGTCGGAAAGCGGGGATTTAAAGGAGGCCGCGGCGAATCTGTTCTCGTGCCTGCACCTTCTCGACCGAATGGAGATTCAGGTCATCATTGCGGAGCCGGTGCCGGAAACGGGCGTGGGAGCCGCCATTATGGACCGGCTCAGGAAGGCGGCGCGCAGAAAGAAAGGAGCTGACGCGGACCAGGATCCGGAAGCCGGGGAGGAGGCATGAGACGGCAGCCGCTTTTTCTCGTGTTCGAGGGGATCGACGGCTCCGGCAAATCCACGCAGGCCGATCTTCTGTTCCGGCATGTCTCATCCCGGGGGCTTTCTGCCGTTCGGCTTGCCGAGCCTACGGACGGGAAGTGGGGCAGTCAGATCAGGGTCATGCTCAGGGAAAAGAACATGCTCCCCGTCCTGGAGCAGCACAAGCTCTTTCTCATGGACCGGAAGGACGACGCTGAGAGGAACATTATCCCGGCCCTGAATGAAAACAGGATCGTTATTATGGACCGCTACTACTATTCCAACGCCGCGTATCAGGGCGCTCTCGGAATACCGCCTGAAAGGATCATCCGCGAGAACCGGGAGATGCAGGTGCCTGAGCCGGACCGCGTCTACTATATCGACATACCCCCGGATATCGCCGCACAGCGCGTTACCGGAAGGAATAATGCACAGGATATATTTGAAAGGGAGTCATTTTTAAAGAAGGTGAGGGGGATATTCCGCTCTGTAGCGGATGAAAAGTTTCTCGCAATTGACGGCACGAAAAAGGTTGAGGAGATTTTTGAGATTATAAAAGCGGACTTTGAGGCCTTACTTGGTTCATGCCCCCCAACCCCCCCCGGAGGGGGGCTTCCGTAGGCTGTAATAGTATGCCAAATAAGTCCCCCTCTAGCGAATTTAGGGGGCCGAGGAGCTGGATTTAAAGAGAAGGAGAATAGTGTATGGACATCAATAAGTTTATTCTCACGCGCGACGATACGGCTTTAATCGTAATCGACATTCAGGAGCGGCTTGCCGCCGCCATGAATCAAGAGATAAGGGAACAGGTCGTCCGGAACACCGTCACACTCATTGAAACCGCGAGCCTGTTCCGCATGCCGATCGTGGCCTCGGCCCAGTACCGGAAGGGGCTGGGGGAGGTCGTCTCCCCGGTCCAGGAGAAGCTCGCCGGCGCGGATGTTCTGGAAAAGCTTCACTTTGACTGCACCAGGGACGAGGCTCTGGGAAAAAAAATAACCGGCGTCAAAAGAAAGGCCTTCATCATAGCCGGCATCGAGGCGCACGTGTGCGTGCTCCAGACTTGCTTAAGCCTTCTTTCCATGGGCTATAACGCGGTCATCGCCAGCGACGCGGTGGCTTCTCGTCGAAGGCATGACTGGGAGTATTCATTGAGGGCGCTTGCCCGGGCCGGGGCGGTCGTTTATCCGACTGAGACCATATCCTTCATGCTCCTCGAGAAGGCGGGCACGGACGAATTCAGGAAGCTGGCGCCGCTGTTCAAATGACTGATCACAAGATCCGCCGCATGCGCAGGATGTTCCTTCCTTCGTATTTGCCGGCGGGGATGAAAAAGTCCGCAAGCCGGGCGGGCGCGAAGCTGAATATTTCCTCGGTCAGGTAAAAATTACCCGGCTCGGCGAATTTTTGTCCAAGATGAAAGACCGAATTGAGCGAATCCGACACAATGGTGCCCGTCTCCCCGCTGTCCCGGTACACGGTGTTCCCGATATGCATGGTGATTTTATAGGACACGTTGATGTTGCAATATCTGATCTCCGCGCAGAGCAGCTTCCGGTTGATCATAAGCCTGAAGGGGGCCTCGATCTCATCGCATTTTCCGCCGCAATAGGGGAACAGGATCAGGCAGCTCGAATCCATCCAAATCCAGATCTTTCCGTTAAAAGGCTCAATCAGCTCCTCAAGATATCTGCGGTATGAATTGATAATCCGGCTGAATTGATCCACGCCCAGGGCCCTGAGCTCATTATAGTTGTCCAGCTCGACGAGCATGAAGGCGAATGTATATTCGCAACCCGGCTTGATCTCTTCCCAGTTTCTGACGGCGAGGATGTATTCTATATTATTCCGCGCGCCCGGCGCCGTGTCGGATTTGAGCCTCTTGAATTTTATTATCATCTCCAGCCGTTTCGGGGTTATGCCGGTCTTGATCAATTCCTTGCCGATATAGTCGCAAGCTCCATTGTGGAAGAGCCCGGCGATTTCCCTGACATTTCCCTTTGGATCAAGAATGCCGTGGCGGCATTGTTCCAGCTTTGACAGGAATTTGAGGATACGCGGGATTTCTTTTTTGTTATAAGAGGAAATATCCGCGTAGATCAAGGAGCCGGGAGGCGCGCTTTTAGAGGTCTTAATCAATTCCGATGCGGGTAATATCCGTACGGTCGTATTTTTTAATTTTTTTATGCTCCTGAAACCGGCATCGATATTTTTCGTATCCGAAAACAGGTAGATGTCCATCTAGTGCTCCAGCCTTATGGAATAGTTTGAGTAATTGTTCCGTCCGTCTACGGGGACCGCTTCAAAATTTTCAAGCAGAGAGGGGTCGAGTTTTGAGCAGACCGCGTTGCTGATGGTCATTGAATCGGGCCTTGTATATTTTGATTCGATCCGTACCGTTTCTTTGACGATATCGCTGTTCATCATCTCCACCATGTTCTCCGAATAGTGGCAGAAGCCGGAATGGATTGCCATGCGCACCTTGAGCGGCTCGTTCAGCCTGTTGGCGAGGGCGTTGTAGAGGAACAGCTCGTTGATGATCTCCATTCCCGCGAGCGTGGCGAGCAGGCACTTGTTTGCGAAGTAGAAAGCGATGAGACCCCCGTCGCCTTCCCAATTCCAGATACGGCCGTTTCGTTTCTCGATGGAGTTTTCGACGATCTTCCTGACGGCAGAATACGCGGCGCGGATTGTTTTTTCAGGATATTTCCTCACGAGCCCGGAGTTCTCCACGATATCGATTCGTAAAAATGCAAGGTGGTATCCCCGCCCTCCGACAAGGGCTCCCCAGTTGAAGGATCTGCGCACCCCCGGGTCTTCCACGAATATTTTATTTTCCGGATCATAAATATAGCCGCTTTCCTTGATCTGCGCAATGATTTCATTCAGGTATGCGATCGGGTAAATTCTCCCTTTAAAGCCGGTTGTATGAACCTGAATAAGGATGCAGACAAGAGGATAAAACATGCCCATTTCCGCCATGTCCCTGACGATCTGCCGCGCCGCGTCGCGCTGGGGGATCACCAGGCTTTCACGGAAGCCCGTCCTCTGATAGAGATCGTAATTATAGACGAGCTCCTTGGCGACATGGACCATGCTGTCTGCGTCCATTGATTCGGATAATGCTTTGCTTGCCAATGAGATGAGTCTGCTCGGTATCTGCATCATTCAAATCCTTATGAAAGCGGGGATGCTTGCCGAAGGCGGGGATGCGAATCCCCGCCTTCTAGTAAATATCCTGCATTGAATCCCAGTTTATGCGGCTGCCGTTGAACACCGGCCCGCTGACGCAGGCCCTTTTAAGCCCGTCTGCGGTTTCGATGGAACAGCCCGAGCATATGCCGATGCCGCAGCCGAAATAGTTTTCCAGGGAAACCTCGACCGGCGTGCTTTTGGCCGCCTCAACCATCGCCCTCATCATGGGGAGGGGGCCGCAGGTGTAAATCATGTCATAGCCGCCTCCTGCCGCAAGCTCTGAAGCGACGTCGGTTGCGTATCCTCTTGTCCCCTCTGATCCGTCATCAGTGGTTATTATGAATCTGTTTGAATGCCTTTTGTACTGTTCGGGCAGGTATACCAATTCTTTAGCCCTGACCCCGTATAGATAGGTGATGTCGCAGTGCAATCCCGCCAGGGTTTTTATTAGATAGAAGAGGGGGGCATTCCCGACCCCTCCGCCGGCGATGAGGACCCTGCGGTTCGCCGCTAGGGTGAATCCGGTCCCGAGCGGGCCGATAGCGTCGATGGCGCCGGGAGGGTGCTGCGAGAGTATCTCGCTTCCCCTGCCCACCGATTTGACGACGATGCTCATGACGGTTCGCTCATGGTTGAAAATGGAAAACGGCCGCCGGAGCAGCGGATCATTCTGGCGCGAGGTGCGAATGTTGATAAACTGTCCCGGCGCTGAATGTTCCGTTCCTGATTCAATGCGAAGAAGAAAGTGGCCGTACGCAACCTGTTTCGGTTTTTCAATCAGTGTAGGCATGGTGAATCATAATCCATAATTTCAATATAAACGGTCAACAAAAAATTTTGAGCGCCCCCGCCTTCAATAAATTGATTGACAACGGTTGTTGTATTATTTTTTTATTATCAATACCCGCCCCCGTAGCTCAGTGGATAGAGCAGTGGCCTCCGGAGCCATGTGCGGACGTTCGATTCGTCTCGGGGGTAATTTGAAAGCGGGGATGCCTATCCCCGCGCCTTCAAGGCCGCCCGCATCCTGCGTGGGGATCATAACCGCATCTCCGCCAGAGCAGTATATACCGGTCCGTCTCTCCTGAGATCGGATCTGAACAGCACGATTCTGCTGAAGCGCACCTCGCCGTAGAAGGTGTCCTTATTCTCCGCCAGATAGTGCGCAAGCTCAGGAGGCAATCGCTCGTCTTTTCGCGTACGCGCGAGGGTGAAGTGGGGATAGAATGCCCTGGTCTCCTTCTTAAAGCCGTGCTTTTCCGTCAGGGCCTCAATGCTCCGGTAAACCGTGCCGATGCCTGCTTCATCTCCGCTGATGCCGCACCAGATGACCCCGGCCCGCCGCCCGTCCGGAAAACCGCCGAGACCCTTCAGCTTGAATACGAGGGGCGGAACTTCGAAGGAGGTATTTTTAAAGTCGTCGCGCAGCTTTTCGAAGATATCATAGCGGGTTTCGCCTAAAAACTTGAGCGTGATGTGGTAATGGTCGGGAGAAACGGTTTTTATTTTTTGAGTGAAATTATTCAAATAGCGGTGTACATCGCGCAAGGACTTCCGCACGCCGTCTGCATGGAGCGCGAAAAAGAGACGCAGGGTTGATTCTGGTTCGGCAGTCATTATAATTACTCGGGTGACGCGAATCATATTCGTACACTTCCGGAAATGCAATACATTTCAGAGTTAATTCCTTAAAATTTTTTATCTGCTCACAAAGCAGAGAGTGAATGTCTACATCGCATTTGTAGACCCCCTAACCCCCTGCTAATCATTACCCACATCTCATTCTCTCATGCCCCCCAACCCCCCGGAGGGGGGCTAATATCGCTTTCTAAGAGTAATAATAAATTATTTTAATGTAGTTCTTTATTGAAATACTTGATCCCCAAGTCCCCCTCTGGGGGATTTAGGGGGCCGTGAGGCTTGATTTAAAGATGTAGGCAATGATTAGCAGGGTTGGGGGGTCTTAATAATTGGCGGCGGGGGGAATTTATAAAATACATTTTAAGGAATTAATATTGAATGCATTTATAAAAAACTCTTGTGAAATTTTCTTTCCCGGACAAAAAATGTCTTCTGATATCGGCGGTGATATAAAACATTCACTGAAGGGATAGGTTATGCCGGAGATAACCAATATTGAAAATTCCAAAAATTTAAGAGAGGATTATGCCGAAGTAAATGGCGTCCGCCTGCACTATGTGAGCGCGGGAGAGGGGAGATTAATCATGTTCCTCCATGGATTCCCGGAGTTCTGGGCGGAATGGGAAAATCAACTCGTTGAGTTCGGGAAAGATTTTCAGGCAGTGGCGATCGACCTCCGGGGCTATAACCTCTCCTCCAAGCCGGCCGGGGTCGACCAGTATAGCGTCAACCATAGTGCAAAAGACGTAAAGGCCTTTGCCGAACATCTCGGCCATAACCGGTTCGTCCTCGTGGCCCATGACTGGGGCGGCGGGGTAGCCTGGTTTTTCGCAAATCGCTATCCAGACATGCTGGAAAAGCTTATCATAATAAATTCGCCGCACCCTATGATATTCGCGCGGGAGTTGCTCAACAATCCTGCGCAGCGGGAAGCAAGCCAATACATGCTCCTGCTCCGCTCGCCGAAGGCGGAACAGATACTCTCAAAGAACAACTATGACTATCTTCTGAAAGCATTAACTCAAGATCAAAGTAAATGGAAAATGTCCGAGCATGAGCGTACCGGGTATATTGAAGCCTGGTCACAGCCGGGCGCGCTCACCGGCGGGCTCAATTATTACCGCGCTTCCCCTCTCTATCCTCCGGCGTCCGCGGAGGACGAAAAGCGCATCACGGCTATCATGAATCTTGACCGTAAGGTATTTGCGGTTACGGTACCGACCCTGGTGATATGGGGCGAGCGGGACACCGCTCTTACAATCGGGAATCTCAAAGGCTTGGAGGACTATGTGAGCGATCTCACGATAGAGCGTATACCCGATGGGT
Source organism: Spirochaetes bacterium RBG_16_49_21 (assembly GCA_001829495.1). GTDB lineage: Bacteria > Spirochaetota > UBA4802 > UBA4802 > UBA5550 > RBG-16-49-21. The sequence continues at coordinate 17,763 of MIBJ01000075.1, read as the reverse complement.
CACATTGGGTTGTTAAGGAGCAGCCGGAACGGATTAATTCATTGATCAGAAAATTCATGTCGGGTCAATTATTTTGAAAAAACTCAGATTATCATTCACCCTGCTCTTTTGCACCATTGCCGTGGGTATTCTCGGATTCCATTTTATTGAGGGGTTCAGCTATTTTGAAGCTTTATATATGACCGTTATTACCATCAGCACGGTCGGTTTTCAGGAGGTGCGTCCTTTATCAGTCCCGGGCAGAATATTCACCATGATCATCATCAGCACGGGCATAATGATCGGCGCCTACACCATCGGCACCCTGGTCAGGATGTTTATCGAGGGAGAGCTGAGTAAAACATTCGGGAGAAGGAAAGTGGAAAAGAAGATATCGGAATTAAAGGATCATTATATCATCTGCGGCTACGGCAGAATCGGCAGCCTTGTCTGCAAGGAATTGCAGGAGCATAACAAGGATTTTGCCGTCATTGAGAACAATCCGTCGGCAATAGAGCGGATGGAGGCCAACAAGGTTTTATATCTTTCCCAGGACGCGACGGTGGAGGAGACGCTCATAGAGGCGGGGATTATGCACGCCAGGGGTATTGTGACCGCGGTCGGGTCGGATGCCGACAATGTGTTCATAACCCTGACGGCAAAAGGGCTCAGGCCCGATATTTTTATTCTGGCGCGGGCATCGGATGAGAAGGATGAGATCAAGCTGAAACGGGCGGGCGCCACCCGGGTCGTGTCCCCGTATCTCATCGGCGGCAAGCGGATGGCGCAGGTGCTTATAAAGCCTACGGTGGTCGACTTCATCGACCTGGCGGTCATGGAGAACAATATCGGCCTGCGGATGGAGGAGTGCCGTATCAAGCCGAAATCCCATCTGGTGGGGAAAAATCTGATCGAGAGCAATCTGCGCAAGGAGTACGGGGTCATTATTGTCCTGATAAAAAAGCACGGCGGCGAGATGATCTTTAACCCCCAGTCCACCGAGATACTCGAAGCGGACGACATCCTCGTGGTTTTGGGCAGACATGAGGATATGAGGCGGATGAGCGAGATAATGTAGTTTTATTTTTTCTTTTCGCTCATGATTTTAGATATTTTTTTTAAAAGATCATCGAGCTTGAACGGCTTCGGCAAAAAGAGATCCACGACATTTTTATATGCCTTTATATTATCGAGCATCCATCCTGACAGGAGCACCGTGATCGTACCCTCGTTAATTTCCTTTATCCGGGCCGAAAGCTCTATGCCGGTTATTCCGGGTACGCCGTAGTCGGTGATTACGATGTCGTAATGCTTTTTTTTGAATTCCTCCATGGCTTTTCTTCCGTCATCGCATATGAAAACCCTGTTCCCCATCTTGTCGAACAGCTCGAGGAGTATTTTCTGAAGCGGTATCTCATCCTCTACGATAATGATATCAAGATCGCGCAGGCGGTATTCGATACCGTCCGATTCCCGTTTTTCCTTCTCTACGAGCATTCTGGACGGGAAGATCGCCTTGATGGCATACGATCCCGGCGACTCCTCCTCCACGATTTTCAGGTTCAATATATCCGCGGCCTGGCGGACATCGACCCCGGAAAATATATTAACGAACGCCGGCGGTGCCGGGGATATGCCGGCGGCAGGGACTTCCCCCGATTCCACGGCAAGATGAAGATCGTTGTTCTGCTTCAGGGTGATGTTGATGACCCCGGAGCTTTGAATCGAAGTCGCCACTTTGAGTATTATCGAGGTGATGATCTCACGGACCAGCCGGGTGTTCGTATTCACCTGAATGGTGGAAAAATATTTCTTCTCGATCTGGATGTTTTTCCGGTTGTCGATATTGGATACCTTGAACTGCATCTTGGAAAATTCAATGGCGTCCTCAATAATATCAACGAGCGGCTCGGTTGTTTCTTCTTTCAGATCCTGCGCGCTCCCTATGAAGTTCTGGATCCGCCTTACCTGGCGCGCGATATCGAGGGCGGATTCCTCCACCATCTGAATCCCTTCGGTCACCGTCTCCTTTTCCGTGATCTGGAGCAGGAGCTGCGTCTTGCTCAGTATGACACTGATGGTATTGTTGAGGGTATGAAGAAATCCCTTGGTTATATCCGTAAACAGACGGATCAGGTTTGCGGCGTTGATCCTTTCCATCAGCTCCTTGATTTTTGTTATATCCTCCAGGATGATCTCGATCGCGGTGATCTCCTGGTCATGAATGATCGGATACATGGTGAGGTTGACGATTTTTTTCTTGTTGTCGCGGGCGGATATCCGCGCCTCGCCGATCCGGTGGAAGGTGTATCCGCCGGATAAGAGGCTGTTTATCGCCTTCTTAACTTTTTCAGTATCCGGCGCGAACATCGTTTCAAAGCTCACGGTTTTACCGTCGAAAATCTCTTCGGCGCTGTATCCGAGGAACCCCTGAAGCGAGAGGCTGCATTTGATGATTTTAAGATCTTCGTTCAGGCGGATAATCGGCATCGGCGAGAATTCCAGATGGAGATTGTCGTACTGGACGTTCTCTTCGGATATGATCGAGAGCGTTGACTGGTCGAAGGAGAGGAGCCGGTCTTCGACGATGATCATGAGCGCAAGGATCGAACTCACCGCCTCTTCCCGGAACATCGGGAAAAGATAGATTTCCACCGGAACATGGCTGCGGCTCTGGGAATTCACGATGGCGAAACAGTGCTTCTCAACTCCGTGCAATGCGGCAAGATACGACTGGGCGATCCGTTTCCGGTATTCCGGGAAAAACGGGTGCTCCCAGTCAAGCCGTATGTCTTTGTTGCCGTCGTGAAAAAAATCGTGGTATGCCTTGTTTCCGTAGATGATAAGGCCGTCTTTGCCGATTATTGAGACCGGATATCTGAGCGTCTCAAAGATACCGTACTCGGAAGCATGAGGCGATAAGGTTTCTCCTCTTGTATGGTCAAAGTCGGCAGCCATGGCGATCGATGCCCGCCCGCTATTCGAGCGTCCGCAAATTCATGAAATACTTGTCCTTTTTTCTGATCTCTAAATTTAAATATTTCGTATCCAGCACCGCACCGTTGAATCCGATATACTGGACTTTGGCGGTGTATTTTCCCGGCATGAGGCGCATCCTGGCAAGCTGAAGGGTGGCGGGAAGGAAATGCCAGCACCGGAGGTCGGGGCGCATAGTGGCAAAGAGGGCCGCGCCGGTACCCGCTCCCACCAAAAGACCCGCGCCCAAAGAAAGGAGCTTGTTCCCGCCGGACAGCTTCCGCGTGACTTCCTGAGCGACGATCCCTGCGGCAATCGATACGATCGTCTTGGTCACTATAGAAGCCGCGACCTTGGCGCGCAGCCTGCCGTAGTCGTCTTCCAGGTTTTTCATTGCGGTATATTCAATGTTCTCAAGCATCTCGGTCGCGACCTGCTGGCTGAGAACCGTAACCTTCACAAACTTGGTTTTATTTGACTGGATCTTGAATCGCGGGATCGGATTTTCGGCGGCTGCAAGGCTTGCCATGACGGCTGCCGCGGTCACGCCCGCAGCGAGGTTCCGCATGCTTATGGCCACGGCCACAGACGCCTTCATACCGGAATCATCAAGAAGCTTCCCCCGGGAAACCTTGACAGGAGTCCGGCCCGACTGGAATATGATCACCAATTCCCCGGACTGGCTGTTTTTCGGGGACTGGAGGTATGTGAGGTCGTTTTTCGTCATTGAGAGCTCCGGCTTGAGCTGCAGGATCTGGCGGTACTCCACGGCGGCGTACTCGCGGTCCTCTTCGCTGGCGTTCACATCAGCGCGCAGCTCATGGGATATGGCGGCGAGGTATTTTGCCATGATGTTCTGCTTATACCGCGACTCGCCGTTTTCGGCCTTGATTTTCTGCAGCTCGTTATTGACCGCTTTGAATTCAACGGCGGCGTCTTCGAAGCTCCTGAGCATGAGGTAGTTTATGCCCAGGTACATGTGGATGAGCACCTTTTCAAAATCCTCTCCCCGGTAGTTCGTGGCGGTCTGGTCCGTGAGGAGGGCGCCGACCTCCTGCGATATGCTGATCGGCTTGACCTGGGCGATCTGCGCCGCTCTCAGAAAAACCTTGTTGCTGTCCTCGTATTTTTCAGCGATATGCAGGGCGTATCCCGCCTCCATCATGAACAGGAGCTGGTCCTTGCCCGCCTGATTGATGTTGGGGAGGAGCATCCGGGCAGCCTCGAGCTGCTGTCCGCGGTAAAATTTTTCCTCCGGGGCGCTTATGAACTGCCGGTAGTCTTTTGCGCAGGACATCATCGCAGCCAGGCACGCGGCTGCGATGAATGATTTCGCGATCTTCATGATAGCCTCCTCTTCACTTAAAAGGATATCCTGTCAGTCGATGTCGCTTTCAGAAACTCCTGGCGCTCTATCCATTTCAGAAGCCCGGTCTTCAGCTCCTTCATGGCAATGGTCACGACAAGGTATTGGAGCTTTTTGCCGCCCGTGTATCTCACGTTCTCATTAATGGAGCCGAAAAGAAAGAAGTTCGGCGATTTCAGGTTGCCCGCCGGTATCGCGCTGTCCGGGTCCACGAGGCCGGTCATCCCCCTCTCCATCTCCTGAATCGCCTCCTTGCTGTAGGCGTCGTCGACGAACTGTATCCTCATCTGGATCAGGCTTGTCGCGATCTCGTCGGCGAGCATCTTGGTGTCGATATGTTCGGCCGTGTCGTTTTTTATCCTCTGGATTTTTATCAAAGCCGGCTGGCTCCAGTCGCTCTTCAAGTACCGGTACAGGGAGCCGACCATTTTGTTCACGGTCGTTTTTATCTCCCGCGGTCCCCATTCCATCGATCCCTTATCTTTTGAAGCATCCCGATACTGGGTGCCGCTGCATCCGACCAGAAGCAGGGAAAACACGATGATCAACGCTGTGCTTTTCATGATGAAGTCTCCTGTATTAAAATAGTTGCCTATTAAATTATGTCATCGCCGGAGGTTGTCTCAAAAGCCTCCCGGTCGGGAAGACCATGGAAAAAAGCCTGAAAGTGAGTTTATTACATTTTGTGACGGCTAATTGTCAATTAAGATAATATTTTTTTTCATATGGTCATTGATGCATCGTTTCACCTCTTCAACCGTATCGCCGGTATTCGAATTCCGTATGACCGCGCAATAAGCCTTTCTTGCCAGGGAATGTTGATACAGGGGATCATAATATTTTCCGAGCATTTCCCGTACGAATTCCCTGATATTCCCTTGTGTATAAAGGCTGACCAGATCATCGGTGTTTTTCTGCCCGAGTTTTGCCTTCAAGCTTTTAACGATTGCGGGAATGTTTGTATCATCGCAATACGCATGGTATTCGTTATATATGATCTCAATCCTCCGCTCCATGGGGGTGTCGATGTAAATGACGGGCGATTTCTTCATGAGACTGTATAATGAATCCGGGATGTGAAGGTTGCCGATCTTGCGTGATTCCCCTTCGATGAGGATATAGGGGGCGCCCTCGAGTCTGCGCATACGGTCGAAGAGCAGGCTCTCGAAGCGCTTCTGCGTTTTCCGGATGGTGCCGATCCCGCCGAAAACCGAGCTCCGGTGCCCGGCCATATCCTCCAGATCGATCCCCTGGGGTATCCGCCTGATGATCTCGGTTTTACCTGATCCGGTGAGCCCTTGGAGCACAAAGAGCGGCGCTTTCAGCTCCAATGACTCCAGTGAATCGATGACGAATCTTCGGTATCCCTTGTACCCGTTTTTTATTTTATACACGGACAAGCCCAGGGAATCGAGCAGGGAGACAAGGGAGCCGGAGCGCATCCCTCCCCGCGCGCACTGCACCAGAATGCTTTTATCCTTGTGTTCGAGGAGGGCGTGCATTATATCCCTGAGCTTTTCGCCCACGATCTCCGTGCCGCGCACAATCGCATCGTACCTTCCGGCCATGCGGTAAATGGCGCCTATTTCCCTCCTCTCGCCGTTGTCGAACAAGGGTATATTCAAAGAGCCGGCAACGTGATCCTCCTCGAACTCATGAGGAGAGCGGACGTCGATGTAGATCGAGTTTTCTATTGCAAGCGATTCCTGAAAGGATATTTCTTTCATAATTTATAAATCTGGCATTTTTGAGGTTACGGTACCTTTGCCAAACAGCTCATCAGCTGCTTGAAGTATGACGTGCATGTATGTTTCCATGGAGCGGTCGAAGAGCTGTGGGTGGAAGTCCCTTCTGGTAATGGTTTTGCGGACACGCTCCCGGCCGTTGAAGCCGTGCACGTCGATCACGATATCGCGGATGAGGATGTTTTTCAGGTCGTTGATAGATACCGCATAAATGCCGGCAACCTCCTTGTCCTTGAAGCGATACCGGTCGAGGTCTTGTGCGTCTTCGGTGATGAAAACATGCTGGAATTCTCTTTGGCGAAAGCGCTCGTTTATTTCCTCGTACCGATACCATCCCAGGTCTATGAGGGCCGATTCATACGGCTTGATCCCGATTTCCTCGTCCGCCTCTTTCAGTATCTTGTTGCCGCAGAATCCGTACGGCGCATGGCCGGCTACGGTTATATCGAGACGGTCGGGATAGATTACCTTATGGCCGGCCCGGTGCTGAAAGAGAATTTCCCGGTTCCCGTTTACTTCTCTCAATATCCAGAGGTGGACAGATTCATGCGGCGTGCCTTCGCGGTGAGCCAGCTCCCGGTCTATGGGTGCGCCGGTAGGGAATCCGCTTTCCCAGTCCCATACCTCCAGGAGCTCACGATGTTCCGTTATATCGGGCATAATAATTGCAGCCGGCTTGCGAAAGACAAAAGTCTTTATCTTATGATATCACCGGTTTGATTCTGCCGAGAGGCATATGCTTGACAATCATTTTTTGCTCCTTTTTTTGTTGAAATTACTCATCCCTCCTCCGATATTGTTAGGGGGTAGGGTAGTGTAATTATTTTGAGAAGAGCGTCAAACATGAATGATTCGTCATCTATGATGATGGGTTCGACCCTTTCATCTCGCCGGAAAAAAATAAGATTGAAGCGTTTCCCTGCCGGGATTTTTTTCATGCTCCTTGTCATTGAATCGCTTATCGCAGCCGGAGCCACGCTTGCGTATTTTTTTTATACCGGAAGGAACACTATAAAGGAAATAGAATCCAGCACCCGGTCGTATTCAGTGCCCCTTGCGTCGGCGTTCGCCGATATCGCGGAGCTCAGCTACCGCACCAAGAAGATATCACGCCTCAATGCCCTGTTCCATGAGAAGGTCGATGAGCGGATCATGGATGAAGCCTTTTTCGTCCTGAAAAATGGAACGATAATCGCCCATTCGGACCCCAAAACAGCGAAGAGATTGAAGGGTAATATCGCGAATGATGAGTTTTACTACAACCTTGATTTGATCTTGAGACCGGTATACCGAAAGAGCAGGGATGCCCTGTTCACCGATTACCATGTCGTCTCAAAGCCGGTTCCTTTTACTGCAATCACGCTGGTCTTGCTTAAGCGTTTCATATACCCGAAGATCGACGTCACCGGCTGGCTGGCAAGCAGGGCCGTATTTATAAAGAAAAAGCCCGTGGGCACGGTGAGCTTTATCATCAGCAAGGAAAGGATTTATTCCTTCATCAAGGCGCAGATCGAAAGCAGCATGCGCGTTCTTATCGCTTCGCTCGGGGTCGCTTTTTTTGTTTCATTGGCGGTCTCCCTGGTGGTGCTCGTCAGATATCGAAGCATTCAAAAAAAGGCATTGGGATATTATTCGGCAGAATATGCAAAGCATCCGGGGGGTGAAATTCATGATCCCGAGTTTGCCTCAGATGAGTTGTACGACCTGAGTGACCGGGAGATTAAGGACGCGATACCGGTTGCGGATAAGGAGTAGTCGTCGTGGTGCTTAGTCACGCTGATATACTGGACGGAAGGGGCGCAGTCGTAGAGATGGACGGCTCCCTTGACAGCTTCACCAGTCCCGATTTTGAGGCCTACATTGATAAGCTCCTGAGTAAAAACATCCTTTTTATACTTTTCGATGCAACAAACATGACGTATGCGAGCTCGGAGGGAATCGGGCTTTTATTGTTTCTTGAGAAGCGGATATCCGAAACAAACGGATTTTTCATGATCTTCAATCTGTCAGACGAGATGCGGACCCTGTTCGGCGTGCTGGAATTCGATAAGTATCTGCATATGGCTCCTTCCCGGGCCGAGGCCCTTCGGGATGCGGAGAGGCGGTTGGGCATGCAGAAGACCGGCGGTCGGGAGGAAGCCGGAACCGTCCGCGCGCCGGCAGCCGCCGACCAGCCTCCGGTTGGAAGCGGGCCTTTATTTGAGGAGCGCGATACGCACGGCGGCACGGTCGTGGAATGCACCCAGTGCGGGTCGCCGGTGCGCGTTTTCAACGATGCCGCGTATCTCTGCCCGCACTGCTGCGCTGAATTCAGGATTGTCAACCGGCGGATAGAGCCGAAGCGCGGCGAAAGCGGCCGCCCTGATTTCGGGACCTTGGTCATCGAATGCGCACAGTGCAAATCCCTCGTCCGCGTCAAGAAAAGCGGCGCCTACCGGTGTCCGGACTGCAATGCGCCTTTTACGGTCTCACCGGATCAGTCCGTCGTCTTTTGATTGACGTATAAGTGAATTTATATTAAGATATATCCAGAAAATTAAAATCCAACAATAAGGTCCAATCTATGGGCTTAATATATGCCTCAATAACAATATCCAATCCTGTCAAGCAGGGACTTGAGCCGATTGAAGCCAGGTCCCTGGTTGATACCGGCGCCCTTCATCTCTGCATTCCTGAGCATATCGCGATCCAGTTGCAACTAAGCGAGCTGGAAAAAAGAGAAGTTATGATAGCGGATGGAAAACGCGTCGTATGTCCGTATGTGGGACCGGTCAAGCTTCAATTCGATAATCGGAGCTGTTTTACCGGCGCCCTGGTTCTGGGCGATACCGTGCTGCTCGGGGCAATACCTATTGAAGATATGGACCTCGTTGTGCATCCCGCCACGTTAAAACTGACGGCAAATCCGTTGAGCCCGAACATTCCTTCTTCGACGGTAATGGGAATCGACGATATAAAATTCGATACCACGGCCTTTTCCGTTTCCGAAGGCTTTGATATTGCCGGGGAGATTGAATACTGGCAATCCAGAAGCCCCGAGGAACGTCTTAATGCCGTGGAATTCATGCGACAGATCAACTATGGCACTTCATATCCCCGAAGTATTCAAAGATTTTTTGAGATTGCTTGATACGCATGGCGTTGAATATCTGCTGATCGGCGGATACGCGGTCGCCTTTCACGGATATCCGCGCGCTACTGCCGACATGGATATCTTCATCGCCGCTAATCCTGAAAACGCGGCCAGAATGAATGCGGTGGTTAAGGAGTTCGGATTCGACGTGCCGGACCTGAGTCCCGACGTTTTTTTAAAAGACGAGCATAAGATAATCCGGATGGGACTGCCGCCCCTTAGAATTGAAATCATGATGGCCGTCTCAGGGGTCGGCTTCCAAGAATGTTACGAAAAAAGAATCGAATACAAAGACGGCGATCTCACGATCAAGATAATCGATAAAGAAAATCTAAAGAAAAACAAGAAGGCGGCGGCTCGATACAAAGACTTGAGTGATCTGGATTATCTTCCTTGATTTGTGATTCCGAATTTCGCGATTGCCGGGCAAAATAGCATAATGCTGGATAATGACCATGAGATAAAAATAATGAATCAATCAAACCGGCCAGAAATAAAATATTACCTTGACTGGCTGCGTATATTTGCCGTGATCATGCTGTTTCCTTTTCATACGGCGATGATATTTAATCTGCGCGGTTGGCACATCACGGATGTTAAAAGCCTAGGAACGACGGTTTTTATCAGTTTTGTGCATATATGGCACATGCCGCTGTTTTTCCTGATTGCCGGTTCAAGCACCTGGTTTGCATTGCATTATCGGTCGGCAAAGCGGTACTCAAAAGAGAGATTTTTGCGGCTTATCGTACCTCTCATTTCCGGCATGTTGCTCATTGTTCCTCCTCAGGTTTATTTCGAGAGGATCCAAAAAATGCAGTTTTCAGGGTCTTACCTCGAATTTCTACCGCATGCTTTTAGCGGCGTTTATCCAAAAGGGAATATCAGCTGGCATCATCTATGGTTTCTCATTTATCTTTTTGTGTTTTCAATGCTCGTGTTACCGCTTTTTATTTTCTTTAGATCGGAAAAAGGAAAATCATTCATCAATAAAGCTGCAAACTTTTTCGGACATCGCATTAGAATATATCTTCTCTGTGTTCCTCTTGTCATTATTCAGATGACGCTGAGAACAGAATGGCGCGGGTATCAGAACCTCGTTAACGATTGGGCGAATTTTTCTTATTACATAACGGTTTTTATATATGGCGGGGTGCTCTTTTTCAGCGATAGATTTCAGAATGTCATTGAAAGAAACAGGAATATTTCATTGTTGATCGCATGCATGTGCTCGCTGCCCCCGCTTCTTTTGTTGGCCACAAACAATTTACCACAGTGGGGGTATAATATTGCGAATGTCGCATTACTGGGCCTCGGAGGTTTCACAACGTGGTGCTGGTTGTTAGCATTTATGGGATTTTCGAAAAGATATTTTAATTTTACTAACAGCTTTCAAAAGTATGCAAACGAGGCAGCTCTTCCATTTTATATATTGCACCAGACTGTTATTATTGCTATTGGATTTTATGTGGTACAATTAGACCTGACAATGATAACAAAGTTTGTTCTCATCTGTATTGCTTCATTTATAATAACTTTACTGATTTACGAGGCATTGCTTAGAAGGGTGAGAATTCTGCGTTTTCTTTTTGGCATGAGAAATCGGTAATTCGCAATACCTCGATATTCCATCTCCAACAACGATGTATATATTTTTTCCTTGATTTTTAATGCAGCCGTGCTGCACTTTTATTTAATGTAAGGCGAGAGACCGAGAGGTGATTATAATGCCCGTTGCCGAAGGCAAAATGTTCGAATTTGAAAGCGAAGAGCGTATACGCGCCGACTTCCTGGAAACGATCGACTATGACGGTAATCCTCAGGAGATCACCTATGAGACCGGGGAATTCAGCGCGGTGTGCCCCTTTTCAGGACTCCCGGATATCGGTACAATCGTGATCGTCTACATTCCCGGGAACAAGATCGTTGAATTAAAATCGCTCAAGTACTATCTCATATCATTCAGGAACGTGGGGATATACCAGGAGGCGGCCACCAACAGGATCTACAACGATCTTTACGTTTGTTTAAAGCCCCGTCAGCTGATGGTAAAATCGATATACAATATCCGCGGAGGAATCGCCTCCACCTGCGTCATGGATTCGGAGCGGATGAGGAACGCCGGATGAGAAGCGCAGACACGAAGACCGCGGGAGAGGAAAAGAGCGCCATATCCTATGACCGGATGAAGGAGCAGATCGAGAAGGAGCTCTTCACATTTTTTGAAAAGGCGGCCCCGGCCGAATCCGTGCAGCCGCATATCTCTTTTGAAAAAGGGACCACGCGCATCGCGTTTTCCTCCCAGCCGATAACCGACAAAATGCTCGTTGATTTTCTTCTTCTCATTAAACAGCATATAGCCCATGTACGGGTGCACGGCTTCGACAGCGGCTATTATGCGTTCCAGGCGCTGAACGCAAACATGTTCAAGACCGAAAACGTATTGGATAATTTCAAGGTCGAGTTTTTCGGGCTGTCGTCGTCATCGCGGGTTGAGATATCCAAAAAGGGGAGCCTCACCCAGGAGGAGGTCAATCTCGTCATCGAGCTGTACAAGCGGGCCAATTCGTCGGAGCGACAGAATCCGGCGATACGGCTTAAAGCCCTGGGCGCTACAATCGTTCCGCCCGACAATAATTTGAACTGGGACTATATCGCCGGGTACGACGAGGTAAAGCGAAAGATCCGCGAATCGATCATCCTTCCCTTGAAGAATCCCGCGCTGTACGATTCCATCGCCCGGATGACCCGGAAGGTCTTTGAATCGAACCGGCCCCGGGCCATCCTCTTTGACGGCGCTCCCGGCGTGGGCAAGACCACGGCCGCGCGCATCATCGCCAATGAATCCGAGATATCCCTGGTATATGTACCCATAGAATCGATCATGTCCAAATGGTACGGCCAGTCTTCGCAGAACCTGTCCCAGATTTTCGACGCGTGCGAGGATCTGGGAGACGCCATCATATTCCTCGACGAGATCGATTCGCTGGCCGGGTCGCGCGACCAGCAGATGTTCGAGGCGACGCGCCGGGTGCTGTCCGTGCTATTACGGAGGCTCGACGGCATCGACGCCGCTGCCAGCACCGTCACCATCGGGGCCACCAACCGCAAGGACGATCTCGATCATGCGTTGATCAGCCGCTTTGACCAGACCATCTATTTCCCCATGCCCAACGCTGCGGAGCGGGCCGCCATATTTTCCAATTACGCCCGGCATCTGTCCGAAGACGAGTGCTCGCACCTGGGGGAGAGAAGCGATAATCTCACCGGACGGAATATAAAGGATATCTGCGAATTCACCGAGCGCCGGTGGGCGCGGAACGTTCTGGTCAAAAAGGCCGAGCCGTCGGCGCCGTCCTTCGATTTCTACCGGCAGACGCTCCGCATGTGGAAGGAAATGAAGTAAGAGGTATCGATTGGAACCAGTAATCTCCAGCACCCTGTGCCGCTTCCGTATCAGCGACGAGCATTTAATCTCCGATAAGATCATAAAACAGGAAATAGCCAAAGCGTTCGACGAGTCGCGCTCCTTCGAGTTTTATCTGAATCCGGATACCGTCCGCGGAATCAGGGCCGGCGACCCGGTCGAGCTGTACCGGGAGCGGTTCATTGATATGCGGAACAGGGCCTTTGATTCTGTTTCCAAGGGGAAGGAGACCGAAAAGGGGAGGCTCGTAAACGACATCAGGCTGTCCAGCCGGCTGATAGCGGCAATGGCTTTCACGCACCAGGCGGCTGCCGAAGGCGACTTCGACAGCATCGTCACCCGGCGTTTCGTGATCGTCAAGGAGCAGCACGGCGTGCCCACCATCTTCTATATCTCCCGGGAGACCGCCGCGATATCCCATGTGGGGCAGGGGCCTCCCTGGGCCGAGATCCCGACCATATATCTGGGCCTCAAGACCTTCGACGCCCTTTCCGCGGAGCAGAAGAAGGGCGGGCGAGGGCTCTTCGACGCCTTCAAGCTCCTCCTCATGATCGAAGAGCGCGCGATCCAGACCGGCTACCACCACGCGGTCGTGTACCCGCCCGAGGTGTCTTTCGCCCTGAACTTTCTGGTCGACGAGGTGATACAAAACTCGCAGCTCGTTGAAGTTGAAGAGATACCGGAGATCGCGCCCGCGAAACGGATCAAGAGATTCAGCGCCGCGAGCAGGGCGCGGTATCTCCGCGAGCTGGATGCGCGGGTGCCGCATGATCTGCTCAATTTTCACTATCAGCGAAACCTGGAGGCGATAAATTCGCTCGAGCGGCTTGCCCGGCGCTACAAGGCGTCAAACGACCTCTACTCTCTAAGAGAGATCGTGCGGATACTCGTGGCCGCCTCCGGGCATGATATCCATGAGATCAGGAACCGGGCGAACATAATTGTGGAGCGCATATTCAGCCCCAAGGAATTCGACGCGCCTCTTGCCACCCGCTTCATCAACGTCAGCATCGGACGTAGACTACGGCTTGCCTTTGAGATTCCGGGCGCTCCCGCCGACTATATCGTGAGGCTGTACCGGGGAAGCGGCGCGGGCGGGCTTTTTCTGGAAAGGGATATCGACTATCAGGAAATCCCCCTTGTGCATGAGGGAGGCGAAACGTATTCGGGGGAGTACCGATTCGACGAATACGGGCATTACGACTTTCTCGTGTTCGTGAAAAAACGCAAGTATTCGCGGTGGATAAATCTGCCGGGCTCAAGCGGCAGGGTCAACGTTATTCCGGACATCAGGGGCGAAATAATTTTAGAGATATTCACGGATATTCACGGCCACACGCGGGCGTACTGGCACGACCGTGACGGTCACCCCGGCCTGGTCTACAACGAATACGGCGAGGTGATCAGGCTCGGGCGCTTTTCCGACATCACCGCGCACCTGGCGGATATCAAGAAGAATTACCGCGTCACCGCGCTCTACCTTCTGGGCGTGCAGAAGCGGGGAGACAACCGGGGAGACTGGACCTCCTACGCCACTTCCCCCTCGCCCTTCTCCCCCACGAGCCTTGTCGAGATAGAGCCCTCGCTCGGCGGCGAGGAGGAGTTCCTCGAGCTCGTCAATAAAGCCCACTCCATGGACATCAGAATAGTCGTCGACATCATTCCGCACATCAACCGGTCGAGCGAGCACCTTTCCGACGTCTATGCGGTCAGGACCTACGACGATTCCGGCAATCTCGTGATCCGCGCCTCGACCGACGGGCGCTACGGCTCCTGGAACGACGGCAAGCTCCTGAACTACCGGAAGTTCGAGATATGGGAGTGGCTGGCGGATTCGATCACGACGCTTGTCGAGAAATTCGGCATCGACGGGATCCGCTTTGATTCGGCCCACGCCGTTCCCATCATGATGAAGAAAAACAACTTCCCCTATGTATACGAGCGGAAGCGGGAGCCCGCCGACATGGTGGAGGGAACGATCATCATCAACGACCGCGAGGACGGCCACTTCATCACCACGGGATACTATGACTCAGCCTGCCGCGATCTGATCGCGGTTCCGATTCACTATTTCATCATGCTCAGGATCCAGAAAAAGCTTACGGAGCTGAACAGGAATTTTTTTCTGAACATAGCCGAGTGCTACTGGGGGCACGAGCGGTTCCTCACCCGTACCGGGCTTGTCCCGTACAACTCGTCCCTGTTTAAAATATGCGAGAACATCATCCACGGGAAGACCGATGTGCGCGAGATATACCATGTGTACGACACCTATTTCCCGTCCTCCCTTCCGGAGGGCACGGAGATGCTCGGCATTCTGGGAAACCACGACGAGCGCCGCGCGCTCAACACCTTCGGCCTCAGGGGACTCCGCGCCGCGGTCGGCCTCACCTGCTTCATGAGCGGCGCGATCATGGACTACGAGGGGAGCGCCGAGGGAGAGGGATGGAAGGTCTTTCTCGACAACATCTACGTCAACTGGAACCAGTTCGAGTATGCGGCGCACCGGAGCCTTCTGGCCTTTTACGCGGAGTGGTATAAATTCCACCGCGAAGAGCAGGGCAGGGGCTTCCTGGTATGGGCGAACAACACTATGGTGGCTGCCGCGGTCAAATTCGTCGGCACCGGCATATGGATCGGCTCTTTTAACTTTGCGGATTCAAACCAGAACGCATCCATACAGTTTGACAATCCGGTCCTTCCCCTGCCCCGGGAAAGCTATTACCAGCTCTCCGACCCCATGTATTCGAACCTGACCGGCCTTTTCAGCTACTATACCGGCAGCGAGCTCACCATCAGCCGCATCAACACGGTCGTATCATTTACCGAGCGGGTAAAGCTTCTCAAGCTCGAGCCCGCGGATCTGTCCGAACACTACAATGAATTCATCCGCGATTCTTTTTTCCGCCTCTGCGGCATGTCCAACACGCAGGATATCCATAAAAATTTTTCATATTCCGAGATTATGAAAAGTTGCGGAGCGTACGGGAGCGCGGTTGCGTTCATCACGGAGCATCTGGTTCCGGAATTCTGGAAGGAGCACCGGTCGTTCCTGGAGTTGGGGCTTAAGCGGGCCGCCTTTTACCTGGTCCGAAACCGGATTCTTGAACCGTCCGAGGCCATTGGATACGCCCGCCGCATGTCCGCCGAAAGCGATGAGATCCTTGCGGCCCTGGGCGCGTCGCTCATTGAGCATAACCGCCGCGGCGCGCTCGTGTTCATGTCCGCCGAGGCCGAGCCCTTTTCAAAGAGCGGCGGACTCGCCAATGTGGTATACGAGCTTCCGCGGGAGCTCGTCAAGCTGGGGGAGAAGGTGTACGTGATCTCCGGATATTATAAGCACGGCGACGACCCGGCGGTGAAAAAGATGGAGGATGCGGCGAAGAAATACAATCTTGCCTATACCGGCACGAACGTCCGCTTCAAGATCATGGGAGACGAATACGAGGTGGGAGTCCATCATGCCGAGGTCGAGGGAATCCACTATTACCTGCTCGACCACTACGAGTTTTTCGACGGCCTGTATTGGGGATATACGGCAGTGGAAAAGATCCGGCGCCGGGTTGCGTTTTCGCGGGCCTGTGGGGAGGTTATCGTCACGTTTAACCTGAATCCGAGCTACACCTTCACGAACGACGCGTACGCGGGCATATTCAACGGCATCGTGAAGTGCGATCATTACTACCTGAACAATCCGAATTTCCGCAGAAATACCTTTCTGCACATCATCCACAACGGCGGGTGGCAATATTTTGACGCGTACAACCGCCGGGAAAACGGCTTTGATCTCTTCAACCTGTTCAATCTTCCCTCCTGGGTGGCCGGCGAGTTCTGCGACCCGGTCTTTCCCGAGCGGATCAACTGCATGGCTGCCGGGATCAGGTTCGCGGACCGGAACATTACCGTGAGCCCGTCTTATGCGAAGCAGATAGAATACGCCTGCGACGGGCTTGAAAAGATTTTACGCAACGTCATCGGCATAAGCAACGCGATCGGCAGGGATTTCAGGACCGCTATCATCAAAAAGTTCAATGGCTCGAAGTTCATATCGCGCTATTATCCCGGGCTTGTGGAGCTCGTAAAGGCGGACGCCGGGATTGAGGAGAAGATCGGATCGCGGTACCCGGAGATACTCAAGGGGCCGAACGCCGTTGAATCGGTGCAGGACCCGGTGCGGCGCGAAATCCTCACGCGGATGCTCAACAAGCTCATTCTGCAAATGAGCAGGGGACTTACGGTGGATCCGGATATCATCGTATTCGCGTTCATTCATCGTATCTCGGAGCAAAAGGGATTTCAGCTTCTTCTCGAGGCATCAGAGGGGGTATTCAAAAACCTTGGGTATCAAGGGATCATCGGCGGTGCGGTGTCGTCCGGGGACCGCAGGGGCGAGGAGATCGCCCACGGGCTGTATCTGCTCGGCCAATACTATCCGGACGCGGTGCATGTGTCCTTCGGATTCCAGGATATCTCCGTGCCGCTCCTTTCGTCGGATATCTTCCTCATGCCGTCGATGCAGGAGCCGGGGGGAATATCCCAGCTCGAGGCGCTGGCTGCCGGGAATATCGTGGTCTCCCGCGCCACCGGCGGGCTTCGGGACACGGTGTTCCCCATCAGGGTTCTGGGGGACAACATCGAGGGGAACGGATTTCTCTTTTCCGATTATAATTCATGGGCGTTTTACGACTGCATGGACCGGGCCCGGCAGTTTTTCATCCGGAACGAGGAGGTGATGATTTACCGGGCCAGGGAAAACGCCCGAAGGTCGGTATATTATTGGGACAGGCCGGCGCGCGAATACATTGAAAAGATTTACACTATCACCGAGACGATCAGGGTGATGGAGTGATAATTTTTACGCGCTGCAATAAAAAATGGGATAGGGTTTCTATCCCATTTGTCTCATTAGGTCTTTCTTCAATAACTGCCCTTTTGTATCAAAGGAAGACCGAAAGAGTGTAAAATGATTATTTATATATTCGGCCGTGTATGGGGAAAAGTTTAGCAAAATTAATGGGCGATTGAAAAAAGTTTCTATCCCCCTCTTACCCGTTACTCACGTCTTTGAAACAAGCCTCCCGGCCCCCTAAATCCCGCTATGAGAAAGTCAAATTTTTATGGAATTTTTTCAGAGTTAATT
>MIBJ01000074.1 GCA_001829495.1 Spirochaetes bacterium RBG_16_49_21 | reverse complement strand
TCGACGCAGAGCTCGATTCCCTTTTTTATTTTCCGCGAGACCAGGAAGATAAGAATGATCCCGGCAGCGGTGACGCCGGCAAACACGATCGCAAGGTTGATTTGAAGCGACCGTACCCTGGCGCTTATTTCTTTCTTAATGTCTACCTCGTACACTCCGGTTCCCACGATCCAGTTGAGCATGGGGATCGACCGCACATAAGAGATCTTGGGTTCCAGTCTAGACTTTTCGTCCTTATATTGCCAGATGTACCGGACATACCCTGCCCCGCCGTTACGGCAGGTATCCACAAAATCCATAAAAAGCCTCTTCCCCATAGGATCTTTATAATCGGTAAGGTCTTGTCCGTTCATCTCAGAGCGGTACGGGTGCATGATCATGGTCGGGTGAAAGTCGTTTATCCAGACATAATCCTTTGCTTCCGGGCCATAGCGGATCTTTTTGGCATATTCAATCGCGTTCTCCCGCAGCTCATCTTTGGTCATGTTGTTATTAAGATACTCCTGGTACATCCCTTCGATCGTCGCAGCGGTGGTATCGACGATATCCTTGATCTTTTCTTTTTTCATATCATAAATCGCCAGCTCCACCGCAGGCACCAGATAGAAAAAAATCGTGGCTATGAAGCTGATGCTTATGCAGCCGCCTATGACCATGATTTTCGTTTGAATTGATAAATTTTTCC
Organism: Spirochaetes bacterium RBG_16_49_21; assembly: GCA_001829495.1. Classification (GTDB taxonomy): domain Bacteria; phylum Spirochaetota; class UBA4802; order UBA4802; family UBA5550; genus RBG-16-49-21. The sequence continues at coordinate 34,918 of MIBJ01000074.1, read as the reverse complement.
ATTTTATGTTCATGGCATTACTCCTTCCCTTATAATTGTTCTTCTGCCCGGATATTCCATTTTGATGCGTAAAAATATCGAGAGGTCACACGAACAATGATGTTCATAACCGGATCATTGATGACCTAAACATTCTATGCCGAGGTTAAATAATTAAAGCTGCGGATTTTTGTTCCCTCTCCACATCAACTGCTAACAATTTAAGAGAATATCTGAATCAGCGGGATAAGGCTGATAACAATTTTTGCAGAGTAAACAGAAATTTTTTTTGTAGGACTATGCGCGAAACCCTGTGGGACTAATGAAGAGAGGGTGTAATCCTTTGTCCTACCGGATCATCCGAGAAGGTTGTTCTTTATTGCATAGCGCGTGAGGTCGGAGTCGTTTTTCATGTTCATCTTGTTTAGAATACGGCGCCGGTAGGCGCTGATTGTCTTTATATTGAGAAACATCTCCCCGGCGATCTCCGCTGCCGTTTTCCCGGACGCGATCTTGCACAGGATCGCCAGTTCCCGGTCGGACAGAAGCGCATGGCGCGGGGTTTCGGTATCCTGTTTGATGCTCGCTACCAGGTACTCGGCGATGGAAGGGGGTATATATTTCCCGCCGCTGGTCACCTTTTTTATCGCCTCGATGAGCTCCTCCGGAGCGGTCGCCTTGGTAAGGTAGCCGGCCGCACCGGCCTTGAGGGCGCGGATGGCATAGTGCTCTTCCGGATAGACGCTCAGCATGAGCACCGGGACAGCGCACTTCTCTGCCTTAAGCTGCTTGAGTATCTCCAGGCCGTCCCTGCCCGGCATTGACACATCGAGCAGGATAACGTCGTATCTGTTTTTTCTGACTTTGGCGAGGAGCTCCTGTCCGTCGCCGGCCTCGTCGGCAGGAGCCATGCCCGGGCAGTCTTCAACTATCTGCTTGATGCCCGCGCGCACCATCCGGTGGTCGTCGGCGATAATGACTCTGAGCTGCTTCATTTGTAAAAGTTCATCCTAAAATCGCACGATGTGAGAAACTGCGTGCTCGAATAATGCTTGTTGTTGTACAGGTTCTGGTAGTAGTACCAGCGGTGCCTCAATGAAAAGCTGAGCGTGTCCATGACCCTAATGGAGAGAGAATTTTCCAGCAAACTCCGGAAGTAATTGTTATCCGAGTTTTTTGATCCGGCCTTGATGGGGGACAGGAATGAATCGAGCTTCAGGCCGTACGTCAGATAGTTTAAAAACTGGTAGTTAAACGCGAACAGGGCCTCAATGCCGAATACCGCGGGATTAACCGGCTCATGAATGTATTTCTCCAAGCCGAATCCGATATTCCCGGTGATATACCGCGACTGTGCGGACACGCCCACGGTTTCCCGTATATCCACCGGCCGGTTGAGTTTTCGATAATCCAGGTATTGCCGAAGCTCGTCGGTAGTGGTTATCTCAATGGGGAGTGCAGCCCTGCGTATAGGAACAACTACCGTTTCGATACGGTTTTTCTGATATGGATTCACTATCGGATGGAGGTTCAGGTTATACTGCAGCGTACCGCTCAGCAGGTTGTTCAGCAGCTGATCGTTCTGGGTGCTGTAAAATATATAGGGCGTAAGAACCAATTTGTGATACCGGTTGGACAGGGTAAGATCGAGCCGCGCCTCAATGCCCCATTTGTTATATGATTGATCCGACTCTCCGACCGGTATCTTAATTGTATCGTCCGCAATGACCCGTGATGCTTCGTAGAAGGCGGAGAGGCGCACATTGACCATGTACCGGAACCGCTTCTCAAGATAGCGGAAGTCCTCGTTCAGAACCGCCCTGTTGTATTTCAAGTCGTTGATAATGATGTCCGAGATCGTGTTCCAGGTATTACGGTACCGGATTTTTCTCCGGAGAGCCTTCTGTATCTCCTCAAAAACCGTTTGCGTCGAGACGACCAGGTACTTTCTTTCCGGCGTGACCGGATATCCCTGAATTTTATTGTCGCTGTAGCCGATGACGGAATAGGCATTCAGTAAACCGGAAAGCTTATTGAGGTCGTCTCCATAGAGCCGGTACGCGTATACTGCAAAGTTATCATTGACCGCGGCCAGGATATCAGCCAGGCTTATATCTTTCTCTAAAAGGAGCGGCTCAATGGCGTCGTTTTTTACGATGGCAAGCTCAGCATCTTCCACATCTTGAAGAAGATAGGCTATCCGCTTCTGGTCGAGCAGGACCGGCTTTTTGACCCGGGTCACGACCGCGCCCATCTCTTCTGCGAACTGCTTTTTCCAGTGGGTGATCCGCTCGATAAAATTATCGTACCGCTCGTCTGCAACCGGGTAATGGGCCGGCTTCCTGAACTGGACATCCGACACCGCGATGCCGTGATCAAGCGAAAGCGTAAGAAGGCAATATCCCCTGTCCGGGGGCACGGTGATGATCGAGCGCCGGTCGGCTGTTTCGATCCGCACAACCCTGCCGCCGACCAGGGCCCCCCGCTGGTCCCCGCCGGCTACAACGAGCCCGATCTCGGGGAAGGCGTTCAACAGTTTTAAATTGTCGCGGTAGGTGAGTCCGGACAGCAGAATGATCCGGTCCACGCCCTGGCCTTTAAGTTCTCCTATGACCCGTTTGAGCGCCTTTGATTCCTCCTCCACACTGATCCGGTACACGTTTTGTTCCGCTATATCGAAGAGTATCCTTTTCGACGACAGCCCCACGAAGGCGATCTTCCTGCCCCGGATCTCCTGAACCGTGTAGGGCTTGAACAGTACCCTGTTTTCCTTCAGGATATTCGCCGAGAGAAGCCGGGTTGCGCTGTGGCTCTGCAGAAATTCAAGGCTGGACACCCCGATGCGCAGATCGAGGGAAGAGATCAGGGCGGAGCGGCAGCGGAAGTAGGAAAAAAAATCCATCATGGCCGCGCCGTAATTCTGTTTGGACAACACGCCGGGATAGAAGGAGTTTCCCAGGTCGAAGTAGAGGATATTCCTCCTGCGCGATTCCATGATTATCGACTGGCCGAGCAGCAGCATCGGGTCTTTTGTCTCCTGCCCCTCGATCTCGGGAATGAATCGCCCTTCAAGATTCGAGGTCAAAAGCAGGGTCGCCTGGTCCGCTGATTCGGCAGGGAGGCGGACGGCCGGCAGCAAGAGCATACTCAGGAGAATCGGCAGCCCCGCCCTACTTCTTGCTCTCTTCAATTAATTTTTTCCTATCTTTCTTTAAGAAGCTTGTCTTTTTTCTCAAGTTCCGATTTGAGTGTCTCGACCTCGGTAACAAGCTCCTTGATTTTTTTATCGCACTGGATCACGCTGTTGTCCCTGCTCGCCAATTCAGTCTTGAGGCCGGCCATGTCCGCCTCGAGATTTTTTACCATGTTTTCTTTTTGGGATATCAGCTGATCCTTGTCCGCGGTAATTTTCTTCAGCCCGTCTATGGTTTTGGAAAGCTCACCCTCCTTTTGGGCCGCTGCCTGCATGGTCCGGGCGAGCCTGTCGGTCAGATCCTTTTCTTTTTTCTTTATATCGTCGGCCATCCGGTTCGTCGTTTCGACGAATTCCGTTTTTTGCTTGTTACCCAGCTCCGTCAGCTCCTTGATTCTTTTGTCAGACTGGCCTTTCAACACCCCATAATCATCTTTGAGCCGCTTGATCTTGTTCTTGTCATCGGCGTTTTCAGCCTCGAGCAGGGCATTCTTTTTTTCAACCAGGTTTAGGCGTTTTTTCAGCACCACCATCTCTGATCTCAGGTCTGAAACATTACCGTCCGACCGCATCGGGAGATCCGAGCATGATAGAGCGGCAATAGTGACGGCCAGATAGATTACAGCCATTTCTGATTTCATAGCATTTGCCCCTTGTCAAATATGGTCATTCTGCTTCGTCGCGGCGATGTCGGTCAAGGTAAATGAATACACGGCCGCAAACGATACGCCGTAAAAACGGTCGTATTTGCCGCCGTAGCCGAGGAATCCCTTCATCGTCCGGTGCTGCCGGTAGTAAATAAGATCATACTTGCCGCCGATCTGCAGGGCAATGTCGGCCGGCTGTATGTAATATTCCAGCGCAACGGCTCCGTTGCCGGCATATGAATAAAAGCTTTCCTTATTAAATTGGTCCAAAACCAGGGTTATGGCTGACGGCGTCGCGTCGTATTGATAGTCGTAAACGTACGATCCGGACCCGGCAAGCACGAACCCTGACACGCTCATCAATAAAGAAAGACTACGATACAGCGGCAAACTCAACTCGACCCCGAGGCCCGGGCCCACGTCAATGAACTCAGCCTTGGCTGAGGCGATTGAGAAGCGGCCGGAGGGCGATAAGTGCGCAATTTCCCCCTTTTCAATATAGTTGTACGGCCGGGTTTTAACGCGCAGGTTGACCCGGAGATACCGGGTGGCCTGATAGCCCAGGTCCGCGTCAATATCGTACATCTTGATGTCTTTTGAAAAATTGAGCGCCGGCAGGGAGAGCGCGACATGCGAACCGGGAGTCTCCGATTTCGAAAAAAAGTTTCCGTACATAAGGGAAGATGAGAATATCCATGATTCAAGAAACCTGACCGAAACGGTGAACCCGTACATGAACGCAGACGCCACGTCGTATCTTTTTGTCTTATACGGCAGGGACACGGGAAGCGCCGCGCTCGGCGTCACGTATCTGACACCGTCGGACCATGCGGGCTGCCACCAGCAATACCATAGCCTGCCGCCGATCTTGACTTCCACTGAGGAATTTGCCGCGTATGCGCGTATGCACGTCGCTGCCGTCAGTGCGAGTATGACCGATAAAAGCCTCAATCCCTTCACGCGATATCCCTCATGATTTAAACAAGCCTTATTTTGCTTAAGCCCCTTATTTCTTCGTTCCGCCCTGTAGTCTTTGCTTGTCTATCTCCCTTTCAACCTCTTCGGCTCCCTCGGCATAGAATTTTTCTTCGTCTTTGGCCAGCTCTTTTAAGAGCCTGAGAAACTCGCCCGCATGAACCCTTTCTTCATCAGCGACATCCCGTAATACTTCAATCGCCAGCTTATTATCGATCGAATCCGCCAATTGCGTATAAAGCTGGACCGCTTCATATTCAGCCGCGATCATAAGGCGCACCGCCCGGATCAATTCTTCTTCAGTGAGGTTGCGGTCATTAGCTAAAACTGAAAATGCGTTCTCGAAATGAGGCATGTTTCTGCTCCTGTCTGGTTATATTTTTTTTGTTGTGCAACCGAAATTTTTTATTTAAACTCGCCCGCATGAAGGCCTTAAAAATGATTATTACGGGAAAAGAATCGATGATCTCACTCTCATGGCCCTTGCTCTGGAGCAATGCGGCAAAGCGCTCCACATGCTCATGGCCGCAGATGAACAGAATATTCTGATGAATCCTGTCCGCTATGCGGTCATACCGGAAACAACCGGCGCCGATTTGTCCTTACCATCAATCTCGACGATCAGGTCGCCGATCGAAAGACCCGCCCTGCCGGCAGGCCCGTCAGGCTGGATGGAGACGATCTCAACCGCAGAATCCACCGCCAGATTATGGTAATTGACGATCCTGCGCGGAAGCGGATACTGCCTGCCGGCTATGCCCAGGTACCCCCTGCGTACCCTTCCATGGCTCAGGAGCTGGGACAGAACCCAACCGGCGGTGTTGGACGGGATAGCGAAACCGATACCCTGGGCCATGGCTATGATGGCGGTGTTGATCCCGATCACGGTGCCGCGCGAATCCAGAAGGGGACCGCCGGAATTCCCCGGGTTGAGCGGCGCGGTGTGCTGTATGATGTTTTCAATAAGCCTCCCGTCCTGGCTCCTCAAAGCCCGGCCCAGGGCGCTGACAACGCCGCTCGAGACCGTGGAGTCGAATCCCATCGGATTGCCGATGGCGATCACGATCTGGCCAACGCTTAAGCCCTCGGAATTCCCCGGAACGCTGAAGGGAAGTCCTGATGCCGGAACCCGTAGGGCGGCTATATCCGTCGCCTGATCCTCCCCCACGACTTTTGCCTCCATCTTCTGCCCGTCCGTGAACATCGCTTCGATCCGGTCTGCGCTGTGGACCACGTGGCTGTTGGTCAGGATATATCCGTCAGGCGCTATGACCACGCCGGACCCGGCTCCCAGCAGTTCCATACTGTTCATTCCGGGCCGGGAGTGGATCATGAGGCTCACCACTGAAGGCGAAATCGCCTTCACGATCCCTGATACTGCCCGGGAAAAAGCCTCCAGGATGCCGCTATCCGGGAATTTTGAGCGGTCGGTCCCGTATTGTGCCGAATCGCCGCTGTCATGGGGAGAGGTTTCTTTACGGGCTTCATCATTTTGATTTTCCATGGCATTCAATCCCGGTAACTGTGACCTCATGGAATCAGATAGCGGTCGATTCGATCAAGAACTATTTTTTAAAGATTAGCCGGAGGCGGAAACGAGCTGTTTGTTCCGGGCAGAGGCGAGCTCGCGGGTGTGCAGCCATCGTTCAATAATCAGCTCGGCCGCTGAATATGAAAAGAATGCGACCACTATTCCGGCGATGATATCAATGACCCAGTGATAGCGCAAATAGATACAACTGAACAGCATGGAAACGCCGCTCGTTATCCAGAATCCCGTTGCCAGCCGCTTCCATTTCATTATTTTCCGGTAACGGACGGCAATGATTATACAGATAAGGTACAGGGCCGCGTGCATGCTGGGCATGCAGTCCGTTTTTACGCGTTCAAGATTGTTCCATGCGTCATACTGAAGCCGGTATAGCGATTCATACCCGGTAGCACGGTACAAGGAATCTATGCGCACACCGTTGATCCCGTTCTTAAATTGCGGCAAGTTTTCATACAAACGGCTGCCTGCTGTATCGAAAACAAACCGGGGCCCCTTTGCCGGCAGGTAGATAAAGCAGGTCAGTGCCACTATGGAGGCTATCACGTGAGCCAGCAGAAGCTTGGAAAACAGCGTGGATTCCCTTTTTTGGAAAAGATATACAAGAAATAAATAGGGCAAAACGAAAAAGGAATACATAATCATTGAATATTCAACCAGATAGGGATTAAGATAATCCTGTAAAAATATGGTCGGCTGAACGCCGAATATCATCTCATCCGCTCTCAAGAGGCTGTAGTCAAGGTTGTTGAATCTGAGCCTCGCGGTGTCGTGGAACAGGGGAATATTATCGTAGAGCCCCGCCATAAGCAGGTAGGGAAGATAGTGGGACATATCCGCGCACAAAAACCGGGGAATGTCACGCCACCGCCTCAGTGAAAAATATTCCCGGAAGGTCTTCAAATTTAAAAGGCAATGAGCCGCGGTCAGGGCTGTGCCTATCCAGACAAGGGTGAAGAAATTCAGGCTTCCGAAGGGAAAATTTTTATAGTTTACCAGCGCAGTCGACGTCAGGAAAAGGTAAAAAGCAGAAACGACCCACCAGACAGGATTTACCGCTAAAATAGCATATGTGCCGCTTCGAGCGTTCATTCTCATGCCATATAATTATGTTTTTATAATTACATGCATTAGAACAGTACAAGATTATTAAAAATTTAACTGTTAATTCCTAAACTAATTTCCCAACAAAAATATTAATAAAATACTTCCCCCGCCGCCGGAGGCGGCGGGGGAAGTATTTAAAAATAATTTTTTGTCTCATAAATAATTTTAAGGAATTATTATTGTAAAAATTTAATTCCGCACCACGTCTATTGTTAAAATACATAATTTATAATACAGGATCAAGCGGTTTATGTAAATTGGGTGTGAATTAAATTTCTGGTTGAAGAGCCTCCCCCCTTACGAAGGGGGGACAGGAGGGGGGTCAGGAGCGTATAGATAAACGGATATTCTCGTAACTGAGCGCGAGGACTCGGATATTTACCTTCTTGACAGAATTTTATATCTAAGCATTGTGTTAATTGTATCACAATACAAATTTCAATATATACTACACTTACGTATTATTCCTCCGGCATAATACAGGCGGTAGGAATTAACAAAAAAACAGTGGAGGTTGTTATGTTCAAAAAAGGTCATGTTTACGCAATAGTAATGATTATCTTTATTGCTGCTATGAGCAGCGGATCATGGAGCGCTGATAAATACAAATGGAAACTGGAAGGTACCAGTGATGGAATCCAGACATATACCAGCGAGGTTCCCGGAAAAGAGTATATCGCAGCTAAATGTATCGGCGTTATCCCGGCCGGTATGGATGTTATCGGCGTGGTTCTCCGGGATATCGCGAATTATCCGCAGTGGATGTATGACTGCAGTGCCACAAAAGTTCTAAAAGTAGTCAACGACCAGGCTGACACCTTCATATTCTGGTTCCACCAGCATGTTCCGCTTTTGACGGACCGGGACATGATACTCAAGTCGTATGTCGTTAACAACTACCCGAAGGGATGGTCTGACATACGGGCGAGCTCCAGCAATGAGATGAATTACGAAGGGAAAAAAGGCCTGGTCAGAATGCCGTCTTTTTATTCACAGTTTTTAATGGAGTGGGTTGACAAGGACCACACGCGGGTGACGTTCATGATAGATCCTGATCTTGGTAAGGGCTTACCGACCGGAATGTCTAATTCCACGATCAGAAAATCACCGTACAAATCATTGCAAGGTTTGGCGAAAATGGTAAAATTACAGAAATATATTGATGAAGCCAAGACCTCAAAATACAAAAAAATGATCGATGACGCCTTAAAGAAAAACTATATTAAATAATAAGATTGGGGGTCCCGCCGCCGAAAGCGGCGGGACCAAAAGAGATACTATTTAGCTTTTTCAATCAAGCAGGCAGCTGCATTGCCGAAGGCGCCGCATAGAGACGCCAGGCCGTATTTCTCATTCGGAAAATCGGCCTTCATGATATTCAGCAGGGTGACGATGAGCCGCGCACCCGATTGTCCCAGGGGATGGCCCAGAGCGATAGCGCCGCCCCAGACGTTGACGCGCTTGAAGGGCGCGTTGTCGTTGTCGAGCCTGAGGTCTCGTATACACGCCAGGGCCTGGCTGGCAAAGGCCTCGTTGAGCTCCACGGGACCGATGTCGTCTTTCGTGAGCCCCGTCTTCTCGAACAGCTTACGGACGGCGGGAATCGGGCCGATCCCCATGACCGTGGGGTCGCAGCCGGCGAGTACTCCATAATTGAACTTGTAGTGGTATTCCAGTCCCAGCTCATCGGCCTTCCCGCGGCTCATCAGGAGCAGGCAGGCAGCGCCCTGGGTCAGCGGTGACGATGTAGCTGCGGTGACGCGGCCGTTCGGCTTATATGGAGAGGTCATGGTTTTCATCTTATCGATGTCGATCTTGTCCCTGATCCATTGATCGTGCTCTACCAGATACTCCTCGCCGTTGTCGTTCACCCCCAAAACCGGGATGATCTCATTCTTGAACTTGCCTGCATTGCGCGCTTCAGCAGCTTTTTTATTCGACCAGACCGCAAAATTATCCATGTCCTCGCGGGAAATGTTCGACATTTCAGCCACTTTTTCGGCAGTCGGCCCCATGGGAAGGTCGGCTCCGTTGTAGTACTTGAGGAGCCGCGGCGGAAAATCCATGTTGGCCGCCATGGGGACCTTCTCCATGTCCTCGACTCCAGCGGCAAGCATGATATCGGCCTGCCCGGTCATGATTGCGCGGGCCGCGTGCATCGTGGCGGACATGCCGGAGGGACACTGATTGGTCATAGTATTGCTCGGCACGCTGTCAGGCAGGCCTGAAGCAAGCCAGGCCAGCCTTCCGATATCGTTCTGCATGCCCGAGATGTTGGCGCAGCCGACTAATACCGCATCGATGTCCCCGGGTTTAACCTTCTTGTTTCTGTCAAAGATAGCCTGATAAACCACCGTGAGCAATTCATCGGGCCTGAGCTTTCGGAACCATCCTTTTTCCCGGTGAGCCCTTCCGTTGGGAGTGCGTACGCCGTCGATAAATACAGCTTCTTCCATAGTCTGATCTCCTGAAAATATATTTTACCTGAATTAGGCAATTTTTATTATTACCTCTTGCTCCCTCCCCCTACATGGGGGAGGGTTGGGGTGGGGGTGATAAATTTATGGCGAATAAGTGACTTGGTTCCAAAAACATGTATTTCACCCTCCCCTCACCCCTCCCATCAAGGGAGGGGGACTGGTTTATTTTACTTCTTGCCTTTCTTGGACCTCGCTCTTTTTTTTCGCACAGCCTGGCTGCCGCCGAAATCTTTTACCGCCATCTCCCGCAGCAGCTTCTTGTTCACCTTGTGAACCTCGGTAAGGGGCATAGCGTCAATTACCCTGACCACTTTAGGCACCGCGTATTTTGCCACTTGCTTTTTCAGGTAATCGATTATCTCATTAGCGGCGATGCTTTTCTTAAATTTATCCTTCGGTTGGATATATACGGCTATCCGCTCGCTCCCCTCACGCTCCGGATCGGGTATGCCGATGGTCGCCGCCAGCTCCACCTTGGGATGCTGGTACAGGATATCGTCGATCTCCCGGGAATAGACCTTGTATCCGGACACGATGATCATGTCCTTGGTCCGGTCAACGATATAGAAATAGCCATTATCGTCGATCCTGACCACATCGCTTGTATGTATGAATCCTTCCTCGTCGATGCCGCTTCCCGGCTTGGCCCAGTATCCGAGCATCCGTTGAGGCCCGCGCAGCAACATCTCTCCCCGTTCTCCTCTAAGCATATCTTCAATGGAAATTTCATTCCCTGTTTCAACCGACAGAAATTTGACCTCGGTATCGGGAAAGGGTATGCCGATGGTTCCCCTTTTTTCGACTGTTTTTGTCGTGCCCCCTTTCGCAGAGGACGATTGTTTGCGGGTCAATTTCGCCATGATGTAAAAAAACTTGGTGAGAATCATTCCGTTAATCCTGGATCCCATGAATCGCATGATCGCATTCACAAACTGTATGTTGCCGGGGATGCTCATGAGCATGGTATTCAGCCTCATGGAAAGCCGGCCGCCGTACATGCGGACCAGGAAGGTCGTGTTAAGATGAGTGACCGGAGACATCTCGGAAAGGCCATAGCCTTCCATGATACCGCCGCCGGCTTTTTTCTCGAACTGCTCCTGGGCGCTGGTCGGGAGCGGCGCGGATCCGGATATTCCGAGCATTCCATATTTCTCAAGATCCTGCGACAGCTTCATGAATTGGGTCGGCACCCCTATCTGAATAACCGGATAATATTTCTTGATCATCCGGATCATTCCATCCGTGTCCCTCGGGTCGGGGATCAGAATCTGATTGTGGCCGAACATGGTGACCGTATGCATGATAATATGGCCGAAGGAATGAAAAAAAGGGAGCCCCAGCAATCCTGATATTGCACCCTTGAGGAGAAAGCCGGACTTGCCTAATGAATACATGTTCTGCAAAGTGTTGGCATATATGTTCCGGTGGGTCAGCATGCACCCCTTTGCGATCCCTGTTGTTCCGCCGGTAAAAAGAAGGGTCTCCAGGTCTTTTTCGACGTCAAACGTCAGATCCGGCGGCGAGGGAGGGGTTTTATCTATCAATTCAGTCATCCATAATGCCTTGGGGGGAATCCGTATATTTTCTCCGATTGAGCCTTTTATTGAACTACCCGAATATTCTTCAAGCCTGCAGAGAATCAAGAATTCTACTCCGCACTTTTTCATAATCGGAGCCGCTATAGCAACATGCTGGTCAAGCGTGATCAGGGCCCGGGGAGAGCCTTCTTTGAATTTATGTTCAAGGGCCGGAGTTGGCTCAAGAGAGCTGCTGGGGATATGAACCAGGCCCGCCCGGGAGATGGCATAATCGGATATTACAAACTGTATCGATGTGGGCAGTATGGTGGCAACCCTCTCCCCCTTCCGTAAACCGAGATTACAAAGGGCGGCGGCAAGGCGGTCAACCCTCTCCTTAACCTCGGGATAGGTCATCTTAAAATTGAACTGAATCAGGCCGTTTTTCTTATATTTTTTTGCAGCTTCGTACAGAATATCATGCACCGGTTTGTCCGGGTATGGTTCCAATGATTTTGGAATTCCGGTTATTTTATATTCTCTATGCCAGGGTAATGATTTTTTTTTCATGATAAATCCCTCTCATCCATATAATAAAAAAAATCTGGGGGATCAACAGGGCGCGCAAGAAAAAAAATCCTGCTGAGCCCCCATCTGCGATCGGATTAAAACAAGGTGCGCTATAATCGTCATCATGTCCCCTGCGCTCCTGGCGCGCAATTCGAAATAGCTCTTTAAAAAATCTAGGTGAAAAGCGGCTGTGTGCCCATCGCAAACCCCATGTCGCCTTCGATTTTCATCGCGCCGGACATGAACAGGGTAACCGGATTGGTTTCTTTCCGCATCAAGGCGGAAGAGTCCTTGGCGCTCATTTTGAATACCGAGCTTGGCTCCATAGCGCCGTTTAATATAGCCAGAATTTTAAACTCGCTTCCGTCTTCATCGGTGATTTGAGCGACAAAGCTGCCCTTAAGGGTATTCAGGGTATTATATTTGATTTTATTCAGGTCGCTCTGAATCCCGAGAATCATATCGAGATTCTGCGTCTTGATCATTTTTTCCATATCCTCTCTGGAAATCTTCAGCCGAAGCTTTGGATTAAGCGTGTCACCCTTTTCAAATATTACCTGAGAGCCGTCTTTTAATGTATAGCTATAAGCATTGCCGGAGATCTCAATCACCATGTTAATCTCGGTTCCTGACAGCTCGGCTGCCGCGTTTGATTGGGCAAGCTGTTCCTGCGCAACCTTCGGCATTATCTCGGATAAAAGCATTTCCACGTTAGTGTCACTCGGGATTTTGGGTATTGAAGCCATAGGGAGTCCTCCTTTTTAGATTAGTGGTTTATTGTTATAATCTGAACTGACTCGTCAGTTTTAGTTTCCGGCAAAAATCCGTCAATGAAAAAATTCGACTTGGCCAGCCCCCGGGGAAATTTCAAATATTATTGCAGTTTTGCAACAAATCGAATAAATTTTATTGACAAAATAAGTCCCGGAAAAGTAGTTTAGACTGACATGTCAGTTTTTAACTATGCATGAGATTATGTCAACAGTATTTTCCACATCCGGGGAAAAACAACACGGTCAAAGGTAATACAGATACCATGAAATCCGGTAAAAGAAAAAAATTCATACTCGAATGTGCAAAACGGCTTTTTTCAAGCAAGGGATACTACAATACGCAGATATCGGACATTGTCAGTGAAGCAAAAGTCGCCCGCGGTACGGTGTATCAGTATTTCAAGAACAAGGACGATATCTTCATCACTCTTATAAAAGATTTTTACGACAAATGGGAGCAAAACATGTCGCTCGGCATGAAAAAAATAGACCTGAAAACCTTGTCCCCAAAAGATTTCATGACGTTCCGGATAAAGAACACGCTGCGGCTGCTCTCCAGTGACCCGGATATCTGTAGAATCGTCCTCAGGATGGGAATCGGCCTGAGCGGCGAACTGGAATCAAACATAAAACGATTTGAAAAAAAAATTCATAATCTCATCGTAAGCGACCTGGAGCTCGGTATCAGAAATAGCCATGTCCGGAAGGATCTGAACGTCGAAGTGACAGCGCACCTTGTCATCGGAGCGCTTTTTAAAACAGCCCTCAACTTTTTCGGAAACAAAAAAAACCGGAATAGCCCTGATCAAATAGATACAATGACCGGGGAGATTATCGCGATTTTCGCCCCGGGGATTTTTATAAAAAATAATCCGGACGGCAGCCGGGCCGTTCATACTAAAACTGACGTATCGGTTTATTTTTAAAATTCAGATGCGGGAAAAATCTTATGGAAGAAAAAGAATTCAGTTTTAGAATGTCCGAAGAGCAGCGCACGATGAAAGAAACCGTTGCTCGTCTGGTTAAAGACGTCGTCGCCGAAAACGCCCATGACATGGATGAGAAAAAAGCCATTCCGCCGGCGTTCATCCAGAAGGTATGGGAGCTGGGAGCCACGGTATCGGTAGTGCCCGAGGAGTACGGAGGATACGGCATGGAGCATTCCCCGATCATGAACACGATCATCCTGGAAGAGCTGGCCTACGGCGACATGGCCCTCGCTATCGCCGCCACCCTCCCCTCCCTGTTCATGTATCCCATCCTAGACGGGGGAACGGACGACCAAAAAAAGAAATACCTGCCGCCGTATTGCGGCGCCTCATACAAGCCCTGCACGGTCGCTATAAATGAGCCGAGATTTAAATTTGATCCCGTGTCTATGGAAACGAAAGCGGAAAAGAGAGGCGGCACCTATGTCTTAAACGGCAAAAAATGCTTCGTGCCGATGGCAAAGGATTCAGCGCATCTTCTCATAGCCGCCGCTACCGGCGGAACAAATGATCTTTTTATTATTGCAAAAGAGAATCCTGGATTGAAAATCGGTGATCGGGAAAAAAACCTCGGAGCGTATGCACTGGACACCTATCCGGTAATCCTGGAGAACTGCGAGGTCCCCGCCGGCGACCGGCTGGGCGGCGACCAGGGCTGCAATTACGGAACATTTTTACAAAAGACCAGGGTCGCCCTTTCGGCGATCGGCACCGGCGTTTCCCGCGCATCATTCGAATACGCCAGGGATTACGCCCGGGAGCGGGTCCAGTTCGGCGAACCCATTGCATTCAGACAGTCGATAGCCTTTATGATCGCTGAAATGGCATACGAGGTGGACGCCATGAGGCTTATGACCTGGAAGGCTGCCTCAGCCCTGGAGGCGGGCAGGGATGCAAAGCGCGAGGCCTATCTCGCGAAGCTGTATGCCGGAGAGATGACCATGAAGATCACCGATTACGGCGTGCAGATCCTCGGCGGTCACGGCTACATACGGGACCATCCGGTTGAGCGGTATTACCGCAACGGCAGGGGAATAGCCATACTCGAAGGCATGACCATAGTATAACGTGCGGAGGAGCAATTATGATTAACCTTGAAATGACTCAAAAGATGATAGAAATTAAAAACGGCATGAACGGCGTTGCTCAAAGCATGCTGCGGCCGATATCCCGCCATTATGATGACAACGAGCACCAGTATCCCAAAGAGCTGGACGTCTTTCGCTCCATGAAGATTATGAGCAGGCCAAAAAAGAAAAAGAAAGATGGGGAAGAGCAGAATCCGGACAAACCGGGAGCTAAAAAACCCGGCAGCAACCTGGCCATGACAATCACCATCGAGGAGATGTGCTGGGGAGACTTGGGACTGCTCCTGTCGTTACCCAATGCCGGTCTGGGCAACGCCGCCATCATAGCCGTGGCTACCGACGAACAGATGGAACAGTTCGGCAACAAATGGGCGTCCATGGCTATTACCGAGCCGGGCGCCGGCTCGGATTCCGGATCTATCACGACCACGGCCAAACTTGACGGCAATGAGTGGGTTTTAAATGGCGAGAAGATATTTGTCACCTGCGCCGAGCGCTGCGATATAGCGGTCATATGGGCCACGGTGGACAAGAGCGCCGGCAAGGCGGGAATTAAATCATTCATCGTAGAAAAGGGCCGGCCCGGGTTCAAGCTGGATAAGCTTGAGCATAAACTGGGTATACGCTCCAATGACACCGGCACCTACGTCTTAGACGACTGTCGCATTCCGAAAGAGAATATCCTGGGAAGCCCGGAGGTGAAGCAGTCGACAGAGGGATTCAAAGGGGTCATGAAGACCTTTGACAATACCCGGCCCCTTGTTGCGTCCATGTCGCTCGGTGTAACGCGGGCGGCGCTCGATTTCACCAGGGAAAAAATTGAGGAAAGCGGCATCAAGCTCGACTACGAGAAGAATCCCAACAACGTGAGCAGCCTGGAAAAAGAATTCTACCTCATGGAGGCAAACCTTGAGGCTATGCGGCTGTTGACCTGGCGGTCGGCCTGGATGATGGACAACGGCGAATTCAACAACCTTGAGGCCTCCATGGCAAAGGCTAAATCCGGCCGGCAAGGAACGCTTATCTGTCAGAAATGTTGCGATCTGCTCGGACCATTGGGCTTATCGTGCGATCATCTTGCCGAGAAGTGGATGCGGGACGTCAAGATCACGGATATCTTCGAGGGCACCGGTCAGATACAGCACCTCATCGTGGCGCGGAACATTCTCGAGTTTTCAAGCAAGCAGCTCAAGTAAGATCCAGGCGGCCGGCTTGAATAGCTTTACAATAAATCAGGAGGAGTAATCGGATGAAAGTCAATGACGTAAAAAAAATCGCGATTATCGGATCAGGGGCGATGGGTCACGGCATAGCCCAGGTCTGCGCCCAGGCAGGTTATCCGGTAATGATGCGGGACATCAAAAAGGAATTCCTGGACAACGCGATGGCGAAGGTAAAGGAAAGCATGGCCTTCCTGGTTGGAAAAGGAAAGATGGCTCAGGAGAATATGGACAAGGCCATGAATAATCTCAAGACCACGCTGGGCATGAAAGAAGCGACGTCGGACGCCCAGATCGTGATAGAGGCGGTGCCGGAGATCATGGAACTGAAAAAGTCGGTGTTTAGGGAGATATCAGACCTCGCTCAGACGGACGCGATCCTGGCGACGAACACCTCCACCATGAGCATCTCCGAGATCGGCAGCGTGGTGAAAAACCCACAACGTTTCGTGGGCATGCACTTCTTCAATCCCGTCAACCGGATGAAGCTGGTGGAGATCATTTACGGAGACAAGACGAACGATGAGCATGCGGATTTGCTCTCCGAGATAGCAAAAAAATGCGACAAGATACCGGTAAAGGTGCTGAAAGACCGGCCCGGATTTATCGTGAACAGGATCAATGCGCCGAACCAGGCCTTCCTTTCCGCCATCCTCGACGAGGGCAGAGTAAAACCCCAGGAACTGGATGCGACTATGAAAAAAATGGGCGCGAAAATGGCTCCCTTTGAGACCGCCGATTTTGTCGGCCTGGACGTGTTCTGCCATACCCTGGAATACTACAGCCGTACCCTGTCGCCGCAGTACAAGCCGGGCAAATTCCTTAAAGAAAAGCTCGCAAAAAATGAGCTCGGCATGAAGAGCGGAAAGGGAATTTACGAATGGAAAGACGGCAAGGCGATGATCGACGTTTCAAAAACGTCGGACGATCTGACCCCCATCCATCTGCTTGCGGTACAGGTCAATGAGGCGGTTAAGGTGTGGAAGGAAGGACTGGCCACATCGATACAGGATATAGACGACGCGGTGAAATTCGGCATGAACGCCTTTGCCGGTCCCTTTACCCTGGCTGCGGGGATACAGCCGCAACAGCTTACCGATACGCTGAATACGCTTTACAGCAGGTATAAACTCGAGTTTCTGAAGCCTGAGCCGGAAATAGCCGACGGATCGTTCAAAACCATCGGCAGGTGAGATATAAGATAATGACCGCCTTTGCTCAAAAACGCGAGCCCCAATTTAAAGGCGAATAGGGGCGTATGAAAAAAATATGGCCATACATCGTTCTGCTTCTCATACTGACGGCGATTCCACCCGAAGGCGGGGTTGCGCAACCCCGCCTTCGTCAAACTGATACCCTGTCTTTGGGAGGCGGCGACTTCTACGAGGTACCCTTTGAGATCCTGACAGACCGTGCGGGAACACTCACCTTCAGCGACGTAAAGGACTCTCCGCAATTCAAAAAAACCGGAAAAAACGCTTTCGGGTTCACCAATGATGTGATCTGGGCGCGGTTTTCCGTGACCATCCCGGAAGGAAGCGAGACCGAATGGTTTCTTGAAATCGGTTATCCCCTCCTGAATCATATCGATATATACTTCCCCGACGGCAACGGCGACTATACGGTTAAACAGTTCGGCGCCAAGCTTCCCTTTAACAAGCGGGATATAGACTATCACAATTTTCTCATCAGGCTGATCGGTGAGCCGGGGACCTACTCCTATTATATCCGCTTCCGGACTGAAAGCGCCATGAACATCCCCATGGCCATTCATTCGCTCAGGAACGTTATTTCGGAAATAAATATTCAAAAGACCGTATTCGGCCTCTTTTACGGCGCTCTCTTGATTATCCTGATATACAACCTTCTCCTGGCCGTGTCCATGAAGGACCTCACCTACCTGTCCTATACCGCATTTATCGTCACCCTTATCCTTGTCTCGCTGTCGCTCAACGGGTACGGCTTCCAGTACATCTGGTCCAATACGGTATGGATGAACGATCTCGTGCCGTTCTTTCTTTTTTTGACGAATTTTTCCCTGACCGCCTTCTCCATGATGTATGCGGATTATAAAAATTTGAGCAAACCGCTCCAGTACATACTGTTTATCTACCTCGGAACGATTTCCCTGTTTGCGCTGGCTTCACTGATCCTCCCTTATCACCTGACCATCATGGTCGGTGCAGGCTCATACATCCCGGGAATAATCATGGTAACGTTCGTCATCGTAGACCTGATAAGAAAAAAATCGCGCGATATGTATTTCTATACCCTGGCCTTTTCTTTTCTTTTCGCCGGGGTCATCGTAACCGTTAATAATAGGTTTGGGTTGCTGCCGAACAACATTTTCACCCTGTGGGGATTCCAGATCGGTACGGTATTCTCAATCGCGCTTTTCTCCCTCGGCCTCGCGGACCGGGTGAACATGCTCACGAACAACCTGACGGAAATCAACCTCCATCTTGAGCAAAAGGTGGATGAGCGCACCAAGGAGCTGTCGGACGCCAAAGACGAAATCGAGGCGGCAATGGATGAGCTCGAGGCCACCATGGAGGAGCTCGAAGCAACCAACGAGCGGCTGACCGCATCCAACCAGGAGCTCGAGGAGGCGCAGGTCATACACAAGAAGGACATGAGCATGGCGGCAAATCTTCAATTATCGCTCCTTCCGAATCGCTCTCCCCAGTCGCCGATCTATGACATCGCCCTGGCATTCAGGCCGAAATCCGGCGTATCCGGAGACTTTTACGATTTTTATGTCGATAACGATCTTCTTATCGGAGCCGGCCTCTTTGACGTGTCCGGCCACGGCATCGCACCCGGACTTCTCACCCTGCTCGCGAAATCGATAATATCCGCGACCTTTGTCGGGCTCAAAGACCAGAAGCTCGGCACGGTCATGGATACGATCAATAAAAAACTGCTGACCGAGATACGGGATATAGACTATTACCTGACCGGCGTCCTTCTCCGGTTCAAGGATGACTGGATCGAGTATATCAACTGCGCTCATCCGGACATCATCTGCAAAAAAATCGATATCGGCAGAAGCGGCAAGGTACTGCATAAGAGCGGGAAGCGGATCTCCGGCCCGTTTCTCGGTATTGAGCCGCAGGCGGGGAATGAGTGCCACCAATTCCAGGAAATCGTCTTTAAATTAAAACAGGAGGACAGCCTGCTCCTCTTCACCGACTCGCTCGCCGAATCTCAAGGTGCCGGAGGCGAAGAATACGGGGAAGCCAGAATCGTCAAATCCTTGCATAACGCGAAAGGGGGAACGGCACGGGAATTGTTGGACATCGTTTCCTCGGATTTCTTCAATTTTTTGGGAGAGCGGCAGCCCCATGACGACACGACGCTGATACTGATACGAAGGAAGTAGGGGCCGGTCTAAAAAGCCCACCTTTGGGGGTGCGGAGGAATTTTTGAACAGCGCCGGCGTCACCGCATCCGAAGGGTATTGCCGGCCAGCTTGACGGAATCGTCTATCATCTTCTCAAGGCTCATTTTCTTAAGACTTTTCCTGTTGATGACAAAATAATAATAGCTGACGCGGAGAACGGCGCCGAGGATGGCGTTGCCGGTCGTCTCGAGATTCAAGTCTTTCGGAATATGCCCCTGCCTCTGGCCCAGAGCGATGTCATGCATGATACGCGCTAGAACCTTATTCTCAAATACCCGCATGACCGACTCAAACACCTCATTTACGCCTACGCCGATCCTGAGTACTATTTTGGTCCTGTCCTCGTTCTCACTGAAAAAAATTGCGGTTTTCTCAAGCCGGTGACGCAGGAATCCCAAGGCGTAATCTATGGCAGGCATATCTCCCCTGAAATCCTTGATGTCCAGCTTGACGGCCTGTTCCCATTCCCGGGTATAGTTGTCGAGCAGGGTCATGAAGATGTCCTGCTTGTTTTTGAAATATTGGTAGATGGTCCCTTTTGCCACGCGCGCGAGTTTCACAATATCGGAAACCTGGGTCTCGTAATACCCTTTTTTTGAAAAGGCTTTTTCCGCGCATTTCAAAAGCCATTCCCGCGTCTGTTCACCCTTGTTCATACGGCATTACTCATAAGTTGCAAATCTGCCCGAGTAGGGGTAGGACAGTGTCCTACCCCTACTGTCCGGCTGTTGTATTCTCTCTATAAGTCAGGCCGATAAGATGTCAATATATAAAAATTTACTGCTGTATATTCCCGTCGATAAGGGTTATCGTCCTTCCCGTTCGGGCGGCAATATCCCGATCATGAGTCACGATCACGATGGTCGTGTTATGCTCATTCCCCAATTCCAGGAGCATATCGGTAAGGATCCGCGAATTCGCCCGGTCAAGATTGCCGGTGGGCTCGTCCGCAAGCAGGATAGCCGGCTCTGCAACAACGGCCCGGGCGACCGCAATACGCTGACACTCCCCGCCGGAGAGCTCCGCCGGTTTATGATTTGCCCGGTCAGTCATATTGAACCTTTCAAGAAGTGAGAGGGCTTCCTTTTTCGCCTCCCTTTTTTTTATCCTCCGGATCAGAAGGGGCATCATGATATTCTCCAGAGCGGTAAATTCCGGAAGGAGATTGTGAAGCTGGAAAATGAATCCGATATGCCTGTTTCTGAAACCCGAGAGTGCTTCAACCGAAAGTTTGGCAACATCCCTGCCAAAAACCGTAAGGCTTCCATTCTGAAATGAATCCAGGCATCCGATAAGATTGAGAAGCGTTGACTTACCGGCGCCGGAAGGGCCGACTATGGCGATTATCTCTCCGTACAGTATCTCAAAGGTGATGCCCTTCAACACCCTGAGGGCGTTCCTTCCGTATCCGTATATTTTTTCAAGATTCTCGGCTTTGATTACTACGTTCTCTTCCATCATACAGACCTATTCATACCGGATAGTCTCAACCGGCCGCTGTCGCGATGCGCTCCAGGCGGGGAATACGGCGGCCATAGTGCTCAAGAATACGGCGAAAACGGCGATGAGAACAACCATCTCCGGCTTTATCTCAGTGGGAATCCCCTCGATATAATAAACCTGGCTGGGAACCAGGCTGATCTTTTCGAACACGCCCAATTTGAAACAAGCATACACGCCGGCCATGGTAGTATTTATAGCCCGCTCAATCCAATGGATTATGGCGTCAAGGTTAAGTGATGCGGCAATGCCGCAGACAACGCCGGAAAACGACCCGATAACCCCGATGAGGAACCCTTCCAGTATAAAGATGACCATCAATGAATTCGGCTTTGCGCCCATGGATTTTAATATTCCCACGGACTTCCGTTTCTCCATCACCACCATCACCAGGGTTCCCATGATGGTGAAGCCGGCGGAGAGGATGATCAATGATTGTATTATGATAATAATAAGTTTCTCAAGCTCAAGCGCGTAAAAAAGGTTACGGTTCTTCTCCTCCGCCGTCAGGGTGAGATATTCGAAGCCGAGCATATTTTTTATCCGGCCGGCGACCCGGTTCATATGAAATATATCATGAATCTTGATCCCGATCCCGGAGACGACATCTCCGACCTCAAACAGCTTCTGCGCTTCAGGAAGGGACATGATGACGAGCTTCGTGTCGTAATCGTAATAGTGGGTTTTAAAGACGCCTATAACCCGAAAACGCTCAAGCCCGGGGGTGACTCCGGTTCTGGCCGTAAGCATTCCCTTGGGCACGATAAGCTCGATATAATCGCCGATGAAAATGTTGTAATTGGCGGCCATCTCCTCGCCGATGAGAACCGACCGCGTGTTGAAGAATTCCCGAACGAATTTTTTCGAAAGAAGAGGCTTCCCTCGGGGATGGAAGCTCTCCCTGGTTTTTACGATAAACTTTACCACGTCGGCGGGGATCACCTCCCTGGTGCCCACGCCCCGTATTATAACCAGCGAGATGTTCGCGCCGCTCCTAAAAAGCCCCTGAGACATGATATACGGCTCGACGGATATCACCTCGTCAATCTCCCCGATTCGTTTGATGAGGCTTTTGTAATTACCGATCCCCGTTCCCCCGGACGGGGCATATCCCCTCGTTACGGATATGTGGGCGTCGATATCAAGAATCTTATCCTTGATGGCGGATTGAAAGCCGTTCATAACCGCAAGAACCACAATGAGGGTGAATACTCCCAGAAAAACGATGAATATCGAAAGGAATGTATTGAACGATACGATACCCTGGTTCTTCTTGGACTTCAAATACCTGAAGCCGATAAACAACTCGTAGAGTCTCATGGATCATACCCGCCTTATCGATCTATGCGGATTATCTTTCTGTTCCACATCAGCCATCCCTGCTTCACGCGGTCGCCGCCGATAAACTTGATGAAATCAACGTCCCCCCGCAAAACCCGCAGCGGCTTCCTGTCTTTTCTGCGGATTTCCGAACATTCGAATTGGACGTTTCTGCTCATAAATGAATCACCCTTTCCGTCCTGGTGTATCTTTTTTTCGTCAAGACCCTCCACCCCGGTCACCATCAGGTCTGCATAATAAGAATCCCTGTATATTTCCTTGAAAACCGCCTCTTCTTTAGGGTATGCCTCGCATGACGCATAATCGGCGTAATTCAATCTCTCAACAGCACGCGTCCACTTTGCAAAAATATATTCCGGTTCGGCAAATTTCTTTTCTTTCTTGCAGGATATGACCGCGAGCGCGATTACCAGAGTCAGATACGTTATTCTTTTCATGCTCCACCTGTGCATATATTAATTTTTTGTAACTTCCCGGAAAATTCGTCTCCAAATTCATTCCCTCATACAAGACCGAGCTCTTTTTCACCAAATACCTGAGCTGAAAATTTTTCAATTTTGGTTCCGGGCAGCTTCCACGCATTGCCGGGCAGGCCTGCCTTGAAGCAGGTGTGATCGAGGAATTGTTCTCTGTCCCATCCCTGCTCCACCGCCACCTGGGGTAGGAGCAGGCCGGTATGGAATCCGCGCGTGATAATCAGCCCGTCGCGGCCTACCGTGATCTCCGAGGCGTCGGTAATCGGCTCAAGCGGGGACAGCAGCGATATCTCAATGTCGATACGGTCAAATTCTTCCCTGCAGAGCGCTTCGAACCGCGGATCATTAAAGGCGGAGGCCCGCGCCATATCGCAGATGGTCTCCGGAATCGATTTTATCCCCACTATATAGCCGATACACCCTCTGAGCTCACCACATGAATGAAGGGTCACAAAAGCGCCGCATTTCTCCTTGAATATCTTTTCGTCAAAACTCACCATATCATCCTGCTGAATTTCCAACGCCTCTGCAATGGTCTTTCTCGCCAGTCTCAGCAGCTGAACCCGTTGATTTTTACTGAGTTCTATCATAATTCCACCATACGCTATTTTTTAAGTTAAATCCTAACTTGAACAGGCCTTAAACTCCCCCTCTCCTTTTTTCATTTCTTAATGGGAGAGGCCGGCTTCCGCCCTCCTGGCTCCGCCGGGAGCGAACAGGAGGTTCGCCTGCAAGCATGAACCAGGAGGGTTCAATAAAGCTTGCCATTGGGACATCCTGTCCGGCAGGTGCCGGGGGGTGAGGTCGCCTTTGCGAGAATATAACACGGCTTTTTAGACAACCCAAGGATTACCGGATAGATAAAACTAACGGATTTTCTGAATTTTGATAATATCCTGTAAATCATCCGGTAATCCTGTCAAATTTAAAAATTTTTTGACGGAAAAAATAAAATTTTTACGGTTTACCCTGAGCATCGTCGAAAGGCTCGGCAACCGAATAAATTTACAAGCGCGTTATGAATAATAGTTGGCGAGCTTGTCGAACCATGAGTCTTGGCAAAATAGCTGAGCAGTTACAAAACAAAAATAAATTTCTGTTCAAAAAAATTTTTGGGTAGTTGAAAAAAATGTAAATTTTCCGCTAAGTTTGCCGATAATAGATAGGTATTAATATCAATAGTATGGGGTTATCCAAAGAGGTAGTCATGAACATCTCAACAAACGATTATTCGGCTGTAATGGAGTCTCTTCAGAAGAGCAATGATCTTCTTAGAATGATGGCTGTTGCAAAATTATCGATTGATGATAAGATGTTAAAAGCGAATGTCATCGCCAAGCTGGCAGGCATCGGGGACAACGTCGACCAATACGCGTGAATTCAGCGGTATACCGGCAACAGGTTATAGGTATAATCCTTTCCATTAAACGTAACCATAAGTTTTATGACCCGGTTGAGCGGTATAGCTACCTTGCAGGTTTTCGGCTGAAGAATATTGTTTACCCTCTCATACCTGCCCTTGGCGATGTTGAGCTCCCACCGCTCAAGCTGAACTACATATTCATGATCAGGCTCGAGCATATTCCTGAACTCTTTTACCACACCGGCCGGCCCCGTATCGGTCCTGCCGGACTCAACGCCGTTGATAAATACTTTGTACAATACCATATCACGGTTGCCGCTTTCCAGCGGCAGCTCGTCCGTCACCTGCACGATGAAATCATATTCACCGGGGGGCATATATTCATACTTGCTGGAATATTGATGCAAGCCCTTTCCGGTCCGGATATCGATTATCTCGGTTTCTTCACCGTTGGTCACAAAAACCAGCCTGCCGTCCACAAAATTCTGCAGTTTAAGATCGCCGCTTATGGTAAGGGAAACGGTTATGCCGCCGAGCACTACAGACCGGCCGGAGCCCGTATCCATGATCATGACAATATCCTGCCCTGAGGCGTACAGGTCAAAGACGCCGGGAGTCTGCGAGACCTCCAGGGTTTGCATCGATATGCGGTACAGCGTGCCGCCGCCCTCTGATGATGTTTTCGACCGGCAGAGGAGATAGGCGTTGTCTTCCTTAATGCATAACCTCCGGATGCTTACATCCTTCATTTCCACAGGGAGCTTCCGCTCAGCCGGAAGCTCCAACGATCCCGGATCGATCCAGCCGATATACGCGATAACGGCGCTGCTTTCTTCCCTTGTTGCGACATAGTAAAGGCCATCATCTCCCAGCCATGTCTGTTCAATCGTGCCGCTGATGGGAATTATTTTCACCGCGTCGGCTAAATAGAGAACGACCCTGCCGGATTCGATTTTATAGCAGGATAGCGTGACTTCTTCCGCGCGGACTTTGACGGGTACGGCGAATGCGATCAGGGATGCCGCAATCAAAATGCAGCTATAACAATTTTTCAAGGTGAGCCTCAAACTGCGCTTTATATATCTTTTTACCCAGGGTATTCTGCAGCTCGATTATCTCCTTCAGAATCTCGGGCGTGGTCAGGGGATTGATGGTAATCGCCCTCAGCACCACGATGTCCTGGTAGAAGTAATTCGGGGCGTCAAACATGGTGCGCGAAACAAAGGTGTTGTCGTCATCGCGGAGCTCCTTGTGGAGCTCGATATTGAGCTCGTTGAGGATGACGTTGATCCGGCGCAGCCGATTGCAATATTTATTCCGCAGTTGGTGCTCCAATCCGTTCGGATCAATGCCCGCGATCTTAAGCATCAGCACCGCGATGGTGTCCTGGAGCTGTTTCGGGACAAAACGGTAGTTGAAGATGAAAAGCTCCGGCTGGTTCATGGCTTCGAAGTTGCAGTGCATCTCCACCAGGCCCCGCAACACAGAGGCGAGCTCCAGGGCGTGCTCGAAGAGTATTCTGAACCCGTCGGTTCCAAGAATCTTGAACGTGGCCCAGGGCTTCAAGGCGGCAAAGGGGCGGGAGCCTTCCACCGTAAAGCGTCCCAGGTCCACCGAATCCTGCCTGATGATGTAATTGGAATAATGCTTGAGGTAATTGAGATCGGTCTCATTTTTGAAAAGCACCATTCCCATGGACACCGGCGAATACAGGAGCTTATGCGCGTCAACGGTCACCGAATCCGCTTCCTGGATGCCGTTAAAGAGATAGCGGAGATCATCAATGATCAGGACCGACCCTCCCCATGCGGCGTCCACATGGAAATACGCGCCGTATGCTTCGGCAATCCTGTGGATATCCTTGAGGTTGTCGATATTTCCGGTCTCCGTGGTGCCGGCGATGCCGATGAGCGAAATTATTTTGATCCGGTCCTTACCCTTCTCGTTGTGATCCGTGATCTGCCGGCAGGTCCTCTCCAGCTCATGTATGTCCACCTTATTATGGCTGTTGACCATGACTTTGATGACGTTCTCGTTGCCGATCCCGATAACGCGCGCGACCTTGTCAATGGAATAGTGTCCGCGCTTTGAAACCAGGATCACCGCTTTCCGGTATCCGTAATGGAGAAAGGCCTCATGCAGTCCGGCAACCCGCACACCCGGGAATCTGCCGTCCGGCTTAAATGCCTTGTTCCGGGCCACGAGCATCGCCGTCAGATTGGCCGCCGTTCCGTCCGTGGTTACGTTCCCGAGCGCTACCTCCCAGTTCTGCACATGGGTTTTATAGAAGCCGGCGCTCTTGTTGAATATGAGCCGGTGCATCCATCCGATGAGCTCGCGCTCCACAAAGGAGGAAGCCTTGGCCGACTCTATTTTGACCTGGTTCTGGTTCAGAGCCGCGATGATCATCTCGAGCAGTATCATGAAATAGGGGATCGCGCTCGTCATGTGGCCGATATAATAGGGATTGCCGACCTTCACCGAGTGCGCTATAACCTTTCGCTTGATCTCTGCGAGCACCTCTTTAAGAAGCTGGGGTTTCTTAGGGATATTGATGTTGGAAAAAATATTCTCCAGCTCCGGGAGCGATATAGCGCTGTGAATTCCTCCCTTTTCCGTAAAAAAATTATGGATCAGATCAAGGAGTTCAGCTCCGAATTCAAGGAATTTATCCGGAGAATCGGGCATTATGAACAGCTTTTTCAGCTGGCTCATGTCCGCTTTCGGAATTTTTTTCCCGATTATTCTTTTGTTTAAAGAATACATGGCACGCTCCCTATCGCCGCTTAGGCAGGCGTGAGAAATCCAGCGTGGCAAAATAATCTTCGAGGGTCTCCGCCCTGCGTATCAGCTTAACCGACCCGTCGCCGTAGAGCAGAAGCTCGGCGGAGCGGAGTTTGCCGTTATAGTTATACCCCATCGAGTGGCCGTGCGCGCCGGTGTCATGAATAATCACGATATCCCCCACCGTAACCTCGGGAAGGAGCCGGTCGACGGCGAATTTATCGTTGTTTTCGCACAGGGACCCGGTAACGTCGTAGATACGGTTCTGCGGACTGCCTTCCTTGTCGAGCACGGTTATATGATGATAGGCGCCATATATACCCGGCCGCATGAGATTAGCCGAGCTTGCGTCCAGGCCGACGAATTTTTTGTAGGTATCCTTTATATGGAGCACCCGCGATACCAGATACCCGTACGGGCCGGTCATCATTCTGCCGCTTTCCATGAATATTTTCAAGGGATGGAGGCCCGCGGCGCGTATCTTCCGGTCATAGAGGTCTTTTATTTTTTCCGACACGTACTCAAGGTCAATGGCCGATTCCTCAGGCAGGTACGGGATGCCGAACCCGCCGCCGAGGTTCACAAACTCGAAGCGGAGTCCCAGCGCGGCCTTAATATCGATCACGAGATCGAAAAGCATTTCCGCCGTATCCACAAAGTAATCAGGATCGAGCTCGTTTGAAGCAACCATGGTGTGGAGCCCGAACCGCTTTATCCCCTTGGCCCTCAGAATCCGGTAGCCCTCAAAGAGCTGGTCCCTGGTGAAGCCGTACTTTGCTTCTTCCGGTTTACCGATGATGGCGTTCCCCGGCCGCAAGGGACCGGGGTTGTACCGCAAGGATATCTGTTCCGGGATCCCGGCGTGCTTTTCAAGGAACGGAATGTGGCTGATGTCATCCAGGTTGATGACGGCCCCCAACTCCCGCGCCTTGACGAATTCAGGCGCGGGTGTATCATTGGAGCTGAAGAATATCTCCTCGCCGGTGATGCCCACCCGCTCCGCAAGCACGAGCTCGGCCATTGAGCTGCAGTCCGAGCCGAATCCCTCTTCTTTGAAAAGCTGCATGATGTAAGGATTCGGACAGGCTTTCACGGCAAAATACTCCTTAAAGCCGGGCGCCCACGAAAAAGCCGCGGTAAGCCGCCCGGCATTATCCCGCATCCCCTTTTCATCGTATATATGAAAGGGCGTGGGATATTTCGATATTATCGCCTCGATCTGCTTCTTGGTAAAGGGGATTCCTTTTTCAGCCATAACCGGTCCGCTTGTTTCTTACTTGTTAAGGGTGATACTACCGCCTTACGGTTACCCTCTGTCAAGAAATTATTCAGGATGCGGGTGGGGCGAGGCGGAGCTGATTTTTATTTTTATAATCGCGCATATAAAATATGGATGACAAATAAATATAAATAAAATAGTTATTTCATAAATAATTGTTTAATTTAAAAAAATCAAGGCGCAATGCATGTTTTTTAGAAAAGTAAAACGCATTAAAGAAATTCCAGCCGGAGAGAACAATTTAACCAAGTCAAAAATATTCTCCGATGTCATCATTGAGAACAACCGGCGGCTCTTCATTGTTATCGTCTCCATAGTGGCCCTGGCCAATATTGCGGTTACGATAATAAAGGCTGTGGGTATCGGATCTAAATACCTTGAATACGGGGATATTCTGATAGAGATTACAATCATCTCCGTCCTGTTGAGCGTCACGGTGCTGGCATCAAACAGTTTCAAGGGCAGGGTTGCATCCGGTTATATCATGATAACCGGCGTCACGCTCTGCTGCGCGGTGTTTGAATACACCTTTTACGGCGCGGACCAGCTCTTTGCGAGCCGATACATACCCCTTGCCCTCAGCATTTTCTATTTTAATCCGAATATATCCATTTACTCGCTGGTGCTTATCCTCATAACGCAGACGGTCATGCTGATCATAAGGCCGGAGCTCAGAATCAGCGGGCCCGGCTCCAATACGGCGGTCCGGTACCTCGTGTACCTGATGACCGGAATCGGGGCGTTTTTCGGCGCCCGGGCCACGAGAGAGCTCCTCAAGTTCGCCATCTCCCAGCATAATGATGCGGCCGGAAATCTCTATAACCTTCGCGGCATAGCCAAGGCGGTCATGAAATCCTTGGACATTATGAAAAAAGAGGCTGCCGAGCACGGCGTAATAACGAGCAACATGAATGATATATCGCAACACCAAGCTGCATCGTTGGAGGAGATAACCACGGCACTGGAAGAGCTGGCGGCGAACTCCCACTCCATAAGCGAAGTCGCCCGCTCGCTCTATGAGGAACTGGCTATTACGGTCGAATCGGTAAACGATCTGAAAACCGTGAACGACGAGGTGCAGGAGAGCTCTCATGAGATGAACCGCTCCCTGAACGAAGTGAACGAGTATTCCCGGACGACGGCCGACCAGATCAAGACCACGGAAAACAAATTCAACACCGTCAAAAACAGGTCGAGCGAGATGGCTAATTTCGTTCAGGTCATCAACGATATCGCGGACAAGGTCAACCTTCTCTCCCTCAATGCGGCCATCGAAGCGGCGCGGGCCGGCGATTACGGCAGGGGCTTCGCCGTGGTCGCAGACGAGATATCAAAGCTGGCGGACGCGACAAGCCGGAACGCGAAGGAGATCGAGAACATCATCAGGGAGAACCTCACGCTCATCGACGAAAGCGGAGGGCTCATCGTCATGGCGGTCGAAACGATGAGCAAGCTGAACAGCGCCATCGTGATCATCAGGGACGAGGTAAAGGAGCTGGGAAAGCTCATCTCCGATATCGATATGACCATCAAAACGATCAAAAACCTCAATCTCAAAATTCATGAATCCGGCAAAAACATCGAGCATTCAACCGCGGAGCAGAAAATAGCCACCGACGAGTCGACCAGGACCGTCTTCGATATAGCCCAGAAATCGCAGGAGATCGTCACCATAGCCATAAGCCTAGCGCGCTCAACAGAAACCATGAATGATATCACCGCCGAGCTCGACCGCCTCATCAAGGACATGGCTACATAACTATTTGGCCTCGATCCACTTCATCATTCTCCGCAATTCCGCCCCCACCTTTTCAACGGGATGGTTCCGCTGCTCCTCCTTGATTCGGTTGAACTCCGGCCTCCCCAACTCGTTCTCCCGGATCCATTTTTTCGCAAAAGAACCGTTCTGGACCTCTTTGAGGATCTTTTTCATCTCCGCGCGGGTCTTCTTGGTGATAATTCTCTTGCCGCACATGTAGTCGCCGTATTCAGCCGTGTCTGAAACCGAATACCGCATATAGTTGATGCCCCCCTGGTAAAAAAGGTCGACGATCAGCTTGAGCTCATGCAGGCACTCAAAATAGGCGATCTCCGGCTGGTATCCGGCCCCGACAAGGGTGTCGAACCCGGCCTTGACGAGCTCGGACACTCCTCCGCACAGGACCGTCTGCTCGCCGAAGAGATCGGTCTCGGTCTCTTCCTTGAATGTGGTCTCGATGACGCCGGCCCTGGTGGCGCCCAGGCCCTTGGCGTATGCAAGAGCGGTCTGTTTGGCCTTGCCGGACGCGTCATTGTGGATGGCGATAAGGCAGGGCACGCCTCCCCCCTTCTGGTATTCGCTCCGCACCAGATGGCCCGGGCCTTTCGGCGCTATCATGATAACGTCAATCTCTTTCGGAGGAACAATCTGGCCGAAATGTATGTTGAATCCGTGGGAAAAAACGAGCGTCTTCCCCTGCTTCATGAAGGGCTCAACGTCCTGCCGGTACAGCTTCGCCTGCACGTGATCCTGTGCAAGTATCTGGATTACGTCGGCCTTCTGGCTGGCTTCCCGCGCGCTCACCGGCTTGAAGTTGTGCGATTCCGCCAGTTTATAATTGTCCGTTCCTGGAAGCTCGGCAACGATCACGTTCAGTCCGCTGTCCCTCAGGTTCTGCGCCTGAGCGTGTCCCTGGCTCCCGTATCCGACGATTGCAATGATCTTATCCTTAAGCACGCCGAGGTCGGCGTCATTGTCGTAGTACATTTTAGCCATTTTATTCCTCCTTTTTATTTACTCTTTCAGCAATGACACCCTTCCGGTGCGCATCAATTCCTTGATCCCGTACGGACGCATGAGCTCAATGAAGGTATCGATATTTTCCGGCTCGCCCTTGACCCCGAGCGTGATCGTTTTGTGGGAGATATCGGCTATATCGGCCTTGAATATCTCGCCCAATTGATAGATTTCAGCCCGCTTGCTCGGCAGGGCGTTGACTTTAAGAAGGACGAATTCCCGCTCCACCGTGGGCAGCTCGGTATGATCGCTCACCTTGATGATGTCGATGAGCTTGTTGAGTTGTTTCTTTACCTGCTCGATGACCCGATCGTCGCCTCTGACAACGATGGTCATGATCGACACGTCGTCCTGCTCGGTCGCGCTCACAGCGAGAGAATCGATATTGTAGCCGCGCGCCGAAAAAAGCCCTGCCACGCGCGCGAGCACGCCGAACCGGTTCTCCACCTTTACCGATATCACATACTGTTTTATATGTTTATCGTTCGATGAGGCCATATCTACGCCAGCTCCCGCATAATGATCTCCTTGAATGACTTACCGCCCGGTATCATGGGGTACACGTTCTCTTCCCGTGACACTTGGAAATCAAGGATGACGGGCTTGTCGGTGATTTCCAGCGCTTTCCGGATGGCCGGTATAACCTCTTCGTATTTCTCGATCCTGATGCCGACCGCGCCGTAAGATTCGGCGAGCCTCACAAAATCAGGGGCAAAGTTGAGGCAGGTGTGCGAGTAGCGCTTCTCGTAAAAAAGCTGCTGCCACTGCCGCACCATGCCGAGAAAACAGTTGTTGAGTATCGCGACGATGACCGGCAGCCGGTGCTGCACCGCCACGATCAGCTCCTGGATGTTCATCTGGATGGAGCCGTCTCCCGCGATATCGATCACCCGCTTGTCCGGACGCGCAAGCTGCGCGCCGATTGCGGCCGGGAACCCGTATCCCATGGTGCCCAGGCCGCCTGAAGATATGAAGCTCCGCGGCTGGGTGTATTTGTAAAACTGAGCGGCCCACATCTGGTTCTGCCCCACTTCCGTACAGATAATGGCGTCCCCCTTGGTCTGGCGGTATATCTCCTCCACCACATACTGCGGCTTTATCATGCCCTTGTCGGTCATATCATAGGTCAGCGGATGCTCCCTTTTCAATTTTTCGATTTCCGCGTGCCATTCCTCTATTTTCGGCTGCTTCACGATCTGATTCATCTCCGCAAGCACCTGCTTGCAGTCGCCGACAATGGGAATATCCACCGGAACAGTTTTGCTCACCGAAGCCGGGTCGATGTCTATGTGGATGACCTTCGCATGAGGAATGAATTCGGATATGTCCCCGGTCACCCGGTCGTCGAACCGGGCGCCTACGGCGATGAGGAGGTCCGACTCGTTCACCGCATGGTTCGCATAGTAGGTGCCGTGCATGCCGAGCATCTCCAGCGACAGGGGGTCGGTCTCCGGAAACACGCCGAGCCCGAGCAGAGTTGTAGTGACCGGGATAGCGGTCTTGCGTACGAATTCCCTGAGCTCTTTTGATGCATTGGATATAACCACCCCGCCGCCGGCGTATATGACCGGCCGCTTCGCGCTTGCGATGAGATCGCACGCCTTCTTGATCTGGCCGGAATGGCCTTCATACACCGGCTTGTATCCGCGCAGGTGCACGGCTTCCGGGTAGCTGAACTTATGCTCGGCATTGGATACGTCTACGGGCACGTCGATGAGCACCGGGCCCGGCCTGCCGGTCGATGCGATATAGAACGCCTCCTTGATGATCCGCGCAAGATCCTTGATATCCTGAACGAGATAGTTGTGCTTGGTTATGGGCCGGGTGATCCCGGTGATGTCGACCTCCTGGAACGCGTCATTGCCGATCTGGCTGCGCTTGACCTGGCCGGTAAAAACCACGAGCGGCACGGAATCAAGGTGCGCGGTCGCGATCCCGGTAACGCAGTTGGTCGCGCCCGGCCCGGACGTGGCAAGCGCCACGCCTACCTTGCCGGAGGCCCTGGCGTACCCGTCTGCCGCATGAACCGCTCCCTGCTCGTGCCGGGTGAGTATGAATTTAAAGGGCGCGTTGAACAGGTAGTGGAAAATGGGTATCACCACTCCGCCCGGATACCCGAACATGCATTCCACGTTTTCTTTCTTAAGCGATTCAATAAGTATTTCAGCGCCTTTCATCTTCATGAAGATAATCCTCGAGAACAATTGAACGAAATAAAGTGTATAACTTATCTATCGGCACAAATTTTTGTCAATTTATTTTCAGTTGAGTATCTGTGCAATAATCAAGCTCCTCGGCCCCTTTAACCCTCCAGCTAATCATTACCCGTATCTTTACATCAAGCCTCTCGGCTCCCTAAATCCCCCGGAGGGGGACTTGGAGATCATTTCTTATTGTAAAGAAATATATTGAAATAATATATTATTACTCTTAGAAATCAATATTAGCCCCCCTCCGGGGTCGCTCTCGCACCTCCTGTACTCCGCGACATTGGGACATCCTGTCCGGCAGGGTTGGGAGGCATGAGAGAATGAGATACGGGTAATGATTAGCTGGAGGGTTGAGAGGCATAGATAGTCTTTAAGTCGAGTAAAATACTTGCAATTTACCTATGGGGTCATAAGTATGGCGTTGTTGTTATCAAGGGGATGGAGTCCCCCGTATAAATGCACAATGTTCGGCTGATGACTCCTACCGCATCCAAACGGTGGAGTCAGCCGAGGCAGGCAATCCACCGTGCGGTGGATTTCTTGTTTTCAGGAGGACTCCATGTTCGATATATATGTAATCGCCACGGTGTGGCTCGCCCTGGCGGTGCTTTCCACTATTCTCGCCAATCGGCTCAAGATATCCATGGCGCTCATGGAGATCTGCGTAGGCGCGCTCGCCGGATATATCGCAGCCCGATTTTTCGATCCCGATATTCTTAAACCTAACTCTGAATGGATGAAGTTCATTGCCGGTTCCGGAGCGGTACTACTCACCTTCCTCGCCGGCGCCGAGCTCGATCCGGTATCATTCAAGGCCAAGATCAGAGAAGTCACTATGGTCGGCCTCATCGGATTTCTGGCCCCCTTCCTGGGCTGTGCGGCATTGGCCTATTTTGTGCTTGGATGGAACCCGCAAGCGAGCCTTCTCGGCGGCATCGCCCTCTCCACTACCTCCATGGCCGTTGTGTACGCGGTCATGCTGGAATACGGATTCAACAAGACCGAGTACGGTAAAGGAATCCTCGGCGCCTGCTTCATCAACGACCTCGGAACAGTCATCGCCCTGGGGCTCATCTTCGCGCCCTTTACGTATAAGACCATCATATTCATCGCGGTGTGCGGGGCGGTATTTTTCCTACTGCCGCCGCTTACGGCGCGCCTCACGCGCATCTATGGAAATCGCACAGCAGCCATTCGCACCAAATGGATCGTGTTCGTGCTCTTCGGCCTGGGCGCCCTTGCGCTCTGGTCCGGAAGCGAGGCGGTGCTCCCGGCCTACATCGCCGGCATGGCGCTGGCAGGAAGCGTGGCACGGGACGAATTTTTCATTCGACGGTTGCGCACTCTTACCATAGGATTTCTCACACCGATCTATTTTCTCCGGGCCGGTTACTTTGTCTCGATACCCGCGGTGATCGCGGCCCCGCTGGTGTTTTTCGCCCTATTCGGAGGCAAGGTTATATCTAAGATATTCGGCCTCTATCCGGTCATCGGCAGGTTCCGGGAGAGCAAAAAGGAGCGGT
The DNA here is from genome assembly GCA_001829495.1 of Spirochaetes bacterium RBG_16_49_21. Lineage (GTDB taxonomy): Bacteria > Spirochaetota > UBA4802 > UBA4802 > UBA5550 > RBG-16-49-21. The sequence goes on along the minus strand of MIBJ01000074.1, from coordinate 176 downwards.
GGTACTACACCCTGCTCATGTCCACGGGCCTCACCTTCGGATCGATCTCAGCCCTGTACGGGCTCACGAACGGCATCGTCACCCGCGACCAGTATTCCTTCCTGATAGCAGCGGTCATCGGAAGCGCCGTTATTCCGACAATAATCGCGAACATCGCCTTTCTGCCGGAGCATTTG
>MIBJ01000073.1 GCA_001829495.1 Spirochaetes bacterium RBG_16_49_21 | reverse complement strand
CTAATCCAAATCTCAATGAAGCTAATGAACCTGATAATTTTTTTATTTCCTGATCATTAAAATCGTATCTGCCGGTTGTAATATGTACCGCTAATCCCTTTAATGAAGCATATTGGACCAGTTCAAAAATATCTCTTCGACAAAAAGGTTCTCCGCCTCCAATCGCCAACTGGAAAACCCCGTGATCGGCAATTGCATCAATAAGCATCAAGGAATTGTCAGTATTCAGTTCACTGCCTATGGAATGAAATCGCCGGACATAACAATCATGGCAGCTTTTATGGCAATCGTATGTAACTGCCCAGTGGACCGTCTCGGGGGCCGATAACCATGCATACGTATTATCATTATTATCATTACTATATAAAACTGGCAGAGTAGGAATATTGTTATTTTTCTCAATAATTCCAAGTGATAATAAATTTTGAATCGCTTGCAGAAAATCACTCTTTTTATCCTCAATTATTTTTTGCCCAATCATTATATTATGTATTTCATGTACATCGACGCACTTATTTTTTAATGATTTTAAAAATACATAGCAGCTCTTATCAATTTCTATTATATTTCCATTCCTTCTATCAAAGACAATACCTCCAAAATATTCTTTTCTTAATGTCACTTGTGAAGATAACGTTACTGTAGTCTGCTTAAAATTTTCATTCATGAGTATATCATTTTCCATTGTTATATCTCAATAGTCGCCCAACTTCGACAGAGCCGGAAGCGTGAGAAGCGACTTTTTTCATTTCGTGCGGTTCGGTAAAAGTCCTCACCTGCAGAACGGTATTTAAACTTCCCAGGAGGCGGGATTTCCCGCCTCCTGTCGTTTTAAGGCAGATTGTTGACCTGTTCCATGACTTTAGGATTGAGCAGGAAGGAAAAGGGCTTGATCCAGTCGATTCTTACGCCTTACTCTATGCTATGATCGGGCAAGGTCGAAGCGATCGGCGTTCATCACCTTGTTCCATGCTGCCACAAAGTCATGCACAAACTTTTTCTGAGAGTCATCGCAGGCATAGACTTCTGCGAGCGCACGGAGCTGGGAATTCGAGCCAAAGATAAGATCGACGCGGGTGCCGGTCCATTTCAGCTCGCCCGTTACGCGATCACAACCTTCGAACACGTCCTTATCTCCTGATGTCGGCTTCCATGCCGTGCGCATGTCGAGCAGATTCAGGAAGAAATCATTGGTGAGTATCTCAGGCCGCTTGGTAAAAACACCGTGTTTTGCGCGATCGAATTAATCTAGCAGTTTCCTGAAAAACTCAATATAAGTATGGAAATTAATTGCCAGAACAGTCAAGGCAAATTATAAGGAAGGCATGAGAGGAACAGATAACCAACCCCAAATAGAAATGTATAGTTACATTCCGTTGGAGACACGGATACCGGCGAAACATCCCTTGCGGAAGATAAGGGAAATCGTCGACAGCGTGCTGGAGGAGATGGATAAAGAATTTGATGCGCTGTATTCGCACACGGGTCGACCAAGCGTTCCACCGGAAATGTTATTAAAAGCACTTTTTCTCCAGATATTGTACGGGATACGCAGCGAAAGGTTGTTGCTTGAGCAAATAGATTTCAATTTTCTCTATAGATGGTTTATCGGTTTGAAGCCGGATGACAAGATGTGGGAAGAGACAGTATTTTCAAAGAACCGTGAACGGCTACTCAAAGGAGAGATTGCGGACAAATTATTTGAAAAGGTAATCGCTCTTGCCAACAGAAGGAATCTTATATCGGATGAGCATTTTACCGTCGATGGTACGCTGGTAGAAGCCTGGGCCAGCTTAAAGAGTTTTCAGAAGAAAGACGTCAGGAAGAATCGCAAGGATGACGGAGATCAGGGCAATCCAACTGTTGATTTTCATGGCGAAAAGAGAAGTAATAATACGCATGAATCAAAAACTGACCCCGAGGCCAAGCTCTTATGAAGATATAGTTAAGACTCATGGCTTTGACCCTGCTGGTCGGCGCGCTGGCCTTCACTGCCTGCGATGAAAAAAAGGAGGATAATAATTCCTCTCTGCTGTTGTTTGCCGGAGGCGGCAGTGGAACACCCATCGCTCCCGGCGCGGCGCTGTCGCTGCTGAGGCATCATCAACGGAGGATCAATCAGATAAATACTTCCGGTGATACCGAGAACTTTTCAGCAAGGAGTTTTATCTGGCGAACATTCAACTCTCTCTTGCCATTAAGAATCTCGGAAACGACGCCCTGTGAACCGATATCACGGAGATCAGACTGTTTCAGCCCATGCTCTTCCATTAAGTATTTCAAAGCTTCTACTCCGGAGGCCTTCGGCATAAGATGATGTTCTTCCTCGTACTTCTCAATCAGAATCCCAACGGTTTCCATAAGTGAAGCAAGAGGGTGATGCTCATTATTACCGATGGAATCAACAAGGCTATCCATCAGCTTTACCAGTTTATCATAATCCTTATTAGTATGAGGTACTGACAGCGTCTTCGACACAGAAGGCCACATCTCGATTATATTATTTGAATTGATCTGTTTCATGATTATTTCTCCTTCCAGGCATCATTATTATATTCTTCATGGGTCATGACCCCTCTTATATAGATTTCCCGCTTTTTTGCACCAATTTCGCCATGAAGCGAGAGAATAGCAAGATATCCTGGTCGACACTTGCCCTTTCAAGAGCGTTCATATATTCATTGCGTTTTTCCACAGGTATAACCGTCCATGAATACCCTCCGGAGGCCAGCATGATGTTCATGAGAAAACGCCCGATCCTTCCATTGCCATCCATGTATGGATGGATATAAACAAAAATAAAATGCCCCAGTACAGCGCGGACAGCAGGTTCTTTTTCTTTTTTCAATAAATCAAAGAACGCAGGCATAGCATCTCGTACTGCATCGGGATTGAGCGGTATATATTTGGACCCTTTTATATATACCTGGTCATTCCTGTACCCGGCAAGGTCTGAAGCCTTCAAAATGCCGGCAGTAACACCGGGAGCGAACAATTCACGGTACCATCGGCTGTGGTCATTATAAGCGACTAATCCGGGATTTTTGCCGTTCAGAACATCTTTAATACTGTCCTTCACCGCCTGAAACGCCTGCCAGTATCCCCGCGCACTCATGGCATTACGATGCTCTTTGTCCTGCTCGTTATTATCCGGGCTCCAATTGCCGGTTCTTACTTTTTCAATTAATTCCGGAGCAACACGATATCCTTCTATCGATAATGAGTTATAAGCATCGTTAACATATACTTTATCGACTTGTTTTAAATATGCTACAGCTTTCTTTGGCAAACCGGCTGAATTGGGAAAGTTGTCAATGACAGTGTGTCATGCAGCGTAATAATTAGTATATTCTCCGAGCATTTTTTAGTTTATTCTGCATTTTTTAACCGGAGGCAAAAACAGACAAACCTCAAATGCATATACCAGCCATCCAAATCATAAATTCCAGCACGATCTCATCAATGACCTGGTTCGAAAATCGTCCCTGATTGCCTGCATGACTGTATTGTTGTAATAATATAAACAGATGGTTATACGTCACCTCCTCTTCTTATTTTCAGCAAATCCTGAAAGAGAACAAGTTTTAGTCAAAGGCCTCATGACGAGTATCCTCGTTACATATCGACAGAATAATTCTCCCTTTCAAATTATACAACAAGTCAAGAACGCACAATGTCACGGGTCACTTAAATTCCCCACTATTTTAGCCTCAGGGTCAACTATATTCCTCATTTTATAAGACCATAGGGTCATTTATATTCCCCACTTTTTTCACGTCAGGGTCAGATATATTCCCCATTCCGAGAAAGGCTTATCAAAACAACGCAGAGGGATATACATGCTCCAGAGATACATACTGGTACAAGGAGCATGGATATGGGTTATAAGCCGATGAACGAAGAAACGATTTATCAGATATTTCGCCGCTGGCACGCGAGGCAGCGGATCAGCGAGATCAAGGCGCAAGAACGATGCGACCGGAAAACGATCCGTTTTTACATCATGGATCTGGAAGCGCGGGGATTCACGCAGGAGAAGCAGTTTCCGGACAAGGAGGCGCTCTATACGGCCATACAGGATATCATACCGAAACGCCGGAGGGCGCGGAATTCATTCGAAACGCTCGTTGCCTACGAGGACGAGCTCAAATCGCTCATACACGACCCGCGCGAAGGGGTGAAGCCCAAGACGGCCTATGAAATCATCAGGGATCGGGACGGCCTGACCGTCAGTTATGAGACCTTCAAACGATTTGCGCGGGAGCGCAGCATTTGCCAGGTTGAGCAACGGCAGATGATCCGCATCGAGATGCCGCCGGGGATCGAGACACAAATCGATTACGGGAAGGTCGGCTTGCTCCCTGACGCAGCGAAGAGCCGAAACCGGACGATCTACGCCTTCTGCGGGGTTCTCTCGCATTCCCGGCTGCCGTTCGTTCAATTCGTTTACACGCAGGACCAGCGGTCCTTTGTCGAAAGCATTGTCGACATGTTCGAGTATTACGGGGGCGTTACAACGAGCCTGTCGATGGATAATCTCAAATCAGGGGTGCTTGCGCCTGATTTATGGGACCCCACAATCAATAAGACCTGCGCGGAGATGGCCGAGCATTACGGAGTGTTCATCGACCCCTGCCGCGTCGGCACGCCAACGGACAAGGGCAAGGTGGAGCGCTTCGTTCCGATCGCCCGGGAGCTTTTTCGGAAGCTCAAGAGACTCCATCCCACAGCGGATATTCACACGCTCAACCGCCTGGCGCTTCAGTGGTGCCGGGATGAGTACGGACAGCGGGCGAGCACGGGACGACAAAGCAGGCACCATGCGCAGTGTTCGAGAGCGTGGAGAAGGCATATCTGGGCCCTCTTCCGTGGGATCGGTTCGAAGCGCCGCTGTGGAAGGAGGTGCCGGTGCATCCCGATCAGTTTTTCACCTACGACGGCAAACGTTACTCGCTTCCGGCCACGTACCGCGGGGAAAAGGTGTGGATACGTGAAAATGGCCGTGTTTTACGCGTTTTTTTCGCCCACAAGCTCATTCGTGAATATGTCGTTACGTCAAAGGTGATAAACTATGTGCCTGAGGACTTCCCTGAAACGGTGCGGGAGATGATGGACGGCGGATATCCCCGCTATCTCCTGGAGCAGTCCCGCACCTTCGGCGAAGACGCATACCGTCTCGTCGAGTTTGTCCTTGCGCCGCACGCCTATCTCAACGCGCGTCGGGCCCAGGGGATGCTGCGGGTCATGAGCGAGCACGCGGCGCGGCCCTACTTCAACGAGGTGTGCGCCTTCGCACTGAAGAAGCGCGTGAAGCTCCCGAAGACATTCAAGTGGCTGCTCGATAGGGCGGGGGAGCAACAGTTGTTCGACTTCACCATCGAGATGTCCGAGGAGGGGCGCGCGATGACCAGGCCCATGGAGGACTTTTTACAATAACTACACCACAAGGAGGAATGCATGGAACAGCTCCATCATATCACTGAATCGCTCAAACGGCTGAAGCTGCCGGGAATGATGCACAACCTGGAACTCCGCGTCCGGGAAGCGCGCGAGAACAACCTCGGATATTTCGAGTTCTTCTCGCTCCTGGTGCAGGACGAGATCGTAAATCGCGACGGCAACAATCTGGAGAAACGGCTCCGCGCCGCCGGTTTCGGAGATGAAATGACGTTCGAGGGGTTTGACTACCGCTTCAACGAGGCGGCGCTGCCTTCGTCGCTGGTACGCGACCTGGCCACCTGCTGCTTCGCGGAACAGAAACAGAATCTTCTCATCGCCGGCCCTCCGGGAATCGGCAAGACCCACATCGTGAAGGCCATCGGCCATGAGATGTGCCGCAGGGGACATGACGTCCTCTTCAAGAAAACCTCGGAACTGCTGGCATCTCTCACAGCGCTTTCGACACGAAGCGACCGCCTGCTCAAACGCTGCCTCGGCGTCGACGTGCTGATCCTTGACGATTTTGCGCTGCGTAAAATGGATCAGCGGGAATCCGAGGTCTTCTATGCCATCGCCGACGAAAGGCTGGGAAAGCATACGACGATGATTACATCAAACAGGCCTCCCCAAGACTGGTACGGGGCGTTCCCGGACCAGGTCATCGGCGGCGCCATACTCGATCGCCTCGTCTCTGGCGCGGTGAAGGTCGTGGTGACGACAGGTAAGTCATATCGCAAAGAAAGGGGCCTTTCTACGCAGAACATACTTGACAACGAGACAGATATTGAGGAGTGAATGATATGCGGTAAGCTCGGTTCCGGGAGTGGGGAATATTCGTGACCCTGGCCTGGGGAATATGGTGACC
>MIBJ01000072.1 GCA_001829495.1 Spirochaetes bacterium RBG_16_49_21 | reverse complement strand
GGTCTCTTTTATAAAGGAAAAAATACCCGTGTCCAGTACGGCAGGTTATGGGTAAAGATCAGCTTCGCAAGGGGGGAGGCTCTTCAACCCGGAATTTAATTCACTCCCCGGGCATGGTAAGTGATAAATGGAATAAAAATCTTGACGGATAAACAAAATTGAGAGGTTTTTTCCGCATAATCAAGTAAAGTGTTTTTCCGATTGAAATTTTTATTGTATTATATATAGTAGACTTATTAGGAATTATTTTAACCAACATGAAAAAAGGCGCCGGCATAACCGCGAACGAAAAAACGGACAAGCATCGGAGCGTTGACGAAGTCCTGGACTTAATCAAGCCGGGGACCAGGATATTCCTGTCAAGCGGGCCCGCGGTGCCCGCGCGCATGGTCTCGGAGATTATAAAATCGGAAAAGTCGAATCTCCTTGATCTGGAGCTCATCCAGCTCATCTCCCTGGGGCGTTATCTCTCCACAAATAACAGATCCTCCTCGAATTACCGGCTCAAAACCTTCAACGTGGGCGAAAGCATCAGCAAGGCCATCAGCGAGGGCTATGTCGATTTCATCCCCGCGAATCTCATCGAGATACCGTATCTTCTCTCAACCGGCATAGTGGGAATGGATATCGCCATCGTACAGACTTCACCGCCGGACAGCCGCGGCTTCATGAATCTGGGAATAGCCGTTGACGTGGCGAACATCGCCATCAAAAAGGCCCCGCTCGTAATCGCCGAGGCGAACCCCCATGTGCCGATAACCTACGGCGAGACCGCGATCCACATCGACCAGGTCGATTACATAGTCGACAGCGACATCCCCCTGCTGGAGCGGGAGCGGAAGGCTTTCGACCCGGCCATGGACCGGATCGGGTGGCACATAGCCAACCTCATCGAGGATGAATCCACCGTGGTTCTCCACGTGGGAAGGATATTCGACGCTATCGCCCATCATCTCAGTAACAAGCGGAATCTGGGCATATACACCCACGTGATCTCCGACTGGGTCATGGATCTTATCGAATCGGGCGCCGTATCGCTGGAGCGCAGCCATGACCGCGGGGGCATGGTCACCACCAGTTACTGCTACGGCACCCGCCGCCTCTACGATTACGTGGACCGCAACCCCATTTTCGAGTTTCACCCGATAGCGCGGCTGGTGAACCCCGTCGTGCTGCGGGGGATGCCGAGGCTGGTGAGCATCATGAACGTGAAAAAGATAGACGTGACCGGCGAGTCGGTCATTTTCCATTCGGGCGACAATTTACTGTCCGGATACGAGGGCAAGCTCAGCTTCGCCATCGGCGCGACATTCTCGAAATACGGGAAGGCCATAGTAGCGCTGCAGTCGATTGATCAGGACGGGAGCAGCAACATCGTGATCCAGCACAAGGAGGACACGGACCGGGTCCGCGCCACCCTGGGCGTCGCGCGCTACGTGGTCACCGAGTACGGCGCGGCAAACATTTTCGGAAAATCGATCCGGGAGCGGGTGATGGCGATGATCGATATCGCCCACCCGAGCCACCGGGAAAAGCTTCTGGAACAGGCCAAGGGCTTCGGGTACGCCTTTCCGGACCAGATTTACCTGTGCCACAGCTCGTGCAATTATCCGTCCGGGCTTGAGACCGTGAAGAGCTTCAAGGACGGCCTTGAGGTAAAGTTCAAGCCGATCAAGCCTTCGGATGAGGATATGATGCGGCGCCTCTTTTACGAGTTCTCCGACGAATCCAAGTACCTCCGCTATTTCGCCAAGGTGCTGATCATGCCCCACAAGGAGATGCAGAAGTACGTCAATATCGACTACGACCGCGTCCTTTCGATCGTCGGCGTTATAACCGACAACCGGGCGGAGCGGATCATCGCGGAGGCGCGCTACGCCTATGATCCGGCGAGCGGGGCGTACGATATGGCCTTCATCGTGGATGAGGAGTTCCAGGGAAAAGGGATATGCACCTTCATGCTGAACTATCTCATCAAGATCGCGCGGGAGCGGGGAATAAAAAAGCTGACCGCGACCGCGCTTCCCCAGAACGCCAAGATGCTCAAGGTCTTCAGCAAAGCGGACGTCAAGCCGCAGATGAAGGCTGCCGACGGGGTTATAGAACTGCGGTTTAATCTCTGAGAATCTTCATCATTTATTTCGCGCCCGGCGCACGATTACATTATAAGCTTGACAATTTTCAGGATTTATTTATTTTTTAACAATCATTACTTACAAGCAACATCTATATATTATATTTATAATAGAGCCAAACTACTAATTTACAGAGGTTTTCATTACCACAAGAATGCAGGGAGATATCCGATGCCCCCCGAGGGGGGCGAGGTCAATTCCCCCTCCTCCCTGGGGGGCCGATGGGCTGGATTTAAAGATGTGAGTAAAGAGTGAACTTAAAGAGATAGGGGTAACAAATCCACGAAGGTGTTAACAAATATGAAAAAAATAATTATTGCGGCCTGCATTACGATCTTTGCGGCAGCGGCACAGCTGCCTGCCGCCGAAGAAGGGATTGTTATTGAGAGCGGCCTCAACAAGGAAAATATAACCAACCAGATCGATTATCTCATAGACCAGGATAAGACCTATACCATAGCCAAGGTCCGGACCGATAAAACCCTTGCGTGGGAGAGAAACTATACGAGCAGCACAAAATTCGGATACTCCTCCGCCGTATATTGGTTCCGCTTTACGATCAATAACCCGCTGAAGGAGGAGCAGGAGTGGTATCTTGAAGTCAATTATCCTCACATCGATTACATCAATTTATACGTACCGAATAAAGACGGTTCATATACGGAACGGCAGACCGGCGACCAATATCCCTTCAACAAACGGGAAGTCGACTACCGGAACCCGGTCTTTATTCTGAAAGAAAGAGCGGGAACGCATACCTATTACCTGCGCGTTGAGACAAAAAGCTCCATCAATTTCTCCACCATCATCTGGGCTCCCAAGGCCTTTATAGAAAACGCGATGAATGAGCTTCCGGTCTATTGGATGTATTACGGCGTGCTGGCTGTCATGATCCTCTATAACCTTATCCTGTCCATATTCGTACGCGAAAAGGGTTATGTCTCTTTTTCACTCTATCTCACGGCTACCGCGTTGAATCAACTTGCGCTGTCCGGTTTAGCCTTCCAGTATCTCTTGCCCGGCTTTCCCTGGTTGGCCAACGTCGCGGTCCCGTTTTCGTTATTCATAAGCCTGGGCTTGCATATACTTTTTTACCGATTTTATATTGAAACCGGCGCCTTTTATCCAATATACGATAAAATCTTATTGTTCGTTTTTGAGATACCGGGTTATGTTCTAGCCGCGGCTTCTTTTTTATTGAGTTATTCCCTGGCAATCAGGATTGCGACGATCTGGGTGCCAGGCGCCAATTTGTTATGCATGATCGTCATCATTATTCTCGTAATTAAAAAATCAAGGGCCGCGCGCGTCGTCCTTATCGCCTTCTTCCTGTTTGTAGTCGGCACGTTGACCTACGGCCTGAAGAGTGCGGGAATACTGCCGTCGAATGTGTTGACCAACTGGAGCCTCCAGCTCTTCTCCACGCTCTCGATTGTGCTCCTCTCGCTCGGACTTGCGGATAAAATCAACGTTCTCAAGAATAACATCGAGAAGGCGAACGAGGATCTGCAGAAAAGCGAGAAGACGGCGAAAGAGCGCGCCGAGTTTCTCCAGGGAGTCGTTGAAACCATAGACCAAACGTCCGTAGAATTGCTGACCGTGAGCAGCGACCTGGATACAATCGGCAAAAAATTGACCAGGATGGCGATGGATGAAGCGGCCGATTCCGAGGAGATGGCCTCTTCTTTCGAGGAATTGACCGGCGCTACCGAGACCATCACCTCTTCCACCGTGGATCAGATGAACGAGGTGAAAAAGACGCTCGAGCTCATCGCCCTGCTTCAGGAAGCCCAAAAAAAGGTGAATGAGGGAAACAAGTCCGCCATGGAGAGCATATCCGTGATCTCGCAGGCGACCCAAAGAACCGAGAACAACCTGAGGGAAATGATCGAGAAGATGAACGTGCTCCAGAGAGGCGGCACCTCGATCAGGAATTTCATTGCTTTGATCGACGATATATCGGACCGGATCAACCTTCTGTCATTGAACGCCGCCATAGAGGCGGCGCGGGCCGGCGACGCGGGAAAAGGGTTCGCCGTCGTCGCCGACGAGATCGGGAAGCTCGCGGACGCGACCTCGACCAATTCGAAGGAGATATCAAAGGAGATATCAAAAATAACGAGCGACATCAACGAGGGAATGAAAATAGTGGACGAGACGAAGAACTCCACGGAATCGGTGCTGAACATGGCGAACGCCATCAACGAGCAGACCGGTCAGGTTATCAAGCTGATGGACGACCAGACCAAGGCGCTCATCAACGTGATAAAACAGGCGGAATTCATCGATCAGATGTCCAAGGAGGTCGCCACCGCGTCGCGCGAGCAGACGAGCTCCATGGAGCAGATGACCGCGATGGTCACGAAGCTTTCGGAGATGTCGCAGGAGCTGGCGAGTCACAATGAAAAGGTCCTCGAGCTTACGAAGACGATCGGCCAGAAGTCGGCAAACCTCGACGATATCGCAAAGAGGGCGATTTCGATGTAGCATTATTATGGGCCGAGTTTCGGGTGACGAGTGTCGACTCTGCGCAAACAAAGGGTCGTGTTTCGCGTTACACGTCATTATATCCGCGTTACTCAACACCCGGTACCCGTCACTCGAAACCTGACCCGCGACACTCGATCCACAATCATCTTCTCCAGAGCATGCAATTCTTTTTCAGTCTACCCCATGACGAATCCAGATATACCGCGGGGACAACCTATTTCTTGGCATGGATGCTTTTTTTTTTACAGGGAATTAAATTTTTTTGTTGATTTTTATCAAAAAAAATAAAATCTTATAAATAAGGATTTAATTGTCTTCGCAAGCTAGTTCGATATCTTCGAATCTTTTATGAGTAGAAAGAGAAACCATGAATGTAAATATGACAATCGATTCCGAGCTTCTCATCGACGCGGCCGCCAAAATGCAGATCGATGAAAAACTCAAGCTTTATGAAAGAATTAAAGATGACATTATTCAATATCGGGTGGAGGAAATCCTCAACAGCTTCAAAACAGACGATATCACCGAAGAAGAAATCACCGAAATAGTCGAGCATGTCCGATCAGAGCGTTATAAAAATCGTCGTTGATACTGAAAGAGAGTCAATTAAAAACATCATTAAATCTTTAACTACAAAAAACCAGGTTAAGGATTTAATAACGAAAGCAAGTTAATCTTAATAATTTTTAAAGCCATGAACACGAAAAACATCCTCATCAAAAAAATCGAAAACCTCCCGGAACCGATGGCCGCTGAAGTGCTGGATTTCGTGCGTTTTCTGGAATATAAAAAATGGGATGGGCTTGAGACCTACATCCAGTCCGAGTCCTCCCTCAAAAAAGAGTGGCTCACCCCGGCAGAGGACGAAGCGTGGAAAGATTTATAAAGGGTGATGTCGTCGCGATATAATCTAAAAAGGAGTGTACGAAATTACAATGCAAAATCTCAAACAGGAAGCAATCCAGGCCATTTCTACGCTGCCTGACAACGCCACTATCGAAGATATGATGTATCGCTTGTATGTTATCGATAAAATCAACCGCGGGCGCGCGGCCGTCAAAAATGGAAAAACCCTCACCGTCGACGAACTCAAACGGGAAGTCCAATCTTGGTAATTTGGTCAGAGCCCGCAAAAGACGACCTGCGGCAAATTTACGATTATATCGCGCGCGGTTCTCACTATTATGCCGAGCAGACTGTCGCGGAACTCATCGAAAAAACGGAACCGATCGAGTCTTTCCCGTTTATGGGCAGGGTCGTTCCTGAATTGATGGAGGAAAATGTCCGGGAAATCCTTTCCTCTTCGTACCGTATCATTTACGAAATTCTACCGGATTTGATCTCCGTCCTTGCCGTTATCCACACAAAAAGAGATTTTGACTCAGCTTTTGAAGATCGTAGACCATCCCCCGTCGCCTAAGCTACGGCAGCCGGGCTCGCTGAACGCTCGCCTCAAATTTGCCCCGGCAAACTTCGTCTGCCTAAATCTTAGGCAACAGGGCACACATAATACTTTAACCAAAGTAAATCTTTAAAAAAAAACTGTTATTTCCCCCCTTTCCATCATATTCTCCCTGATTTAATATCAAATACATTTTGTATCAGACATACTCGTCATACACCATGATTTCGGTAAGATAAAACACTTGGACGTCCGACAAGTAGTCATATGCGTCCCAGGCGTTTTATCCAGAAGGCGGAATTGGCGCAGGTTGGACAGACCATTAAACTGGAACGATGCCGCCATTGCGGCAGGACCGGCATGCTCATCCTGCATGGATACCTGTATGGCTATGACGGGTATCATGATGGACGGGTGATCAAGGGCCGGCGCGTGTTCTGTTCCAACCGAAACAGACGCCGCGGATGCGGAAGGACCTTCTCCTGCCGTATCATTGATTTCATGCAACGTACCCTGCTGACAACGGCTCGATTTATTCATCCAAGGAGATCACCCTCATCTGCGCCCGCGTGGGATGCCTCCTCCTGCACACGCCGGTGCGCGACGGCGCCGCGAAAGGAAAAATCGAGCGTTTCTTCCGCACCGTGCGCATGGACTTCCTTTCCCGCTCCCTCGACCTCTCCTCCCTCGGCACTCTCAACCGCGCCTTCAACGCCTGGGTGGAGGACGAATACAACCACAAAATACACTCCTCTCTCGGCATGAAGCCTATAGACCGCTTCGCACTCGACCGCGCCCGCATCCGGTATCTGCCCAACATACACGCAAATGACGAGATCTTCTACGTCGAGGAAACCCGCACCGTCCTGGGCACGAACACCTTCTCCTTCCGCGGGACCGCCTACGAGGCGCCGGTACTGCTCAAAGACAAAAAAATCCAGATTCGCTTCGACCGCAAGCGCGCCGACACCCCCGTCATCGTCTATTACAAAAACGAACGTATGGGACAGGCCGCACCCGTTGACTTCATCGCCAACGGCCGCATCAAACGAACCACACACACGGAGGACCAACCATGATCCGCTCATTTTTTGGTATTTCTCAAAATCCCTTCATCCTCGATGCCATTTCCCTTATGCCCTTCCAGCAGGAAATTCGCGACATCCTGGCCGTCCACGCCCAGCAGGGCGGGCTCTGCCTTATCATGGGAGAGCCCGGCACCGGCAAATCCGTCATCAAGGACGCCATCCGACAGAACGCCGACAAACGCACCGTTGTCGTCACCGTCGGCAGAACGCTTCACACCTCCGTCAACACCGTCAAAATGCTCTGCCATGCCTTCACCATCGAATTCATCGGCGACAGCTTCAAGTGCGAAAAACGCCTCATCGAGGAGGCCTTCGCCCTGAACCGCCAGGGGAAAATACTTATGACCGTCATCGACGACGCCCATCTTATGGATATCGCCACCCTGCGCCGACTGCGTCTTCTCTTCGATGAATTCCCCAAAAACCATAACCTCATCCTCATCGGACACGTGGGGCTCCTTGTCTCAATGTGTCTGAAGGTCAACGAGGACATCAAAAGCCGCGTCACCTATTCGGTCACCACGCCGAAACTTACTCCCGATGATCTGCAAACCTTTATTCTCTCTCAACTGGAGCATGCCGGGCTCGGACACAACACCTTCTCCGAAGAGGCGCTCGCCCTCGTCGCACGTTCGGCTGACGGCATTTTACGAAGGGCCCGCAATCTCTCCCTCGCCTCCCTCCTCGAAGCCGTCAGAGAGGGCAAAAAAACCATCGACATCTACTGCGTCAACAAAATCCTCATCCAGCCCCACTGGCGCGTCCAGAATGATCTGCACGCGGCAACGCTCTATGGGTAGAGGCATAACTGCTCCCCCGACGTCGCATTCCTCAGTCAGGCCATGCGTTCCGCATGGCCTGACGTATCTTATGCGAACGACCGCGTATGCCTGTTTTCTCCGGCAGCGTCCTATCGGCAGCCCATCACGCGGCATCAATTTGCAAAAAAATACTTGTACTGAGCGCAGTCGAAGTATGACGGCATTGGGAAAGTTTTTACAAAAATGCGCGGGAATCCCTTGGAAAACGGCTCAATTTATTTGATCTCAATTTGGGAAAAAGTACGATGAGAAAAAAAATTTTAACAATTAAAACAGAAGAAATCAAAAAATTAAAGCGGACCATCCACCGCTGCATCTCATTATGCAAAAACCATCGTTTCAACTTCCGTTTCGCTTTCCTCGGGAATTTCCAGGCCTTCTTCCTTCATCCCCTCAATATGGAACAGAATCGCCTGATAGATAAGCTCCTCGGTCTCTTTTTTCGTATCGGCCATGGCAACACAGCCGGGAAGCGCCGGTACCGACGCGTTGTAGCCGTCTTCCGTCTTTTCAATAAGCACTATATATCTATGCATTCTTAACCTCTCTTTATTTCAATCTGCGCCTGTTTCAGGATGCTTTTAAGCATCTTTGGTCCTATCGTTTCAGTAACGCCGTGATGTGCAATGGTTACAAGCCCTTTCTTCACCGGATGCTTATACTGCGATGGCTCCCTTTCTGCTTCGACAGGTACCAGCCGTCTTCTTCCAAAATCCTCAATATTTCCTTATAAGTCAATATTCTAAATCCATCAATAAATAAAATTTATAAAAAATCTAGCCGCCCGCCCATCCCCGTCGCCTAATTTTCGCTAACCGGTTCCGCTTCGCTCCGCCCAAATTCGCCTCCGGCGAACTTCGTGTTACCCGCGCCGGAAAGTGAACCAGGTGCGCGGATGAAAGTGAACCACCTTGCGCGGGTCAAAATGAACCACTTACCG
>MIBJ01000071.1 GCA_001829495.1 Spirochaetes bacterium RBG_16_49_21 | reverse complement strand
CAGGAATCATTTTATGATCACATCATCCGGGATGATGCGGATTTTTACAAACATGTACAATATATCAAAATACAATGGATAAAACACGGCCTGGTCGGTAACAAATGGTGTTATGTTCTCCCGCGCCTTGATTCGGAATGATCATGCGCCTCTTGAAGGCGAGGATGCCATCCTCGCCTTCGGTATGCCCATCCACGCCTTCATGCGATGCATCCCCACGCCTTCATGCGGCTCATTCTCGCCCTCATGTGGCGCATCCTCGCCTCAAATCATCTTCCCCTCGGCCGCCTTATCGAGCGCGCTGATCGTGGCATTGATGATATTCAGCCAATCGGAATTTCTAAAGTAGCTCTTTGACTTTACGAGGAACTCGCGCGTTGATTTGTCCGAGCGGTCTGCTTTTTGGACCGCTCCGCAGTAATAGGTGCCGTCCATGGAGGACTTGAGCAGGTTGTAGTAGTGCTGCTGGGCTCCGTCGCCGTTCTTTTCGATGTTCTTGTACACGCTCCTGAGCCGGCTTTCTACCGCATAGGAGCCCATGAACGCTATCTCTCCGGGACCCACGTCCACAACGGTCTTCTTTATCATGTCCGCATCGAAAAAGGTGATAAACCCGACCTCGTCGACTTTGCTCGTTGTATCCGGGTGGCCCGAGGCCGTATACCGGTCATATTTGGTCGAGCACACTGCCGCGTATCTTCCCGGCTCCGCGTTGACCAGGAAGGCGTAATATCCGCCCACCATGTTTCCCCGGTAGTAATTGCAGGGAATTATTTTCGTGCCCAGATTATTTTCGCCTTTTTCGTCGAGCTTCACGAAATACACGGAGGTCTGCTTTTTAGGCAGAGCGTTGTACAGCTTTACGGACACGGATATGCCGATTATGGATCTCGTGTCGTCGTCGGGAATTCTGAGGTTCTGGGGCATGTCGCAGCCGAGGACGGCTCCGATGATGACGCATAACGCAAATCGTTTCATGATTTTTCTCCTTGGGGGTGTTCAGTCATTTGATAAAATCTCGCAGAGACGCAAAGCCGCAAAGATTAATTATTTATTAAAATGTGTTTCACATTTTTAGTAATCATTTGCCATGAAATGTTATAAAAATAACAACATAATTAAAAATTATTGTAGCTACTCAGTGATCTCTCGCAGAGACGACCTCACCCCGCCTCCGGCGCGCCCTCTCCGAATCGGAGAGGGCTTCGCAAATCAAGAAGGATCTCTCCCCCTCTCCTTGAGGAGAGGCCGGCTTCCGCCCTCCTGGCTCCGCCGGCATTGGGACATCCTGTCCGGCAGGGGCCGGGGGGTGAGGTCGTCTCTGCGAGAATATCTTTTTAGACAGCCTCTCAGGGGGTGAGGGCATCTCTATACAACGATATTCACCAGCTTCCCCGGCACCACGATGATCTTTTTTACCGACTTCCCCTTTATGAACTCCTGAATCTTCTCGTTCGCGAGCGCCAGCTTCTCCATGTCCTGCCTGGATATGCCGGCGCTCACCCGGTCCTTGCCGCGGGTCCTGCCGTTTACCTGGAATACGATCTCGATCTCGTCGCGCCGGGCCAGGGCTTCGATATAGTCGGGCCAGGGAAGCTCATGGAGATTCGACGAATTGCCGAGGGTTTCCCACAGCTCGGCAGCCACGTGGGGGATGAAGGGTGAGAGCATGGGTATGAACTTGTGAAACACCTCTGATATAAGCTGTTTCCCCTCGCCGGTGACAAGCTCCTTCTCATCGATAAGGTAGAGGGCATTCACCAGCTCCATCATCCGGGCAATCGCGGTGTTGTACTGCATCCGCTCCTGGATGTCGTACGTAACCGCCTTCACGGTCAGGTGCACCTCCCTGCGCAGCTTCTCCAGTGTACCGGCAAGGCGTACCCCGTCAAGGCTGAAATCCGTGACGTACAGATCCTTGTATTTGTTCACGAACCGCCAAATTCTATTGATGAACCGGAAACATCCCTCAACGCCCTTGTCCGACCACTCGAGCTGTTTGTGGGCGGGCGCGGTAAAGAGCATAAAGAGCCGGACCGTGTCCGCCCCGTATTTTCCGATGATCGCGTCCGGGTCGACCACGTTTCCCTTGGACTTGCTCATCTTGGCGCCGTCCTTGATGACCATACCCTGGGTGAGGAGGCGCGTGAAAGGCTCCTTTGATTTCAAAAGCCCCATGTCGTGGAGCACCATGGAAAAAAACCGCGCGTACAAAAGGTGAAGCACCGCGTGCTCGATCCCGCCGATATACTGATCTACCGGCATCCAGTAATCCACCTCCTCGCCGTCGAACATTTTCTCGGAGCCGGGCGAGGTGAATTTGGCGAAGTACCATGAGGAATCCACGAAGGTGTCCATGGTGTCGGTCTCGCGCCGCGCCCTTCCGCCGCACCGCGGACACGTCGTTTTGGTAAACTCGTCCATTTGTAAAAGGGGAGACTGGGAATCCCCCCTGAAATCCACATCGATCGGGAGGACCACGGGCATATCTTTTTCCGGTACCGGAACAATGCCGCAGGCATCGCAGTACACGATCGGGATCGGGCAGCCCCAGTAGCGCTGTCGCGATATGAGCCAGTCGCGGATCCGATAGTTCACCTCCCGCTTCCCAAAGCCCCGGTCCTCGGCGAAGCCGGCGATTTTTTCCACGGCTTCCTCGTTCGGGAGACCGCTGAACCGGCCCGAGTTCACGCACACGCCCGGATCCACGTACGCGTCCTGCATGGCGCTCGCGTCGATCGGCGATGCCGGATCGTCGATCACGAGCTTTACCGGTATGCCGTATTTCCCGGCGAACGCGAAGTCGCGGGTGTCATGGCCGGGCACCGCCATGATCGCGCCGGTGCCGTACTCCATGAGCACGAAATTTCCCACGTAGAGCGGAACCGCGTCTCCGGTGAACGGGTTGATCACCTTGAGCCCGGTATCGATCCCCTCCTTCTCTTTCTCGTCGGAGATACGGTCGAACATCGACTGCGATTTGATTTTGTTTATGAAGTCCCGCACCTTCTTGTCCGTGATCCGGTCAAGGAGCGGATGCTCCGGAGCGATCACCATGAAGGTCACGCCAAAGACCGTGTCGGGCCTGGTCGTGTAGATGGGGAAGTCTTCGCCGCTCTCAAGCCTGAAGTTGATGCGCAGACCGGTTGACCTGCCGATCCAGTTTTTCTGCATCACGAGCACCTGCTCGGGCCAGCTTGCCGCAAGCTCCCGGTGTCCCTTCAGCAGATCCTCCGCGTAATCGGTTATCTTGAAGAACCATTGCTCGAGCTCCTTCTGCGTCACCGGGTTTTCGCACCGCCAGCACACTCCCCCTTCGGCCTGCTCGTTCGCCAGGACCGTCTGGCAGGTTTCGCACCAGTTCACCGGGGCCTTTTTTTTGTACGCGAGACCCTTTTCGTACATCTTAATAAACATCCACTGGTTCCACCGGTAATAGTCCGGATCATACGTGGCGATCTCCCTGGTCCAGTCATACGAGAAGCCGATGCGCTTGAGCTGTTGCTTCATGTAGCGGATATTGTCGGAGGTCCACGTATACGGCGGGATATTGTTCTTGATGGCCGCGTTCTCGGCAGGAAGACCGAAGGAGTCCCAGCCCATGGGATGGAACACGTTGTACCCCTTCATGGCCAGAAAACGGGCCACGAGATCGCCGATGGTGTAGTTGCGCACGTGCCCCATGTGGAGGTTCCCGGACGGATAAGGGAACATCTCCAGCACGTAGTATTTTTTCTTTCCCGGATCCTTTTTACTTAAGAAAGCGCCTGATTCATCCCACTGCTCCTGCCATTTCCGCTCTATATCGGCAAAATTATAATCCCTTTCTTTTTCCGGCATTATGATCCTTGTCCTTTAATAATATCTTTCTTCGCGCACCCGCAGGCTCCAAATAAACATTCGTCTCATTTGACCTCACCCCCCGGCCCCCTCTCCTCAAAGGAGAGGGGGTGCATGTTGCAATAAGTCTCATGCACAATACCCCCCTTCTCTTACGAGGAGAAGGGGGGCAGGGGGGATGAGGTCAAATGTTCTCCTGCAGTATCTTCAGAGCCTCTTCGCTCGTTGATGAATTGATGATATTCTCCTTAACTTTATCCTTCTTGATGATGGACATGATGTTCGATAAAAGCCGCAGATACTCCTTGTGCTGGCGCTCGCCCGCTGCAACGAGTATGACCAGGTGGATCGGCTCGCCGTCGATCGAGTTGAAATCTATCCCCCCCTTCGATATGCCGATGGCGAATGCCATCTCCCTGACCGATTGCATCTTCGCGTGCGGGATCGCGATGCCGAATCCGATTCCCGTGCTCATGATCTCCTCCCGCTCTTTCAAGGCGCCGATAAGAAGCTTCACATCATCGCAGACCCCGGAGTCTGTGAAGACCAGGGCGAGCTCTTCTATGGCTTTGAATTTATCGACGGACGCAAGCTCTTTTATATATTTTGCCTTCGTGAAATCCGTTACATTCGGCATGGGCGCACCTCGCTCTTTTTACATCCGGTACCATAAACTTTTTTTTAAATTGCCGTCTGTCAAGAATTAATTAACCGGTCGCGAAGTATATCAATCTCTCACGCCCTCGGACACTGCTTTTAAGCTCACCCCCCGGCCCCAAAATTCCCCTCGACCTCACCCGCGCTCCGCGCACCCTCTCCCATTAAACTCGGAAGAAAGGAGAGGGTTTCCGGAACATTAAGCCTCATCCTTAGACTCCCCCTCTCCTTGAGGAGAGGGGGCCGGGGGGTGAGGTCGAGGAAGATTTAGAAGGCCAAGAAGCTTGATTTAAAGATGTGGGAAGTGATTAGTTCAATTAGCTCTTGACAGAAAATTCCGTATCGCAGGGAATTAAAGAGAATTTCCGGAAATAAAAACATGAAAAACAAGAAAGGAATACTGGAGCGTCTTAAACAGGACGTCGTTCTCGGCGCAGAGGGTTATCTCTTCGAGCTGGAGCGCCGCGGATACATCAAGGCGGGACCCTTTGTGCCCGAAGCGGTGCTCGATCATCCTTCCGCGGTCAAGGAGCTGCACCGCGAGTTTCTGCTCGCCGGGGCCGAGGTCATGGTGGCCTTCACCTACTACGCGCACCGGAGCAGGATGCGGCGCATCGGGCGGGAGATCGACATCGAACAGTTGAACCGGACCGCATTGCGGATCGCCGCCGAGGTCGCCGGCGAAGGAGGCGCCCTGGTCGCCGGGAACCTGAGCGAGACCTGGATGTACGACCACCGGGAGCACGCGAAATCCGAAAAAATCGTACGCCCCCTGTTCGAGGAGCAGATACGGTGGGCCAGGGAAGAGGGAGCCGACTTCATTATTGCGGAGACATTCGACCACGCCGGCGAGGCGCTGATAGCCCTGGACGTGATCAGGCAGTCCGGCCTTCCGTCGTGCATTACCTTCACCCCCTTGCGCGATACAACCCGGGACGGATACGCCTGGGACGACGCCTGCCGCATGCTTGAGGACAAGGGAGCGGACATCGTGGGAATAAACTGCGGCAGGGGGCCTGCTACGGTTTACGGCATCCTGGAAAAAATCAGGAAGGCGGTGAAGTGCTTCGTGGCTGCGCAGCCGGTGCCCTACCGCACGACGCCGGAGCGGCCCTACTTCCAGAAGCTCGAGCACCCGGACCGGGGCTGCGCCTTCCCGGTTGCGCTTGAGCCCTTCCTGCTCACGAGATTCGACATGGCCGGATTCGCGCTCGCCGCGCGGGACATGGGCGTTAATTACATCGGCCTCTGCTGCGGCGGTGCGCCGCACTATATACGCGCCATGGCCGAGGCCATGGGCAGAAAAGTTCCGGCAAGCAGGTATTCCCCCGATAAATCGGTGATGCCGGACGCTCCGGGCGGCAAAACGTGCGACGGCGATTGAGGCTTGAATGACCCGGAAACCGTCTGCTGCGAATAAATCAAAAACTCGAAGATCAACGGCGCGGTATACCATCGGTCCCCGGTGCATGGTGACCGGCGCCGCCGGTTTTTTGGGCAGGGCCCTTACGCGGGCGCTCGCCGGCCGCGGGCACAACGTACACGCCCTGGACCGCCGCACCGGTTTTGAGCGTTCCAGCCGCATCAAGCCTTTCATCGGCGATATCCGGGATTACGACGCGGTGCTGGGCGCGGCTCGCGGTTGCGGCACGGTGTTTCATACGGCTGCGGTTATGAACTTCCTCGGTGTGAGCGACCGGAAGACCTGGCGCGAGTCGTACGGCATAAACGTGGAGGGAACGCTCAACGTGATCCGGGCCTGCCGGGAGGCAGGGGTGCAGAGGCTGGTGTACACCAGCACCAACACCGTGTGCTACAGCCCCGGCCATCTGATAAACGGCGACGAGTCGATGCCCTATGCCGGAAAAACGCTCGATATCTACGCAAAAACGAAGATCGAGGCTGAAAAGGCCGTGCTTGCCGCAAACGATCAAAAGGGGCTGCTTAGTGTTGCGATACGTCCCGCAGGCCTGTGGGGGCACGGCGACGGCTGCTACATGGTTACAAAGCTGGTGGAGGAGCTTAAGAAAGGGAGCTTCGTGGCAACCATAGGCGACGGCACCTCGCTTGCGGACAATACCCACGTGGACAACCTGGTCCAGGCGGAGCTTCTGGCTGCCGAAAAGCTCATTGAAACCCCTGAGGTCGTGGCCGGGAAGGCCTACTTTATAACCGACGAGGAGCAGATGAATCTGATCGAGTGGTTCAGGCCTCTCATCGAAGGGCTGGGATACAAAATCCCGTCCCGGTCGATCCCGGTGCGTCTCATGTATATAATAGCCTTCCTCATGGAGTGGCTCCACCGCTTCGGAGGGCCGAAGCCCTTTATGACGCGGCTCGAAGTCCATAACCTGACCACGAGCTTCACCTTCCGCTGCAGCAAGGCGCGCCGCGAGCTCGGATACCGCCCGACGATCGGCCGGGATGAAGGGATGAAGCTCTGCGTCATGCGGTATGGAAAGAGCAGGGCTGTCTAAAAAGCCCTCTTCGGAGAGGTGCCCATGATCCACATCTTTCAATTGAGTCTCTCGGCCCCCCAACCCCCCGGAGGGGGGCTAATATAGATTTCTAAAGAGTAATAATGTATCATTTCAATATATTTTTTCATAGTAATACATACTCTCCAAGTCCCCCTTCGGGGGATTTAGGGGGGCATGAAAGAATGAGATATGGGTAGTAGCGGGTAGCCAGAGGATGGGGCTTTTTAGACCGCCTCAAGGAAAATTGAGGAGCTGGATGAATAGCGGTGGCTTCGGAAATCAGACAGAATGGGACGGGGAGTATGACGTGGTCGTGGTCGGATTCGGCGCGGCTGGAGCGTGCGCGGCCATCGAGGCTGCGGATCAGGGCGGCCGCGTTCTGGTCATCGACCGGTTCATGGGCGGCGGAGCGACAAGCAGGAGCGGCGGCGTGATATACGCCGGAGGCGGATCGGAGGCGCAGCGAAGCGCGGGGTTTAAAGACAGCGCGGGCAAGATGTTCCGCTACCTTGAGCGTGAGACAGGCGGCGCGGTTGATCGGCGCACCCTGCGCGCATTCTGCGCCATGAGCCTTGAGAACCTCCGCTGGCTTGAAAGCCTCGGCGTTGCCATCCCGAACGCCTTATACCCGAAAAAAACGACCCAGCCTCCGGGCGGATACGGCCTCTACTTTTCCGGCAACGAAAGGCAATACGCGAAGGGAGACGGGCCCATACCGCGGGGCCACGTGCCGCTGTCGCACGGCATGTCCGGCACGGTGCTCTTTGAAGCCCTTAAAAAGGGAGCCCTCGGCCGCGGCATTTCGGTGCGGTACCGGTGCAGATCGGGCACGCTCATCCTGGATGAAGGCGGCTCGGTCGCCGGAATCGAGGTTCTTTCTCTGACGAGCAATCCTCTCATCCGCTTTCTCCATGCGCTCTTTTTTTATCTCGGGTTTGTATTCGCGGGATGCGGATCCATTCTGAATTTTTTTGAGAAAAGCTTCGGCAGCGCCTCCCGGATCCGCGCCCGGGGCGGTGTCGTTATCAGCTGCGGGGGATTCGTGTTTAACCGGGCGATGATGCGGGAACACGCTCCCGCGTACAGCGGGTGCATGCCCCTGGGCACGCCCGCGGACGACGGGAGCGGGATACGCCTCGGCAGGGCTGCGGGCGGCGCTCTTGACGCGCTTGAGGCCTGCGCGGCATCGCGGTTTTTCTGCCCGCCCGAGGCGTTCGCGTCGGGGATACTGGTGAGCCGGGAGGGAAAGAGGTTCTGCGATGAATCCCTGTACGGCGCCACGATCAGCCGCCATATATCACGGCAGGCGGAGGGGAGCGCGTATCTGGTCATTGACGCGGCCCTGTACGCCAGAGCAGGGGACCAGATGAAACAGGAAGACCGGCTCCGTGCTTCTTCCCTGAAGCGGATCATGTCAGGCGAGCTGAACGCCCTCATATTCCGCAAGGCCATGGCCTTCATCAACATGCACGTGAACCGGATCAAGGCCCGCTCGATCCAAGAGCTTGAAAAAAAATGCCGTGTGCCTGCTGGCTCGCTTCAATACACTATTGAGGAGCATAATGGGCGTATTGCCGCCGGAAAGAGGGATGAATTCGGAAAGCCGGACCAGTACCGGGACATCCTGGCCGAGCCGCCCTTTTATGCAATCGACTGCCGGCTCGAAAACAGGCTGTTCCCGAGCCCCTGCATCACGCTCGGCGGGCTTACGGTGGACGGCCGGACGTCGCAGGTGCTGCGCGAGGACGGCTCTCACCTTCCCGGCCTCTTCGCGGCAGGGCGGAGCGCCGCGGGCGTCTGTTCCCGCTCCTATGTGAGTGGGCTCTCCCTTGCTGATTGCATCTTTTCCGGCCGCAGGGCCGGCAGGGGGGCTGCAAGGGCTGCTCGAAAAAGAAAATCGGATAGGAGGAGTACATGAATCTCTACAAGATCGTCTATTGCCTATGGCCGCCCGAAGGGCTTGATAAGGAAAAAACGCGTGATATCCTTCTGCATGATATTGCGCCGCGGCTCATCACGGCAGGCGCCGCGCGTCTATCCATGGATATCGGCGATCCTGAATCCGCGATGCGCTCGCCCGCTCCCAAGCTGTACCGCGACCGGCCGATCTGCGGCCTGATCAACCTGTGGCTCGCTGATATTGAGAAGCGGACCCGGATGGAGGATATGCTTAAGCAAGCGGGCTTCCGCATAGCAGGGTATCTGGTCGAGGAATCCGTGTTCACCGATTACGGCGGAAACCGCCACTCAGGGCCGCGCGACTGGCCGGACGGACGGCGCTCGCCGGGCGTTGTCGCGGTAACCCTGATGGAGAGGCCCCGGCGGATCCCGCGCGAGGAGTGGATCCGGCGATGGCACGGCACCATGTCCCCCCTGTCGGAATCGATACAGCCGCGCACCCGGTACGTGCGCAACGTGGTGCTGAAGGCCCTGACCGCGGGCGCTCCCCCGTTTGAGGGTATTGTGGAGGAGGTGTGGCCTTCAAAGAGGCATGTGTCGAACTATTTTCTCTTCTACGGAGCGGATAATATCTTTCAGCTTGTCAGGAATATGCTCCGGATACTGCGGGCCGTTAAATCCTTCCTGGACATGCGGCGTATCCGAACCACCATAATGAGCGAGTATTTCATTAAGACAAAATAGACTTGTTGTAAAACTAACTCAAATGTCATTGCGAGGAGCGCCAGCGACGAAGCAATCTGCATCAGAATAGAAAAAAGCGCCATTATTAAATAACAATAGTCTTTTTTAATAGCATTAGCAGATTGCTTCGCTACGCTCGCAATGACGGTGAGTTTTGCAAGAAGTCTAATGACGCGCTAAAATACTATTTGACATTCTAGAAATTTTTGCCGAAAATATTAATTATGGTAATTTTCGGCAAAGCCGGAGCGAATCCTCCCGGCAATCATCGTTGCAGAGCTCTCGAATATTTCTGGACAGGCCTGTTGGGTGCGGCGTTCATTTTGGCTAGCTTCATTTCCTGCTCCTCGGGAGCACGGAAAACAGAGAGACCGCAGAATGTTTCCCTTGTCGGCAAATGGGAGGGGGTTGACCGGACCGGCAAGCTCGGCGCTTTCCATTTTTCCGGTTCGGGAGACGTGACCATCGTGATAGACGGGAAGCCGCTCGGAAGCCCGGAGGTCAACGGCTTCGGAAGCCTTAAGTTTACGATCGATTACCTGAAAGACCCGGCTCCGCTCGATATTATCGGAATCGATCAATCAGGATCGGAGCGCGGCAGAATATTGATGATCGTGCGCTTCATCACGAATGATAAAATAAAGATCCGAACGTATTTTAACGAGGAGAGGCCGGAAAATTTCGACAACGAATCCGTCGATGATACGATCATTCTCGATCGGATGCCGGATTAGCAGCCGGCTCCTGAATTAGTTGAGCCAGGCGATTTTTGCATACAAGGCGAATTTATATCTCGTTATTACTTGTTCAGCATTAGAGCCATTAAAGTCGGTTGATTTGCTGCGGAATCGTCCTCCTGACTTTGTCCTCGCTCTACGCAAAACTTCCTGTTTTGCATGTTATCGGGCTGGGTTTCGTTAGTTATCGATCGTCACGGCGTAATAACGAGATATAAATTCGCCTAACTTGAGTGAAGGTAATTATATATCTGATAGACCCATTAAAAAAATATTGGGCAAATATGTATATTAAATATTGACAAAAATATGATTATTTAATGATTATTAATTATATTTTATGCGCCGATAAAGAGCTACTAATAAAAAATCAGAAATAGAATTGTCTATGATTTTTAATATTCCATATAAAGATGAAAGAGTGGAAGGTGCTATAGCCTTCTTTGCATCCGAGCATAAAAAGAAAACACGAGAAAATTTGTGTCAAACTGCATTATATAAATATCTTGCTTTTTTTGATTTTAAAAGTTTAGAGGAAACAGGTGAACCGGCATTAGGTTTAACCTATCAAGCAATGGAAATGGGGCCTGTTCCAAAAGAAATCTACATAGAGAAAAAATACACGAAAAGTACTTTCTATTTTTTTGAAGAAAAACCTTTTTACAAAGAAGGCAAACAACTAATAGCAATAGACATTATCTCCTATCCTGTAAAGAAAAAAATATATTTGGATTACTTTTCAGAATATGATTTGGAGTTAATGAATAAACTCATATATTTTTTTGCTCAATCTTGGGTTACCGCTAAAATTATGAGTGATGCAAGTCACGCCCAAAAAGATGGTATAAAAGCTTGGATTAAAACATGGAACAATAAGCCCAATGGTATTATAAATATGGCTGATACATTCGATAATTTAGAGGAAAAGTATTTAAAAAACTCTGCTTCAGCTTCAGAAGAACACTTTTATATTTACCAGAAATTACATGCCTGAACATACAGATACATTACTTTCAGGAGATGTAATAAAGATAAATAATTTTGATTTACCGCATAAAGGAGATGTTACCAAATCTATATGGTGTATTTTTTTAGGCATGGATAGTATTTTTGACTGCCCAATTATTGTTTATTTTTGCAGGACTACTACTCAAAAAGATGATTTTCAACCTGGTGGGAAGAGGGAAAATCATGAGTATAAAAAATTCTCAAAGGGTCAATATGGTTTTGAGGATGATTGTTTGTTAGATTATTGTGAACGTCCTTATGCTGATATCACAAAAGAAAAATTCAATTCATATATAATTGAAAAAAGGGGACGCCTCCCGGATAATATTATTCGGGAAATATGGAATAAATGTATTCAAAAATATTTAAATCAACCTCAGAAGAAAAGTATTAGAGATTCTTTTGCAAAAGCTAATATTACTATTAAACAAAAAACATAACATTATAACCTGATGACCCATCACAAATTTTATACAAAAGTTAACGAAATTATGCAAATAAATATTAAAAATAAAGCAACTTTATTTTATGATTGACAATATAATTAATATGTGTATCATTATAATGAATATTGCTATTTAGATGATGAAGGGAGGCATTAAGTAGGTCAAGGAAAGCACACAAAGGTTATTATCATAAAAATATGATAAAAACGAGATTGAAAATCTTTCAATTTTACTATCAGAAGATAAATAATAAATTAAATTATTACTAATAAAAGCCATCATTTCGATGGCTTTTATTAATTAATAAATTTTTTGAAAATAATATTATATCTATGAATGATATACAAATAAGACAAACGCTAAAACAGCATATTTTAACTATAAATAATAATCCTTTCCTTATTGATGAACTTGGTTGTTGTCAGGGTGCCGTTAGAATTGACTTAGCTTTGATCGACACCTCCCTTCATGGTTTTGAAATTAAAAGTGAAATGGACAATCTATCTCGTTTATCTTTTCAAAGTCTTGGATATAATTATATTTTTGAAACACTTACTCTTGTAACATGCAATAATCATATTAATCATGCAATTGATATAATTCCAGACTGGTGGGGAATATGGTTGGCAGAGATATTTGATAATGAGATTTCCATAACTGAAAAACGAAAACCCAAAACAAATCTAAGTCGTGGGGCATATGAAATTGCAAGTTTATTATGGAAAGAAGAAGCGTTTAATATTATTGACAGATTAGCTCCCGGTGCAGTGAATCATAAAACAATAAGATATGATTTATGGTCATATCTTGCTAACATATTGTCGGTAGAACAACTAACAGAAATCGTATGTGAGACTATTAAGAATCGCCGTGGGTGGAGAGTTTCCCCGAAACAAGTGTCAAATGATGGTTCGTCCCGACCCGTCGCCAAGTCTCGGCGTTACCGTTCGAAACTTTACCGTTCGCGCAATCCTCAATATATCGGTCTCCCCAACTAAATGTCGCACCCATAAATTCACTTCTTTTTACTAACGCTTGGCATAATGATTTCATTTGAGTATAACCCCTTCCCCTTTTTAAAATGACACCACCTCTTTTAACGTCACGAACAGCAGCACCTTTAATAATTAAATAATCATCCATGATAGTATAACGAATATTTCCACTGATATTCATCGTTCTTGGGTCAATTTCAGTCATTTCTGGATTTGCAATAACATAATCCCCATATGTAGGCATTCTTTTTATTTTACCTGCTTTGAAACGCAATAATAAAGATTCCCACATTTGCCATTCAATTCGAGTTAATGTTTCTATTGAATCTCGTTCAATTTCCGACATATCAAACGGAAAAGAAGAAGAAACTAAAGTAAATGTTCGCCATTTTTCTATATCATAAACAAAATTATTTATGATTGAGGCAATAGTAATCATAGGCACTGGTTCTGATAAATACCCAAAATCAACCACTAAATCCACATTTTCTAGTTTTATTGATAATTCTTTAAATAAATCTTCGGTGATTTTTTTAAATATATTTTCATCATCAAAATCATCGAGACATACTCGTAAACAGATACCATTATTTTTTTTGTTTAAAATATTTTTTATCGAATCATAAAATTCTATTTTTTCATGTAAGGAAACAACAGGAATCATAGTTAATTTATTTTTAAGAGCATCTGTAAATATTATCGATATTATATGATCTCCACTTTTTAAAAACTCTGGATCAACTAAAGAGACATCAATAAAAAACGGTTTTTCTGGTCCAAAAGATTTTAAGATAGTGCTGGCAATATCAGAAATATGTTCATCAACTAAACAACTCTGGCATTCGTTGTTATAATCCCATGGAATAGGGGGTATTTCAATTAAAGGTGTTAAACTTTTTTTTGTTTCTTCAATACAATTTGCTAATCCAATCTGTTCTCCTCTTTTCCATTTCAAAACAGGAACATAATGATAATATTTAAACATATGCTCCCCCTTTTTTATATTATTATTTATAATAAAATGTCGTTAATAATATAATGTCAATGATTTTAAACGAAAAAATGTTAAAACGAGATATAATGTTATTAGGTCTATTGGATATATAGTTGCCTGAGTGAATTACATATCCGCCAGAAAGCGCGAGATCATTTTCCGGGAAAATCCCGTCATACTGATATCTATCATAAAATCGAAGGCCGGGGAATCGATCAGCCTGCTTACGAGCGCGGCCCGCTTCAGCCGGGAATTGAAAGCCTTTCTGCACATTTCCTCATACCGCTCGAGCGGCCGCTCCTCCGGCTTGCCGCCGCGGCCGTACGCCTGCAGGACCGCATCAGCGGCCAGCCAGCCGCTCTCCATGGCGAAGGATATCCCTTCTCCGGTCGCCGGGTTGCACATCCTGCCTGCTTCGCCGGCATAGAGGATGCTGTTTGAGTACACGTGTTTTACGCTTCCGGTCGTGTTGATGACGAAAGAAAGGCTCCTTCCCACGGGGGTTGCTTTTGAAAGCCGCTTAGCATGGTATTTAGCCAGGTATTCATTGAAGACTTCGGCCACATTTTTTCCATTAAGCTTATCCTCATACAGGCAGACGCCGATATTGACCATGCCGCCGCCCTCGGGGAACACCCACCCGTAATGCGGTATATAATCCCGGTCGAATATCATCTCCATCATGCTCTCCTCAAGGTCAAATCCCTTCCACCATCCTATGCGCGAAAAGATCAGCCTGAGCGGCCGCTTATCCGCGCAGTACTTGTCCCTGAAATTCTTATTGCGGCAGCCGGTGGCGAGTATCGTTACCTCGGACTCAATCGACCGGTTACCGTCCATGGCTCCGGTTATCCTGCCGTTGCCGTCTCGCAAAAGCTCCCGGGCGGTGAATCGCGGAATGAAGTGCGCCCCGGCCTTCTTTGCCTCATTGAGAAGAGTCTCGTCGAATATGGCGCGGTTTATCGCCATCGCTTTTAAATTGTCCGCCATGATAAGGCTCTGACCCCGGGGCCCGATGAAACGGAGGCGCTTCATTTCAGCGCTCGGCTTGCAATCTGCAAGGATATGCGCAAGACCGGCTTTTTCCAGGAATCTGAAAGCAGAAGGTGAAATTCCGCCGGCGCACGGCTTTATCCGCGGAAATTCGCATCGGTCCACGAGCACGAAGTCGCGGAAGCCTCTGCTGGCGAGCCGGAACGCTGCCATGCTTCCGGCGGGTCCGGCTCCGATTATCAAGACTTTTGTTTTCAATTATGGTACCCTTGCGTCATTGGTGATCGATTTGAGCTATCTTAAGTCCCGATATATTGTCAAGCAGAAGTGTGTTCTGACCTCACCCCCCGGCCCCCTCTCCTTTCTTCCGAGTTTAGTGGGAGAGGCTCCCAACAGGATGTTGCAGTGCCGAGCGCGGACAGGACGTCCAAATAGCGCTCGGCGTGCGCAGCGCGCGGGTGAGGTCGAGGAGGATTTAGAGGGCATGAGAGACCGAGATTACAAAAAATCATTGACGTAATCGATCATTTATATATAAGATATATCATATCAATCAGTCTCAGATTTGCAATCAGGGGTGCCTTATGAAGGTTGTACATATAATAAAAAAGATCGAGGAAGTTGATCAGGATATACGGGAATTGAAAAAGCTTGAAAAATCGGTAAAGAAAAATAAATCTTTTACCACCCCGATATATATGTCCATTGAGAAGCAGATCAACATAATTCTCGGCGAGAGAATCAAACTGCTTGAGCTCAGGATAGAAAACCCGCCCGAGGCATTAAGAAAAGAAATTGAAGGAGCCGAGGGCGACGAGATGACCGCGTCCTTGAAAGAATCCGCTCCGGAAATCGAAAAGAAAAGGAAGGAAGCCAGGCCGAAAAAGGCCGCGGAGAATGATATGCCGGAAGATGAGATACGGATGCTGACCCAGGATCAGATTGATGCGAAGATCAACATCATTGAAGCAGAGAAAAGAAGGAACAGGCCGAGCGATTCCGCACGGGCCGGGTCCGAGCAAAAGATAAGCGACGACAGCAGCGTAAAAATTTTGGATATCGCACTTGAAAAAGGAACCCTCGTCGATAAAGACGAGAAACAGGAAAGGGATAAAAAAGTAAAGTTTTTCCGTGACAATTTCCCCGTTGAATAGTCACCGGCGCGATTTATCTGTCTTTAGGGGTGATGAATTCATACGCTTCTTTGAAAGTCTGCTCAATTTCTTTATAGAATTTCCGGAAAGGCTCCGGCCCGACAATCACGCAATAACCGTCAAGACTCTGCTCTAAATTCATCGCTTCTTCATCGGGTTTGAAATCCGCTATGCCGCAGGGGACATCGCCTTCAATATAGCCGGGGAGCTTTTTATTATTGATGCTCAGAAGAATCGGAATCGCGTTGATGACTCTTCGTATGGCGTTGTTTGCCATGAGAAGCTGAAAACGGCTGTACTTTATTTCATTAAATCGTAAAAATAAATTCCGATTCTTGTTTATTTCATCAAACAATGAGGACATGCTAATTCATTTGAGCTGCCGGCACTTTTTAAAAATTTCCGTACTTTAACATTGACAAATATTGACTGTTTCATTACAGTTAGACAAGAGATATATTCAGGCACTATCAGGAAAAAAG
>MIBJ01000070.1:57302-79303 GCA_001829495.1 Spirochaetes bacterium RBG_16_49_21 | reverse complement strand
AAAGGAAACATCCATAAAAGGTTTTTAAAGATTTCCTTATGACCCATAAGAGAACAAGAAGCGAGACGGATTTTGATGATATACTCTTAGACAAGAGTGATCTCTCCATTGATTCAGAGTTGTTGGAGAGCGATCTGTCATCCATGGATCAGCCGCTCCCGGGAAAGCTGTATATAATCCCGATACGTTACCGGCCGATGTTTCCGGGCATCATAACTCCCCTTATAATATCCCACGGCCGTTTTGCCGAGGTCATTGACAGGGTCGCGAGTGACTCCCGGAATATCGGCCTTGTCCTGATCAAGGATGACAATAAGGATGAAATTTCCGCCCTCGACCTCTATGCTTATGGAACTGCCGCAAAAATTTTGAAACGCATCAACCTCCCGGACGGCGGATTGAATGTCCTCATCAACAGCTTGCGACGCTTCCGGATCAGGAGGATAATCGCCGAGGAGCCGTACATTCTCGCCGATGTCGAATATGTCGATGATATCCTTACCGATCGAAAGAGCCTGGAGCTCAAGGCGCTTACCCGCGAAGTCTTAAGCAAGCTGAGGATACTGTCGGACAACAATCCCCTGTTCACCGAAGAGATGAAGCTCACCATGCTGAACGTCGATGAGCCGGGCAAAATAGCCGACTTCGTGACCTCCATCCTCAATATCGAAAAAAGGGAGTACCAGGATGTTCTGGAAACCCTGAATATAAAAAAAAGGCTCCAGAAGGTCGTGCGGCTTCTCCATAAGGAGATTGAGGTACTGTCGGTGCAGAAGCGCATTCAGGGATCCATCAATGAAAAGATAGACAAACAGCAAAAGGATTTCTTTCTGAGAGAGCAGCTGAAGGCCATCAAGATAGAGCTGGGCATCGAGGATGACGAGAGAACGCGTGAGATCAAAGATCTGCGGAAAAAGATGGATTCGCTGGAGCTTGCCGGAGAAATCCGGGAAAAGATGGATGAGGAGATCGGCAAAATCATGCTGATGGACGGCTCATCGTCCGAATATACGGTCACCAGAAATTATATTGATATCGTTTTATCCCTTCCCTGGAACCGCAAGACGCCTGACGCCATCGATATCGCCAAGGCGGAGAAAATACTCAACCGGGATCATTACGGGCTTGAGGATATAAAAAAGCGGATACTGGAGTTTCTTGCGGTTAAAAAGCTAAAGCCGGACGGGAAGGGATCCATCATCTGCCTGGTGGGCCCGCCCGGGGTCGGCAAAACATCCCTCGGCAAATCGATAGCCCATTCCCTGAACAGGAAGTTTTTCAGGGTATCCCTGGGAGGGATGAGGGATGAGGCGGAGATAAAAGGCCACCGCCGCACCTATGTCGGCGCCATGCCGGGTAAAATCATTCAGGGATTGAAGATATGCAAATACCGGAATCCCGTATTCATGCTTGACGAGATCGATAAGCTGGGGCAGAGCTTCCAGGGAGATCCCGCGTCCGCGCTCCTTGAGGTTCTGGACCCTGAGCAGAATGTGGAGTTCAGGGACTACTACATCGACGTGCCTTTTAATCTTTCCGATGTCCTCTTCATCACCACCGCCAACACCACGGATACGATCCCCCAGGTACTGGTGGACCGGATGGAGATCATCCGGCTTTCCGGCTATATCGCCAATGAAAAGTATGAGATTGCGAAGCGCTATCTTCTGCCGAAGCAGCTTGAGCAGCACGGGCTCGGAAAAAACAGCGTAAAAATCGACAAAAAAGGCTTTATGCATATTATCAACAATTACGCCCGCGAGGCAGGGGTACGGAACCTGGAGCGACAGATAGAGAAGATCTGCCGCAAGACCGCGATCTATGTCGCCAAGAAGAAAAAGCTTCCGGCGGGGATTCTCGATCTGAAAAAAATCCGGAGCTATCTGGGAACGGAGCTGTACGCGGACGAATCGCTTATAAAAATAACGAAATCAGGGCTCGCGGTCGGTCTGGCCTGGACGCCGTACGGCGGGGCCCCGCTCGTTATTGAATCCATAGGCGTGTCCAACAAGAAGGGAGGCGGATTGAAGCTGACCGGCCAGCTCGGGGAGGTTATGAGCGAATCGGCCAATATCGCGTACAGCTATGTGCAGCATCTGTTAAGAGACAGGGAGGAAGCTGAAAAGATGTTCAATAATAACATCGTTCATCTTCATGTGCCGGCGGGCGCGACGCCCAAAGACGGCCCTTCAGCCGGGATCACCATGGCGACATCGCTCTATTCAATGGCGACCAATAAAAAAATAAGGCAGGGACTTGCAATGACCGGAGAGCTGACCCTGACGGGCAGGGTTTTCCCGGTAGGCGGCATAAAGGAAAAGATCATAGCCGCCAAAAAGGCGCATTTGAAAGAGATCATCATCCCGCGTGAAAACTGCAAGGATCTCGATGACATCCCGCACTATATCAAAAAGGGATTGAATTTTTATCTGGTCGACCAGATTGAAGAAGTCATCACTATCGCATTCGATGCACGGCAAGCGAAATATAAAAACCATAAAAAGACGGGAAACCCGGAATGCCGATAAGAAATTTGATGAGAGATATCGTCGTCAACACGCTGGAAGAGGTATTAAAGCGGGAAAAGAACGAGAGTATTACCGGAGCCGGCCGGGAGGAGATAATCGCCTATGTGCTCAACAGGGTCCAGCCCAAGTATGTGACCAGCGAACGCGGCCTGCTCTACGGCATACTCGACGCCAGATACAAAATCCAACAGCGGGTCGATATCCTGTTTCTTATCCATGAGGCCATTCATATAATATCGACGAGGAGGGATATCAATATCCCGGAGAAAAAAGGAAAAACGGCGGAAGAGTCGTCGTTTTTTTTTCCCCACATCGTGGGCCAGGTTTTAGAGGAATCGACCCTGGCGGTGATACCCGATGTCGGGATCTCCCTGCTTTATGAAGGCTCACTTGCCGCAATGATCGATTCAGACTGGGAAAATCCGTACCGGACAAGCGACTCAACACGGGGCTACTACCACTTCTGGCCCCATCATTCCGAGAAGAGCATGGGGAAAGGCCCGGCTGTTTTGTTCGGGCTTTCCTTCCATCATCCGAAATGCGCCGCCGTGCAGCATGACGTGAGCCTTGAGGTCTTTTTGAAAAGCGAGCCGGTGAAAACGCAGTTTATTTCCCTTGTGCTCATGAGCGGCGGCGCCGGCGGGCGGGGAAAATAGATACGGGGTGCCGCATGGAGCTCATGGAGGCGATACAAAACAGGAGATCGGTTCGGAAATTTTCCGATTATTACGTCACGGATGAAGAGATCAAGGAGATCATCGACGCTGCCCGCCGGGCGCCGTCATGGGCGAACACCCAGGTTTGGGAATTCATCGTGGTGCGGGAGCAGGAGCTCGTCAAGCGGGTTACGGAAACCTATTCCGAGTCGAATCCGGCGCGGCAATGCTCCATGGCCGCATCCGTCATAATCGTAGCGTGCGCGAAGACCGATATTTCCGGCTGCCGGGATGGGAAGGACCGGACCAAGTTTCATGAATGGTTTATGTTCGATCTGGGCCTGGCGGTGCAGAATCTTTGCCTGAAGGTTCACGAACTGGGCCTCGGCACGGTCATTGTCGGAAGCATCAACCATGAGGCGTGCGGAAAGCTGCTCCTGCTTCCCGGCGGCCACGAGGTGATTGTCGCCCTCCCCATCGGGAAACCCGCTGATACCGGGGAAAAGAGGATCCCGCCCCGGAAGGAGCTTAAGACATTCGTCCATCTGAATAAATTCGGGGAACATTACGGTAAGATATATTAATGCTTGAAAGAATTCCTGAGCGCAAGGACATTCCGGAAAAACACAAATGGGATCTTTTACACCTGTTCTCGTCTGAAGATCATTGGAATTCCCTGTTCGAGGAGATTGAAAAGGAGATCGGCCGGTACGGCTCCTTTAAAGGCCGGCTGTCTGAATCGGCCGAGCTTTTCCGTGAGGCTGTTGAATTTGATCTCTTTATCTCCCGAACGATCGACCGGCTCTTCACCTATGCGCATTTGAAGAGCGACGAGGATACGACAAACCAGTTCTATCTCGGCATGCTCCAGAGGATCATGAATCTTGCGACCAGGGCTTCTGAATCGGCGAGCTATCTTACGCCGGAGATTCAATCCATCCCCGATGATCTGATCGCGGGATATTGTGAAGATCCGGTCATACAAAAGCTTTCCTTCTATGTGCAAAAGATCCTCCGGTACAAGCCTCATACCCTTTCGCCGGAGAGCGAACGGATTCTCGCGATGTCCGGCGAGATGAGCCATGCGTCATCCGCAATATTCAGCCAGCTCGACAACGCCGACATCTCGTTCGGATTCATAACCGACGAGCGGGGTAATGAGGTTGAATTGAGCCACGGCAATTTCAGCTCCTTTCTTCAGAGCCGGTCGCGGGAAATCAGGAAGAAGGCGTTCTTTCAGTACTACAAGGCATATGAGGCGCACAAAAACAGCATAGCGGCGGCGCTGTTGTATTCAAATAAAAGGGACTCCTTTTACGCCCGCGCGCGGAAGTTTGAATCCTGCCGAAAAGCCTCCCTTTTTTCAGACAACGTTCCGGTCGAGGTCTACGATAATCTCATCGGCACCGTTAAGGACAACCCGGCGCCCCTGTACCGATACCTCGATTTCAGGAAACGGAGCCTGGGGCTTGAGGAGCTGCATTTCTATGACACCTATGTGCCGCTGGTGAAGGATATTGATTTCGTCATGCCCTACGAGGAAGCGGTGGAAGTCTGTCTTTCCGCCTGCGCCGTTCTCGGGGAGGAGTATGTTGACACGCTGAAGCGCGGCCTTACATCGGGTTGGGTCGATCGGTACGAAAACCGGGCGAAAAGAAGCGGCGCCTATTCGTCAGGCTGCTATGATTCGCCCCCCTACATACTCATGAATTATAAGGACGACAACATCAACAGCCTCTACACTCTTATCCATGAGTCCGGCCACTCGATGCATTCATGGTATTCCAATAAAAACCAGACGTATGCGTATCACGATTACACGATTTTCGTGGCCGAGGTCGCATCCACGTTCAATGAAACGCTCCTCAGCAGCCATCTTCTCAATAAATATGCAAGCGATCCCGGAATGCAGGCGTATATCCTGAACCGGGAAATAGATAACATCCGCGCCACCCTTTTCCGGCAATGCATGTTCGCGGAATTTGAGAAGCTCACCCATCAGGCGGTTGAAGAGAACAGCCCGCTCACCCTGGATGTCATGCGGGACAGGTACCGGGATCTCTTAAAAACGTATTTCGGCGACTCATTGGCGATCGATGAAGAGCTGACGCTGGAGTGCCTTCGGATACCGCATTTTTATTCACCCTTTTATGTTTACAAATACGCAACGGGGGTATCCGCCGCCGTCGCCCTTGCGCGCAGGGTTCTTGCGCAGGGGACGGAGACGCGGGACGCTTATCTCCATTTTCTTTCGCTCGGCGGCAGCAGGTTTCCGCTTGACGAGCTGCGCGAAGCAGGGGTCGACATGCTGCGGCCGGAGCCGATCAAAGGGGCCATCAGCTATTTCAGCGAGCTGGTGGACGAGTTCATGAGAACTGTTTCGTAAATTTATTCATTTATTCTATTACAAAAAACAAACAACATTCTGTCCCGCCGCCTTCGGCGAGGTAGCATCTAAAATAATCTCTTGCATAATAGAAAATTTTAAGAGATTAACAAGGATACTTAATCATCAGATTGTTTTCTATTTCATTAAAAAGTGGCTTTGCATTGCGGTCTCTTGGGATATTATCTACAAAAACAATCTTTCTCGGTATTTTATACGATGTAAGGTATTCTTTCGAATAACGTTTAATAACTTCTTCATCGATATTGTTATCATTTCTTACTACGTAGGCCTTTACTATGGAACCTCTTACAATATCAGGTACTCCTGTAATGGCAACATCAGAAATACCGGGCATCGATTTAATCACGTTTTCTACTTCCTTGCAATAGACATTGAATCCTGATGTAATAACCATATCCTTTTTAAATCCAGTAATATATAAGTAACCATCTTCATCTTTGTAACCCAAATCACCGGTATAAAGCCACGAATTCTTAATAATTTTAGCTGTTTCAATTTCATTCTTATAATATCCTTTCATTATATTGGGGCCTTTGAAAATCAATTCGCCATCTTCACCAGGTAAAAGATCTTTGCCATTATCATCAACAACACGCGCTTCAACCTCATGCACTGTCTTTCCTATCGATAAAGGCTTTATTGGAATATGTTTATTATTTACCGTGCAAATTGGTGATGCTTCAGTAAGGCCGTATCCTTGCCTAATATCTTTATTGTAACGTTTTTTGAATTCATCATAGATTTCACCGGGAAGCTTGGACCCGCCGGAAACTATTGTATGAACTGTATCAAAATTAATCTCTTTCATTTTCGGATGGTTGAGCAAGCCATAGTAAAATGAAGGAACAGAACAAATAACAGTTATTAATTTAGCATCCAGGATATGAAACAAATCATCAAAAGATAATCTTCTCATTAAATAAATCGAACCTCCGTATCGCAACATTGATAAAATATTTGTACAAGTACCAAATCCATGAAAAATAGGAATTACACTCAGCGTTGTATCATTATGGTCGCAATTGAAACAATATTTCATTACATCTGAATTGTGGAGAAGATTTTTATGAGTTATCATACATCCCATTGGATAGCCGGCTAAGCCTGAGGAATACAATAAAACAGCGGTATCATCGAGATCAACATCAGTATAAGAGCTTTTATTAGTATTCAAAATAAAATTCTTGAAGCTCCCACCTTCCCCCGTTGTCAAAACGATAGTTAAATGAATTTTATCTTTTATCTTATTATAGGTATTTATATTTTTTTCTTCAATTATTAATCCTCTTGAATCGGAATCGGTCATTATATATTCCAACTCTCTTGCAGTTAGATTCGGATTTACCGGAACGGCAACAGCGCCGATACCGAGAATTCCCATATAAGAAATTATAAATTCCGGCGAATTATGTAAGGCGATGGAAATATGATTTCCTTTTTTAATTCCAGCGTATCTTAAAGACGATCCCAAGGCATTTGCCATTTTATAAATTTCAAGGAATGTTATTTTTTCATTATTATAATAAATGCATACTTTATTCGGCTTATCCTTTGCATTGATAACCAGATCATAATAAATATTCATTCTTTGCCTCGTTATTTAATATGAGAGGACGCTTTTTTCTTTTAAAATCTCAATAAATGCTTCTAATCTCACCTTGATCTGTTCCTCTGAATAGTTTCTAAAGTCTATATTATCACCGGTTAATTCAAGAAAGGGAATGTTTATTTTTTTAAGAGCATCTCTAATAAATTGAACTCCTCCACATCCAACTTTACAACCAAGATGTGAAAAATGAATGACGCCATCGATCTTATTTTGTTCAATAATATATAAAATATTATTTATCCTTTTCTCTATTGGGCCATGAGAAGGCAATCCTAAAATTTTTTTAGCAAGGCTTCTGTATGGATCGTTCACATCAAGGGGTTCAAAAATTATATGCAACATCTCTTCTGCAACAATAACAGCATCAAGGTCATCTTCAAGATATCTCATCATTTTACTCTGATAATATGGATATAAGTGAAGCCATAGGATTCTATATTTTCTATTTTTAACCGGACTTTCTCCCGTTTCTTTTCTTTTTTTTAACTCTTCATATATATTTTTAATTATTTCAACGCCGACTTCAGAGCCAAATTTTGAAATCATACCTAAAAGTCTCAATCCGCTTGAACCATACATTAAGGGTTCTGAATTCTTGCGTAATTCAACATATTTCCGTGCATATTCACGTGCCAAATTTGATAACCGAAAAGCTTCAATCAATCTATCGGGTTTAAGTTTTGATCCGGTATTTTTTTCAAGAAAATCAACCATTTCCTCAAACTGTTTTGCAATATAATCGATAGATATCTCATCTTCAGAATAGGGTATGTCGATGTAGAAAAATTTACGATTATATTTTCTACTCAAATACTCAACGACTTTAGGAGTGTCCTCACATATATGAGATGGAATTACAAAGACCTTTGGCGGTGGCAAATAACCCATTTGTAAAACACCAATTGAACATGTAATATATGTGCAGAATCCTGAAGAAAATATATTTTCGGAAGCTACCTTTAGTGGTTCAACACTTTGTCTTGCGGCAGACAGGATAGCAGAAATATTTTCAGTAAAAACAGTGGGTAAATTCATCGCATGAAATATTTCATTTGGCATAGCCAAGTTTGTCCAGACGGTTCGGTGAGGTTCATTAAAATAGCGTTTCAGATTATCATAATGGGATTGCATGAGGATTCCTATGCCTTCGATATCAAAAAAACCGGATAATTTTGTTAACAATCTTAATGTTCTTTGTAATGGTGTTTCCATGACAAATTCTTATGGGAATCTCATAAATCAGATTTTGCGGATTAACACAATAGAAAAATTTAATTTTTCCATTGAAGATGTATCCCTTATATTAAATCTAAAAAAGTTCTAATTCTTGTGCGTAACTGTTCAATGCAATTGAGTGTATAATCTCCTTCAATATAGAGGAATGGTTTACCTATCTCATGTATTTGCTCTTTCAGCGTTAATGCCTTAATTGAATTGGTAACACAGAATTTTAATGAATGATATATCACTCCATCAATAGTATATTCGTCAATGATTTTAGAAATAGCATTCCACCTGGTTCCATCATCCATCATTCTCGGGCATGGAATTTTACTTAAATATCTTTTACTCAATGAATACAGTATGTCTTGATCTGTTTCTGTCGCCCGGTCAAAGTATCTATAATATGTGCATATATCCTCAAACACTATTACCGCATCGCCGTCATCCTCAATAATTTTAATTAATTCAGGATGAGAAATTTTTCCTCCCATCAGCATGATTCTTTTTCTATTTTTTAAATCAGCTTTATTGGGGTTATTTTCAATAACTGATAGAAAGTGTTGCAAATAATTATTGAAAGATTCGATATCCATAATCCAATTTTTATTCATAATTTGGATCATTTCAAGGCCGGTTATAGGAGGATTCTCCAGCTTCCTGAGATTATATAAATTTTCTAGTAGAGCTCGGTTTTTATTGTAAAGTGCCGCAGCATCAAATAAAGATTGCTCTGTAATTTTTATGGAAAAGTGATTTTCAAAGTTTACAATAAAATTCTGTAATCTAATTTGAAAAATTTTTATCGAATCATCATTTACGATTCTTGGCACATCTAATAGGTACACGTAATCTGTATTTGTGTAATGACGCCATGCGTCGTATAGAAGCTCTCCTGCATGACAGGAATCCGTCATTATTACGCCATTTAAAAAATGGTATTCGCCTCTCAATGCGACATCCAAGCAATTCCGGATATAAGGACAATAGTTGCTGGGGACTATTGAATCGGCTAATTGAAAAGAATCATAGTTTCCTATAATTCTATAAGGGAGGAATCCTGCGGCATGTATAATTTCCAACGGTAAATAGGTGCATGTCCAACCTATCGCTGGTTTTTTTATCTGACTATTCATAAGAACGACTAATTTTTTTTTGC
The DNA here is from genome assembly GCA_001829495.1 of Spirochaetes bacterium RBG_16_49_21. GTDB lineage: Bacteria > Spirochaetota > UBA4802 > UBA4802 > UBA5550 > RBG-16-49-21. The sequence continues at coordinate 69,720 of MIBJ01000070.1, read as the reverse complement.
CTTAGTATTTGCTGTCTCGAGGCTCGCAATTAGTGCAGCTCCAAGAGCCCCGATGATTTGAGGATCTTCTGGGACAAAAATTTTTGAATCCAGTTTTTTTTCAAATGAGGAAATTATCCCCTTATTTTTTGCCACTCCACCGGTCATAATAATATCATTATTTATTCCCAACCGTTTCCCTAATGGGATGACTCTATCGCTTACAGCACCGTGTAATCCATTTATAATATCTTCTCTTCGGTAACCCTGTGATATTTTTGATATAACTTCTGACTCGGCAAACACAGTACACATGCTTGATATCGTAATACCTGTGGTTGCGGCATTTGATAGTTCACCCATTTGATCAAGTTCTACCTGCAATACTTTAGCCATAACTTCTAAAAATCTGCCGGTTCCTGCAGCACATTTTTCATTCATGGCAAAATCGATAATTCTACCGGTATTATCTAATTTAATAATCTTACTATCTTGACCGCCGATATCAATTATGGTTCTTGCATTTGGAAAATAAAAGTGCGCACCATGTCCATGACATGCTATTTCGGTTACTTTTTTATCGGCAAAAGCAACATTATTTCTGCCGTAACCTGTCCCTATAATATAAGTGATATCTTTTTTGTCTATGCGTGCACTTCGTAATGCAAGAGAAAGAGATTCTTCGATAGTTTCAGCATGATTGAAACCTGTTTGGATAATATTTTTACCGAGTATTTCTTTAGTATCGCCAGCTTTTAAAACAACGACCTTCGTAGTTGTTGATCCAACATCTATTCCCGCAACTATCATAATAGCCAGTCCCTTGTAAAATTGTTATATATTCCGAATTACCAATGAACTAACATTGCCCCATGGGCAAAATGAATTGGTAAGTGCATATCTAATATTAGCCGATCGAGCCTTATTGGAGATGAATTCTAAGCCAAACGTATCGGCATTCTCATCAAAATTCAATACTGGCGGAATTACATTTTCTCTCATTGATAAAAGTGTTGCAACAACATTAAAAGCCCCAGCGGCACCAACGGTATGTCCCAATACTGATTTAATTGAACTTATGGGTATTTTTTTATTTATTTTATCAAAAACATGCTTAATTGCGTCGGCTTCAAACTGATCACTTAACACAGTCCCATTCCCTTCAGTACAGATATAATCTATGTCATTTTTTTCTACAAGTGCATCTTTAATTGCACATTCCATTGCTCGCGTAGTATAAGCGCTATCATAATCATATTTTTTCATAGAAGAGGCACAGTAATTACCTCCATATCCAATTATCTCACCATATATTTTTGCATTTCTTTCTTTTGCAGAATTATAGGATTCTAATAAAAGTACAGCAGCTCCCTCGCTTAAGATTAGACCGTTTCTTGAAGTATTAAATGGAGCGCACTGTTCTTTATTATGGCTATTTGAATAAGAAAGTAGCCCATTTTTTTCAAAGATACCGTATATATATTGATTTAGCTCTTCAGCACCACCAACAAAAATGGCCTGAGCCATTCCTTTCCGAATATAATTAACTGACCAACCGATTGCGTCAGTACTGGAACAAAAACCGGTTGACATCATAGTGCAGAGTGATTTAACACCAAGTTCTATTGACACTTGGCTGACCGGGGAATTAGGTACGGTATTGGGAAAGATCATCGGACTTATTTTTTTTTCTTTATCTTCAAGAAGAATTCTTTGAACTTCTGAAAGGCTATTTAGACCGAAGTACATGCTTCCGAGGACGATTCCTATTTTTGAATAGTTTTTATCATTAATAATTAAGTTTGAATCATTGAGGGCTAAATTAGCAGCAGCAATGCTAAATTGACTTATTTTATCTAAATAGCGAATATTTTTACTGGAAATAAAATTCCTTGCCGCAAAATTCACTATTTCACCTGCTAATTTAGATTTGAATCCATCTGTTTTAAATGCAGATATTTCCTTTATTCCTGGGTTTCCTTTTACCAATGAATCAAAAAAAACATCCGTACTGGATCCAATAGGTGATATTAAACCAATACCACTTACAACCACACGTTGTTGATCCATATTTTATCCTATTAAATTATCGATTAATTTTTACATTTCCCAATTATTATTGAAGCGTTATTACCACCGAAGGCATATGAGTTCGATAATGTCACATTAACATCTTTGGTAATAGATTTATTAGGAACATAGTTGAGATCACATTCCGGATCTGGTTCGTTATAATTTATTGTAGGTGGAATAATGCCGTTTTCTAAAACTAACGCGCAGGTTAGAGCCTCTATGGCTCCGGAAGCGCCAAATGAATGTCCTATCATGGATTTTATTGAACTGATTGGTATGTCATATGCTTTTTTACCAAATACTTTCTTAATAGCAACAGTTTCCATTAGATCATTAAGTGATGTCCCGGTTCCGTGAGCATTGATATAATCTATTTCATCAATATTTAATTGTGCATCAAATAGCGCATTATTTATTGATAACGAAGCTCCCTCACCGCTAATATCTGGAGCTGTCATATGATTTGCATCACAACTTAAACCGTATCCTATTACTTCTCCATAAATATGAGCGCATCGTGAAATTGCATTTTCGTAAGATTCAAGGATCAAAGTCGCTGCTCCTTCACTGACTACTAAACCATCTCTATTTTTATCAAACGGCCTACATGCTTCTTTAGCGAGAGATCTGGTGTTGCTAAATCCGCAGAATGCTAATTCACTCATGGCGTCTGTGCCTCCGCTAATTACAATGTCGGCTTTTCCGGATTTTATAAGATCATATGATTGACCTATAGCATAGGTTCCAGCAGCACATGCATTTAACATGAGAACAGATGCCCCCGTTAACTTGTATTTATTAGAAATTATATTGTGTATTGATTCATGTCCGTACTTTGACACGCTTTCAAGGGTGATACTATCATATCCTTTCAATACCCACGCATCATGATAATTTTTAAAAGAACTTTGAGTTGCTGTTGTAGTTCCAATTATAACACTCACCCTCTCACTTTCAAATTCATCTATTTTCAATTGAGCATCTTTCAGCGCCATTATCGTTGTCGATATGATAAATTGAGATGATCTGTCCAGGGGATCAATTTCCTCTTTACTAAGAAAATCTTCTGGATTATAATCATCTACTTCTCCGCCCAAGGACGATCTATAAGACGATGTATCAAAAGATTTTACTTTTTTAATACCTGATTTGCCATTAATTAAAGCTTCCCAAAAAATATCTTTGCCAATACCTATTGGAGTAATAATTCCTAAGCCGGTTATTACGACTCTTTTACTCATTCATTTTTCCTTTTATTTCATTTACATTTAGTATAATAAATCCTAAATTTGCGGCAGCTACTTTTTTTTCAGATACTTCTGCTTTTGCTTTAATTCTGTATAAGTTTTTCACACGCTGATATATTTCAACTTCGATTATTAATTGATCACCGGGTACAACCGGTTTTAAAAATCGGGCATTATAAATTGATGATAAAAAACCCAAAACATTACCCATATCTTTTGTTAATATACTTGCTAATTGCGCCATTGATTCTATTATTAATACTCCGGGCAATATGGGTTGTTCAGGGAAATGTCCATTGAAAAATGCTTCATTTATCGTGACATTTTTTAAACCTTTAGCTCTTTTCCCTTCTTCATATTCAAGCACCCTATCTAATAATAAAAAAGGATAACGGTGCTTATTAATATTTTTAATTTCGTTAATATCGAACATTTGTTTTATTGTATAAAAATATTATTATTTATAATTATTTGATATTTAATTTATTCTTCACCATTTCTAACATCTTATTGAAGCTAACAAGGGTTTCTATTTCTTCATCTTCAATTTTAATATTATACTTCGTTTCAACATTTGCTATGATTTCAAGTGCGAGGAGAGAGTCTACATCAAGTTCTTTAAATAGATTCACATCTTCTTTGCCTTCAATAACTGATCTATCGACTTCTAGAATCTCAGTTACAATCGACATTAATTTTTCTTTAACATCTACTAAATTCATAGCATCCACCTTTTTTATAATAAAATATTATTACGCCAATAATTAGACTTCTTGCGGAATGAGGATTCTGCACCTTGCTATGCCATGTCAGGCCTTGGCCGTGAGCCTTCGGCGTGAGCTCACTCTAATACTCAACGTAGCATATTTAAATATCTCGCCCGGCACAGCTGCAAGCTTCTTCTGTTCTTCCCGCGGAGCCAAGAGGGAAGGAACCGACCTGTGAAAATTTAATTCCGCAGCGACTCAATTGCACAATAAATATAATACTTTAGGTGACCAGGCCACCGTCTATATTAATAACCTGTCCTGTTATATAACTAGAAGCTTCGGATACAAGAAAAACAACCAAACTAGCTACTTCTTCCGGTTTTCCAAATCTCTTGAAGGGTATTAAATCTAAAGCCATCTTCTTATTTTGTACAGGAATTCCATCAATCATCTTCGTTTCAATAAAACCTGGCGCCACTGCATTTACGTTAATTCCTAAAGGCGCCAACTCTTTAGCTAATGCTTTTGTAAATGAAATTATTCCGCCTTTTGAAGATGAATAATTTATTTGGCCAGGTACCCCGGTAACTCCACTAATTGATGATATATTAACAATTTTGCCACTCTTTTGTCGCATCATGCCAATAACAACTGCCTTAGAACAATTAAATACACCTGATAAATTTGTATTAATCACCTCTTGCCATTCCTCAACCTTCATTCTCATGAGAAGATTATCGCGAGTTATTCCAGCATTATTCACCAAAATATCAATTGAACCAAATTCGTTCTTGATATCTTTCATCATATTTGTTACTGCACTATAATTTGAAACATCTGCTTTTATTGCCTTACTTCTTCTGCCCTGTGCAGTTATTTCATCTATTGCATTTTGGGCACCTTTGTCATCACGATGATAATTAATAATTACATGAGCTCCTTCTTTTGCCAGAGCTATGGCAATTGCTCTTCCAATTCCATGTGAGCCGCCGGTCACGACTGCGATTTTATTTTCTATTCCGGTTTTCATGATAAACTCAGATGTGAATTTGTTTCTCTGATCGTTGTTGAATATCCCGGACGTGCCGTCGAGTCGATAATTCACCCGTCCGTGTGTACCTTTATCATTTCATTAGTTATTTTTAACTTGAGTTTTTTACTGTAGTTTTCAATTTTTATTATGGAAGTTTCAGGTGTGTAGTTCAGTTTTATCCATAATTTAAAAAACAAAAATATTGATCTTAGACTTTTAATTAAATTAGGCATTGTCAACACTTTTTAGTAACTTAGTACAAAAATCACAAAGGGCGTGAATTAATTTCCTGGGGAAAAATAGTATTTATTTCAAGCGATAGAGGATAGATGTAACCCAATGTAAGGGAATACCAAGTGGAAATACCGAAAAAACTCATAAGTCAATTGACAGATAAAATAACAGGAAAAGAAGAAAAAGCAAATAATGAAAGTAAGAAAATAACCTTCAGCAGCGGTGGTAAAAATGGAAAATCAAAAAATTATACCAATAGAATTAGGAATAATAACTGTATTTCTCATTGCCGGAAAAAAATTAGCGTTGGTTGATACTGGAATAGGAAATGCATCTGTTACCATAGTAGACAGAATAAATAATCTGGGCTTCAACATATCTGATATTTCATTAATTATCATTACCCACGGACATGCTGATCATTACGATTGTGCCTCTGAATTAAAAAATATAACCGGCGCGCCTGTTTTGGCGCATAAATTAGATGCAGGCTATATTATGAATGGAAGCAACCCGGAAATAAAGACAACTCGAAAACTTAGAAAATGGGCTGTTGATAATATTATTAACCCAGCTACCAATATGAAAGCACGGCCCGTTATACCAGATATAATTATCGATGATAATTTCAATCTTGAGAAATTTGGCATAAATGGGAAGATAATTCCAACGCCAGGACATACGGAAGGATCAATTTCAATATTGTTATCAAATTCAGAGGTTATTGTTGGGGACTTAATAATGTCTAGTATAGTATTTAAATCAAAACCCAGTATTCCCTTATATGCTAATGACTTGTTTCAACTAAAAGAGAGTATAAAAAAGATAATAGAGCTTAATCCTTCAATAATACATACCTCACATGGCGGCCCTTTTTTCCCTGAACAGATCATTGATCTTATTAATTAAAAAAGGGGTAACCTCCCCGACAACCCCGCCTGCGATGAGGAAGCAATAGCCAAGAAGCGATTTTTCGCGCTTGACAAATGCTGAAATGCTGATAAATGAGCTTTTAGTTTCTCAAAAATAACCGGTTTATATTCAGCCGCGATCCGGTTCAGTTTGAGCCGTGGGTGACAATGCGGTTAACAGCAGGATGTTGACGAGCAGAGTTAGAGGCTCCCTTATTTCGTAATTCCGTTGTGTCGATTTGTACATGGATGCGGCGAAAAGGCCCTGCCTTCAAATCAACACATTGAATAGATTCGCAGAAGGGGAAGATTGCATGCCGAAGATGAACTATTGTCCTCAATGCGGGAAAAACCTTATAGAAAAGGAAATAAATGATAAAATCTATCTCGCTTGTTCTTTAGATGCCTGTAATTATGTTTTTTGGGATAATCCAATTCCCGTTGTCTCGGCAATTGCAGAGTATAAGGACGATGTTATACTGCTGCGTAATAAGGGTTGGCCTGAAAAAGTGTTTGGTCTTGTCACCGGATTTCTTGAAAAGGGTGAATCTCCGGAAAATGCAGTCGTTCGTGAAATACAAGAGGAAATCGGATTGAGGGGTAAAATAGAAAAATTTATAGGTTTATATAGTTTCATTCAAATGAATCAATTACTCATAGTATATCATGTTAAATGTACCGGAGAAATAACTTTAGGGGAAGAAATTCAAGAGATAAGACACATCGCACCTGATAAGTTGCGAACGTGGGATTTCGGAACGGGGCCCGCACTAAAAGATTGGCTTGAAATGCGAAAACAAAAAAATAGTTAACAACTTTTGTTCAAAATGAAAAAGCAATTTTTAATGTGCCCATTAATTGTCTATAAATGAGGTTTTAAGTATGAAAAAATTGAAAAAGGATTCAAGAATACTGTTTACGACGGTTCCATTAAGTGAGGTTATTACTGAAAATGGGCCTAATGGCAAGTACATTAATCATAATGATTTATCACAGAATATGAGCCATGCAGTACCTCGACCATTGCAATTAAGAAGTTTTGTTCCTCCAGGTGGTTTGCGTTTTATAAAAGAAAATGTACCCAATGTTGATACTTTGGAATATCCAACATGGGAAGAGTTTGAAAAAAAATTGGATGAAGGTTATGATGCTGTTGGAATAAGCTTCCTTACCTATACTGTACCAATTGCTGTAAAAATGGCAAAATTAGCAAAGGAAAGAGGTATTCAAGAAGTATGGGCTGGAAACTATGGAGCGATGACACCAGGTATTGATAAATATTTTGATAGAGTAATTGTCGGACTTGCTGAGAACAAAATAAGAAAAATATTAGGATTAGAACCATTAAAAAAGATTAAACATCCTGAAATAGTACTCGTAAATACTATTAATGCCCTGCAATCAATAATGAATAGAAAGATTGGAATTTTATTTTCGACACGAGGTTGCCCTCAAAAATGCTCTTTTTGCCCCACTCCATCATTTGCCCCTGATTTAGACTATATTAGTATGGATGAGATTGAAAAAGTTCTCGATATCTATAAAGCAAATAAGGTGACACAGATACACGTCTGCGATGAGACGTTCTTGCTTAATCGAACTTATTCAAAACGGGTTCTTGATGCTATGGTGAAAAGAGGATTATCCTGGCAATGTATGACAAGAGCGGATCTTATCAAAGGAAAGATAAGAGAGTTGAAAGATACGGGAATGGTGTGGGTTGGCATAGGATTAGAAACCTTGAAAGATATTACTCTTAAGAAACAGAATAAAGGTCAAGATTTAAAAACATTACTTGATGTACTCGATGAAGCAGAAAAAAACGATCTTCCTATTTGGGGATCATTCATGCTATGCTTTGAGGATGATACTGTAGAATCATTAAAGAAAGATATTGATCGCCTGGCTATGATGAACATTTTTTCACTACAATTTGCCATATTTACTCCTTTTCCCGGCACTCCACTATGGGATAAAATGAAAAATAAAATAATTGAAAAGGATTGGAGCAAATATGACCACATGCATTTAATCTGGGATCATCCAAAGATTACTCAAAAGGAAGCAGAGGAAATATTTTATTATGCCCATAAAAAAGTAAATAGATCAATAAATTATATCAAACACCTTATTAAAATGGAAGTTGCAAAAAAGTTCCGGTAAGATGTTTTTTGATGTTTTATATAAAATTATGACAAACGTGTTTAAATTTTATAGTTAAGAGATGTTATATGAAACAAAAGAAATTAAAATTAATTCTTCCTATAGCTGCTAGATATAGTTTAGCAGGAAATCAAAGTAGATGGAGATATCCGCCGTATTCATTGATTTTTCTTGCAGGTCTAACTCCTCCGGAATTCGACATCGAGATCGTTGATGAAAATGTTGATACCCTCAATATGAATGATAATCCCGATCTCGTGGGAATTAGTTGCATGACTGTTACGGCAAAACGGGGTTATGAGATATCGGAACAATATAGAGCTAAAGGAATCCCGGTTATTTTAGGAGGAATACATCCAACGGTAGTTTCAGAAGAAGCGGCACAACATGCTGATGCTATAGTAGTTGGCGAAGCAGAGAATGTTTGGAATGAATTGCTTGATGATTTTGATGCAGGTAAATTAAGGCCCGTTTATAAAAGCGATAGTTATCATAATCTATCCAGGATTCCCACTCCACGATGGGATCTAGTTGAAAAATATAGAAAAAAATATACAAGTTTTACCACTATTCAATCGACAAGAGGCTGTCCATATGATTGTGAGTTTTGTTCCACCACAGTAGTTTGCGGTAAAAAAATTCGAACACGGCCTGTTAAAGATGTCCTAAATGAAATTAAGAAAATGAAATTCGACAGGCTTAAGCCGCTTATTTTTTATGATGATACCATCAACTGCATTCCTAGTTATGCAGAGGAGTTATTCAAAGGTTTAATTCCATTAAATATTAAATGGGCTGGCTATGCGACCGTCAATATGACAGAGAATGAGAAGTTATTAAATTTAGCTCATAAAAGTGGATGCGTCGGTCTCTTTGTAGGTTTCGAAACAATAAAGAAAGAGAATCAGCGAAACATGAGGAAGTCTTCTCGTCTAAAATTTGATTATAATGAAGCTATTAACATATTTCATAAATATAAGATTGGTCTCTTGGGAGCTTTTCTCTTCGGTCTGGATTATGACGATTCATCTGTATTTGAAGATACATATGAATTCATAAAAGAATCAAAATTAGATTCAATGACATTAAATATTGTCCAACCTTATCCCGGTACCAGATTTTATAATAGATTGAAAGAGGAAAATCGAATTACTGTTCATGATTGGAACAACTATATTTTGGATAGTCTTTGTTATCAACCAAAGAATATGACTCAAGATGAGCTGATAAATGGTTTTAGATGGATTTATCATAAAGTAAGTAGATTATGGCCAACCACAACGAGAATTGTACGTAATTTTTTACAAAGAAAGAATAGTGGGATCATCATATTAGCCCAGAATATGGGCTGTAGGAGAACAAATAAAATGATTAAAAAAAGGTGAAGTAATATAGAGAATGGAATTTTTATCTCGATTCTGCTATAGAATAAATTGATATCATTGTTTGGGGGGAGAACACATTATGAAAAATAGATTAACAGAAATGTTGGGGATTAAATATCCAATAATTCAAGGTGGGATGATTGAAATATCTCTTTCAAAACTTGTGGCAGCTGTATCCAATGCCGGAGGATTGGGAACTTTAGGATTCCGTGGGGATCAACCTCTCTGGAGAGATGAGATTAAAAAAATTAAAGACTTAACCGATAAACCCTTTGCTATTAATCTTGGAATGTACCTAAATGATCTTAAAGAAAGAATTGATATTATAATTAAAGAAGGTGTAAAAATCGTCGTCACTTCAGCGGGCAATCCATCAAAAGTCATTAATTTTTTTAAAGATGCAGGAATAATCACGATGCATGTAATATCAAACTCCAATCAAGCTAAAAAGATTGAGGATGCTGGTGTTGATGCTATTATTGCAGAAGGTGGAGAAAGCGGCGGCATTGTTTCGAATAACATTATATCAACATTGGTTCTTGTACCCAAGGTAGTAGACTGTGTGAGCATACCCGTTATTGCCGCTGGAGGAATCGGAGATGCAAGAGGTTTTATTGCATGTCTCGCCATGGGCGCTGAAGGTGTACAAATGGGAACCCTGTTTGAAGCAAGTGTGGAAAGCAGCGCATCCCAAGAATGGAAGGAAGGCATTATAAAGGCGAATGAAATGGATACAATTGTTAAAGAAAATGGTCCAATGTATGTCCGTGTTATCAAAGAAGAAATATATCCAGGTAGTGTAATAACAGGGCAGGTCGCCGGTCTTGTTGCAAGAATTGAAAAATCCGAAGATATAATCAATAGAATGATGAGCACTATCGAACCTGTCATGAAAAAAATAAATAATCAATTATGTTAAATAAATTAATAATTGTCATATCTTCACTGACAATTCGCTAAGCAGTGACATTACCTTCTCGGAGAGTGCCACAGAAAGGGTTCCGGTTCCGCAGCTCGGCGTCACCATTGATTGATTGAGAATGCTCTCCTTTTCCACTCCTCTTGAAGCGAGCCGCGCTATCATGGAATCATAATTCATTTTTATTTCTTCAATGGTTGCTTTCTCAATTTTATCCTTCACGGTGGGGACTATGCCCCATGCTATCGTTTTTCCTTTCTTTAAAAAGGGAATCAGATTTTTTGAATTAATAAATTTATCGATAATCAATTCATCGGTGCCATCAAAGTTTATTATATCCAGATCAAGCTCCAGAATCCCGTCCCAGTCCGCATTGCCGCAGCAGTGGGTGCCGGCGAGCCCGCCTTCGCTCTTGATTCCCCGGATTATCTCATTAAAGGCCCCCGCGACAAGCTCCCGGTCGACTGCGTAAAAACCCGACCCTATTACGGACAGTGACGGCTCATCAAAGAAGATTATCACCGTATCCGAAAACTCCCTGAGCCTTCTGACCTGCCACCGCGCGCTCATCGCGCAGTTCTTCACAATAGCGTCAAAGAGATCCGGCTTGTACAGCGCGTATTTGCCGTCCACGCTGTCGGTGAGCAGTCCCAGCGTCAGGGGCCCGGTGACCTGTCCCTTTAAAGCGATGAAATTATCGCCCTTTCTGTTTCGGAGTTCATTTATATAGCAGGAAAATCCCGCGGCGTGTTTGTCGTCGGTCCCGAAATACTCAACGTCGTCCTCGATTATTTTCGTATAGAACCTCTCCAGCTCGCCGGACAGGTCCCGCGACGTGTCAAAACCCGACTTTTTGTTCTTCTCGTCGACAGAGAAGCAGGGGAGGCGCATGCTGTACTGATTCGTCATGTCCTCGAGAAAGCTTCTGCGGGGGAGCTGCGGCCATGCGGGTATCTTCGCCAGCGCGCTGAAAACAAGCGCGCAGGCCTGTTCCGCTTTAAGGTGCGGAAAGCTTCCGATTATGGTTGCTGCTGATTGCGGTTCAAATTTCATTGCGGCCGCCTTATTGTGGAATGATCAACTAACAATTGCTCAGAGAGAATCAACAGCCGCCCCGGTAACTGGCCCGGGGGCGTCTGGCGGCGTTTCTCACTCGGCCTTAACGATCGCGCCTCCGGCAATGCGCGCTCCGGCGTTACCCGCCGGATCAGTGGCATAATCATCCGGCTTTTCATGGATTAAAATCGACGTGCCTCCCTCCCGGATCAGGGAATTCGGCTTGTCGCTTTTTAGGGTAACCTCTTTGGCTAAAATATCCACTTTGACCGTTCCATCTTTACCCACCTCGATATTGGGAAGATCGCCCGCGTGCATCCCCTTTGTATTTTTCGTTCCATGCTCCTTGTGATTGGGATTGAAATGCCCTCCTGCGGTCTTAAAATCGGGCGGATCGATTGCACCCTTTTCATGGATATGGATCGCGTGTATGCCGGGTGTAAGGTTTTTCAACTCCCCGGTTATTTTTACCCCCCTCCAGGTTTGCTTAAGGATGAGAGTGCCGATCCTTTCCCCCTTTGCGCTAATCATATCAGCCTTGGCTTTTTGATGCTTCTTGCATGCGGTGGCCGACACCAGGAGAGAGGAAACAAAAATAATGAATATACGGAGAAACGTTTTTTTCGAATTTCGATTCATGGGGCACCTCCTATTATTAAATTATTACCAAGTTAGGCGAATTTTTTATCCCCCTCCCTCGATGGGAGG
>MIBJ01000070.1:12011-57217 GCA_001829495.1 Spirochaetes bacterium RBG_16_49_21 | reverse complement strand
TCTTGACCACATATCTTCATGCAGTCATTCTATTCCCTATCCTCCCCAGTGTCCAGTAAAAAATTGTGGGACACGATCAGCCCATCAAGGGGGAGGGAGATTTTGAATCAATTTTCGCCTCACTCAAGTTATTATATAGTATAATTCTAAACATGCTGACAAGTCAAGTTTTCCGGCGATCATAAGAGTTAAGCAAGTAATAAATTGAACGGCCTTACTTACGGTAAAATTTTGTTAACAGCGCGGGGAACCGCGCCTCCGGGATTTTCAATACTAATGTTGCTGCGAAATATATAATCCCGTAGGCGCCGAGCACGAACAGGGCCTGGATTATGGGATGGGATTGGCCGGAGAAAAGCTTCACCGTCCACGCCGCAGCCGCCCCGAGTCCGGCGGCCAACCAGAGCCGCGCAACATAGGAAAACTTCAATCCGCTTTTCCCTATGCGCCGGTTCAGGCTGTGGCGCAGCAATGCAAATTCGATCCAGCCGCAGAATCCGGAAGCGGCGGTGATCCCCGCCGCCCCCCAGCGCTGGGGGATGCCCGCCAAGACAGGAAGCTGCTGCGACGCCAGATAACCGAGACCCGCTGCAAGCGCCACCCGGATAAGGGCGAAGCGCAGGGGAGTGCGCGTGTCGCGCAGGGAATAGAAGGCTGATGAATAGAGCCGGCCGAGGGTGGAGGCGAGCAGGCCCACTGCCGATCCTGCGAGGATGGCCCACACGTACACGGCGTCGGATGGAGTGAACTTGCCCGTCTGGTATATGGCTGCTGATATGATGTCCCCCAGGGCGATGAATGCCACGGCGGAGGGAACGATGAAAAAAGCGATTTGACGCAGGCCCGTATTGAGGCGGTTTCGCAGGTGATCGGCTATCTCTGCGTCGCTTCCCACGGCCTTCGACATGGCGGGAAGCTCCGCCGCGGACACGGACATGCCGAACAGGCTCACCGGCAGAATGTACAGGGTCTGGGCATAGCTTAAGGCGGCAACCGCGCCGGTCGGCAGAAAGCTGGCGAGTATTGAATCAACATATGCGCTGATCTGCACAACGCCGCGGCTGATAAAAACCGGCACAAAACCGCGGATAACCGTACGAATTCCGGAAAGCCGGTGATTGAGCGACAGGCTCATACCCCTGACGAGCTTCAGCACAACGGGCAGCTGAATAATGATCTGCATCGCGCTTCCGGCCACCGATCCCCATGCCGTTATCCGGGCAAGCGGGAATTGATCCCTTGAGCCTCCGAAGAGAGCAAGGGTCACAATAATGATCGCGTTCCATACTACCGGTGCGGTGTATGAAAGGAAGAAGCGGCTGTGGCTGTTGAGTATCCCCAGACACCAGGCCGACCACACGAGCAGGCCGGCTCCGGGGAACAGGATTTTCACAAGCTGGATGCAGAGCTCCCTTTTTTCCCCTTCAAATCCGGGGGCAATGGCGTCGATCAGATACGGCGTTGTCAGAATCCCGGCCAGCACGAGCAGGGAGGTCGCAAGCATCAGCAAAGCCGCGACCCCTCCGGCGAGGCGCTCCGCCTCTTCCTCTTTTCCGCGGGCGAGCAGGTTGGCGTATACCGGGATAAATGACGCCGACAGCACCCCTTCCCCGAAAAGATTCTGTAAAAAGTTCGGTATGCGGAAGGCTGCTTTGAAGGCGTCGGCGGCGTCTGAGCTTCCGAAATAGTGGGCGAAGACCCGGTCGCGGATGAGCCCTGCGATGCGGCTTAAGAAAATGCCGCTTGCCACCAGAAAGGCGTGCCATCTCGTATGGGGTAATTTTTTAATATCTGTATCTCGTAAAGAGGCCGTCATTTGTTATATTTACTTTCAAGATAGAATTTTTCATGGGCGCAATTTTATCAAGAAGTTATTGCGCAAAAATCACGGGGTAAAGTATATATGAACTGAGGGTATATGTAAAGCTCAATTAATTAGACCTCTCAACCCTCTGCTAATCATTCCCCGTATCTTTAAATCAAGCTTCTCGGCCCCCTAAATCCCACTTCGACGGGCTCAGTGCGGCGCCCAGAGGGGGACTTAAAAGCTTCTATCAAATGAGCGCTGTAGCTGATAAATATGTATCATTAGAAGCATGGGAAACCGATGGTGCTGAACGCAAGCCCCCCTCTGGGGGGGTTGGGGGGCATGAGTGCGTGAAACATGAAAATATTATTGACTTAACCGGTAGATTGATACCTGGTGAATCATACCTTGACATGATCGCGGGCCGCGCACAATGAAGAAATATATAGAAAAAGTAAACACCCTGCTTGAGTCGCTCCCCTACATAAGGGAGTTCAGCGGCAAGACCATCGTCATCAAGTACGGGGGGCATGCCATGGTGGATGACTCGCTCCAGGTATCATTTGCGAGGGACATGGTGCTGCTCAAGCTGGTCGGAATAAATCCGGTCATCGTGCACGGCGGCGGGCCGCAGATCAGCGAGCTTCTCAAACAGATCGGCAAAAAGAGCGATTTCGTGGACGGGCTCCGGATCACCGACGGCGAAACCATGAGCGTCGTGGAGATGGTATTGGTGGGGAAGATAAACAAGGAGATCGTGAGCAACATCAATATTATAGGCGGGAAAGCGGTCGGCCTGTCGGGCAAGGATGGGAACCTGATCACGGCGCAGAAGCTGTATCATATCAACAGTGATAATCAGGCGGTCGACATCGGCCAGGTCGGGTCCGTGAAGTCGATTGATTCTACGATACTGGAGACCCTCGACCGGGACCGGTTCATCCCGGTGATCGCACCCATCGGAGTGGATGAGAAGGGGATCACTTACAATATCAATGCGGATCTGGCTGCCGGGAGGATCGCCGAATCCCTCAAGGCGGAAAAGCTTATTCTCCTCACCGACGTGGAGGGGGTTCTTCTGGACGACCGGCTCGCGTCATCCCTGGAGATGAAAAAAGTGAAATCGCACATTGAAAAGGGCCAGATCACCGGCGGCATGATCCCTAAAGTGAACTGCTGCTGCGAAGCGGTAGGGGGCGGAGTGGGCAAGGCGCATATCATCGATGGCAGGGTCGAGCACGCGGTTCTGCTGGAGATCTTTACCGACGCGGGAATCGGCACCGAGATCGTGGGCAATCATTGAAACCGGTGCGGTAATCATCTTTTTTATTTGACAATCGTTCATATCCTAATATTTTTGCTTTCGGAGAGTTGTCCGAGTGGCCGATGGAGGCGGTCTTGAAAACCGTTGTGCCGAAAGGCACCGGGGGTTCGAATCCCTCACTCTCCGAGACTATGGGAGAGGTGCCCGAGAGGCCGAAGGGGACGGTTTGCTAAACCGTTGTACTGTAACGGTACCGGGGGTTCGAATCCCCCCCTCTCCGCTTGAGATGAGCCGTAATGATTGAAAAAATTAAGGTAACAAATAAGCGGTACCGGATCGATTTCGATGTTTATCTTGTCTGGCTCACCTGGTTCCCGTTTATCGGATGGATGTATCCGTTCATCTTTAAGAAAGGCGACAATTTCGCCATGCATCACGCGAAGCAGGCTTTTATTTTGGCGCTTTTTTTCACTGCCGCGCCGATCGTGATCACCTTCTTATCAGCCTTTGTCCCGATAACGCTGCGTGCAATCAAGCTGGCATTCGTAATCTCGGTCTACCTGTCGCATTGTGCTTATTTCTGCGTATGCGCCGGGGGATTCTTGAAGATCAAGGACAAGAGCATGTATGAATTCCCGGTTGTCATGAAGTTTGCCGACAAGTTAGACGTGTAATGCTTTCTAAATTTACACTTGACCGGGGAGCTTCCGTCAAATATATATAATGCCTGCTAACCGGAGTTTTATGAAACGCGTCCGTAGCTCAGTTGGATAGAGCGCCGGACTACGAATCCGTAGGTCGCAGGTTCGACTCCTGCCGGACGCGCAGCAAAGCCTTTTTATCTTTATCGAAGAAACCGCATTTATTACTGTCGCTTTAAACTGCCTGACGGTCGATTAAGTCATGGAAAGTCAACTTTCTTTATCAAGCAATTTGTACGGTTTAATATTTAAGCTTTTTGACAATTTATATAATGTCTTAATTGTTATATTTACTCTTCCAGTCTCAATACGCTGATAATATTTGTAATCTATATTGTTGATTTCTGCTAACTTTTCTTGGCTAATTTCCTTTTTATTTCGTTCTTTTCTTAAATTTTGCCCAAGTTGTTTTAAAAAATTGGGAAAATCGTTATCTGACCTTTTTTCCATAAGTCAGATAAATATCAAAAATTGTTTGACATTAACACCGTATTATATTACGGTTATGATGTTTTATGAAGTTTTGATAAAATTATATCCCTGAATCAATAACATTGCAAAATCGTAACTATTCAACAAATTCCATAATTTAAACATTAAATAAGATAATGTGAACATAATTTCCCCCGCCGCCGGGGGCGGCGGGGGAAATTATTAATCACTATTTTATAATGTTATGCTGAATAGTTACCCAAAATCTTAATCAAGCACACGCTCCGGGAGTAGGTATTTTTTCTTATCAACAAGGGGCTAGTGTGACAGGAAACAGCCTACTCACAAATGCCGTTTTCACTTGCGCCCCGTCTCTATACTTTTGTTGCCGGATACGTTATACCAGACGAAGGTATAGGGTGTAGAGTCGGAATCCGCCGGAATTGCAGTATGCGTGACACCAGGAGATATCAGGCGCCCAAGCGCGGGGGCCCGGGGTACTTGCTTGTTTTTGTTGAAGACGAGAGGTGCGAGATACTTGTGTTTCCGTCGAAAGCGGAGAGAAGGAAGCATATTAAGCATCTTATAAAGACCCGGAACGTTTCCTGTTACGGAGCCTTTACCAACCTTCCAGGTCTCACCCGGTGCGACGCGTTTATTGTTGTGTCCGAGCCGGCCGAGAATAAAAATGAAATAATTATTATATAGTGTAGCATACTGTGATATTTTTCAGTACATAAACATACATCGTCAGATAATATTTTCTTGACTTTCCTGTACATGAATAACACTCATTACACAGATTCTTCTTTGCGACTTTGTGAGAAATAATTAAATAGCTGAATAGTTAATCAAAAACTTCTGATGGGTATTCATATGAAACAAAAACTGATAGTTGCGGTATTGATTTGTATCGGGATAACGGTATTCTCATCCTGTAAGGACTCAAATGTCATATCAATCGGCGTAAACGCCGAGCTGACCGGCTCGATACCGGTTGCGGGCAAATCATGCGTAAATGCCGCGAAAATGGCGGCTGCCGAAATAAATGATCAGGGAGGAATTGCGGTAGACGGTAAAACCATGCGCGTCGAGATCCTCGCTGAAGATAACGAAGACAAAGCGGAATCGGCCGCCGCGGTCGCCCAGAAGTTCGTAAGCAAGGGTGTCGTGGCCATGATCGGCCCCAATGCCTCAAGAAATGCGGTCCCCGCGGCGATCGTCGCCGAGAGCAACAAGCTCATCATGATCTCCCCCTGGTCGACGATACCGAAGCTGACTGAAAAGAAAAAATATATCTACCGCTCATGTTTCACCGATGACTTCCAGGGCGTTGTGGTATCATCCTTTATTTATAAGAAGCTTAAAGCGCGAAGGGCCGCCGTGCTCTTTGACATTACATCAGAGTACAACAAGGGAATCGCCGAAGTATTTAAAGCCGAGTTTATCAAAGCCGGAGGCGCCGTTACCGCGTTTGAATCCTACTCTACCGGCGACAAGGATTTCTCCGCCCAGCTCTCGAAGATTAAAGCCTCACGGGCTGATGTGCTTTTCCTGCCCAATTATTATAACGAAGTGCCGCTGCAGATACAGCAGGCGCGGCAGCAGGGACTTAAGGGCATGATCGTGGGAAGCGACTCATGGGGTTCTGAAGAAATATTAACGTTGGGTAAGGATATAATGAACGGACTTTATTTTACCACCCATTATGCGCCGGATATGGCCACTGAAAAGGCGAAAAAATTCATTGCGGACTACGAAGCCAAATACGGCGCAAAACCCGATGACGTCGCCGCTTTGACCTATGACGCGTTCGGCATGCTATTCGAGAGCGTTAAGAAAGCCAAAAGCAGAAATCCGGAAAATGTTCTCGCCGAGCTTTCGAAGCTCAGCAATTTCCCGGGCGTTACCGGCACGATGAAATTCTCATCCGGATCCGGATCGCCGGTCAAAAGCGCTGTTGTAATTCAAATCAGGGATAACGCCTTTAAGTACTACGATACCGTTAATCCATGATCGTACAACAGGCATTAAATGCGTTGCAGCTGGGAAGCATATACGCGCTCATAGCCCTCGGCTATTCGATGGTCTACGGCGTGCTTCGGCTGATCAATTTTGCGCACGGCGATATATTCATGATCGGATCTTATGCGGCCCTGTTTCTGGCCGTTTATTTAAACATGCCCATCGCCCTGATCCTGCCGCTCGCCTTCTGCGCCGTCGGTCTTCTCGGGGTGACCATTGAACGGCTCGCCTACCGTCCCCTGCGCACCGCCCCCCGGGCCTCGGCGGTTATTACCGCGCTGGGTGTGGGACTCTTCTTGGAAACCATCACCCTTGCCGTTGTCGGGCCAGAGCCGAAAAAGTTTCCCGCTCTCATCGACCTGAATATCATAACCATCGGAGCCTTTACCGCCACCAACATCCAGATCATCATCATAGCGGTGTCGATAGCGCTCATGACCGCGCTCGACCGCCTGATAGCGAAGACAAAAACCGGAATGGCGATGCGCGCGCTGTCATGGGACAAGACCTATGCGCCGCTGTTCGGAATTAATGTGGATAAAATAATCTCCTTCACCTTTGCCATCGGGGCCGGCCTCGCTGCCGTAGCCGGCATTTTCGTGGGGCTGGCCTACCCGATCATCGATCCCTACATGGGCATCATCGTGGGATGGAAGGCCTTCGTCTCGGCGGTCATCGGCGGGATCGGGAATGTGAAGGGTGCGGTGGTGGGCGGTTTCCTTCTTGGTGCGGTTGAGATACTCTCCGCGGCGTTTCTTCCTTCGACCTATAAAGACATGATCGTGTTCGGGCTTTTGCTCATAATTCTGCTTTTCAGGCCATCCGGCCTGTTCGGCGTCCCCGTTCAAAAAAAGGTATAGCCTATGCCGCGAAAGATATCTATGGGATTACTGCTCGTCGCTGGTTTTGCCGCAGCGTTTGTGTGCGACACCTTTAATCTTGCAGACCAGTATCTCGCGCAAATCATCATGTATATCGGCATCAATGTTATCCTCACCGTCAGCCTCAATCTGGTCAACGGCTACATGGGTGAATTTTCAGTCGGCCACGCGGCGTTCATGGCGGTGGGTGCCTATGCCGCATCATTTTTTTCCGTATCGGTTTTTCCGCAGAATCCGGCGTTCTTTCCGCTTTCGCTTTTTGCCGGCGGGATCTGCGCCGCGTTTCTTGGCTTTATGATTGCGGTACCGGCATTCCGCGCCCGCGATGATTACCTGGCAATTATCACGCTGGCGCTCATCATGATCACCAAAAGCGTCCTTGAAAACCTGCCCTGGTTCGGCGGCCCCCAGGGGTATCACGGCATCCAGAAATACACAAACCTGTCCGGAGTGTACCTGTGCACTATAGCGTCAATCATGGTGATTCGAAATATCGTGTACAGCAATTTCGGAAGAGGGATTATCGCCGTCCGGGACGATGAGGTAGCGGCGAATCTGGTGTCGGTAGATACAAAGCAGGTGAAGATTCTGGCGTTTGTCATATCGTCCTTTTTCGCCGGCATCGCGGGAGGTCTTTTCGCTCATCTGATCCAATTTATAAATCCGCGAACATTCTCCATACTGAAATCAACCGATATCCTTCTTATGCTCTATCTCGGCGGAAGCGGAACGATCATCGGTTCGATACTGGGCGCAGCTATCTGGACGGTTTTGATAGAAGCGCTGCGCTTCCTCGGCATCTGGAGGTTTGTGTTTGCTCCGGTAGCGCTGGTCATGCTCATGATATACCGGCCCCTGGGCATCATGGGCGGAAGAGAATGGAGATTATTTATTCCAAAAGAAAATGATCATGGACGAAAAAAATAGCACCAAGCTGCTTTTCCGGGTAAACGGCCTCTCGCACTCGTTTGGCGGCCTCAAGGCCGTATCCAACTTTAACCTCTCGGTTGATTCGGGCGCCATCTGGGGGATACTGGGTCCGAACGGTGCCGGGAAGACCACGGTATTTAATCTCATAACCGGCGTATATAAGCCCGACGAAGGTGAAATAATATTTAAAAATGAATATATAGACGGTCTGCCCTCCCCTGCAATAATCGCCCAGGGAATCGCGCGGACCTTTCAGAACATCAGGCTCTTTAAATCCATGTCCGTGCTCGACAACGTCAGAACCGCCGCCTACGGCAACCTGAGCTATCCGTTATGGAGCGCCGTCTTCCGCACGCGGCAATACCATAATTGGGAAAATCGCGTCCGGGGATCATCCTCGGCCATACTTGAAAAATTCGGCCTTGCCGATCGAATGCATGAACAGGCTGCGAGCCTCCCCTACGGCCAGCAAAGAAAGATTGAGCTCGCCCGTGCGCTTCTGAGCAAACCGGAGCTGCTCCTTCTTGACGAACCGGGCGCCGGCATGAATCCCGCCGAGCTCCACAATCTGGCTGAGCTTATCCTGTGGGTACGGAAGGAATTCGGGGTCACGATAATTCTCATTGAACACCGGATGCAGCTTGTCGTGAAGCTCTGTGATTACGTAAAGGTGCTTGATTTCGGGGAAACTATCTTCGATGGAATGACATCCGGACTCGGCCAAAGTGAGGCGGTAGTAAAAGCATATTTCGGAGAAGACCAGGCAGATGCTCGTCATTGAAAATTTGCACGCGGGTTATGGTCCCATCGCCGTGCTGCACGGCGTCTCCCTCCATGTGGATGAGGGAGAAATCGTCACGCTCATAGGCGCAAACGGTGCGGGAAAGTCAACAACGCTTCGAACGATATCCCGGTTGATTCCGGCCGCCTCCGGCACGATCCTTTATAAAAATGAAAATATTACGCGGTGCAAAGCCCATGAAATCGCCCGCAGGGGAATCGCGCATGTTCCCGAGGGGCGCGGTATCTTTGGGAACCTGACGGTTATTGAAAACCTGCTGCTGGCGACCTTTGCGAACAGAACCCGGAGTATGACATCCCCGGTGATAAACGAACTGTTTGATATGTTCCCGCTGCTCGGCGATAGACGACGGCAGCTCGCTTCCACATTGAGCGGCGGCGAACAGCAGATACTGGCCATAGCCAGGGCTTTCGCTGCGGATGCGGATTTTTTTATCATGGATGAGCCCTCGATGGGCTTGTCCCCGATTCTGGTGAAGAATGTCTTTTCAATCATAGCCGACATCAACAGGCGGGGAAAGACAATACTCCTGGTGGAACAGAACGCAATTATGGCATTGAAATATTCGAACCGCGCCTATGTGCTTGAAAACGGCAGAATCGCGGCCGAGGGCAGGAGCGAGGATATAACGGCCAATGAAGAACTGAAAAAAGCCTACTTGGGGTAAGGTGTAATTATTGCCTTTCTTCACGGTATAATACAAAAAAATTGACGCCATTCATTGCCATTAATTGGCTTTCCAGGACTTTTCCCAACGTAAAAAATAAGCACGCAACAATTCAGCAGTATTAATGAATATGAAAAAAATCCTGCTCGCCGCCGTCAACGCGCGCTACACCCACTCATGCCTCGCGCTCTATTGCCTGAAATCCTATACGCGCGGCACGGACGCGGAGATCACCATACGAGAATATTCCATAAACCGGCCGGCGCCGGAGATAGCGGAGAATATCGCTTCGGCGCGGCCGGACGCCGTCGCTTTTTCAGTATATATATGGAACGTCGAGCTGATAAAAAAAATCCTGCCCGAAGTTCGCCGGCGCCTGGCGGATTGCGTCATCATTCTCGGCGGTCCTGAGGCAAGCTACAATCCGGGTTCGTGGCTTGATGCGTATCCCTTCACGAATTACGTCATCACCGGCCGCGGAGAGGCCGGGTTCAGATTCCTCGTCGAAAATAATATGCGCCACACAGAAAAAATAATCAACGTTCCCAATCCTCCCTTCGGTGAGATGCCGCTCCCGTATGACCACGGGGACATGGAAAATCTGAAAAACAGATACGTGTATTACGAATCGAGCCGTGGGTGCCCGTTTCAATGCTCCTACTGCCTGTCTTCCCGCGACGACCAGAAATGGGAGGCGAAGCGGCCCGAAACCGTAATGGAGGAGCTTGCGTTCATTCTATCGCACCGCCCGCGCCTGCTCAAGTTCGTCGACCGCACGTTCAACCTGAAACGGGAGCGCTACCGCAAAATCTGGAACTTTTTGATCGACAACGGCCGGGACGCGGCCACGACCTGCCACTTCGAAATATACCCCGGGCTTCTCGATGGCGACGATTTCGCCATCCTGTCCCGGTGCCCGAAGGGACTGTTCCAGTTCGAAATCGGCGTACAGTCTACCAATCCTGAGACGCTGGCTGCGGTGAAGCGTAACGGAAATTGGGAACATGACCGGGCCGTTATCGAGCGGCTCGTCGGCCTGGGAACCGTTCGCGTCCATCTCGACCTTATTGCCGGTCTCCCCTTCGACGACAAGTCGTCGATCGGCAGCGCTTTCAACAGCCTGTACGCGCTCCGGCCCGATCATATACAGCTCGGCTTCCTCAAGGTGCTTCCGGGCACGGAAATGATGGAGCGGGCCGACGAGTTCGGCATCGTGTACGCGAAAAGCGCGCCCTACCAGGTTCTTGAAACCGGATGGCTCGGCGCGGAAGACATCCGGGTACTGGAACGCGTCGCTTTCCTGATCGACCGTCTCCGGAACACGTGCCGATTTAGAGCGACCCTCGCCGCCATGGAGCGTCTTTCAATAACACCGTTCGACCTGTTTCTCGCGCTCGCGGACTCGCTCGCCGGCTACAGCGTTCCCCTGACGCGGGCTCCGGAGAGCGGGGCCGGGTTTCTGGCGCAGGTGATAAAGGAGCGCTTTTTTGAAAAAAAGGGTTTTCTCATGGACGCGCTGCGGCGAGACTGCCGATCGGCGTCAGGAAAGCGCCCGTTTTCCGAAAAATAGCGATTGATCATGAAAAAAAGGCAGCACATCTATATCAACAGGCTGATGGACGCATATCGGGGAGAAGGGGCAGTGCCGCCGTGCCCCCTTTTCGGCAGCTGCGGCGGATGCCTGTTCCAGCACATCCGCTACAAAGACCAACTCGCACTGAAAAAGGAGATAGTGAACGATGCGCTCCGGGGCGTCGCCGCAGTCGACCAGGTCCATCCATCGGAGCCGTACCGGTACCGGGGCCGCATGGACCTGGTCGTCGCCTTCGGCAAATGCGGCCTCCGGCGGCGCGGCAATTACCGCGCCGTGGTGGACGTCACCGCGTGCAGTATCATGAAGGAAAAATCGAATTCGCTCCTTGGAAAAATCCGCCCCTTCATTGAAAAGATAGAGGGTTACGACTACCTCCGGCACCGGGGCTATCTCCGGTACGTCGTCTTGCGCGAGACGTCCTATACCGGCCGGGTCATGGCCAATTTTGTGGTTGCGGAAAGGGAAAACAGGCTGGCCGCGCTGTTAGACGGCATCGCCGCCGACGCGGATTCGATCTCGCTTATTTACAGCGGCGGCCTGGCTGACCTGAGCTACGGCGATATCATCGAGAACGTTCGGGCCGGTTATATCGAGGAGGATTTCGACGGCATCCGCTACCGGATCACGCCCAATTCCTTTTTTCAGTCCAATGCGGAGGCCGCGCTCCGGATCTACCGGAGGATACGGGAAGAGGCCCGGGGCAGGGTCCTGGACCTGTGTGCAGGCGTGGGAAGCATATCCCTCTTCATCGCGGAAGCTTCAGAGCACGTCACCGGCGTTGAAAAGAGTACAGAAGCGGTGGAAAACGCGAACATGAATAAAGAGCTTAACCGGATCGGCAACGCGGACTTTATATGCAGCGACGCAAAAGACTTTGTCCGGGATGCCGGCGGGAATTACGAAACGATCATACTTGACCCGCCCCGCAGCGGCCTGCAGCGGAGCGTGATGGAGCATATTGACCGGATGGGTGCCGGTAAAATAATTTACATGTCGTGCAACCCGGCAAGCTTTCGAGACGATGTCCAGTTCCTGCAACGCTACACGCTTGAATCCATTGAGGCGTACGACATGTTCGGCCAGACCCCGCATGTCGAGCTTCTTGGCGTACTCAAGAGAAAAATATGACTTTTCATACTTATTTCTTGACTTGTGCGCGCGTGTCGATACGGTTTCAGCAGCCGGCGCCTTGGCCGGGAGAATATGAATTGACGAGGCCCCGCAATGGAAATGTTTGACGGTTTTATATCCGCGATAGCGAGCGAATTCAAAATACGCTTCCATAAGGATATGCAGGGGAGCTACACGACGAATATCGAATTCGACAACAACCGGTCGCAGGAAGTGCTCATAACCCTTTCAAAGGACGAAGCCGGAGACCGGATCATCAACTATTACTCCATCGTCGGAAGGCTGAGAAAAGACCTGGCCGAGCTGTATAAATACTGTCTCCAGTTGAACACGACCCTGGACTATGGAGCGCTGGCCTTGCTCGATGACACCCTGATACTGCGGAATTCGATTCTTCTCAGAGACTGTGATCCGGTGCGGTTCATGAAGTCGCTCTCATTCATCGCAGCCAAGGCAGACGAGCTGGAAGAGGTTTTGATCAAGGAGAATATTTATTAGAAGGGGATTTAACGGGCACGGCCGGGTTTCACCCGGCCGTGCCGCAATAAATATGCTATTCCCGGACCATATAGCTTTCCCGGTACCGGTTTTTGCTCTGCATATCGTCGAGAAGATCCAGCGCATTTTTCTTTGAGGCAAGAGGCCCGATCCTTACTCTGAAGTACTGTTTGCCTCCGACCTTCGCCTCGTCGAGATAGGCGTCATGATTGATCTGCTTCAGGGATTTAATCTCCGCAAGCGCCGTTGCTTTTTTATCAAATGAAGCGAGCTGGATCACAAAATGTGATGCGCCGGATTTTTGGGTCTGGAGGGCCTTTCCGCCGGAAACCTCGACCACCGCTGATTTGCCGGCCCTTTTCTTCTTGGCGGCGTTTTTCATGGTTGATTTTTTTCCGGGTTTAGCCGCTTGATCAACCTCGGACGTCGTTTGCGTCTTTTGCATATCCGCCGGCTCGCGGGCCGCGTATTTTTTCTTCGCTGCGGAATCGCGCAGGGCGGGTTGATTGACGTTTTCCCGTGTCAGCAGATCAGCCGGGTCAGCCTTGTTTTTTGCGGATTTTTCCCCCTTGTCCCCGTCCGCCAGCTTTTCATCCAAAGGCTTTGACAGCTCCTCTTCGTCGGACGGTTCAGGTATATTGTTTTTCAGGAGATCGAGGTCCCTGTGGGTGTCAAAAACGTCATGATTGAAGCTCAGGGGCGACGGTCCCTCACCCCGTTTAATGAAATTCATGCCCAACAGAAAGGATACGACGATGATGGCTATAACCGCGGCTGCAATCAGGATGATCCGCGCCGTATCGAGATGGAGAAGATAGACGTTTTTTTCCCTGACCCTCTGGTGTGGTACATCAAATTGTTCCATAGTATGACCTGCCTTTTTTCATGCAACGCTTTCTGTACCATACATATCGGACGATTTATTCCGGCTGTTGAATGAAAATTCCGTCCGTGCCGGAATTAATTGCTCAAATCCGCTTCAGCGACGCGATCAGGGTGCGGTATTTTTCCTTCACCTTTTCATTCGCGCCGCTGCCGAGGGAGGCTTCGAGGATCTCGTCAAAGAGGCTGTCATCGAGCAGGCTGCTTAAGGCCGATATCAAGGGCTCGGATACGAGGAATCGTGACTTCGAGTTTATGGCGGCGGTTATACTTTTTTTATCTATCGCTGTTCCGCATTTATCTTCGACGAATTGATCAAGGCCGAGCAGTCCTACGCCGGAGATCGCAATACCGCAATCGTTCAGGGCATAGACCGCCGGAAACTTTCTGTTTTTAATTAATTCCTCTATCGACTGCCGGTATTGCAAAAACGACCGCCGGGTGTATCTCCCCTCATATTTGAGTCCGCCGCTCGCTCCAAGGATGTAGCGGCAGTTGAATCCCTCCACGGTTGAGATCCTGTTCTGAAAATAGAGCGAGTACCGGTTCTGGTATGCGGTGCCGCGCGAGTAGGTTTTATAATCGGAGAAGGAAAAATCCAGGCCCACGAGTCCGATCGGAGCAAACCCGCATTTAAGACAAAAGTCCATTGCGTCTCCGGCAACGCTGCCGGTGGCTGAATCGACGGAACCGATTGAATCGCCGTACACGCGTTCAGCGAACTGGCACAGGGGATGGGAATTGAGAAAGATATATCCCCCGAATTTTTTTACTGCGGCAGGATGGGACGACAGGGAAAACAGTGCTGTCGCGGAGCCCGGGGCTAATCCAAGGAAATGCTCGTACACATAAGGCTGTGGATCTATTGAAATGACAAAGTCGGGCAGTATCCCGCTTTTATGGAGAACCGGAAGTGAGGAATCTGCTGAAATTATGAAAAACCTGTCCTGAAAACGCCGTATCCTCTGGATATCTTTTTCGAGGCAGGGCCCGGACGCGACAATGAGAGCGGGAAAATCGTTCAAGTGCCCGTACAGATCCTGAACCGGCCTGAAATGGTCCAGGAGCGCGGCATTTTTTACAATATTTCTGAGGTACAGTGCGCCGAATGCTTTTTTTGTGGCCTTGTTTCCCGCCAGCCGGTGAATCAGTTTTTCTATGGAATTTTTTATTTCGGTGTAATAGTCATCGAAGATTCTCATTGAAGCGGGATGCTCCAGTACCGAGATTCCCCGTATCCGGTCCAGGTCGATCATAGCGGACAATAATTCATCCACCTCTCCGGCGGATTTACCCAATATAAACGAGATCCGCTCCGATTTAAGGAGAAATGAAGCGAGCCGGTTTCCGGCAATCGCCGTGTCGAGTCCGCTCAAGATGTCGATGAGTATGATTTGTGAGTAGCTGTCTAAATAATTCGACAGGGGGATGAGATGATAACCGAGGCCGACGCCCAAAACTATAAGCGCATCGAATCTGTCCGGATCAAACCTGCCGGCAAAGAGCTCCGAATCGCGCTTGGGATTGATTCTGCTGTGAAGGGGCATCTCTTTTCCGTTGGAGGATACGATGATCGTGTCAAGTCCGGATCGCGCTTTTGTTATCTTATAGATAATGTCATTTGAATTCATAAGGCGACTCGATTTATCCATCATTATTATCGGCTGATCGTCGGATTCGGTACAATATTCAATAATTACTCAAGTTAGGCTATTTTATTATTCCCCTCCCTCGATGGGAGGGGCAAGGGGAGGGTGATTAGATTGGCTCTTATCGCACTAAACTGTCTGGCATTGGCTTTTTCACCCCCACCCCAGCCCTCCCCCATCAAGGGGGAGGGAGACTTTGAATCAATTTTCACCTAACTCAAGCAATTATTATAATGATTTTTCGGTCATTTTTATTAAAAAACATATTGACAAGCGGGAACGTATTTTGATAATGGTTATCATTATCAAAATACGAGACGAAAATGCCGCTTCATAATGAATTAGCTATACTCAACGGTTATATTCGAAAAAATAATTTAAAGTCGAGCAGCCAAAGGGGCATCATATTAGAAGCGTTCTTGAGCAGCAATCGGCATATAACGGCGGATGAGTTGCGCGACATCATAAAAATTGAGAACCCCAATATCGGCATTGCGACCATTTACCGGACGATGAAGCTTTTATGCGAATGCGGCCTGTGCCGGGAGCTTATACTGGAGGACGGTAAAACGCGGTTCGAGGCGGTATATGATCACGAGCACCATGATCATCTCATATGTACGAAGTGCGGTGCCTTTGTGGAGATACTATCTCCGGAGATCGAGAAATTACAGAAAAAAATAGCCAGGAAAAACGGCTTCATTCTAAAAAGCCATCGGTTAAATTTATACGGAATCTGTAAGGCTTGTTCAAAATAGGCCAAAAATTTTCTTCAAGCGGGGGATTTACACGAATTCATAATGATAATGATAATGATAATGATAATAATTATCATTATGAATTCGGCGATTCCGGCCACCGTGAAATAATCGTGCATCCCAAAAGTTGGGATGCACTCCAAGTAAATAATTCGAGAGGAAGCGTATGACAATAATAACAAAGTGCAGGATACGATGCGGCAAGGGCGCATGTTTTATCTCATTAATGTTGACGACGTTTTCACCGGCACTTGCCCTGCATCCCTTAATAACCGATGACACGGGCACACAGGGGAAGAAAAATTTCGAGCTGGAATTCGGATATCAATATGACCGTGATTCGTTCAAATGGATAGACAGCCACCCGGAGAGCATTCTGACCGGAGAGCTGCAGGGTCAGAGCAATCTCGGCAGGGTCCGGAACCGGGATGAGGCCAACACGATAACGCTGACCCTCTCGTACGGCATTATCGACAATCTCGACGTCGTGATCGGGCTGCCGTATCAGTACACAAAAACGAGGGAGCGGAGGACGTATTTTTCCCCCCCGCTTGAGTTTGTCTCACTCAAGTCAACGTCGACGGCGTCCGGACTTACGGATGCAATCACCGAATTCAAGTGGAAATTTTATGAATATAAAATGTTGAACCTGGCGCTGAAGCCGGGAATCATATTCCCCGCAGGAGACGCCTACCGGGGTCTCGGCGTGGGGAAGCTCGGCGGCTACGGCTATGCTATAGCCACCGCGGATTTAACGCCGGTTGTCGCCCACCTCAACCTTGGATATCTCAGAAACCAGAACATCCTTAATGAGCGCGAGGATATCTGGCACGCGTCCCTGGCGTTTGAATTCTGGGTCGTGAAAGACTATCTGCGTCTGGTCACCAACGCCGGGTGTGAGCGCAACCGGTACAAGTGGTCGAACTTCCCGGACGTATTCGTGCTGGGGGGAATCATCGCGTCCCCGACGGAAAATGTCGATATTGATCTCGGATTTAATTATAGATTTCTGCCGCGGGTAACCCATAGGCCCGGCGCTCAATATAATTATCCGGTAGGCATCGCGACGCGGCCCGATTATTCGCTCCTCGGCGGTATAACGATACGGTTTAGCGGCAGCGGCGGAGAGAAAAATAAAAACTAGAGGAAAGACCCATGTTTGATCTAAATGTAAATAAAACCAAAAAAAGTATTCAACGTAATGCAAGCAATAATGCTTCAATTGAAGAGATAAAAAAAATCGCGATTGTCGGCAATCCGAATGTCGGTAAAAGCGTGCTGTTCAACAATCTGACCAATCTCTATGCCATGGTTTCGAATTATCCCGGGACCACGGTCGAGGTTTCCCGGGGCCGCATGAAGACGGACGGGATGGAGTACGAGGTGATCGACACGCCGGGGATGTACTCGATGTCGCCGATAACCGAGGAGGAGAGCGTCGCGAGAAGAATCTTGATTCAGGAAAAGCCGGCCGTCGTCGTCCATGTCGTCGACGCCAAGAACCTTGAGCGGATGCTCCCGCTTTCTCTGCAGATACTGGAGATGGATTTGCCGCTGATCCTGGTGCTCAACATGATGGACGAGGCTAGAGAAGAAGAGATTGGGATCGATCTCACCCTGATAGAAGAGAGGCTCGGGATTCCCGTTATCGGCGCGGTCTCGACCGCCGGCGAAGGGATGGAGATTTTAAAAAAATGTATTGAAGAGGTGGCGCGGCAAAGGACGCGGCGGTATGATGCCCATGTGGTCTATAAATCTGAAATAGAAAATGCGCTGAAGGATATTGAATCGATGCTCACGGGGGATTACCACGTAACCAGGCGTTCTCTCGGCATGCTGCTGCTTAAAGAAGACGACGAAATACGTCAAATGATCCAAAAAGCCGAGGGAGGAGCGATTTCCGATATCGACGCGATCGCGGTATCGGCGGCAGGTAAATTACGCTATCCGGTGGAATATGAGTGCGCGATCCGGTTGAAGGAGGTCGTGGATTCAGTGCTGGACGACGCGATCATTGATGCGGAAAAAAGACCGCAGGGATTTCGCGAACGTCTCAGCCATTATATGATGAAGCCTCTGACCGGCATGCCGATACTGCTTATCATACTGTACCTGGGGTTGTACAAATTCGTCGGCGATCTCGGAGCCGGCACGGTCGTGGGCTTAATTGAAGAGGACCTGTTTGAGGGCATAGTCAATCCTTTCGTCGTTAAGGCCGCCGCGGCCGTCATTCCGTGGGAATGGCTCCGCGACCTCCTTGCCGGGGAATACGGCGTGATCACGCTCGGCTTCCGTTATGCGGTGGCGCTCATTCTGCCGATCGTCACGTTTTTCTTCATCGTGTTCTCCATAATCGAGGACTCGGGATACCTGCCGCGCCTGGCTATGCTGATCGACCGGACATTTAAGAAAATCGGTCTCTCCGGACGCGCGGTCATACCGATGGTGCTCGGATTCGGTTGCGATACCATGGCGACCATGGTGACGAGAACCCTCCCGACCGCACGGGAGCGCGTTATTTCCACCATGCTCCTTGCGCTCGCGGTCCCCTGTTCGGCGCAGCTCGGGGTCATACTGGCCCTTCTGGCGGGAAAGCCGGCGGTGATGCTCGTGTGGGCGGCGGTGATAAGCTTCGTCTTTCTGTTTATCGGCTACCTTTCGGCAAAGATTCTGCCGGGCGAAGATCCGTCGTTTTACATGGAGGTCCCGCCGCTCCGGATTCCGAAAATCGCGAATGTTTTAACAAAAACGTACGTGCGGGTGAAATGGTATTTCAAGGAAGTTCTTCCCCTGTTTATTATAGCAAGCGTGTTGATATGGATCGGCAGAATCACCTCGCTGTTTGACTTCCTGATCGGACTCTTGAGAAAGCCGGTGGAGCTTTTAGGCTTGCCGCCTGAAACCGCAAAGATATTCCTTTTCGGTTTTTTCAGAAGGGATTACGGCGCAGCCGGGTTGTATGATTTGAACAAGGAGCAGGCGCTGTCCGGCGTGCAGCTTGCGGTGGTCTGTGTGGCACTCACCCTTTTTCTTCCCTGCATCGCGCAGTTCATCATGAATGTCAAGGAACGGGGATGGAAGACCGGCATCGGCATATCCGTCGTGATACTGTTATTCTCTTTCGGAATCGCCTATATACTGAATTTCGTACTGTCATATCTGGGGGCTGTTTTATGAAATGCTCATTGTGCGGCTATACCTTTAATGAATTGGAGGCGTCTTCGGGATGCGCGAGCTGCGGCTTCTCGAAAGGATGCGATCTGGTCAGGTGCCCGAATTGCGGCTATGAGGCTGCACCCGAACCTAAATGGATTAAAAGGCTCTTCAATAAAAGGAGAAACAATATTGATTCCACGGCTTTAGAATCGCCGCCGGAACCGCATACACGGGGCGGCAGACGGAGGCGATGGGGCGGGGGAGCTTTTAGATCACCAGCCGGACCGCATGCCGCCCCGGATGCTCCAACGGACGGCATAGTGCCCTTGACCGCTCTTGCACTCAACGGCAAAGGCGAAGTGGTTCGCATAGTGACCGAGGACAGAAACGCCCTGCGCAAATTGATATCGATCGGCGTTTTGCCGAAAACGGAGATCGTGCTGATGCATAAATATCCCTCCTTTGTTTTCCGTATAGGCAGAAGCGTGTTCACGATTGACGAATATCTGGCTTCGAATATCTACGTGCGAACGCTTTCGTGACAGAAATAAATTAATAAATGATTTTTGTTGACTTTTCCTGACTGATACGTACCATCAATAATCACACGATAGAATCGTTGATCTCCTTTTTATCTATTGCGAAAAATTGGCTTGATATTTATTAAGGTCTATAATTACTTTACATTTGTGGAGTACAATACTCAAGTCCTGTGAAGCTGCACTATGGCTAAACTTAAAATAAATGAGCATTTTAACCCAAATTCAGATTTAGTTCTTTATAATGGCGATTGTCTTGAATTATTAAAGGAAATCCCTAATGAAACAGTTAAGCTAGTCGTTACATCACCCCCCTATAATATAGGAAAGGAGTACGAAAAGAAGTTATCCATAAATGATTATTTGGAATCTCAAAAAAAGGTTATTGATGAATCAATACGAATAACGAAATCCACGGGTAGTATATGTTGGCAAGTTGGCAATTATGTAGACAATGGTGAAATTATTCCATTAGATATACTATTATATCCGATATTTACATCTTACAAGTTAAAATTAAGAAACAGGATTGTCTGGCATTTTGGTCATGGACTGCATGCTTCAAAAAGATTTTCAGGTCGTTATGAAGTAATACTATGGTTCACAAAAAATGATGATTATACTTTTAATTTGGATTCTGTAAGAATTCCTCAGAAATATCCACAAAAAAAGTACTTCAAGGGGCCTAAGGCCGGTCAATTTTCATGTAATCCAATTGGCAAAAATCCCGGTGATATTTGGGATATCCCGAATGTTAAATCGAATCATATTGAAAAAACACAACATCCCGCCCAGTTCCCGGTAGAATTGATTGAGCGTCTAGTTTTGTCCTTAACAAACGAAGATGATTGGACATTCGATCCTTTTATGGGAGTCGGAACAACTCAAATCGCCTCAATTATTCACAAACGAAAATCAATTGGCTCTGAAACAGTTAAAGATTATTATGAAACGGCACTTGAAAGAATTAAATTGGCGGAATCCGGAAAACTATTAGTACGCCCTATGGAACGGCCAGTATTTAATCCGGACAGTAAAGAATATATTCCTCCCAAAGTCGTTAAATTGAATTCAGAACCATCATTATTTCGTAATCAAGAAGATTGATAAAATGAAAATCATTTATGAATATTCTCATTTAGGTGGAAGTGAAATATTAAAAGTACGATACCCTGAAATGGAAAGGGAAATTTATCAAGTCATTAAAAAAGTCAATCCCCAACGAACAAAAATCAGCAAAGAGAAGACAATGAATGGAAAAGCTCTTTATTCTCCAATTGATATGAATAATCAGTTTAAAAATTTTTTTCATAAATGCGGTTATAAAGAATTACGCGATACATACGACATTCAGATACCAGACTATGACCCTATAATAAAAGGTGCATTCAAACAAATTGATTTCGTAAAAACCAAGGTGCTTGTCGAAGTTCAATTTGGCAAGTATGCTTTCATGTTTTATGATATGGCAAAATTCCAATATTTTTTTAATGAAAATAAGGCCGATGTGGGCGTAGAAATTGTCCCATCCCACTCCTTACATAAAGAAATGTCAACGGGTGTATCTTATGGCGAACAGCTGGTTTATGATATTGAAAGATTAAAGCGTCATTTTCCAGCAGTACCGGTAAAAGTTATTCTTGTTGATTTAGAATAAAGTTAAGGTCGGCCCCTGTTGTGCAGGACGGTATAACCGAAGGTGCACCGAATCGTTAATTATGCAGCAAGTCTAATATTTATAGGAAGGCTATATCATGGAACGCGACGATGCATATAGAAGAGCGGAAAAGAGGGCCGCGGCAAAGCTCGGGTTTTACGGGATATGAACCAAGGACTTCCGAGCGCAACAGCACGGCACGCGGCGTTTCTCAGGGCGGCGCACCAGCTCATGGACGACCCCCGGATATTTGACGATCCGCTGGCATTGCGGATCATCGGAGCCGAGGCCGAAAAGGCGCTCAGATCAAATCCGGAATATTTCCAGACCGACCTGCTTCGCCATTTGCGGGCGCTCATAGCCATGAGGAGCCGGTACGCCGAGGACGGGCTTGCCGAAGCGGTCAGCGGGGGCGTCCGCCAATACGTAATCCTGGGCGCCGGCCTGGACACATTCGCATATCGAAACCCATATACAGAAAATCTCCTGCACGTGTTTGAGGTGGACCATCCCGCGACGCAGGAATGGAAGCGCGAGCAGCTAAAAAACCAAGGAATTTCGATACCCGCTTCTTTGACATTCGCTCCCTTTGACTTTGAAAAGGAGACGCTCGCGCAGGGTCTGATTCGGGCGGGGTTCAGGGTAGGAGAGCCTGCGTTTTTCTCGTGGCTCGGCGTAGCGATCTATCTGACGGAAACCGCGGTCATGGAAACATTGGCCTTTGCAGCCTCATCCCCGGCAGGGAGCGGGATCGTGTTCGAGTTCAGCGTTCCCTTGTCATATCTTAACGAAACCCAGCGGGCGCGCCGCAAGGAGTTGGCAGACCGCCTTGCTGCAATCGGGGAACCCTTCCTGACCTTTTTCGATCCTTCTTCACTCGAAAGAGATCTTAGGCGGATGGGTTTCGGCCACGTGGAGCATTTCGCTCCTAAAGAAGCGAACCTGCGCTACTTCAAGGACCGCGCCGACGGCCTTAGCGTCGGCGGCTCAGGCCATCTCATGAAGGCGCGCGTCTGATGCGGTGGGAATAATTTTCTCATTTTTTAAAATTTTTTCTTGACAGGAATGTATTGTTTCTATTAGTAGAAACATAGAAGCCGATTATCTGAGGAATAAATAATTAAGGCAATGAACAACATTACGACGCTTACAACGGTATGGCGCTTTTTCTGGTGGAACACCCCGTGAAACCGCGGCGATGCGTCATGCTGATATAATGCTGAAAGCGTGGCAAAATTCCGCGCTTTTTTAGTGTTCAAATTATTATGCGATTTTTTCAAATTTTCCCAAGAGTCTGTTTAAGAAAAATTCTCTCGCAAAGTCGCAGAGACGCAAAGGTAAATTATTGTAAGATTCGATGTCATATAAGCATTAAAAAATCTATATAAAATGAATAATCCTTCGCGCCTTTGCGGCTTTGCGAGAATATAACCCGACTTTTTGGATAACCTCCGAGTCGAGTTATGCTTATCAGCAGACAGAAAATAGAATGGAGCCGTTATGCTGTATCCAACATTACAACAATTTATCGACCTGTCCCGGGAATACCGGCGCGCGGTGGTGTACCGTGAAATCGCCGGCGACCTCATTACCCCCATCGGTCTTCTGGTCAATTTCTCGGACGAGAACAATCTGTTCCTGCTGGAAAGCGCCAATCTGGACAAGAGCTTTTCGCGGTACACCTTTTTCGGATTCCGTCCCCGGAGAATTATCACGTACCGGAATAATGTTCTTGCCGTTGAATCGCGTGAAACGGGCATATCCTTTCTACAAACTAACCCGATTGATTTCCTCGTTCAGGAGCTTGCCGGCCAGACCTCCAACAAGAACCCGGGCATGGGGAATTTCTGCGGAGGATACGTCGGCTTCATCGGATACGACCTGGCCAACTACATGGGAATTCTCAGGCAAAAGATCCGGGAGGAGGAGGGCGGCCTCGCCATGGCTTTCTTTCAGGTCGATGAATTTTACGTGTTTGACAATCACATGGGGAAATTGTACGCAGCATGCTCGACACTCATAGGCGACGATGCCGGAGCAGCCTACCATAAGGCTGCCGGCCGGACCCAGGAAATGGCCGCCGAGATTCTCTATTCCCATAAAAAGTTTTTCCTTCCCGGCGAAGAGCTTGATCAGTCCCCGGAATTCGATAAGGCGTCCTTCATGGAAGCGGTGCTGGGCCTCAAGCGGGAGATCACGGGCGGCGAGTGCATACAGACCGTGCTGTCAAACAAGTATGAGATCAGATGCAGCATAAATCCGATCAACCTGTACCGGTTTCTCCGCAATATCAATCCCTCGCCGTACATGTTTTACATCAAGGTGGGGGATGAGGTCCTGTGCGGCACCTCCCCCGAGGTGCACCTGAAAATTCAGGACCGGACCGCCACGCTCAAGCCCATAGCCGGCACCTACCGGATCGACGACGGCGACCTCGACGGTATCATTGCCCGTCTCCTGTCGGATGAGAAGGAGCGGGCAGAGCACCTTATGCTCCTCGACCTGGCGCGGAACGACCTGTACACCGGGTGCAAGACCGATACCGTGCGGGTCGCAAGCTCGTTCGAGCCCGAGGTCTATTCGCATCTCGTGCACATCGTCTCCGAGGTGCAGGGGGAGATGCTGGACGACATATCCCCCCTGCGGCTCTTCTGCAACACCTTCCCGGCCGGAACCGTGTCCGGCGCGCCCAAGGTGAGAGCCATGGAGCTCATCGACCGATACGAAAAGTCAGCGCGCGGATTTTACGCAGGGTGCGCCGGATATTTTTCCTACAGCCAGGATATCGACACCTGCATCATAATACGGAGCGCGTTCGTGAAGAAAGACCGCGTGATCCTGAGGGCGGGCGCCGGTATCGTGTACGACAGTGATCCTGAAAGGGAATACAACGAGGTCGGCGGCAAGCTTGAAGCCCTGTTTCAGGCGCTAAAAAAGATCAACCTTTTGGAGAAAAGAAATGTTTTTAATGATTGATAACTACGACTCCTTTACCTACAACCTGTATGCCCTGTTCAAGGAATGCGGGACGGATGTCGCCGTGGTTAAAAACGACACATACGTCGCTGCGGACTCTTACGACGGCATCATCATATCGCCGGGCCCGTCCTCCCCGAAAAATTCGGGAACAACCCTCCGCTTTATCAAGGAATACCTGGGCAAAAAGCCTTTGTTCGGCGTGTGCCTGGGAATGCAGGCCCTGGCCTATACCCTGGGTTTCCCGATCGTCAGGGCGCGGACGGTGCGGCACGGCAAGGTGGACGAGATATGCGTCATCAAAGAATCGGTGCTTTTTAAACGCATGCCCGCCTCTTTTTCAGCGGTCAGGTATCATTCCCTCGCGGTTGAAATGGACGAACGCTACATCACATCCAGATCAAAGCATGACGGCACGATCATGTCAATCGAGGACCGGGACCAGAAATTTTTCGGAGTCCAGTTTCACCCCGAGTCGATTTTAAGCGAATTCGGAGGGGTAATCATACAAAATTTTCTCGAGTTCGCGTATATGAGCAATAATGCGGCAACCAGCTGCTGCAATAGAAATGCGTGAAAAGGAGAATATTATGGATCAACTGATAAAAAAAGTCAATTCAGGCGAGCGGCTCAATTTTGAGGAAGCCGAACGCCTGTTCGATTCAATGGTACAGGGCAGGCTCACGGAAGCGCAGATAGCCTCCTCCCTTATCGCCCTGAGGTTCAGGGAGGAGACCGAAAATGAGCTCGCCGCTCTGGTGACGATCCTGAACAGGTACAAGCGCTGCTTCGGATGCGGATCCAGGAACGCGATCGACACCTGCGGAACCGGCGGCGACGGCAAATCCACGGTCAACGTGTCCACTGCCGCAAGCATCATCCTTGCGTCCATGGGATTTCCGGTGGTCAAGCACGGCAACACCGCACAGAGCGGAGCGGTGGGATCAGCGGATATACTTCAGGCCCTGGGCATGGACCTGGCCTATTCCGGGTCCTCGCCGGAGGAGCATTTCAAGAAGCATAATTTCGTGTTCATGCTGGCGCCGCATTATCATCCGAGCCTGAAGGGGATCGGCAAGGTGCGCAGGGAGCTCAAGGTGCCGACCATATTCAACCTGGTCGGCCCTCTGGTGAATCCGGCTGATCCTGAATTCCAGGTCATCGGCATAAACCGGCACGATCGGCTGGAGTTCATAGCCAGGACCATGATAACAATCGGACGGAGCAACATAGCCGTGTATTCATCGCGGGACGGATACGACGAGGTGTCTTCCCGCGACAAAACCGATTGCATTTTGATCGCCGACGGCCGGACGGAAAATTTTATCATTGACCCGTCCGACTTTTTCATGCCGTTTGATATGCCGGTCGTGAAGAGTGTGGATGAAGCAAAGAAATTCTTCGTGGAGGGCCTGTCGGGTGAAAACGAAGAGATCACAGACATTTTTTCTCTCAATACCGCTTTGGCATTAAAGACGATGAACAAAGCTCAAATCAAGGAGGGATACGGCCTCGTTAAAAATCATATCGCTTCAGGCAAAGCTAAGAAAAAGCTGGAAGAGATCATAGGGAAGTAAGTCAAGAACCTCATCCCTTACTGTTGCCTCCCCCTCTCCTTTGAGGAGAGGGGGTCGGGGGGTGTGGTCAGGGATTGTTTAATTTTATGTATTTAAAAGAAATCATAAAACACAAGGAAGAAGAAATCAAAACGCTCAAGCTTGCGGATATTGCCCGCGCCCGCCCGGTTTTAAATCCCCTGGATTATCTGCGGGATAAGCCTATTATAGCAGAGATAAAAAAGGCCTCTCCCTCCCGGGGAGACATCAGTCCCGGGGCTGATATTATCGAACAGGGCCGGTTGTATGAACAGGGCAAAGCCGGGGCGATAAGCGTGCTCACGGACGCACAATTTTTCAAGGGAAGCTTCGAAAATCTCGCAGACATATCGCGGGCGGTCCGGGTGCCTCTTCTGTGCAAGGATTTCATCATGAGCGAGATTCAGATAGAAAACGCCTACCTGCACGGCGCTGATTTCATTCTTCTCATAGCGGCAATTCTGAGCGCAGAAGAGATGAAGCTCTTGTCCAGAAAGGCTGCTGATTGCGGCATGCAGGTTTTGTATGAGGTGCACGACATCGAGGAGATCGAAAAAATAAAAACTCTTGACCTGAAGCTCGTGGGAGTGAATTCTCGTGATCTCTTTTCATTTGAAATTAAAAAAAGCAAAGCCATGGAGACCATACGCTCCCTGCGGGGAAATTTTTTAAAGATCGCTGAAAGCGGTATTGAAACCTCTCGGGACATCATGGATTTTAAGCGCGCAGGCGCGGACGCATTCCTGGTCGGCACCGCCCTGATGGCCTGGTCCGAGCCGCAAAAAAAACTTGCGGAATTCTATGCAGCCCTGGACCGGCCATGTTCGTGAAGGTATGCGGCATACGCTCCAGAGAACAGATCGACTGGGCGATCGATCTCGGATATTCCGCCGTTGGCGTGGTACTGCACCCTCCGAGCGTCCGGTACTGCGGCCCGGAAGCGGCGGGCAAGCTTGCGGCCTACGCACGGGGCAAAATCGCCCGCGTCGCGGTAGGCGTAAGCTTCGATGAAATGGAGGCGGTGTATGATGAGTTCGATTTCGCGCAGATCTATGAATACCGAAAGCTTGACCGGCTGATTCTGGCGGGCAGTAAGCCTCCTTTACAGTACGATTATTCCTATTTTCTGTACGATGCGAGCAAGGGGAGCGGCCAGTTCAGCCTCCTGCCGGACTGGCTTTTTGCCGTACAAAACCGGTTGATAGTATCCGGGGGCTTAAATTCTTATAACGTTATGCAGGTCATACGGAAATACAAGCCTTTCGGGGTTGATGTATCGAGCGGCGTTGAGACAGAGCCGGGGATCAAGGATTACGGCCTGATGAAAAAATTCATGGAAGAGGTGAAGAATGCGGGCGACTGACGGTTTTTACGGCCAATACGGCGGGCAGTTCGTGCCTGAGATTCTGATCCCGGCTCTGGACGAGCTTGAGCGGGCGTATCAGGATTTTAAGAATAATGATGGATCGATAAAGCTTTTGCAGCGGTATCTGAACGAGTACGCGGGCAGGCCGACGCCCGTGTATTACGCAAAGAACATATCCGAGAAATACGGGTTCGGCCTCTATCTCAAGAGGGAGGACCTGCTTCATACCGGCGCGCACAAAATCAACAACACCATCGGCCAGGTGCTCCTGGCCGTGTCCATGAAAAAGAAAAGGGTCATTGCAGAAACCGGCGCGGGCCAGCACGGCGTGGCAACCGCCACAGCAGCCGCGCTTTTCGGCCTTACCTGTCGCATCTACATGGGGAGCCTGGATGTGGAGCGCCAGATGCCGAACGTGAAAAAGATGAGGCTTCTGGGAGCTGAGGTGGTGCCGGTGGACGAGGGGCTTCGCACGCTCAAGGACGCGATCAGCGCTTCGCTCAAGGACTGGGTGACGAACGTCACCGGCACCCATTACCTGCTCGGAAGCGTGGCCGGCCCGCACCCCTTTCCGGAGATAGTCGCCTATTTTCAGTCGGTGATCGGCCGGGAGGCTCTTGATTATTTCCGCTTACAGGGATTTCTGCCCGACTGCGTGATCGCGTGCGTGGGCGGGGGAAGCAATGCCCTGGGCATCTTCCAGGGATTTCTGGAGCTTTCAGCCGTGGAGCTCATCGGCGTGGAGGCGGGCGGCAGGTCGCTTGATCCCGGCCAGAACGCAGCGACGCTTACGCTCGGATCACGGGGGATATTTCAGGGAGCGCTGTCATATCTCCTTCAGGATGGATTTTGCCAGGTGCGGGACGTGCACTCGGTATCGGCCGGGCTCGATTACGCAGGGGTCGGTCCCCAGCACTCGTTTCTTAAAGATTCGGGCAGGGTCACCTACACCTGCGTGTTCGACGGCCAGGCGCTCAATGCCTTTCACGAGCTCACCAGGCTTGAGGGGATACTCCCGGCACTGGAGTCGGCGCACGCGGTCGCTTACGCACTCGAACACGCGCAGGATCTGCGGGGGAAGCGGGTGCTGGTGAACCTTTCCGGCCGCGGCGACAAGGATCTGGGAATAATAGAAAAATATATGGGGAAGGAAGCATGAGGGGAATATACCTGGTGGGAGGATATCCTGACCGAGAAACGTTTAATGAATGCGTTCATTCAGTGATTGAGAGCGGTTTTGATTTTCTTGAAATCGGGATACCCTTCAACGATCCTATAGCGGACGGGCCGGTCATAGCACGGGCCATCCATGAGGCTCTTGAAAACGGCGCGGCGCCGGACCAGGTGATGGACGATATACTGCTTTTAAAGAACACGGAAATAAAAAAATACGTCATGACGTATGCCAACGTCGTCTATTCTTATGGCATAAAAAAATTTTCCGGCAAGATGGCTGATTATCTCGACGGCGTTATCATCCCCGATCTTCCGAACAGGATGTCCCGCCTGTTTTACGACAACGGGTTTGACATCCCCGTTGTCCCGTTCGCCACGCTGGAAACCCGGCTGTCCGACATCGATATGATAAATAGATCCAAAAGCGAGATAATCTATTTCGTGGGAGTGCGGGGTATCACGGGCGCGAGCGGCAATCTTGAGTCATCCGAGCTGCTGGAAAAAATCCGCATGCTGAAGGATAACACGGACAAAAAGGTCATCATCGGCTTCGGCATAAAGACCCGCGATGATGCGGTAAGGGCGCTCCGGATCGGCGACGGTTTTGTCGTGGGAACCGAG
Source organism: Spirochaetes bacterium RBG_16_49_21 (assembly GCA_001829495.1). Lineage (GTDB taxonomy): Bacteria > Spirochaetota > UBA4802 > UBA4802 > UBA5550 > RBG-16-49-21. The sequence goes on along the minus strand of MIBJ01000070.1, from coordinate 28,110 downwards.
GCGGTGAAGAGGCAGAAAAAGCCGGACGAGCTGAAAAGTTATTTGAACTCTTTGATGTGATATGATTTAAGCAAATAATATTTAGCAATTTCATTTGTACAGCAGTGATAGAATGAAAGTTCTCGTCATCTTAGCCCATCCTCATAAAGAAAGCTTTAATCATGCCATCGCCTGTTCCGCCGTCGATGCTTTAAAGGCAAAAGGGCACCGGGCGGTATTTCATGATCTATACGAAGAAAAATTCGATCCCGTGCTCCCCTATGAAGAAATTCCGCGGGCAGGCATTGTTGATCCGATTATCACAAAATACTGTAATGAACTGACGGAAGCCGGCGGCATTATTTTTGTCCATCCCAACTGGTGGGGGCAGCCGCCGGCGATCCTCAAGGGATGGATTGACAGGGTTATCCGTCCCGGCGTAGCCTATCTGTTTGAAGAGGGCGACAGCGGTGAGGGAATACCGCAGGGACTATTAGAGGGGAAGAGAGCGCTGGTATTCAACACCTCCAATACTCCGGATGAAAGGGAGAAAAAGGTTTTCGGCGATCCATTGGAAAATATGTGGAAGAAATGTATATTTGAATTATGCGGGATAACAGAATATAAAAGAAGGACATTTAATGTAATTGTTACCAGCACGAGAGAAGAGAGAGATACATGGCTGAAGGAAGCACACAATATAGTTGATGAATTTTTTCAGAAAGATCTGGTTTATTTGAATTCTAAATTTTAAAATTTCATATGAAATCATATAAAAGCTTATCAAAAGAATTAACCCTGCTTCTGGGCGCCAGCAAGGTCGTGACCGACAAAGAGATCCTGGGTGCCTATTCAAGAGACGAAACATCCGACCTCTCTGCCATGCCGGATATCCTGGTGCGGGCCGGGTCCGCGGATGACGTGAGCCGGACCCTCCGCTTCTGTTATGAGCATTCCATCCCCGTACTTCCGCGTGGTGCCGGTACGGGAGTTACGGGCGGCGCGGTTCCGGTGGCCGGCGGGGTGGTGCTCTCTCTGGAAAAGATGAACAGGATCATCGAGATAGACAAGGAAAACATGGTGGCTGTGGTAGAGCCCGGGGCCGTAACCCGTCACATCCAGGACGCGGCCAAAGCGGAGGGGCTCATGTATCCGCCCGATCCGGCAAGCCTTGAGTCCTGCTCCATCGGCGGGAACGTGGCTGAAAACGCGGGCGGGCCGAGCGCGGTCAAGTACGGCACGACCAAGGATTACGTCCTCGGGCTCGAATTCGTTCTTCCCGACGGGAGCATCATCGCGACCGGCGGCAAGATCGTCAAAAACGCGACCGGCTACAACCTCGCCGGCATACTCATCGGCTCGGAGGGGACCCTGGCGGTCATAACCAAGATATACCTGCGCCTCATTCCCGCGCCCCTTTTGACCTGCGACATGCTGATACCCTTTCCTTCGATTACGGAAGCCATTAACGCAGTGTATTCGATCCTAAGCCACCGGATCGTACCGGCAACCATTGAATTCATGGAGCAGGGAGCCATTGACCTGGCAGCGCAATTTTTAAACAAGGAGATTCCGTATCCTGAAGCCGGGGCCCATCTGCTTGTCCGGATACACGGCGGTTCGGAAGGGGATATCTATGCCGACATTGAGAAAATCGGCGCGCTGCCGGATGTCGATGCGGATAAAATCATTATAGCGCAGTCTCCGGTGCAGCAGGAGCGGCTCTGGAAGGCGCGGCGCTGCATCCGGGAAGCCATACAGGCGGTAAGTCCGGTATTTCTGGCTGAAGACTGCGTGGTTCCCCGGTCGAAGATCCCGGAATTTCTGGTGGAGCTTAAAAAATACTTTGAATCAAAAAGCCTCAGGTCGGTCATGTTCGGCCATGCCGGCGACGGCAATGTGCACATCGACGTTCTGAAAGGGGACATGGATTACGATCTCTGGAAGGGCGGCCTGCCGGAGCTGAAGCGTCAGATATACCAGCGCGCCATAGCCCTCGGCGGGACGATCACGGGCGAGCACGGCATCGGCTTTATCCGCAAGGAGTATCTGCCCATGGCGCTCTCGCGGGAGGAGATAGAGCTTTTGAAGCGGATAAAAAAGGCCTTTGATCCGAAAGGGTTGCTCAATCCGGGAAAAATCTTTGAATGAGGCATCAGCCGTTCACGTCCACCGCGAGCCTGCCTCGCACTTTCCCGGCCAGAATATCGTGCGCTTTAGCTATGGCTTCAGAGAGGCTTATGACTGAAGTGATTTTGTCGAGCTTGGCAGGATCGAGGTCTTTTGCCAGCCGCTGCCATGCATCGAGCCGCGATTCCATAGGGCACATAACGCTGTCTATGCCTACAAGGGTGATTCCGCGCAGTATGAAGGGAGCCACGCTTGCCGGAAAATCCAGCCCCTGCGCGAGACCGCAGGCGGCAACCGCGCCGCGGTACTTCAAGCGAGCGCATACATTCGCCAGCGTATGGCTGCCCACCGCGTCAACCGCGCCTGCCCATTGCTCCTTGGCGATCGGGCTGCCCGGGCTTGAGAGCTCGCGCCGGTCGATCACCGAGGAGGCACCGAGCTCCTTGAGATAATCGGCTTCATGCAGGCGGCCCGTAGAGGCGGTTACCGTGTATCCACGGCCGGCCAGGATCGCGATCGCCACGCTCCCGACTCCTCCCGATGCGCCGGTTACCAGAACCTCTCCCTTGTCCGGGGTGACGCCGTGCTTTTCCAGCGCCAGCACGCAGAGCATGGCGGTGTACCCGGCGGTTCCGATAGCCATGGCCTGCTTCGTGGTGAAAGCCGCCGGCAGCGGCACCAGCCACTCGCCCTTGAGCTTTGCCTTCTGCGCGAGGCAGCCCCAGTGCGTCTCGCCGACGCCCCAGCCGTTGAGTATCACCCCGTCTCCCTTTTTCCAGCGCGGATGCGAGCTCTGCTCCACCACGCCCGCTCCATCGATGCCTGCCACCATGGGCCATTTGCGCACAATAGGCGCCTTGTTTGCGATCGCGAGTCCGTCCTTGTAGTTGATGGTCGAGTACTCGACGCGGACGGAGACGTCGCCCTCGGTCAGCTCCGTGTCGTCGATGTCGGCGACCCGGGCGCTGAATTCGCCGTCGGTTTTGGTAAGCAGTATGGCTTTGAACATTGAATCCTCCTCAACGAATACGGTTTTTAAAAGGACGAGGGCAATCTCCGGCAGTTTCAGGAAAGACCAGTCACTATGTGACATAAGCATTTTGAATAATGTCAAGAGTTTTTCATGATCAATATTTTTCTTGCAATAAATTCACGATTGAAGAAATCTGCTTTAATAATTTCAGATACAGGAGTGGGAATATGCACAAGGCGACCATTGGCGTTATCGGGGGCTCCGGGCTATATGAAATCGAAGGCGCGAAAACGATCGAAGAGATAAAGGTAACAACACCGTGGGGCAGACCGTCGGATGCAATCGTCATTGCCGATATAGAAGGACACCGGGCGGCATTTTTGCCGCGCCACGGCAGAGGCCACGTTTTTCTCCCCCATGAGGTGAACTACCGGGCGAACATCGCAGCGCTCAAGATGATCGGCGTCGAGCAGGTCGTCGCCTTCTCCGCCGTCGGAAGCCTCAAGGAGAAGATCAGGCCGCTCGATTTTGTCCTGCCCGATCAGGTCATCGACCGGACCAAAGCCCGCGAGAGCACCTTCTTCGGCGGCGGGGTCGCCGCCCATATCACCTACGGCGATCCGTTCTGCCTGCGGGTTCAGGGCGTCATAAAGTCCGCCGCCGACGAGATGGGCCTGACCATGCACACCGGAGAAACGCTCATCTGCATGGAAGGCCCCGCTTTTTCCACCAGGGCGGAGAGCAACCTGTACCGGTCGTGGGGCGCGGGGGCCATCAATATGAGCACCGTGCCCGAGGCGAAGCTCGCGCGGGAGGCGGAGCTCTGCTACGCGGTCGTGTGCATGAGCACCGATTATGACTGCTGGCATGACGAGGTAGAGCACGTGACCATTGACATGGTGATCAAGAATCTGGCGGTCAACTCGGACAACGCCAAAAGGCTGCTGAAGCTCATCCTCGATCGGCTGGGCAGGGAGCGGGAATGCGAATGCGGGGAGGCGTCACGCTATGCCGTCATCACTGCCGAGCAGAAGCGGAACAAAAAGCAGATGAAGAAGCTGAAGAGTATCCTGCCGAAATATTTCTCGTGAGCGGCTACAGGTGCTCGTACACGTACTTCTTCAACACGCGGCCCGCTCCCTCGGAAATCTCTTCAAACTTGAGGGTGTAATAGAATATGCCGCCCTCTTCCACGGTCTTCTGCGATATTATTTTTGACACGATTTTAAAATTGAAGTCCAGCTGGTTGAATTCAAGGGCGTATTTATAATTATAATCAAGCTGCGCCGTGATGCGTAAAACAGCCTCATATTCATTGATCTTATATATGGTGCAGTTTATCTTTACCTCGTCTTCCGCGGCCCCGGCGAATCCGATTCTGGCTATTTCGGCCGGGATTATGACATCGATGTACGGATGGCGGGATTCATCGCCCCTGAGTATCTCCTGGGGCATGTCAACGATAAACTGGTTCCCTGCCCGTGTCGGCACCGGAGCGGAAAAGGTGTACTCGGCATCACCCGGCCGGAACAGGTGGAATGTGACCGGAGCGGCGTCCGGGGAAGCCCCCAATCCGGCGATGTTCCCAAAGGCTTTCAGATAGAGGCTTGTGCTGTCGAAGGACGTAATTTTTCCCAGGAATACCTTGTCGCTGCTTATGGTGAAACATACAAGCTGGTTCTCATCAACATCCTGCACGCTTCTCAACGGCATTCTCAGACGGGTTGGATAATAGAGCTTATCATATATGATGGCCAGATCCCTGCAGATCATGGTTAGGGAATCATCGCTCTCGCCGCTTCTTTGCAGGTGGCTCATGAATCTGCCTGCGGCCGACTCAAAAAAATCCGTTTTTGCCAGAAGCATGTTCGGATTCGAGAAGCGGAGGATACCGATCAGATTGTTGACGATCTTGATCTGGAAGTTCGAGAGCCCGAGCCGCTTTAGCCTGAAGAGAAAGAGCTGGGAATCGTGTATCTTCAGGCTTCGATATCGATTATAAAGTCTGATGAATATCAGGATCATTACCGGTATAAGCAATATGCCGATCAAGGTCATTATATCGCTCGCGGAGGCCATTCTCCATTGTATGCCCAACGCGGTTGGAATTTCCATAGATCAGCTCCTTCGATTTATCTTCAGCATTAAAAATAATACGACATCCCCAGGTATGCGGAGGGCAACTGCAACGAAGGAGGTAAGCTTCCGGTATCCCCCGGCAACGATGCTCAAACCTCTGTCGTACTTCAGGTGTTGCGGCTCGGATACCGAACCGGCGAAAAACAGGGATGACGTAAATTCCGCATGCGTATAATGGATTTTCGTCCTTTTCAGGAGGAATCTTCCCGACCGCACCATGATTCCAGCCTGGGACAAGGCGTCCCGGTACGAATATCCGAGCGAGGCTTCGGCGTTCATCCCATCGGTTTTTTTATCGGCGTGATGTCTCTGGTCAACGGTGGAGTTGAGCAGGCTGGAAAAAAGGTAACGGTCACCGGCCTGTGTATAGCCCAATGAAAGCTGAGCTCCGACGGCGTGATTCCCGGCAACCATCTTTCCGAGGGAGATAACCAGCCGGGGAGATACCGTAAGATTGCTCCCCTTCATCGTAAAGATATTCTGATCGGCAGCATTAAGGCTTGTATACGTTTTCGCGTATCGATAATATTCCGCTCCCTGCGCATTATCCGTATCGAGCGCGAATCCGATCGCTCCGCCGGAAATTTTTTTTATGTAAGACAGGCGGATGCCTCCGGCAGTATACCTCCGGTCGCGGGCCCTGAATGATGTAAGCCATGATGAGCGGTACGCATCATAGCCGTACCGATGTTCATGAAAGGGCGCGGCAAGAACAATAAAACCCACTCCATTATTCTCCCGGTGGGATGCAAGGATAGCCGGATTTCTGATAACATCAAGCGAGCCGTCCGAGGACACGGTCTGGATACGGCCCAGGGAAAAAGCGCTTGCCCGCGCCCCTGCATCGAGAAGGGTTATGGCCATAAGGGTAAGAAAAAAAAAGGACAAAATTTTCATTCCGGTAGGCTAAATTGAACAATTCACAAAGTCAAATAAAAATTTATTGACCCCATCCGGAGGATCATATCAGGTAAAACGATGATCGTTGATTCTCATATTCATATATTCAGCCCGTCGGTCTGTGCGGACAGAAGCGGATACCTGGCCGACGAGCAGTTTAACCGCATCTACGCAAGCCCCCAAGCGAAACTCATCGATTGCAACCAGGCGATGGCTGCGATGAATGATGCGGAGATTGATTTCGCCGTAGCGATGGGCTTCCCCTGGGAGCGTGAGGATTTCTGCGATGAACAGAATGAAAGCCTGATACGGGCGTATGAGCTTTCCAAAGGAAGGATACTGCCGTTCGGATCAGTCCCGCTGAGCTGCGGGAAAGGCATTGAATCCCGGGTGCAGGAGATCAAGAATCAAGGCTTCGCCGGAATCGGGGAGATTGCCTTTTACCGGGATGGGATTACCCCGGGCAATCTCGAATTCTTGAAACAATTGCTGGACGCTGCTCAAAAACACTCAATGCCGCTCTGCCTCCACTTAAATGAGCCGGTGGGCCATCACTATACCGGCAAATATCCGCCGGCACTCCATCTTATCTACGGCGCTCTTGCCGATTTTCCCGATGCAACGGTTATTTTATCGCATTGGGGCGGCGGCCTTATTTTTTATGAGCTCATGCCCGAGGTCTCGGCGGCATTGAAAAAATGCTACTATGATATCGCGGCCTCGATATTTCTGTATTCAGACGCGATATATGATATAGCCCTGAAGATCGCAGCCTCGAAAAGAATTCTTTTCGGAAGCGACTATCCCCTCGTCCATTTCAGCAGGTATCTTGAATCGATAGCGAGAACCGTCGCGGACCCTGAGTCAAAGGCCGACATCCTGGGGGGAAACGCGCTTGCATTGCTGAAAATCCAAGAATAACTGTTTTTAGTTATCGGAGCCGGCCTATTTATTGCCGGGCTTTTGAGGCTTCAACCGGATCTCTCCCAGCTGTTCCCTGAGCTTGTGATCCTTTTGCACCTTGTCGAACATATCCTTGTATTGCTGGTACGTGTACCCGTATTTTTCAGCAACATCCTCAACTTTCGGTTTGCAAAGTTCGGGATTGGGAACGTTCACGTCATTTTCTATCTTCGCAAAATCCTCCAAAGACATCTCTTTTTTCTTGCAGGAAACAACGCAGGCTGTTACTAAAAATAATACGATGAAGATTTTGAAATAGCGCATAGGCCCTCCTTTTTTCAAAACAGCAAATATTAGCCCCCCTCCGGGGGGGTTGGGGGCTTTTCAGACAGCCCCGGGAAATGAATAATTATAAGTAGTTATACAGCAAGTTTATTGTAACTATTCGATCGCTGTCAAGGATAAATCTTTCAGACCCGGGCATCGATCCATTTGCAGATATCTTGCAGCACGGTGTCCCTCTCCGGCTCATTGAGTATCTCGTGAAAGAGGCCCTCGTATATCTTCACCTGTTTGTCCTTTGAGGCGATGTGGTCGTGAAAGTATTGAGCGGCGTCCGGGGGAACGATCTGGTCGGCGCCGCCGTGCAGGATCGAGCATGGATAGCGGTAATCGCCCATGTTCTGCATGATCCACTGACCTCCCCGGATAAAAATCTCGCCCATGAGCTTGGTGGTGAACTCTTTAAGCACGAGCGGATCGTCGGCATAGGCCTGCACCACCTTGGGATCGCGGGAGATAACATTGCTCAGTGAGTTGGGAATGGGATTCCGGGCCTGGGCGTTATAATCGAAGGACTCAAGGCCCTTGACCGCCGGCAGGAGAATGACCGCGGCGCCCGAGAGCACCTGGCCGGAGAGCCGGTCCGGGTGCTTGATGCCGTAGGCTGCGGTGAGGAAGCCGCCCATGCTGTGGCCGAGCATAAACAGGGGCGTGCCGGGGTTTTCCTGTTGCGCTGTTTTCACGACCCTGTCGGTATCGTCAATGAAGAGCTCATAATCCTGTGCGAATGCGCGGTCGCCTCCGGAGCGGCCGTGGCCGCGGAGGTCGTACCGGTAGACCGAATATCCCCGGTCGTTAAAACGGGAGACAACGTAATCATAGCGGCCGGAATGCTCGCATATCCCGTGGACGATGACTATCGCCGCTTTGGGCCGATCTACAAGGCTTTGCGACATGAAAAGCTCAACGCCGTCAACGCCCTTCAGCTTTTTCTCCGTGGCTGTTTTTTTCATTGTGCGCTTCCTTGGTGTGTATTATATTATTTTGCAAAAATTATTTTTTTCTTGAGATAGGCGATTTTTTTTATTCCCCTCCCTCGATGGGAGGGGCTAGGGGAGGGTGATTAGACCAACATTGGCTTTTTTCACCCCCACCCCGGCCCTCCCCATCAAGGGGAGGGAGGGTTTAAATCAATTTTCTCCAAACTCAAGTTAAATAGCTAAATAGCTACGAAATTATGTGTATGAAAAGGAGCCTAAAAGTCAAACAGAAAAATTCAGAGGCTATTTATTGGAATACACCAGATTCCCGCTGCAGATGGTGTGCTCCACCGAGCCGTATAATTCCATGCCGATGAACGGGGAGTTTTTGCATTTTGATATCATAAACTCTTCGCTCACGATGATTTTTTTATCAGGATTTATTATTGTTATGTCCGCGGTCTTGCCTGATTTCAACTCTCCCCGGTCGAATTTCAGTATCCGGGCCGGATTCACGGTCACCTTCTCAAAGGCTTCATGAAAGGAAAAACCGTTCTCCCGTACCAGCACCGTTATGATCAGGGGCACCGCGGTTTCAAGCCCGACGATGCCGAAGGGCGCGTACTCCAGCTCCTGCATTTTTTCGTTCAGGGAATGAGGCGCATGATCGGTCGCTATTACGTCAATGATCCCCTGCTTGAGCCCGTCGATGATCGCCTTCCGGTCCTCCCCGGTCCGAAGCGGCGGCTTCATTTTGGCCATGGACAGGTATTCGGCTACGGCGTCGTCCGTGAGGGAGAAATAATGCGGTGCGGTCTCGCAGGTGACCCGTATCCCGCTTTCCTTGGCGCGCCGGATGATCTCTACCGATCCGCCCGAGGAGACATGCGCCACATGCAGCCTGCCGCCGGTAAGGCGGGTGAGAATGACGTCCCGGGCTATCATCACCTCCTCGGATTCCTTGGGGATGCCCTTGAGGCCCAAAAGCGTCGAGTTTTTCCCCTCGTTCATGATCCCCCCGTCGCTCAGCTCCAGATCTTCGGCGTGGGTGATGATCGGCACGTCGAACATGCGGGAGTATTCAAGCGCGCGCCTCATGAGGATGGAGCTCATGATCGGGAGACCGTCATCGGTAAAGCCGACCGCTCCGGCGCCGATGAGCTCTCCCATTTCCGATATCTCTTCCCCTTTCCGTCCCTTGCTGACGGTGGCGATCGGGAAAACATTGATCGGCCCTTTTTCCGCTTCAAGCTTTATGAACCGTACCAGCGCCTGGTTGTCGATCACCGGATCCGTATTGGGCAGGGTGCACACGGAAGTGAATCCGCTCTTGGCCGCGACCTTTGATCCGGAAAAGATCGTTTCCACGTCTTCGCGGCCCGGCTCTCTGAAATGCACATGCATATCGATAAGGCCGGGAAGGACGATGCAGCCTGATGCATCGATGACGCCGCAGCCGTCCCGCACCGGAATGCCCGGTGCAATATCGGCGATCGTATCATCCTCAATAAGAACATCGAGGAGGTCATCCGTGCGTGAGGCGGGATCTACGACCCTTCCGTTTTTAATTGCTATCTTCATGGGCACCTCGCTCCTCGGTCATCTCATCGAGCGGCGCTCCTCCGGCGAGGAGGTAGAATATGGCCATGCGCACCGCAACCCCGTTGGTGACCTGTTCGTTAATGATGGAATGGCTGCTTTCCACGACCGAATCGTCGATTTCGATTCCGCGGTTTACCGGTCCCGGGTGCATCACGATGACGTCGCTCTTGCACATGCGGAAACGCTCCTCAGTGAGGGCGAATTGCCGGTGGTATTCGCGCAGCGAGGGGAACAGCGAGCCCTGCTGGCGCTCCTTTTGTATCCTCAGGAGATTTATCACATCCAGCTCCGGAAGGAGCTCGTCAAGGCTGTAGGTGATATCCACTCCGTAGAGTTGGAAGTCGTCCGGCACGAGCGTGGGAGGGCCGCAGAGCGTCACTTTCGCGCCGAGCTTCTTAAAGGCTTCTATGTCCGAGCGGGCGACCCGCGAGTGCTTGATGTCGCCGATGATGCCGATGTGGAGCCCGTCCAGGCTCGTCCGCTTCTCCATGATCGAATAGGTGTCCAGGAGGGCCTGGGTCGGATGCGCATGAAAGCCGTCGCCGGCGTTGATGACCGATGCCTTTATATTGCGGGATAAAAAATGCGGCGCCATCGACGCCGCATGTCTCATTACGATATAATCCACCTTCATCGCCTCCAGGGTATGGACCGTATCGATGAGAGACTCCCCCTTTACCACGCTTGAGGTGGATACCGAAAAATTAATGAGGTCGGCTGAAAGCCGCTTCGCGGCGAGCTCAAAGGAGAGCCTCGTTCTGGTTGACGGCTCGTAAAAAAGAGTGCATACGGTTTTTCCCCTTAATACAGGAACGCTTTTAACCGATCTGGTGAAGATGTCTTTAAAATATTTGGCGGATCGACAGATAAGAAGAATCTCCTCTACCGACAAAGACTGGATATCAAGGAGATCTTTTCTTTTGAGGGAATTCATACTAAAGCAGTATGTTTATTTCAGCTCATTAAATTGTCAAATTAATTATCAGAGGCTCGTAAATTAATTCGCGCCCATGCCCCCCAAACCCGCTTCTCCGACCTCACCCGCGCTCCGCGCACCCTCTCCTTTTTTCATTTCTTAATGGGATAGGCCGGCTTCCGCCCTACTGGCTCCGCCGGGCGCGAACAGGAGGTTCGCATGTGCTGAACACGAAGTTCGAATGCAGCGCCCGTGCATGGATGCACAAAAAGGGCGCTGCCAAGCATGAGCCAGGAGGGCTCAATCAAGCTTGCCATTGGGACATCCTGTCCGGCAGGTGCCGGGGGGTGAGGTCAAGTCCCCCTTCGGGGGATTTAGGGGGCCAAAGGGATTACATGAAAATTTGGGTAGAGGTCGACCTCAAGAGAAAAGGCTTAATATTTTCATTGACTAATCGATTAAAATGTATAATAGGTGATAATGGATTTCCGAGCAGCGATTCTTATCCATAACCGGTCAGTAAGTCAATAAGGGTTGTTGCGAAATTAAATTTTTATAAGGGGTTAAGGGGCGCAGCCGCTTAAAAAGCCCCCTGCCGGGGCATAATAAGGCGCGGAATTTTAATTCTGCAACAAGTCTGATCATTGTGAGGAATGATGTATGAATAATCATGAAGTTCAGATAAGCCTGTCAATAACGCCAACCTGGACTATTTTAAAGGAAGTTCAGAAAAAGATTGAAGATTTCATGAATAAAAAGAGATTTTCAACCGAGTTAATTGAGGCAAGCATAATGTGCGCGTCTGAGCTTGTGGAAAACGCCATAAAGTACGGATCGGCAGGGACGGATCAGGATAATATCAAATTTGACCTCAAAACCGAGAACGGCCGGATTGTAATAAAGGTATCCAACGGGGTCAAAGATGAAAGGGACTTTCTTAACGTGAAAGAGCGCGTTGATAAGCTTAAAAAAAGCAAAAATCCGGCTGAGTTGTATATGGAACGGCTGAAGGAGTTGATGGAGAGCCCCAAACCGGGAGAAAGCCAGCTCGGCTTGTACCGGATAGCGTACGAAGGAGAATTTAAGCTTGATTATACGTTCCAGGGCGTGCTATTGACCGTTATAGCTGAAAGGGGATACTCATAGGTTGCGTAATCAGCGCAGGCTGCCGGGGGTGAACACATGAGCAATTTTAAAGATAACAACCTTGAGATAATCTTGGAGGAAGGAGCAAAGAATATCCTGTCATGGTACGGCAAGAGCGAAGCGCGGGATCCCTCTTCCCTTCTTATCCCGTATTTCAAAGAAATTTTAAATAAAATAAAGGGCAAAGAATTGATAATTAAATTCGAGCAGCTCAAATATATGAATTCTTCCACCGTGCCGCCGATCATCCAGCTTATTAAGGATCTTGAGGATAGCGGCATAGACTCAACAATAACCTATGACAAAAATTCCAAATGGCAGCTCGCATCGTTCAAGGCTCTTGATACCATCGTCAGGGCGATGAAGCATATCACGGTGGTCGGGGTTTAAGTCCGGTCCATCAAGCGCGCGCCAGCCGGTTACTACAGCCTGCCGAGCTCCACGCTTATGGAGCCGCCGATATCAATCAACGCATATCTCCCTTTTTTAAACGGACCGGTGTTGACCACAATGCAATTACCCAGATTTTCCGTTCCAAAGGCTTCATGTATGTGGCCCACGATGCACAGGGCGATGGTGCTCTTTTTTACAAACTCTGCTATGGAGGCGCTCCCGCCCCGAAGGCCGAAAAAGGTCCGGTCCCTGACCTTGCGGGGGGGCGTATGCGATATGAGGACGATCTTTTCAGCATGCCGGATTTCATTGAAACCGGCTGTCAGAAATTCGTTTATCGCCTCCTCGGTATATTCACTGACCGTGTTCATGGGGGTAACGCTCGATCCTCCGACGCCGAAAAAACCGATTCCGCCGGCGATTCTTCCCCTGCCGTGGATGCTGTAGCCTCTTTCCTCCAGGAGATCGAGGACCTCTTTCCTGTCCCAGTTTCCGTGCACGGCCAGAATATTGGAATTGTAATTCTCTATGCATGAGATGACTTCTTCGGCCGATTCCCGGCTGCCTGTTTTTTCCAGATCGCCTGCAACAGCCACCATATCCGCCGACCTGATAAGCCCGGCCGCTCGTTCAAAGTATCGCATCTCGCCGTGAATATCGCTGATGGCAAATATTTTCATATTTTTCCCTTCATCGTATTTACCGGCATACTGTTGAAATTTCAAGAAAAATACCGGTTGACTTTCCGTGAAAAGCATGCTTTTGATATTCTTAACAATCGGCGAAATTCTCAAACGAGAGATGGATGATAAGAGTTTTATTAAATTATAAAATATAGAAATTCAGAAAAAAAGTGAAAAAATTGCCCAAGGAGGCAAGAGATGATACATCAATTAAGAATATTAATGCTGGCTCTGCTTTTTACTGCTTTGGCCCTGTCAGGCTGCTACAATAGCGGCGAGGAGAAAAATTCTAAGATTTCGCTTCTTTCTCTTCTTTTTCCTGAAAGTTACTCAGCTCCTGGAAACTACTCAGCTCTTGGAAGCGGTTCAGCCCTGGGCTCAGCCCTGGGCCTGTACGATGAATCATTCAACAACGGCGGGTCAGGTGCTAATGGCCCTATTTTATCTGTTGCCATACTGGGAGACGGTAAGATCCTCATCAGCGGGAAATTTACCACCTATAACGGAATTGACGTGCCCGCCCGTATCATCCGGCTGAACTCAGACGGCTCGAGAGACCCTGGGTTCAACAATGGCGGATCTGGTGCGAATGAGGCTATTTTGTCCATTGCCATACAGGGGGACGGTAAAATCCTTATCGGCGGAGCATTTACCGCATACAATGGGGTCGATGTGCCCGCCCGTATCATCCGGCTGAACGCCAACGGAGCGGTGGATCCCGGGTTTAACACCGGCGGGAAAGGTGCGAATAGCAATATTAACTTTATTGCTATACAGGGGGACGGTAAAATCCTCACCGGCGGGTACTTTACCATGTACAACGGGATCGATGTGCCTGACGGCATCATCCGGCTGAATGCCGACGGCACGGTGGATCATGGGTTCAACACCGGCGGATCAGGCATGAATGGCTCCGTTAATTCCATTGCCGTACAGAAAAACGGCGGCATCCTCATCGGCGGGTACTTTACCACGTACAACGGGGTCGATGTGCCCGACTGTATCATACGGCTGAATGCAAACGGCACGGTGTACCCGGGGTTCAATACCGGTGGGTCAGGTGCGAATGACGGTATTTCGTCCATTGCTGTTCAGGGGGACGGCAAGATCCTCATCGGCGGGAATTTTACCACGTACAACGAGATCGATGTACCGGACCGTATCATCCGGCTGAACGCCGACGGCACAAGGGACCCCTGGTTCAGCAACGGCGGGTCAGGTGCGAATGGCACTATTTGCTCCATTGCCGTGCAGAGAAACGGTATGATCTTCATCGGCGGGCAATTTACTACGTACCATGATATCGATGTGCCCGATGGAATCATCCGGCTGTACTCCGACGGCGCGATGGACTCTGGATTCAATGACCGCGGGTCAGGTGCGAGTAGCTCTATTAACTCCATTGCCATACAGGGAGACGGTGGGATCCTCATCGGCGGGTACTTTACCAGGTACAACGGGGTCGATGTGCCTGACCGTATCATCCGTCTGGGCCCCGACGGCTCAAGGGATATTTGGTTCAACAAGAGCGGGCTGGGTGCGGATAACCCTATTTACTCTATTGCCATGCAGGCAGACGGTAAGATCCTCATCGGCGGAGCATTTACCACATACAACGGGATCGATGTGCCCGACCGTATCATCCGGCTGAACGCCGACGGCACAAGGGACAATGGATTTAACAGCGGGGGATCAGGTGTGAATGGCACATTTAGCTTTATTAGTTCCATTGTCGTACAGGGAGACGGTAAAATACTCATCGGCGGGTACTTTCCCACATACAACGGGGTCGATGTGCCCGATGGCATCATCCGGCTGAACGCAAACGGTACGGTAGACCCGGGGTTCAACAATGGCGGGCCAGGTGTGAATGGTGTACTTGGCAGAATTTCTTCCATTGTCGTACAGGGGGACGGTAAGATACTCATCGGCGGGTACTTTACCGCATACAACGGGGTCGACGTGCCCGACTACATCATCCGGCTGAACGCAAACGGTACGGTGGACCCGGGGTTCAACAATGGCGGGTCAGGTGTGATTGGCTTTGTTAATTCTATTGCCGTACAGGGGGACGGTAAGATACTCATCGGCGGGTACTTTACCACGTACAACGGGGTGGATGTGCCGGACTGTATCATCCGGCTGAACGCAAACGGTACGGTGGACCTGGGGTTCAATAACGGCGGGGCAGGTGTGAATGGTGCGAATAACAGTATTTTTTCTATTGCAGTGCAGGGAGACGGTAAGATTCTCATCGGCGGGGAATTTACCCTGTACAATGGGATCAATGTGCCCGCTCATATCATCCGGCTAAACGCCGACGGTACAAGAGATCCCGGGTTCAACAACGGCGGGTCAGGTGCGAATAACGATATTTGCTCCATTGTCGTGCAGGGAGACGGTAAGATCCTCATCAGCGGGAAATTTACCACATACAATGGGGCCGATGTGCCCGACTACATCATCCGGCTGAACGCAGACGGCACAAGGGACCCTGGGTTCAACACCGGCGGGTCAGGTGCGAATAATAATATTTGGTCCATTGCCGTACAGGGAGACGGTAAAATCCTCATTGGCGGGGAATTTATCACGTACAATGGAGTCAATGTGTCTGCCGGTATCATCCGGCTGAACGCAGACGGCGCAGGAGATACTGGGTTCAACAACGGAAGGTCAGGTGCGAATAACATTATTTACTCCAGTGCCATACAGAGAGACGGTAAGATCCTCATCGGCGGGAATTTTACCCTATACAACGGGATCGATGTGCCGGACCGTATCATCCGGCTGAACGCAGACGGCACGGTGGACCCTGGATTCAATAACGGCGGGTCAGGCGCGAATAGCAGTATTTTTTCCATCGCCGTACAGGGAGACGGTAAGATCCTCATCGGCGGGTACTTTACCACGTACAACGGGGTCAATGTGCCCGACGGAATCATCCGGCTGAACGCAGACGGCACGGTGGATTCCGGGTTCAACAACGGCGGATCAGGCGCGAATAGCGGTATTATGTCCATTACGGTACAGGGAGACGGTAAGATCCTCATCGGCGGGTACTTTACCACGTACA
>MIBJ01000070.1:0-11914 GCA_001829495.1 Spirochaetes bacterium RBG_16_49_21 | reverse complement strand
TAGCAGTATTTTTTCCATCGCCGTACAGGGAGACGGTAAGATCCTCATCGGCGGGAATTTTACCACGTACAATGGGATCGATGTGCCCGACCGTATCATCCGGCTGAACGCAGACGGCACGGTAGATCCCGGGTTCAATAACGGCGGGTCAGGTGCGAATAGCTATATCATGTCCATTGCCATACAGGGAGACGGTAAGATCCTCATCGGCGGGTACTTTATCACGTACAACGGAGTCAATGTGCCCGACGGAATCATCCGGCTGAACGCAGACGGCACGGTGGATCCCGGGTTCAACAACGGCGGGTCAGGTACAAATGGCCGGTATATTTTTTCCATTGCCGTACAGGGGGACGGTAATATCCTCATCGGTGGGAATTTTACCACGTACAACGGGATCGATGTGCCCGACGGTATCATCCGGCTGAACACCGACGGCACAGTGGATACTGAATTCAACAACGGCGGGTCAGGTGCGAATAGCACTATTTACTCCACTGCCGTGCAGGGGGACGGTAAGATCCTCATCGGCGGGAATTTTACCACGTACAACGGGATCGACGTGCCCGACCGCATCATCCGGCTGAGATAAAATGTATGAGACCGACCGGCCGCGACCCGAAGCGGCCGGTCGGTTTTGCCGCAGCCGGGAATGCCGGCGGCGGCGCGCTGGCATCAGGAACGATTCTTAAAGGCTTCCGCGCAGACATGCTCCACTATTTCGTTCATTTCGTCTTCGGTTATATCGTCGGTTTTAGAATCATCCGGGATTGTTTCGAGCTGCTTGCCGCGGATTTCACTTTTTATTTTTTCATAAAGCTTTAATTTTTCGTCCGGAGGAAGCAGTGATGCTGCACTGATTATCTGGTCGGCATCGATGTTTAAGGTAATTTCCATTTTTTCCCCCAATTATGATATCCTAAGACTATTGAAATTAGCAACAGTCTTATTAGTGTATAAAATATAAGAATTAATGAAAAAAGCAAATAAAAATTCGCCTGTCATGATGAAGTGGCGCGGATGTACGGGCTGGGCCGCCTCAAAAAAGGAAGTGCGAGAAAAAGGAGTAGCGGCCGCGGGCTATATTTTATTCTTGCAAATATCTCCTTCCTCTTCAATATTCTGACTTTACCATATCGTTCGCCATATAAAAGGATCATCCATGTACATCGATTCACACGCGCATTTCGACATGGTGCTTGAAGAGGGATCGATCACCGAAGACGAGATGATCAAAAATATGCGGGCCTCCGGCGTCTCGCATGCCGTGCAGATGGCGACCGACGTGGAAAGCTCGGCCTGGTCGTATGCTTTTGCACAGAGCCATGCCGATGACGGGATACTCTTCACCGTCGGAATACATCCCTCATCAAACGCCGGCAGCGGGGAGCTCCGGAGCCTGCACGACTTTCTGGAAGAGGTTATGGCCGGCGGCGACGCGGCGCTCGTCTTCGGCATCGGTGAATGCGGCCTTGATTATTATCGGATGCGTCAGGACGCGCAGATGCAGGCAAGCTCATTCCGCTTTCAGATCGAGTGCGCGAACCGTTTCGGATTGCCGGTTATCGTGCATTCGCGGGACGCCATGGATGACACGCTCCGCATTGTGCGTGAAATGCGACCGGCTATCGGAATCATGCACTGCTTTCCGGGCGACCGGGAGGCGGCGCGGAAGGCGCTGGACCTGGGCTTCTACCTGTCATTCGCCGGGAACCTCACGTATAAGAACGCCGCTCCCCTTCACGAATCGGCACGATACGCGCCCCTGGACCGGCTCCTCCTTGAAACCGACGCCCCGTTTCTCGCGCCCGCGCCGCTTAGGGGAAAAAGAAACAGGCCGGAGTACGTCCTTCACACGTACCGCCACATGGCTGAGCTGCGTTCCGAACCGCTTGAAAAAATCCTTGACGCCGTGTACGGAAATTTTATGGAGATACGAAAACATGCGCTCAAAAAAGTATAAATCGGACTTCCTCGTGATCGGGAGCGGGATCGCGGGCCTCACCTTCGCCATCAAGGCCTCCCGGATCGGCAGCGTGAATATCGCCACCAAGAAAAAAGACTTCGACTCCAATACGAACTATGCACAGGGGGGGATCGCTTCGGTCCTTGCGCCTGAGGATTCCTTCGAGAAGCATGTCGAGGATACGATCAAGGCGGGCGCGGGGCTCGGCAAGCGTGCCGCCGTGGAGTTGCTGGTCAGGTCCGGCCCGGACCGGATCAGGGAGCTCGTGGAATGGGGAACCCGTTTCTCGGAGAGAACCCTTGCCGGCGGCAGGAGGGTTCTCGATCTGGGCCGGGAAGGGGGCCATTCTTCAAACCGCATCGTCCACGCCAGGGATCTTACCGGCCAGGAGGTGGAGAAGGCGCTTCTCATGAAGGTGTCCAGCATCGACAATATCCGGGTCTTCGAGGACCACACCGCGGTCGACCTTCTGACCGAGCATCAGCTGCCGGGGAGGAAAAAGGGAAGGGCGGTGCACTGTTACGGCGCCTATATCCTCGACAACACGACCGGCGTGGTGGGAACCTTTAATGCGAAGATGACCCTGCTCGCCACCGGTGGGGTCGGCCAGGTGTACCTCCACACCACGAACCCGGAAATCGCCACCGGCGATGGGATCGCCATGGCCTACCGGGCGGGCACGCTCATCGCAGACATGGAGTTCATCCAGTTCCATCCTACGGCGCTCTACTCTCCTCAATCCAGCGGGCCGTCGTTCCTCATCAGCGAAGCGGTGCGCGGCGAAGGGGGCATTTTGCTGAATACGAGAGGGGAGCGGTTCATGGACAAGGTTCATCCCCTCAAGGAGCTGGCTCCCCGGGACATCGTAGCCCGGGCGATGGATTTTGAGCTTAAACGGCACGGCGAGAGCCACGCATATCTGGATATATCGTTCAAAAGAAAAAACTTCCTAAGAAAGAGATTCCCGCACATCTTTGAGCGGTGCCGGGAGGAGGGGATCGATATCTCAAAGGAGCCGATTCCGGTTGTTCCTGCCGCTCATTATCTGTGCGGCGGCGTCCTAAGCGGCCTGTCCGGCAATACATCGATCGAAAACCTGTATGTGTCCGGCGAATCGGCCTGCACGGGCGTGCACGGCGCGAACCGTCTTGCCAGCAATTCCCTGCTTGAGGGGATCGTGTTCTCGCACGAGGCCTATCTGGCCGCAGGGGAACATATCGAAAATTTTAACAGAAAGGACAGAATTCCGGACTTTCCGGCCTGGGACAAGGGAGGCACGTTCGACCTTGAGGAATGGGTGCTGGTACAGCACGACATCGAAGAGGTGAAGCGGCTTATGTGGGATTATGTGGGAATCGTCCGCTCCGACAAGCGGCTCCAGAAGGCGCACGAGAGGATACTCTCGCTCGCGGAGGATATTCACGACTATTACAAAAAAAGCACGATCTCTTCCCGCATCGTTGAGCTCCGCAACCTCGCCACCGTCGCCAAGCTTATCATCAAGAGCGCACTATCGCGGAAGGACAGCATCGGGCTTCACTATAATTCCGATCATCCCCTGCCCGGCGGCCGGAGGGTACGCGTTGTGCTTAAATCCGGAGGCCAGCCGAGATTGATGAAGCCGGACGGGATTATATGACGCGGACCGGAATTGCAATTCGGGGTCTGGAGCTTGATGATCTTCGTAAGGTGTTTCTGCTGGGAAACGAGCTGTTTCAAAAAGATAACGCCTTCACGCGCCCATGGGATGAAAAAACGCTTGCCGGAGTCCTGGCCTCTGACCGGGAGCTGTCGTCTGTTGCCGTGGCGGGGAAGGAACTGGCAGGCTTTCTTATCGGAGCCGTTCACGGAAGGGATGCCGATAACCGGCTCGCTGAAATCATATGGCTCGGAGTTCAGAGGCGCCATATTCAGGAGCTTGCGCCCGCCTTGCTGGAATCCTTCATCACGCGCTGCGCGGAGCGTATGATTGAAAAAATACGATTCCAGGTTTTTGCCTCTGATCCTGAATTAATTGAAATTTGCAGAAAATTTAACTTTACTCAGATAGAACATCTCTTAATTATGGAGAGCTTTCTGTCGAAAAAATAGTAATTACTCGAGTGAGGCGAATTTTGATTTAAGAACTCCCTCCCCCTTGATGGGGGAGGGTTGGGGTGGGGGTGAAAAGGGATTTGACTTTAGAGTTTCTCACAAGGTAAATTCTATGAAACTTAAACTCGTGCAAAAAAACAATCCGGAAGGCCTGGTGTCGAAGACCGGCAGCCTGATTCCCCCTTCCGCCATCAGGGAATTCTTCGATATCGTGTATTCAACGCCTGACTGCATATCCCTGGGCGTGGGCGAGCCTGATTTCACCACTCCCTGGAGGATATCGGACAGCGGCATTTTTGCCATAAAGGACGGCAATACTCATTATACTCCCAACCGGGGGATACCGGAGCTCCGCGATCTTATCGCGCGTTACGTCTCAGAGAACTATACGGTCGCGTATGATCCGGACCGGGAGCTCATCGTCACCATGGGCGTGAGCCAGGGGCTTGACCTTGCCCTGCGGAGCATAATCAATCCCGGCGATGAGGTAATACTGTTTGAGCCGTGCTTTGTATCCTATTCGGCGAATGTTTCAATCCTTCACGGCAACCCGGTCATCATCCCAACTTTTTTTAAAGAGAAATTTAAGATCGATATCTCCCGCCTGAAGCAATCGATCACGGAAAAAACAAAGGCGATAATTCTTAATTATCCGACAAATCCCACCGGCGCGACGATTGATAAGGACACCCTGGAGAAGATCGCCGATCTGGCGCTTCAAAACAACCTCATCGTTGTCAGCGATGAGATATATTCTGCGTTTACCTATGATGAAAGCCACTTTTCAATCGCATCCATTCCCGAGATGAAGTGCCGTACCATTTATCTCAACGGATTTTCCAAATCGCACGCCATGACCGGGTGGCGGCTCGGCTGGGTGGCGGGACCGGATTTCCTGGTCGATATAATGTTGAAGATACACCAGTACACGGCTTTATGCGCTTCTTCCATAGCGCAGTACGCTGCCGTTGAGGCTATCAGGAAGGGGGGAAAGGACGTTCTCCAGATGAAGAGCGAATACCTGAAGCGGAGGAATTTCATCACCAGCAGATTTAATGAGATCGGCCTTTCCTGTCTCGTGCCTCAAGGGGCGTTTTACGTGTTCCCCGACATCTCCCGGTCCGGGCTCTCAAGCAGGGATTTCGCCCTGCAGCTTTTAAAGAAAGAAAAAGTGGCCGTAGTGCCGGGCACGGCCTTCGGGAATGCGGGCGAAAACCATATCCGGTGCTCTTACGCAACGTCGATGGATAATATCAGGGAATCGACGGCCAGAATTGAGAGATTCGTGAAATCATTGTGATTATGCGGGATGATACTGCTGATAGACGGATTCAACCTTATCTATAAATTCCCGGCTTTAGAGGAAAAAATGCTCCGCGGCTTTCTCGAAGAGGCGCGGGAGGGCCTCCTGGATATGCTCAAGGAATTTCAGAAAATCAGGAAATCGTATATCCGTATCGTGTTTGACGGGAAAAAGAACCCCGCCCGTGACCTGCGCAGCGAGCGGATCGGCACCATCGACGTGTATTACTCCCTCAATTATTCAGCCGACTTTTTGATCAAGGAATTCATAAAGAAGGACCCCAATCCGAAGATGACCACGGTAATCACCTCGGACAAGGATATCCTGTTCTACGTCAGCCGCTTCGGCGCCCGGAGCATGACGAGCGAGAAATTCGCCGACATGGTCACCACAACGCTGGAAGAGCATTATCAGGAAGCCCTTCCGGAGAAGGAGGATAACCCGGTCGTGAGCGAGGAGGAGGTTTCGTTCTGGGAGCGGGTATTCACCCGAAAAGGAAAGAAAAAATAGCTCCGCTATTTTTTTAGTTTCCGGTCAAAGAACTTCATCACATCCGGCACCAGGCCGGCCCAGTATTTCCAATCATGCCCCGCATTGTTGCTTTTTTCCCGGTCGTAAACCAGATCATACCCGCCTTCCCGGTCATGGAGCTCCTTCAGCCGGTCCGCGAGCATTTTTGTTTGCGCGGGCGGCACAACGGCGTCCCGCGTGCCGTGGCCGAGAAAGACCGGCGTGTTTTTCAGATTCTTCGCCAGCTTTATGATGTTAACCTCATCCTCCCATCGGTCGGCGTGGCTGTCATAGGGGCCGTATACTGAAACAAGGAGCCGGTCGTTTTTTATCGATAGGGAATCGTAATCGCCGGACAGTCCTGCCGCCGCACCGAATATTCCGCTGTTCCGTGAGGCCAGGAGGAGCGCTCCCCTGCCGCCCGTGGATATTCCGAAGATGCCGGTCAGTTCCCGTTCCGCGGTCAGGCCGAACTTTTTCCTCAGAAAATCGATGAGCATTTCCGCTATATACCGCCCTCCCGGCATTGCCGCCCATCTGTTGGTCGTCTCCGGAAAATAGCGGGATTCATACAGGGTGGAGCTCATTGCCGGGCACACCAGGACAAAGCCGAATGCATCGGCATACTCGGCTATCGGAGTGTTTTTCTCCCAGTCGCACGGATTCTGCTTCCAGCCGTGCAGAAGAATGAGCGTTCGCGCAGGCGCACCGTGGGCGTATCCCCGGGGGAAGTATATCTGAATCGCGGCTCTCTGCTTTTTCCCGTCAACCTCATAATCCACCGCCACGTCCCGGAGCCATTGTCCGGGAGTACTGTCAGAGGGAAAACCCCTTTCCGCGGTTGAGCCGCAGGAGAGGAGGAAGAGCAGGAAAATCAGAATATGTTTCATGATGATCATTGTAGCAATGCGATAACTTACTTGGAATATGGCATATAAGTCAATTTCATTTCATGAAATCCAAATTCATGCAACTCGAGTCAATTACTTTCTTGACAGATTGCTCAAAATAATTGATAAGATATTAAGATAATAAAAGAAGTATGATAATAGATATTAATGAAAAAAGAGACCGTATACTTTGACACTTCGGTTATCAGTGCTTATTATGATGAAAGGGCTAAAGAGCGACAAGATTTAACGATTAAATTTTGGAATGATATATTGCCTAATTATACAGCTTATATTTCAGAGATTACTGTAAAAGAATTGGAAGATACTAAAAATGAAAAATTGAAAATGAAATTCAGAGCGCTTGTTAAGGATTTTAAAGTATTAATGATCAATAAGAAGATTACAGATTTAGCGGATGTTTATATAGAAAAAGGTATATTCCCGGAGAAATATTTTGATGATGCTTTTCATGTAGCTATTGCGTCATTTTATAAAATTTCTTATGTGGTTTCTTGGAATTTTGAACATTTAGTTAAGGTGAAGACAAGGAAAAGTGTAAACTCTGCTAATATTTCAGTAGGCTATAAAGAAATTGAGATTGTATCACCTCAAGAATTATAAGGGAGAAACTGACTATGAAAAAAATAGAATATTTTAACTATCAGAAAGTTGCCAGAGAAATGAAGGTGCCCCTTTCAATCTTAAAAAAGATCGAAGATGAAGTTAAGGAAGAGTTCCCTAAGGATAAAATGATGTATGAACTTCATGTCCTAAGAGCGTTAAGAAGTAAATTTTGGGAAAAAAAGCACCAGGTTAAATCTTTTAAAGTCATGGAGCAGCGCCGGCCTTAATTAGAAATCAATTTCAATTTGTCTTGCGGTCCCCGGATATGTCAAATTAAAAAAATTTTTTCTGGATTGTCGGGATCTGAACAAGTAATCCCCTGAGATTGGGCTGCATAAGTGATTTTCTTTAAGAGATCAGAGCGAATATTCAGGGTAGTTTCCATATAGTTCTCCACATTTGTTATAGTTAGAGTGCAGCTATAATCATTACAAGTACCCCCCTTCTTTAAAGCTTAAATACCGGGTATTCGTTATTATCACATGGTCCAGGAGCGGAATGCCGATGATCTTACCCGCTTCCTTGAGCCGCTCCGTGGTGATGATGTCCTCTTTTGAGGGCATGAGCTCTCCGGTCGGATGATTATGAGCTATTATAATTCCCGTACCGCCTTCCCGTATCGCGTGCCGGAAAACCTCACGCGGATGCACGATCGCCTCAGAAACCGTACCGACGGATATAACGGCGTTTCTTATGAGATTATTTTTATTATTAAGGACGAGAACGCGGAACTCCTCGCGTTCAAGGCAGGCCATGACGGGCAAGAGCAGCTCCCACACGGCGGCGGGATTATTAATATACCGTGCATCCCCCGGCTTGGTGATCACCCGCCTCCCCATTTCAAAAGCCGAATGTATGCGAACGGCCTTGGTCAGGCCGATGCCGTGGTTCTGCGCGATCTCCCGTATGCCGGTTCCAGCCAGGCCGGCGAGCCCTTCGTATTTTTTGAGCAAGCCGAGGGAAAGGGCTATTACATCCTGATCTTTTGTACCGCTCCCGACAATAACGGCAAGCAGATCATGATCCGACAGGGAGCGCACCTCCTCGCCGGCAAGGCATCTCTGCAGGGGAAGAAAAGATCCGTTGCTGTTTTTCATATTAGTCATCAGCTGTCAGTCCTCTATTAGTTATACGATCAAGGGCCGGAAAGAACGGATTTTTTTTAAAAATATTTAACAATCTAATCGTAATAATTAAATATTTGACTTGTAAAGCGGCTATCATACAGCTTAGAGTGAAATCATCCGGGAATTCTATTTCTATGGCCGATCAATTCAAGAACCCGATACCCACGGTGGATATAATCATTGAGCTGGAAAGCGGATCAACCGGCGGCGAAAAAAAGATAATTTTAATCAAGCGTAAAAATCCTCCGTATGGGTGGGCCATCCCGGGCGGGTTTGTGGATTACGGAGAGACCCTTGAGGAAGCGGCGGCGCGGGAGGCGCTTGAGGAGACGGGCTTGCACGTGACCGGCCTCCGGCAGTTCCACACCTATTCCGATCCCTCGCGGGATCCGCGGAAGCACACCATATCGACCGTATTCATCGCGCGTGCCGAAGGAGCGCCCGTCGCCGGGGACGATGCAGCGGAGGCGCGCGCCTTCGGCATCACTGCCCTGCCGGAGCCCCTTGCCTTTGACCATGCTTCCATACTTAAAGAGTATCGGGAGAAGAAATACTAAAGACCGGGAGTCGGACTATGAACCTATCAAACACCCTCTTGAAAACCATGGAGATAACCCTCGATACCATATTCAAGGCATCGGATACGGACATACGCGTTCACGGGCTTGAGAACGTTCCGGATGATCCGGTTCTTTACGTAATCAATCACTTCACGCGCATGGAAACATTTTTAATGCCCTACATCATCAAAAAGAATATTAAAAAATACCCGATATCACTGGCTCACTCCTCATTGGTGACCGGGAAGCTGGGAGATTTTTTAAGCAGGTTGGGAGCCATATCGACCACCGACCCAAACCGCGATTCGGTCCTCATCGGCGCGCTTCTTTCCGACAAGCATCCGGTCATCATCTTCCCCGAAGGCCAGATGGTGAAGGACAAGAAGCTCATCGAGAAGGGGAAATTCATGGTCTATAATACCGGCATCAGGAGACCGCCCCACACCGGAGCGGCCCGGCTCGCTTTGCGCGTCCAATTCATCAGGGAAAAGCTGCGGTATTTCCATAAAAAGGGCGACACCGAAGCAATCGCGAAGCTGGCCGAGCAGTTCGCCTTTGATGCCGGAGAGGCGGACAAGATAATGGGGAAGGAAACCTATATCGTACCGGTAAACATCACCTATTATCCAATAAGAGCCCGGGATAACGTCATCAATAAGCTGGCAAGCAGGTTCATAAAGGATATATCGGCGCGGATTAAAGAGGAGATAGAGGTGGAGGGAACCATGGTGGTCGAAGGCGTGGATATCGATATTAACTTCGGCAAGCCGCTGCTCGTCTCAGGCTATCTCCATAAGAACGCCGATTTCAAAAAAATGCTGGCGGACGACCGGCTGTACCTCAATCCCGATGAGATGAAAAACACGGTTTCACTCAGGAAGCTGGATGCCGGGATGATGCATGATTATATGGAAGCCATTTACGGGATGACGACGGTCAACCATGACCACCTGTTTTCATATATCCTTATGAAATACAAGATAAACAGAATCAGCGAAAACGACTTCAAGAACCGGGTTTTTCTCGCAATCGAGTACCTTCGCAGATCGGGCATCTCCAATTATCACACCGCCCTGGATAAAAAGCAGTTTTATTTTCTCACCGATGACCGGCATGATAAATACGCGAGCTTTATTGAAGCTGCCGTATCTGAGAAGCTTATAACCCTCAAACAGGGGGTCATCACAAAAAACAGCGAGCAGTTCAGCAAAAAGTATGAGTTCCACACCATCCGGAAGGATAATATCATCGAGGTCCTCAAAAATGAGATAGAGCCGCTCCGGGACCTCACCCGATCCCTGGACCGCCTGATGATTCTGCCGACCGGACGCGTCCGGCGCATAATAAGAAATCACTTTATCGAATTGGATCGAAACCTGTTCGAGCAGGACTATCAAAGGTACTATATAAAAGGGGAGAGCAAGCCGAAGAATATCGGGACTCCGTTTTTTCTGAGGCGCTTATTCAGCAAAAAGGGCGTTATTCTGGTTCACGGATATCTGGCGGCGCCGGAAGAGATCAGGCCCCTGGCGGACTTTCTTTATAAGAAAGGCTACAACGTATACGGCGCCCGGTTGCGGGGCCACGGAACCGCGCCCGAGGACCTTGCCGTCAGGAACTGGGAAAAATGGTATGATTCAGTGAGCAGGGCCTACATAATAATGAAGAACAGCATGAAGTCGTTCGCCATCGGCGGCTTTTCCACGGGCGCGGGGATAGCCCTGCTGCAGGCGTCGAACAAGCCGGGCAGGTGCGCGGGAATTATATCGATCAACGCCCCCCTGAAACTGCAGAACATATCATCACGGCTTTCGTCGGTGCTCGTCGCCTGGAATAAATTTCTTACAAGGATGCGCTCCGATATCGGGAAAATGGAATATATCACCAACACCCCGGAAAACCAGCATATAAACTATTTCAGGAATCCCGTGAGCGGCGTATACGAGCTTGAGAAGCTCATGAAGCTTGTTGACGAGCGGCTGAAATACGTGAAAGAGCCGACGCTGATCATACAGGGCTCCGACGACCCTATCGTGGACCCCGTAAGCGGGTTTGAGATATTCGAAAAGCTCGGAACCGAGGAAAAGCAGCTTTTCCGGATCTATGCCAAACACCACGGCATACTTCGGGGAAAGGAAGCGGATCAGGTGAATGTGAAGACGCTGGACTTTTTGAAAAGCGTGCTTAAAAAATAAAAATAGGCTATGTCAGAAACCTGCCTGCTGACTGGCGGCTTATATTTCCCTGGGCGAGCAGGGCATAATCGGGATCTTTTTCCATTGCTGCCCTGACGCTTGAGACCAATTCAGGTATATCCTTCATCGCCCTCTTCTCGTCGGTGATTTCGGGAACCCCGGGGATTTTAGCCATAGGACGGCCCGGGGATTGTACCGGAGCGGTAACGGATTCGCCGAAATTGCCCAGGACAAACCGTATATCCGACAGGGCTTCATTTACTCCCTGTATGTTTATTTTTCCGGTAGACAGCGCCTCGGACGCAATACCTTGCAGCCTGCGGGCGACTGCAAGCGCGCGCTGGATCAGATTCTGCGACATATGGGCTATGCTCAAGGCTTCGCCTGCGGAGCGCTCTGCATTCAGCCTGCTGTTTTTCGTATAAAGAGCGGTCTGTCCGCCTGCTTTGCCGACGGCAGCGGGTTTTACAGCCGCCGGGGTTTTATGGAAATCAGCGCTGATCTTCATATGCTGTCCCTCCCTGGATGCGTATGAAATGTACAAAATATTGGTCGCGTTCGTTTTACTTGACCTAAACATGATTAGGCATCCCACCCGTTGTAATAGTATGCCAGCCTGATTTTTGTAGAATTCAATGCCCC
>MIBJ01000069.1 GCA_001829495.1 Spirochaetes bacterium RBG_16_49_21 | reverse complement strand
ATCACGGAAATTTACAAAAGGCTGAAAATAGGCGTGAGGATTTACACGGACTGGTGGATGCACTGGGGCCACAACAGCAGCAGCTTCGATCATGTCACCAAATATGAAACAAATCCGAGCGAAACGAAAACGAAGAACGATAACGAATTCAGGGTCAACCGCGCGCTGATCGACGTCAGATATAAAATCAGCGACGTCTTTTCCGCCCGGCTGACGACCGACGCGGACCTCACCGTGACGCCGACCGCGGCAAGCAACGCGGCGTTCCACTTTTACCTGAAATACGCCTATATCGAGGCCAGAAAGAATTTTGGCCTTGTCGCGCTTTCGGCTTCCGGCGGCATGATCGCCACCCCGATTATCGGCTGGTTCGACTACCTTTCCGATTTCCGGTGGATCAGCCAGAACTATATCGACAACTCAAAAGCCGTTCTGAACAATCTGACCATCGACAATTCGGGAGATCTGGGCGTCACGGCATCCATCGATTTAACCAAGCATGTAACCCTGACCGGGTCCTTTACCAACGGCACGGGATATAAAGCCAATGAAACCAATTCATATAAGGCGGTGAGCTATCTGGCGGCCATAACCCCGTTCAAGGGGTTCTATTTAAGCGGTTTCGGCAGAAACAACATCGACAACAAGTACGATTACACGGGGAAAAAGGCCAAAACCGAATTCTACGGCTACGGCGCTGCCTATACATCCGATCTGATCAAGATGGGCTTTAACCATGTATTCGTCTATGCCACGACGGTCGGCCTCACCTCGGCGTTCGGCTCTGCATTGACATTCCCCTCAACGGACGTGTTTCTGTATCCGGTCCTGAAAAGAGGGTACCGGATCCTGGATTCCTGGCTCAATTTCAACCTCGGCGGGGTCGTTCCGACGGTTCCTCTCATCCTCGTCGGAAGGGTGGTGTACGGCTTCCAGGCCAGAACCCATCAGAGATTGCTTACCAACATAGATTTCGCTAAGGAACGAAAAACGATACTCTATCTCCTGGGAGTCGGGTGGCAGTTCAGCAAAAATTTCAGGATCATGGTCGGCGGCGAGCTGCAGCGGTATTTTGTCACGAAGAACAAGACCCTGAGACTGTTGCCGGTAACAAACACAAGTGGAACTGAATATTTCAACGGCGGCGCCATCGACCCCTCGCTTACAACCGTGTACGTGGGCTCCAAGAATCCGAATGACGCAAAAAGAGTATACGTAAAAGCCGAGATTACTTTTTAGACCATATTTAAATTATTGCTTGCGCGGAGGGAACGTTTAGTCTAGAATATATCCTCTTGTGCTGACTTCTACCACAAATGTGTAAGAAAAGGGGATGAGGGAATAGAAGAGATGCTGGAGACAGGGTTTATCTTACACATGGAGATGTGAGTAAAAGTTAGCTCTTGCAGGATGAAAAATAAGGAGGAAAAATAATGGTAATCACCTGGCGAGAATTTTGGACCGTTATTCACGGGATGGGCTTGGGATCTCTTTTTTTCATAGCCTTTTCCGGTATCCTGGTAGCCCTTTGGAATCTGTGCCCTGAGAGAGTCGGAGTCGAAGAATCATTGAAGCGGGTGCGCCAATTGGGCATTGCCATTTGGTCCACGGCTATTATACTCTGGGCTACTGTTATAACCGGTACCTACACGGTGTATATCTGGTACCGGGCGCAACCGCCGGCAGGAGCCGATCTGGCGCAATTTCCCCGTTCGTACCTTCTTTCCAGTCCTGATCGGGCCGGCTGGCATACCTTTGGCATGGAGTGGAAGGAGCATATTGCCTGGCTTGCTCCCATTCTGGTTACGGCAGTAGCGTATATCATAACCCGCTACGGAACCAAACTGGTCGAAGAAGAAAAGATTCGGAAAGCAACAGCCGTGATATTTTCTATTGCCTTTTTTGCGTCTGCGGTAGCTGTAGCCTTCGGGGCCTTCATTAATAAAATGGCTCCTATTCGATAGAAGGGAGGTGAAAGATTATGGAACAACAAAAAAATCTCTATAACGGCCCGGCTGCGGCTGCTATCCTGGCGGCAGGTATAAGCTGTATGGCTCTCGGTCTGTTTACAACTCTTGCACAGGCCATAGGCCCGTTAAAAAAAGCTCTTAATCTGTATGACCCGGCCGGTCCGCTGAGCGGTAAGACCACGTTTGCCGTTGTAGCGTGGCTGGCGGCCTGGATAATATTCGGCATCTTGTGGAAGAACAAACAGGTCGGCTTCGCGAGGGTTTTTATCGCCTCGCTTGTTCTGATCGCCCTGGGACTCATAGGTACTTTCCCGCCGTTCTTCGAGATGTTCGGCCACTAGAGAGTTTTCAGGCTAAAGCCGAGGTACGGCGGCGTATTTTCACGGCGATGACGGAGTGTAGCTCCTTATCGCCGTTTTTATTTCCCTATCTCCTTTTCTTACACGGTCAGATAGCCTTGGGAAAAACCAAGGCAGGGAGTCCACCGGGCATTCTGTTTGCGCATTTATGCCGCCACTAATAAATCCAGATACGGCAATTCAAAATTATAATTACCGGTGAAATTCTTAATAATAATGTTGACACGGGGCAGCAGTGAAGCTATATTGCATATATTCTTATTTTCGATTTAATGAAAATAATAAAAAATCAGGTAAACCGTGAATAACAAAGAAATCTACAAAATGCACGCCGACTTCTGCAAATTCATGGGGAACGCCAAAAGAATAGAAATCCTGTTTTTGCTTGACGGCAGGGAGATGAGCGTGGAGGAGATGGCCGCGGAAATGAACATCCGCCTTGCTAACCTGTCGCAGCACCTGTCCATAATGCGCGAGCGGGGAGTGGTGACGGCGCGCAGACAAGGAACCAGGATATTTTATAAAATCTCAAACGCGAAAATACTCAAGGCATGCCTGGTCATGCGGGACGTGATGTTCGAGCAGATGAAGAGGAAAATCAATATCATGAAAGACGCCGGAGGCTATGAAAAAAACAGGAGTGAGGTGACGGTATGAAGACCCTATTTATCATCAACGACGCACCATACGGGACTGAAAAAATGTACAACGCGCTCCGGCTGGCGATGGCGCTTCAGAAGGAGGAAAGCGGTACGGAAGTGCTGATTTTCCTCATGGCCGACGCGGTAGCCGGGGCAATGCCGTCTCAGAACACGGCCCAGGGATACTATAACATAGAGCGCATGATCTCGGCGGTAATCAACAAGGGCGGCACGGTGAAGCTGTGCGGGACGTGCATGGACGCGCGGGGGTTGAAAGACCTCGCATTGATAGCGGGAACTGAAAGGAGCACCATGGTGGAGTTGGCGAATTGGACTGTAAGCGCGGATAAGGTGCTAACCTTTTAATAATGCTGATTCAGGCCGGCGGCGTTTATCCCTTAAAAACAATCTGATGAAACACAGGCGTTTAAAATTTTATACGTATGTAACATGATATGATTAAATAATATCAGGAGAAATGATACATGAAGATTGGATTAATCAGGTGCCTGCAGACCGAAGATATATGCCAGGCCACGACCGATTTCAAGGTAATGAAGAATAAAAAAGGCGCGTTCGAGGGTATTGAGGAAGAGATCGAGATCGTTGGTGTCGTGAGCTGCGGGGGGTGCCCCGGCAAGAAGGCGGTAAGTAGGGCCGCCGAAATGGTGAAACGGGGCGCGGACGCCATCGCCATGGCGTCATGCATATCCCGGGGAACTCCGATCGGATTCCCCTGTCCCAACGCAGAGATGATAATCGACACAATTAAGAAAAAAGCGGGTGATTCCGTCCGTCTCTTTGAATTTACGCACTGATGGAGAAGAAGCCTCATGATTTACCTGGACTATAATGCCACGACGCCC
This sequence comes from Spirochaetes bacterium RBG_16_49_21, assembly GCA_001829495.1. Classification (GTDB taxonomy): domain Bacteria; phylum Spirochaetota; class UBA4802; order UBA4802; family UBA5550; genus RBG-16-49-21. The sequence goes on along the minus strand of MIBJ01000069.1, from coordinate 22,645 downwards.
ATAGACCCGCGAGTAGCGGAAGCGATGATGCCTTACATACGAAGCGAATACGGGAATCCATCGAGTTCCCACGCCCTGGGGACGCGGGCGAAAAACGCGGTGGAAGAATCGCGCGCAAAGGTTGCCGCACTCCTCGCGTGCAAACCCGATGAAATCGTGTTTACCAGCGGCGGCAGCGAATCGAATAACTACATTATAAGGGGCGTCGCCACTGCGTACAAAACCAAAGGAAACCATATCATTACCTCGCAGGTAGAACATCCCTCGGTTCTGAACCCGTGCAAATACCTGGAATCATTGGGATACCAGGTATCGTACGCGCCGGTCGATAAATACGGCATGGTCCGCGTCGACGATATCGAGCGGCTCATATCCGACAAAACCATTCTGGTGACAATCATGCACGCGAACAATGAAACGGGTACGATCCAGCCGATCGGAGAGATAGCGAAGGTCTGCAAAAAACAGGGCGTTCTCTTACATACCGACGCCGCCCAATCGATCGGGAAGATCCCGGTTTCAGTGGACGACCTGGGCGTCGATTTTCTTACGGTCGCCGGGCACAAGCTCTACGCGCCGAAGGGGATCGGCGCGGCATTCGTGAGAGGAGGCATAACGATAGAACCGCTCATACACGGCGCCGGACACGAGAGCGGGAGAAGGGCGGGAACCGAAAATGTCGTGTTCGACGCGGCCCTCGGTAAGGCGTGCGAAATAGCGGGAATAGAAATCACGAACAACGGCGTGCGGGAATTGACCGATTATTTTTACCATAAATTGAAGGAAAAATTCAAGGATACAATAAGACTGAACGGGCATCCGACCCAAAGGCTCCCGAACACCCTCAATATCGGTTTTCTTGGTCATGACGGGCATGAAATACTCGATAACCTGAATGACGTGGCGGCATCGACCGGATCCGCATGCCATTCCGGTTTGACGACGATTTCGCCGGTTTTAAAGGCGATGGGAACGGATGAAGGGGCGGCGCGCGGGGCGATACGCTTCAGCCTGGGCAGATTTACCACCAGGGAGGAAATCGACACCGCGATCGAAAAGCTGGTCGGAATCTTATTATAATGGAACCTGTTCGATATAAATAAGGTCGCACTATAAAATCATGCAGGGATTTCTATATGAAGAATAAAATTAGTGTTTGGCTGCTATTTCCATTATTACTCGCATCCGTTTCATGCGGGAATTCCCATAATCAAAAAAATACCGAAGTACCGGTGGATTGCCCTTTAAAAAAGCAGGGCGTCAATGCGCGCGGCATGAAGCCTTTTGAAGATGTAAAAAAGTACATCGATTTTTTGGAAAGAAAAGACAGGAACGGCTGGCAAAAACCCGAGGCGGTGATTTCCTCAATCGGTCTGAAAGGTTCTGAAATACTTGCGGATATCGGAGCGGGTTCAGGCTACTTTACCTTTCGTTTTTCGAAAGAACTTCCCCGCGGAAAGGTTGTCGCCATCGACGTGGAGCCTGGCATGATACGATATATCCACCATAAGGCCAAAACTTCCCGTATTAAGAATATTGAAGTGGTTATCGCTTCTTATGATGATCCCAGAGTTCCGGAAAACGTTGATGTGGTCTTCATGTGTGATGTTTTGCATCATGTCAAAAAACGCGGAGAGTGGTTATCAAAATTGTACACGGAGATGAAAAAATCCTCAAAACTGATTCTTATTGAATTCAAAGAAGGAAATATCCCGGAAGGCCCCCCGGCAAGCATAAAGATAACGAGCAAAGAAATGTTATCGCTCATGGCCGGTGCAGGCTTTAAACTGATAAAACAGCATTCCCGATTATTAGCGTATCAATATTATTATGAATTTGAAAAAAAGTAATCATATTGTTGCACCGGCCTGCGGTATCCGTCGATCTACTCTTGGGAAAAATTGCCGCTCTTATCGGCAGTAATATCCATTCTTATAAAAATAATGTAATTCCGCTTAAAAATAATACGGTCATACCCAGGGTAAAATTTAATTTAACTAAAAGAAAAGATTTATTTTGTAAGGAAGATTTTTCCTCTAGGGAAGAGGCATTTTCAATTTTACGCGATAATACCAGGAGCCGGTAAAAATGAACAATAATCATCAATAAAATGATTATATGTTTTATGACGAGAATTTGCACCCATAAATTATTAAAATTCTCCATACCTGAAAAATTTTTATTCAGAACAGTTAAAACAATACCGGTTAATATTAAAATGAGTATTGAATAGTTTGCAAAATAAGTGAATCTTTTTGAGATATATCCCATTATTGTATGAGTTTCTTCACGTGGAATCTTTTTTGCAGATGGGATTGCAATGAATAGCATAAAAAAAATACCGCCAATCCAAATTACAGCGGCACCAAGATGAAGCCAATTGATAAAAATTAATATTATTTCTTTCATTTTTAAGCTCCCTGAATTAAAATTAAGTTAATTCTTCCTGCTGCTCTTTGTTTTCTTTTGTGGTTTTATCCATTATATATCACCTCCTTTTATTAAGTATATGCATATAAACTTAAATAATTAATAAAAAAATAGCCGCTATACTTTCAACATTGATTGCTTTGTTTATTACATCCACAGGTACATACTCTGTTGAGTCTTTGTCTGCATTTTTCCAGAGAAGCACGGTTTAAAGAATATAGTATATTATAGCCCTGTCTTTCATCATTCACGAAGTGGAAATTTTTTAATACACGCAGGTGTTGAGAAGCAGCGGATGGAGTTATCCTCAATTTTTGAGCTATAGCGCTTACGCACAGGGAATTATTTTTTAGAAGCTCAATAATTTCGATTCGCTTATCAACTGAAAGAATTTTAAATAATTCTGATGATTCTTTCATGCGATATCCAATAATTTAAGTTTATATGCATATACTACAATAAAAACAGGTATAATTTTCTGTCAAGCAATAAATATTGGAGGGGCAAAAATCATTGAGTATTAAGGTATATGTTTTTGGGAAATCAGCGCCTCTCCCGTTAATGAAAATTTTTCCGTTATCGCTTCATCTGCCCCGTCAAGGATTTTGAGCGCATCCTTCATTTCTTTAAACGGCCGGCCGAGAACAAAATCAGCTCCTCTTTTCTTTCCAACCCCGGGGATCAGCTCGATCGCCTTCTGGGGGAGGGAGTTGAGGGGAATCGGATTCGGCAGGGCGAGCAATGATCGCTCCCGGTGGCCGATGACCACGGCATCATGGAAGCTTTTTACCGGCAGATGCAGCGGAAACTTCACGGTTATGGAATAGCTTGCGATCTGTTTCCCATAAGAGTATCCGGCGCGCATATCCAGTATCTGGTTCTCACGGATAATGGTTCCGACAGGATATATCCTCTGCAGCATGTAATGTTCGATCTCGGAGCGTATCTTGTCGCGGTAATAGATAAATCGATGAGTAGCCGCCCGAGGGACCGTTGCTTTGATATTATAAAGCGGGGTTCCGGGGAAGGGGAGGACCTGCCGCATGTTTATTCGCTTCACCAGGAGGCCCCGGTCCCTGATCTTCCGCAGCCACCGGTAATTTTCCTCAAAGGTGCCGGCACTCTCGCCCGGAAGGCCGTGAAGCAGGTTCACGCCGGGCAAAAGCACTGGGATGGAATTCATCCGGCCGCCGCCTATCCGGTTTATTATCTCTATGGCCGTGAGCGCCTCGTCCCCGGAGACTTTAAGGTTATTCGCTGCTATGACGTGCGGATCAAAGGATTCGACCCCGAGCGCAAGGGTATCGCCCGGCGTTATCGTTGCGACGATTCCCTCGAGTATGCGTGAAGCCTCCTCCGGATAATGGGCTATGGTTCCGGGATTCGCGTTGTCGATATTGAGCGTTGTTATATATCCTTTCGATTTTTTTTCCCTGAGCCCGGACAGGAGGTCCAGTATCGGCGCTGTCCGGGGCCTCGGGAATCCCCGGATAAAATGGGTGAAGTCCGATTTGTACTGCAAGATATCCGCCTGCCGGCCGAGCCTGAACCGGGATATTCCGGCATCGATCAGGGCGTCTATCTCAGCAATTATATCCTCAGGTTCGCGGAATTCCACGGTTCCAAAGAGCCCCTCTGAGCAGAAGGAGCAGTGGCTCGTTCGGGGACAGCCCCGGTATGTCTCGATCTCGCAGATCAGGTCAGGATACCGCGGATGCTGCTTCATCACCGGGGCGCCCGATACGGCCCAGGAGGCGATCTCGTGCGCGGAGCGCCGGGAATCGGACGGCTCATTGAGCGCATACGTATGCGCGAATTTTTCTATATCATCGGCGACGAGCAGGGTGTTCGGTTTTTCGTCCAGCACGCGGCTGATCAGCCCGCCGACGGCGAAATTTTGTTCCGCATTGCGTTCGGCGATGCGCCGTATCTCCGCCAGGGTGCCGATTCTGCTTCCCAGGTATTTGCCCGGTACCACGGCGCCACCGATCAGGAACACCAGGTCATAGACGCCGTCGAGATGATAATCCTTTTCCCTGAGCGCGTCTATGGTCAGATATCTGATCCGGGTCTCATCCACGCCCGCCCGGACAAGGGCGCCGAAGATATAGCGGGGGTAGGGGGATACGAAGGGAGGCACCCCGAGACAGGCCGGCTCATCGACGTAACAATCAAGGATGCAGAAGCGTTTCATCATAGCCGGGATATTATTTCCTCAATATCACTGACGAGGAAGGATTGGATCTTTATTCCCAGTTCCCGGATGAAATTCTTATTCTCGGTGATTAAATTGACGATACGCTCGTTGATCCCGTAGCGGCGGACCAGATCGGCGACCCGTTCGTCGAGGGATACGATTCTGTCATGCATGACCCTCTTGTCCGCATAGAACACGATCTCGCGCTCCTCCAGGCTCCCATCCGGCTTGAAATCGTCAAATACCACGTGTGAATCCACGATCCGTGCTATTGCCTCATACCCGAGCTCCCGCATGATTGTGCCGCCGATAAGGTCGTGGCGGAGCTCTTTCGTTTCTATGGTTCTGGATTTGGCTATATCGTGCAGGAGCGCCGCCGCCTGTACGAGGTCGGCCTGTATCAGCGAAGGCTCCTTGAGATTTTCCACAATCGCCATGGATACCTTCATGACCTGCATTGAATGCTTCATGATGTTATCCCGCATATGATAACGCCTCATGATTTCGAAGCATTCCTGCTCTGTGGGTACCGGAATATAATTTTTCATTGCGAAATATAACTTATATTCATTTCTTAATGACGATACGATCTCCGATTTCCATGTCCCCTCCGATCGGTGCCCACGCCCGGATCAACGACAATTGCGAATACGATCATAATGGTCGGCATAGCCGAAATCCGTGATGAGAGCGATCATGGCAGCGCATCCTGATTAATTTATATATCTCTTGAGCTTAATTTTGTCCGTCAATCTATTTTTATGCAATGCAGGGCGGTATCGGCATCAGTGCGCCCGGCTCCCGTTTTTCGATATTGAATTTTTGTGGACATCTAATCCCCCCTATGCTATTCTTTTTACCATGGGTGTTATACCTCCCTGTGTACACAGGAAGATGTGGGTAGAAGTTAGGATCAATGAGGGGTACTGCCATGAAAATAGTATTTCATGAAAAGTATTTCAATTCGGATTACGCTTCAGATCCGGCTGCAGCCCCAGGGAGGCTGGACGGTATCGTCCGGATCGTCGGCAGCAAAAGCGACCGGTATGAGATCATCAGGCCGGAGCCTGCAACTGAAGAAGACATCCTGCGCGCTCATGGGAGGCTTCACCATCAGCAGATCAAGAGCGACCCTCTTCTTTATGAGCTGGCCTCGCTCGCAGCAGGCGGCGCAATTCTCGCCGCAGAGGAGGCCTATGGGGGCAATCCCGCTTTCGCGGTTATACGGCCTCCCGGTCATCACGCATCCGCGGATTCCTGCTGGGGCTTCTGCTTTTTTAACAACGTAAGCATAAGCCTGCTCAGGCTCCATGCCGAGGGTAAGATCAGATCAGCCTTTGTGCTTGATTTCGACCTCCATACCGGGGACGGCAACATCAACATTCTGGAGCGGCGGAGCGACGGCTTCAGAGTCTCGATAGTGAATCCCCTGTCTCACGATCGGTGGGATTATTTGGCTGAGGTGGAGGATTATATGCGCCATCTTGAAAATATCGATATCTTCGCAGCATCAGCCGGATTCGATCAGGGGATCAATGACTGGGGCAACCTTCTGTATCCGGCGGATTACGCCGACCTGGGCAGGCTGATGAGGGAGTATTCAGGCAAGCTGTGTCAAGGACGGCGTTACGCCCTGCTCGAAGGCGGATACAACCACGATGCCATCGGCGTGAACGCGGACTCCTTCTGTGAGGGATTTCGTTGAGCCGTGCCCGTTCAAGCCGCGAAGGCGCAATAATCATTGACAAATAATTTCCGCGGCGGCATTATTGAATAGGCTTTGATTAATACTGAGCATACGCACGGGGAGGGGGACGATAATGGCTTTTGATTTCAATGTGGATAATGTCTTTGAGATCGCCGAACAGATAGAGGAGAACGGCGCTTCATTTTACCGGAAAGCTTCTGAAAAGATATCGGATGGACGCTTTAAAAAGCTGCTGCTGGATCTTGCATCTATGGAGATCGATCATCGTAGAATTTTCTCGTCCATGAGAAAATCGCTCGCCGAAAAGGAAAAAGGCCCGACCGTGTTCGATCCCCTGGATGAATCCGCGCTCTACCTCAAGGCGCTTGCCGACTTGCGCATATTTTCCGGCAAGCAGATCGAGACCTTTTCAACAGAATCGATACTTCTGAACGCCATAATCGCTGAAAAGGATTCCATCGTCTTCTATGTCGGAATGAAGGACATAGTGCCGGATAGCCTCGGGAAGGATAAAATCAGCTTTATCATAGACGAAGAAAAAAAGCACCTGCAGCTGCTTACCCAGGAGCTCGTCGGTTTGAATAGGTAGGGGCGGATAATTATCCGCCCCTACCTGGTGAACCCCGCCTACAATTGATTATTTTTTATACTTTTCGATCATGACCGGCGGTATCTTGTACTGTCCGACATCGATAAAAGTAATCTCGGGAGAATCTTTATCGAGCTTCCATTTATTGGGCCAGACGCTCGTAAATTTGCCGTCCTGCCATTGGGCACCTGAGGTGATTATATAGCCCGGGCCCCAGGTAAGCTCATGAAGAGGGTTCTCTTTTTCGTCTTTCATATACTTGACCTTGCCGGTAACCGTATTGAACTCTTCATTTTCCAATAGGGGAATTATTTTTTCCGCATCAGTTGACCCTGCTTTTTCAATGCATTGCGCGAGAATTTTAACATAGCTATAGGTATCAGCAGTATAGCTCGGTATTTCATTGAACCGGGCTATGTATTTTTCTATGAACGGCTTTGTGAGCTCGTTTTGATACCCTATTTGAGCGAAAGTGGACTGCGACATTACATAGTTGCATTTGCCCTGAGTCGCGTCCCAGAACCCTTTTTTCTGGGCCTCAGTGTTGTTTCCGACCAGGACGATGGGCGCTTTCAGTTCCGCGATCTGCTTCACGAACGTAAGGCCTACCGCGGACGAAAAAATGGTAAATGCGATGTGGGCCCCCTTGCGCTGAATGGCTGAGATTTCCGGAGACACGTCTGCCGCCTGAGCGGCGGGCCGCCAAATACCTGATAGTTCCAACCCCATTTTCGGGATAGTCTTCTTGCTTGCATCTACGATCGCATCCGCCCAGAGTGCTTTTTCGGCGACCACGGCGACCTTTATCTTCGGGATTTTTAATTCCTTTTTCAGAATTTCAGCAACCGATCCGAGATGTATGAACATCGTCTTCCCAAGAAATTTTGAATTCACCGGAGCTCCCCTGAAAAAGTATTTATACTTGTTATAATCCTTGGCGACCCTGAGGCACAGTTCAGGATGAGCCGCTCCCACGCCGATAAAGATTTTCTTATGATCCATGGCGATATCCTGCATCGCGAGAACCGCCTCGGTCCTGAAGCCCCCCAGTATGAAGTCAGCATTTTCCTGGGTAATGAGGCGTTCCATTGCATTAACGGCATCAGGTATGCTGGTAAGTTCATTAGAGTCGGCTTTGATCAATTCTATTTTTTTCCTTTCAGCGCCGACCTTTATACCTCCGGCAGCATTGATCTCTTCCGCCGCCAGCGTTGCCCCATTCCACTGATAGTTTCCCTGGGACAGCTGCATCGGGCCGATTATACCGAATTTAATATCGGTATCTGAAAATTTTTTACATGATACTGAGAACGATAGCATGAACAGGACGAGAACAGCAAATACCAGAAGTTTTCGCATAAGTACACCTCCTCACCGTATAGTTAAATTTTTTGGATTCAGGGCAACTCTTCAGCATCATCCATGCCCATGGAAGGAATATAGGAGTACCAAAGATTAAAGTCAAGTCAATAAAATAGAACATAGATTCTGGGTTTTTTTAATAATATGCAAAAATTTATCAAAAAATTCTTGTCAATTTTGCGTCAGGCTAAATTAATACTTCATTATTTTTCAGCGGGAAGGTTTGCATGGTACCGAACAGGTTATTTCTCACCAAAGGGGTCGGCGTTCATAAAAATAAGCTCTCCTCATTTGAGCTTGCGCTCAGGAACGCCGGCATTGAAAAATGCAATCTCGTTTATGTATCAAGCATTCTCCCGCCGAAATGCAAGATAATATCGAAACAGGAGGGGATCAAGCTCCTGAGCCCCGGCGAAATAACCTACTGCGTAATGGCCCGGAACGAAACCAACGAGCCGAACCGGCTGGAGTCGGCAGCGATCGGCATTGCAATGCCGCGGGACCAGGAGAATTACGGTTACCTTTCAGAACACCATTCATTCGGCGAGACGGCCAAGGTCTGCGGCGATTATGCCGAAGATCTGGCCGCGACCATGCTCGCCTCCACCCTGGGAATACCGTTCGATTCCGACCAGGCGTGGGATGAGCGGAAACAGGTTTACCGGGCGAGCGGCCATATTTTCAAGACCAGGAACATATGCCAGTCAGCCGAGGGAAACAAGTATGGTCTCTGGACCACCGTGGTTGCGGCCGCGATATTCATCAATCATACAGAGACATCTCAAAATAAATATTTGTTTGATTAGATCGGTTCGCCGGATTTGCGGGATCTAATACGCGGTGCCGGTCGCATTTTTGCCCCCGCTTTTGATGTTGAACATCGCCTTATCGGCTACCGAGAGAAGGCGCAGTATATTTGTCGCATCGTCAGGATATGCGGCGACCCCGAAACTCGCGCTCAATAATACATTGATTCCTTTATTTGAAAGATATACGGTTTGATTCATGAGAGAGCGGATCTCCTCCGCCTTGACCAGCGCCCGGGATTTCGTATAACCGGGCAGTACCACCACGAACTCATCGCCGCCGTAGCTTACCCCAAAGGCCGGATCGGCAAGGGAATCCCGTATCGTCGCCGCTACCTCCTGGATGGCCTGGCTGCCGTTCAGATGTCCATGGGCATCAACCACCTTTTTGAAATGATCGATATCCATGAAGATAAGGGCGAACGGATTTGCAGAGCTTTTGCTCTTTTCAAAAAGGTCCGCGAGCACCTGATACAGATACCGCGTATTGTACAGGCCGGTTAAATCGTCCTTGTTGGCGAGCAACTGGATGTGCTGATACCGGCGCGTGTTTTCAACCGCTATGGCCGCATAATCGGCGATAAACATCAGGATGGACAGGGCCTTCTTCGTTGTTTTATGCGGATTAATGGTTTCAATCACGCCGACGACCTGATTGCCGAATATGAGGGGAACGCACATTACCGACCTGGTTGTCTTCCCTGATATCCGGTCAATCTCATCATTGAAGAATTTTGACGCTGTAACATCCTCCACGATCATCGGTTCTCGCGTAAGCGCCACCTGGCCGGCGATCCCCTGGCCCGCTTTTATGCGTATATCCCTGATCTCTTCAATGTTTAAATCGACGCTCAGACTGAACCGTAGTTCCCCGGTATCCCGGTCAAGGAGGAGGAGGGACCATATATCGGCCGGGATCATTTCGGATAATTTTCTGAGTATGGTGCCGAAGAGCCGGTTCGGATCGAGTTCGGACGTAAGGGCCTTCCCCAGCTCCATGCAGGACCTGAGCTCACGTTTAGACAGATGCATTTCACCGTACATTTGGATCTCCCGGAAAAAATCTATTCGGCCTATTCATCAAAAACGCCGGTGTATTTTACAAGAATTATTTATCATTTCGGCTCGCGCACCGGAATCACCGGGATAAGGAGAATCCCGGCGACCAGTCCAATGCCGAAACCGATGGCGTGGGCCAGGTAGCTGACATGCGGGTCAAAGGTGGAGGGAAACATCATGACCAGGGCAAAGCCTACGGCCCGTATTATCCGGACGGGTATCGTGTGGTCGGTATCGTGCTTGATGTACAGCACAAGCCAGAAGGAAACCATGCCGTAGGCCATGCCGGAAGCGCCTATCAGCCTAATATTCGGCTCGTACATGAATACGGTCAAAAAGTTGGTCGCGAGCCCGATGATGAACGATACGAGAGGGAAGGCGATGAACCCGAAGTAGGCCTTTATCATCCAGCCGAAAACGAGAAAGATCAGGGCATTGGAGATCAGGTGGATGAGGTCGGCATGGGTAATGATGGAGGTGGCGAGCCTCCAATACTGGTGCCTGACGAACAGGCTTTCTCCGCTGAGCCACAGGTACTCGCCCTGGGGATACCGGTTGTATATGACCGTGGCGATATAAAAGATGAGAAAGAGAAGAAACGCCGGCGCTGCATGGCGCAGAGAGGGGAATTGCGCGAGGGGCCCTTTGGGCCGTACAGGCTCTTCTTCGATATCCTCCGGCTGGAGATCGTCGTTGTTTTCCATAAAAAATCCTTGTATTTTTTTCGTTACACCAAAAATACGGTGATTTGACAAGAATTAAATATTATTTAGTCATGTAGCAGTAACTATTCAGCTATTTGGAAAGTTCTCGCAAAGACGCAAAGATTTTGATTATGCCCGCATTCGGAGGAGGTTGTGGATGAAGGTGACGGACAGTGTGTACGCGTATATTTGGAAGGGATATTTCGTAAATAACGCCAATATGTTCTATTTCGGCGAGCCGCTCAATATGCTTTTTGATCCGGGACTCAAGAATTATCTCGACGTCAGATTCGAAGAAATGAGAAACGACGGGTTAAACCCGGACGACATACGCGCCGTGGTCAATACCCATTGCCACCCGGACCATTTTGAAGGATCGCTCTATTTCAAGGAGAAAAACATACCGCTTGGAATGCATGGGGAGGAAATTTCATTCTTCAATACAATGGGCCCGAAATTTTTTCAGATGTTCGGAATGCCGTTCCCTGAGCTTGAGTTTAATCTGCCGATTAAAGAGGGGGAATGGGACGTCGGCGGCACCCGGCTTGAAGTGTATCACACCCCCGGGCATTCGCCCGGGTCCGTGTGCGTGTACTGGAAAGAGAAGAAAGCATTGGTGTGCGGCGATCTTATTTTCGAGCAGAGCGTGGGCAGGGTTGATTTCCCCGGGGGAGACGGGAATAAGCTGATTGAAAGCATCGGAAAAATATCAAAGCTGGATGTGGAGATCCTGCTCCCCGGCCACATGAATATCATCACCGGTGCGAAAAATATTAAAAAAAATTTCGAGCTTATCGAAAAGCATTATTTTTCCATGCTTTGAACGCCGAGACCCGATTGGATCATGGAGCGCGTCCTCTCGATTAATTCAGGTAAATTGGCGTCGTTGAAACCGGAGATGTCGATCGGCTCGTGAATTATCATGTGTGCTTTTCCGGGGAAGAGTTTCATGGTATTCGACGGCAGGATGTTCCTGGTGCCGGCGATGGTGATCGGAAGAATGGGGAGCCCCAGGTCTATCGCCATCTTAAAAGCGCCTTTTTTGAATGGGCCGAGAGCCACGTCCCTGCTCCGTGTTCCCTCGGGGAAGAATAAGACAGATGTTCCATTGACGATTTTTTCTTTAGCGGCGTTTAAGGACGCGATCGCGCTCTCGTGGTTGGAGCGGTCAATGAATATATGGCCTATTTTTTCGCATCCGATTCCGATGCCCGGGACTTTCCTCAGCTCCTGCTTCATCACCCACTTGAAATCCACGCCGAGCCAGCCGTACAGGACGAATATGTCATATTGGCTTTGATGGTTCGAAACGATCACATACGATTGTTTTTCAGCAATATTTCCTCTGCCGGAGACCTTTACCCACATGGGGGTCATGTAGGCATTTAGCCGTGCCCAGGTAGACCCGCACACCATGCTTGCAATTTTGGGATTTGCGATGTAAACGAGTATCACCGCCCATAAGGCGAAAAAGAACGTTGATAGGACAAGCCACGGGAAAAAGATCAGGAATTTATACGGCTGATACAGAAGATAGACGATTTTTTTCATAATTCTTTCAGTGGTTTTATTTATTATGAGATTTGCTTCAGCAGTGGTATATAAGATAAGAATTGACAAACGGGGATTATTTTTGCAATAAAGAAATAAGGAAATAATAGAAATAATACAGGATTCAATATCTTAATCGGACGATAATCAGACAAAAGACGTATTTATTTTTTCACGTTACATGCGGTTGGGGGCAGGCGAAAGAGTGTGATATCCCGGAATAAATTGAAACAATTTGAAAAACGCGCGCGGGCGTCGGTAATCCTGGCTGCTTTTATAATCGCGTATCTCCCCTGTGCCTTCGCCGAGATCAAGGACATGGTGAAATTCGAGATCGCCAAGAAGTACTTCCGTCAGGGGAACACCTATTTCAATAACATGCAGTATCTGGCAGCGGTGGAATATTTCAGAAAGGCGGTGAAGGAATTTCCGGATTATTACACCGCGAGGGACAGTCTCGCCAGGGCTTACAAGCTCGCCGGCCTTTCCGCGGAAGCGCTCAAGGAATGGGAGAATCTTCTGGAGGCTTTTCCCGAAAATGCCGCGGTCATAAGCAACATCGACAATTTGAGATTCCAGGATGTCCGTGCTTCTCAATCGCACGGTTATGCCGATTACGTATTTCACGAAACGTATCCGGCTTCCCGGTACAAGAGATTCGTCTTTCATAAGCCGGTCGACATAGCGGTCGACAATGATAAAAGCGTGTATATAACCTCTTTTTCCGAGGGGAATCTGGTCAAGCTGGATTTGAACGGCAACGGCGTATTTTCAGTCAAGACCTCTTTGAATTCCCGGCTCTACGGAGTGGATTACCACGACAACAAGATCGCCGTTTCCGACTTCAGGAATGACCGGATAATTATACTGAACAAGCGGGGCGAAATACTTACGAAATTCGGTTCAAGCGGCTACGGCGAGGGGCAGTTCCACGGGCCCGAGGGCCTGGCGTATAACAGCGCCGGCGAGCTGTACGTGGTTGATTCCGGAAATAGCCGGGTACAGAAGTTTGATGATACGGGAAGATTTATTCTCCAGTTCGGGAAAAAGGGAGAATACGAGGGCGAGCTGTCCGGCCCGACTGATCTGGTCGCCTTTCGCGACAGGGTCTATGTAACCGATACGGGCAATAAGCGAATCGCCTGCTATGATGATTCCGGTAACTTTGTGCGCAACATTTCCATCCAGGACATGGAATATCCCCGCGGCATATCGGCAATGGGCGATACCCTGCTCCTTTCAGATGAAAAGAAGGGGCTCTTTTTCTATAATCCGGGGACCGAATCAACGCACCGGTTCGCGCCTTCGGGCGACGCGCGGGGCGCTCCATCCAGGCTTGAAGCGGTCGTGGCGGACAGGGACGCGTACCTCTATTGTCTGGACCACGGCACGGAATCAGTGGTACTCTTTTCTCCGGCAGCCAGGCAGTATTCCAATCTGAGCGTGGAGGCCGCGTCGGTCGACGTGAAGAGCTTTCCCACGGTGGCCCTGTATGTCAATGTTCGGACCAGGGACGGGAGTCCGGTATACGGCCTCAGCGCCGATAATTTGTTGATTACCGAGGACGGTGTTCCGATCACCAATCTCTATACCAATTATCTCAAGCGGCTTCTCCCGTCGGTTTCAATATCCCTCTGCGTCGATCGATCAAGAAATAACGAGGCCTATCACAACGATATTACCTGGGTCGCGGAATTTATCTTGAAGATGATGAGAAAAAACGATTCGATGAAGGTGCTGAATTTCAACAAGAACTCCTGGGTCGGGAACAGGTTCGACTGGAGCAGGCGGAGGACGCTCAGGGCCTTGAGGGCGCGGGAATACGGCGAAGGAAAAAATATCGGCGCTGCCCTTTACAATGCAGTGAGCGATCTGGTTCCGCGGCTTAACCGCCGGGCGGTTGTTTTCATCACCGACGGCAGCGTTTCCGAAGACTCATTCCAGACCTATACGCCTGCCAATATCACGAGCTATGCGAAGGCTCACTTTATTCCCATTTACATTATTTCATTCAGGGAGCCGCACGGGCAGTTGAAGAGTATCGCCGAGGAGACCGGAGGCGCCGCGTACCGGCCGAGACAGGTCGACGGTATGAGGTCGATATATTCCCGGATTAAGAACTCGGAGGAATACCGATATGTGCTGGTATATCCCACATTCAAGCTTCCCAATTTCAGAGGCTGGTGGTCGGACGTGAAAATAGAAGTCAACTACAAGGGGCAAAAAGGAATCGAATGGGGAGGATATTTTGTTCCTTGAAATAAAATACCGGTGCCGGCAATGACGAGCTATATACAGCAGGGCATGATCGCCGCCCTCAGGAATAAAGGCATTTTTTCCAGCTCCGTGCTTGGGGCTGTTGCGGCGGTGCCCCGCCATCTCTTTGTATCAGAGGCCTTGCGTTACCGTGCCTATGACGATGTTTCCCTGCCGATCGGATACGGGCAGACCGTATCCAAGCCTTCGGTGGTAGCAAAAATGGTTCAGGCTCTGGAACTGACCGGCGATGAGAGGGTACTGGAGATCGGCACCGGATCGGGATACCAGGCTGCCGTTATCTCGAAGCTCGCCGGCAGAGTGGTCACCATGGAGAGGATAGAAGAGCTCTTTCTCCGGGCGCGGAGCCTTCTTTTCGGATTAAATTTTACGAATATCGAGTTTATTCTTTCCGGAAATTTTAACGATGCCGACGGCGTTTTCGATTCCGTCATTGTCTCAGCCGGTGCCGGCATAATTCCGGCCGCGTTGTTCCGCAAGGTTGCGGCCGGCGGGAGACTCATCATTCCCGTGGCGGACGGCTCCGGTCATAGGATAAAAAAGTTCATTAAGAAGGATGACGACACCGTGATCGATGAGGATATCGGCCAAGCCCTGTTTGTTCCTTATGTTATAACAGAATCCGCGTGACTACTTGTCATTTATCCGGTCTACAAGCCAGTCAATGGATTTCCTGAATTGCGCGGTCCCTCCTGCTGTGTTCCCTTCTTCCGGGTAGACTTCAATGGCTTTCTCGCACAACAGGTGATTGAAGAGCGCGAACACGCATTCAGGAGGGGATAGGGTGTCCTTAAAACCAACGGTTGCCAGGACCGGGCAGTGTATTTTATCTGAAAAATTGAGCGCGTCAAAATAGGTCAGATTGTCCTTGATTTGCTTCTTTTTATTTTTTACGGAGTCAATGAAGTCATTGATCTCGCCGGTTGCTTCGCTTGTGGAAATATTCTGGCTCTGCGAGAGATGGCAGAATGACGGGGTGTCCAGAACGACCGCTGCTACCCTGTCGGAATACGCCGCGGCAAAGATCGCCGCAGCCGCGCCCAAGCCCTTGCCGATTATGCCGATTGCGCTGCAGTTCAAGTCCTGAGTAAGCCGGAGCATGTCAATCGACCGGTACACGTCGAGAAAAACGGCCTTAACATAGTAAGCGTCTTTATCAAGTATGTTTTCGGTCATATAACCGGGCGATCGGCGCTCCTCGGCCGGCTCCTGTTCCTGCATAGATATGATTTCATGATGGCCGCGGAGCGTTATCAGAAAGTGGGCCGTGCTATTGGTGAAAACATGCGGCGGATACCATTGTATATTGTTGTAATCGTGGATATGGATGATGGTTTTCGGCTTGGGCCGCTTGTTCGGAATGAGGAGCTCCCCCAGTATCGTGGTTTTTGAAAATCCCCTGTATGATACGTCATAGGATACAAATTCGGGAGACGTCCGCTTGTTGTTTTTTTTCAGCTCGGCCTCGAGCGGTATTTTTTTGATCTGAGCAATGGCTTTTTCCCAGAATCGATCAAAGTCATTTTTTTTATCAAAAGGAGGCAGATTTAAAAAGAAGGAATCGAAATTTTCTGAATTCATTGCTACTGTTATTCTTTAAAATTAATAAAAATATATTTTTAAATGAGCTTAGGAATTAATATCGATTTATTATTTCATTCAATGGTTAGTCAATTTATATAAAAAGTAATAGTTGTTGCTGAGCATAACGTACAACAGCACTATGACCATTGCCGACACGGCGACAAATGCAAAGAACAGCGCCAGGTAATAAAAAGGCTTTCGCAGCATATACCGGGCCGTCTCTTTGGCGGAAAGCCCTCCCTTTCTAAGGCGGAAAACGGTAAGGAGCACCAGGGAGACCAGCAGGATTATTATTCCCGCGCTGACGAGGAATTTAAAGATAAAGTTAAATGCGATTTTGTGTCTGACCGCAAAAACAGTGACCGGAAATGTCAGCAGGTTCATTACGAGCAGGGAGATTATTGCAATGGCCGCGGTAAAAGCGGCAAGAATGAACATCTCTTTGAATCGATCCCGCAATCTGTTTTTTTCAAACGGGTTTTCACTGTTCATATCGGTTATTTTTTCTCATCCTTGACTTCAACGCCCAATTCTTCCAGCGCCTTTTTTGCCGCCGCACGCACCTTCGGCTCCTGATCATTTTTCATTTTATATTTTAAAATGTCAATTGTTCTTTGGTCCTTAAACTCTTTTATAAGGCCGATGACCTTAACCCTTATTTCCGGATTATTGCTTCTGAGGGCTTGGATCAATTTCGGCACGGCATCGGCGTCCCCCAGCTTCGCCAGGGCGGTTATTGAATAAAGGTACAGGGTATGGTATTTTTGCTTTTTTTTAAATTCATACGATTCAATGCTCTTGATCACCCTTTTGATTTCAGGAGCCGCTTCGACAATCCCTATGTTGGCCAGGGAATTCACCGCATAGGCCCTGAGGGTGGCCTCTTCCTCTTCGTCCGCATACAGCTTGAGAAGAATATCCGTCGCTTCCTTCGCCCGGGCCTTACCGAGGAAAAGGATCATATCCTCCTTCACTTTCCGGTCGGTCTTGTCGCCGGCAAGCGCGTCTTTGACAAAGGGGAAGATCTCCCCTGCCTTGAATTCAGCCAGGGCGCTCAACAGGGCTTCGGTGAAATTGGATTTCTTTTCCAGATCCTGCTCTTTTAATTTTCGGATCATTTTATCCTTTGCCTGCACTGCGCCGAGCCTTTTCAGGCCGTACACGGCGGCGATGCGGACCTCTTCTACGGGATTGTCGATTTTTTCGGTTAACAGGGGGATTGAGTCCTTTTCCTTCATTTCGCTGAGGGCCGTGACGGCCTTTACCAGAACATCAGGGTCGGACTCCTCCTTCATCAATCCAATCAGCCTGCGGGCTAGCTTCCTCTTGACATCCTCATTTTTTATCTGTGTGATTTTATTGATGGCCTTGATCCTCTCATCCTGGATGCCGTAGTCGAGGGTTTCCTCGATCCATCGACTCTTTTTTTCATCTGTTTCAGGGGGCTCCTTTTCATTGGCTTTTTTAACTGCTTTATCCGCGGTATCAGAGGGCGCAGGGGTCTTTTTCATTATTTTTGCATACAGAGAATGCTCCGTGCCTGAAAGAATTTCCGATGCGGATAAACATGATGCAAGCATCATGAATAGTGTTGATATGATAAAGCTGCAGAAAGGATTTATTTTCATAGGATTAGTCCTTAATAGTTCAATTTTTTACGCAGTATAGAAGCGCGCCGGGGATTATCTATTTTGTGAAATCAACGGGAATCATGACCCCTTGGGTATATGAATAATCTTTATATCGTGCCATACCGCCTCCTCGGGGACATCATGGCATAAGAATGGTTTGATTGCAATTCATTCTGGGGTTTTTCTGCAGCCTCGTTAGACGCCGTTAATCGCAATTTATGACAAGTTATATTTCATGACAATATACTTTTCATATTCTTTATCTATATAAAAGCCATTTTTTATATATAAGTTAAACGGACCATGATAATTTTCAGAGTCTTTAATAACATTTTTAAAGGGATACGCTTCAAGATATTTCTTTCCAGATTTTTGATAATAATTAATAACTGCCTGTAATAATTTGTTGCTAATGCCATACCGACGATATTGGTGAGAAACTAAAAAACAAACAATGGAAACAATAGAATCATCGAAATCACTGTAGACTTTTCTTAGATTTTTAATAAATGAAAATGATTTTTTATCATTTGCATTACACCAAGCAATTGGAGTTTCATTATCATAGGCCAGGAATCCGTTCAATTTATTATCATTAATCATATTAATAGCCATTGATCTATTATCTTCTTTTGAACGAGAAAGCCAATCTTTAACATCATTATCGTGGTGATAAAACATACAATAACAGCCTTCCCATTCTTTATTGTCAGCAAATGCGATATTATCAAAAAAGTAGAGGTAATCATTTAGAAGATTATCTGATAGTTGTTTAATTGTAATGTTCATCTGATTATCCATTTTTGAATCTAAGCGAGGTCCGGCCTCAGGACATAGGTAACACTTTGACCTCCAGACATCGGTAACATATTAATTTGAATAGCTAGCCCTGATTTCATTTTTCAAGAATAGATTTAAAGACAAAAGAATTCAAGTCAATTTCACCAAGAAGAGTGGTATTAAACCACACTTCACAGCTACTCTTTCCTTGTGTTTTCAAGCCTACCGTTGTGCGCCGTCCAAACAGGCCTAAAGAATAAGGCTTATTAATTCAGAAGCATTAATAATTTTTGTGCTTTTATATTCTTTCAATGATAATAAATCATTATCACCGGTAATAATATAATCTGCTTTAGCTTCAACAGCGCAGTCAATAATTATATTATCATCACCATCTCTGCTAACAATCGAGTGTTTATTTTTAGGAGTAACTAAATAGGATAATGATTCAATTTCAAAAATAATCTGTTGAGTTATAGTTTGAGAAAAGCCAAATTTATCACGTTCTAATACTTCCTTTATTTCAAGAAGAATATCTGAGGAAATATAAAGTCTTATTTTGCCTTCAATAATTAAATTAATAATTTTTCTAGGCTTACCACCAAAGATAATGCCAGAAATAAAAATATTTGAATCTAATACAACTTTTAGCAAAAGTAATTATCTGTTCTCTTTTCTATATTTTTTAATTTCATTCATTATATCATTTTCATTAATAATTTTTTTAGAAATTTGGTTTTTACCATAATCAAATATATTTTGCCACTTACTTTTTCTTTCAATATATAATCGCGCGGCTTCACGAATAAGTTCAGATCTGGATCGAGATTCTTCTTTGGCAATTTTATCAATTTGTTTAAGCAAATTTTTATTAAATGATATATTAACGGTGCTAGAATTCATAAAAGGCTCCACTTTAAGTATTAGACTTATTATTAATATATATACAAAGTTTGTATATGTCAAGAAGTATTTTGGGGCCTGTGTTCCGACCTCAGGACATAGGTAACACTTTGACCTCAAGACATTGGTAAGATATTAATTTGAATAGCTAGAGGCTGCTGTCGGCGGATAAGGCCCGAAATACGATGTTTTCACGGCACGCGTGCATGATCGTCCTCGATGAATTTATCCTGCGTGAGTAGGCGAGTAAAACAATTTTTAATAATATGCGCGGATCATACGCCGGAGCGGAATATGTCAACATAGATGTCGCTTAAATTGAATTTTATGCTGCACTACTTTTTACCGTGCTTTTCGTCTCCGACGTCGGGTTAAGATAGACCATAGTATCTTCGGGTATACTCCTACTTTCAAGCACTAATCTGAATTTCTCAGCGGTACTCCGAAAATTTGGAGAGCTTTCTTCACTGGTTATTTCCATCTTCCCTGATTTAAGCTGTTGCATCCAATTATGGATTGTTTGTTCCGTAATGCCGTATTCTTTGGCCACATCTTTTATCGGCCGGCTCTCCGGTGGTAGGACCTTCTTCAGTACTCCATTTCTAAAACCTACACTGTATTTCATAGTTGACACCCCCTTCTGAGGCGACAACTATGTTGGCACAGAGGGGGATCATGCGCCGGGGCTCCGGTATCGTGATTGTGTCGCTTCTCGCGGTACCATTCAATTTCCACATGGGCATTAATATAATCATCAATAACTGCGACGATGGGATTTTGCATGCGAATTTCTTCCGGGTTTATTTGAATATAATAAAGCTGTTCGTGGTCATAAGGCTTATAGCGTGCATTCATATCAACAGCCTTGGCTTAAAAAGATATTGATATTATTCCGAATATCTGTTATTTGTAAATTAATTTCACTATTAATTCCTTAACTTGAAAACAATAAGAATTCTTCGATTTTCATGAATTTGTTATATTCTGCAAGAAACCTCAATATTATCCCTGAATATTTATGAGCATAATCCCTCATAATTTTAAAGTGCATGTTATTTCCCAGACGGGCGATCAAAACCATCAAATAGGCGATTAAAGCAGAGTATAATTGAATCAATAACCCATTTTTGGATCTGCTCATCCAATGTTTTACTTTGAGAAATGTTTTAATCCAGTAGAACACAACTTCAATGTTCCATCTTTCCCGATAAATATCAGCAATTATATCAGAGCGCATGGTTTTAAGATCAGTGAGCAACGAAAAATTTTGATAGTCGCCTTTTGAATCTATGAATTCAAATGACACCATTCTGAGCTGTAAAGTTTCACCTGACTTTCTATCCTTAATAACCCGGATTACACTATCCGCTAGAATTCCTTTCTCTTTCTGACGGTTACCGACTTTGTGATTTTTTATCGTTTCATAATGAATGTTTGCTGAAGCACGCGTTACAAATGAAGCTCCCTGGTCACCGATCCATGCAAACATACTGAAATCATTATATCCCCGATCAAAAACATAGATAAAATCCTGCTTTATTGCCCATTTTAACGACTTTTTATCACTCGAATTGCCATTTTTTAATTTAAAGGCATTGGGAATAGTATCGCCATCTATCATCAGGTGAATTTTTAATCCATTCTTCGTTTTCCTATGTTTTGCCCATTTCATTGATGGCGTCGCGGTCAAATGTGTTGAATCGATTATTCTTATCAGGCGAGAAATGGCTTTTCCTAACTTCTTGCTCTTAATATTCTTCGCCTGCATCAATAAATTTTGATAAATTTTGGTCCATAATTCAACGGGCAGCCGATACTGTAATTTCTTTGATAATTCCCCCTGGCTTGGCGTACTCCGTGGATTGAATAATAGATTCTGTATCTGTAATGTTAAACTTCTTCCGTATTGCAATCCTGCATATTGATGATACAGAAGTAAGGCGAATATTTTTCCTATTGGATGCATTTTTATGTATTTATTATACTCTTTCTTTTCAGTAATTGTATTGACATCGGAAATAATCCCCCATAAAATCTCTTTATAGTTCATTTAGAGCCTCCTTTAGTTTTGTGTTTGTGGAAAAACCATTCTGAAGGAGGCTCTTTTAAATTAATAGCTTTTTATCATTTTTACTGTTTAGGAATTAACAGTGAATTAATTTATGAGTTTTGCAACAGACTCCCATGTTAGACGCTGTTTTTGCCGCCCTTAATACGCCTTCTGTCTAATCTCAATGCCAATAATAAATATAATTTTTTCTTTTTCATTTATTTCATAAAATAATCTATAATCACCAACTCTATAACGCCAGGTAGGAGGATGATAATTTATAAGTTTTCTAATATTTTTCCCGTAATAAGGATTTGCCTTAAGTTGAGGATACACATAATTTTGAATTTTTGAATATATCTTTTTTCTAAGGTTTGATCCAATATCTTCAATATCATCTAGAAAGTTATTTGTTTCAAATATTTTATAATTAGACAAAACGCCCTCTTCTTTTACGAGCATCTTCACTTCCTTTTTTCAATCGCTTTAATAATTTTTCATTACTCAAGATTTCAGACATTTCAAATTCATCTACCAATTCAATTTCTTCAATATATCGCAACGTCGCAGTTTCGATAAAATTTGAGAGAGTTCTATTTTCTATTGCTGCGTGATGTTTGAACCTATTCAGTAATGTATCATCTATGCGTAATGTGATAGTTTTCGGCATTGTTATCTCCTCAATTATAGTATATGATAATATAATACAAAATAAGACATTTGTCATTAAAATAATATTATGTATTCAAAAATCAGGGCGGCAAAAATGGCGCGCCTAACGCCCAAGCGTAGCCGACACCGCCGAAGGCGGTGTGCCGAGCGCCCCGCTGGCAAGGCGCGTTTTAACCTCCCCGAATCCGCGCCGCAGCCGGCGGGACAAGCGCGAGCGCCGAGCGACCGAAGAGAGCGAAGCAGCTACGCTTTGTTGAGCCTGTCGAATTTCATTTATTAATTGCTATTTAACAACACCTGAATAGAATATTCAATAAAAAAATATTCAGGTGGCACCCATGC